>JBDTRG010000172.1:0-32058 GCA_039931775.1 Betaproteobacteria bacterium | reverse complement strand
CTGCAGCATGCGCTGGGTCACGGCGAAGCCGCCGAACATGTTGATCGTGGCCAGCACGATGCCGCCCACGGCGAGCCAGCGTATCCACTCGTTCGGCCGGAAGAGCTCCGCCGAGATCTTCGTGAGGTCGGGCGCGATCTGCACCAGAGCACCGATGGCGATGATGCTGGAAACCGCGTTGGTCACGCTCATCAGCGGGGTGTGCAGCGCGGGCTTCACGTTCCAGACGACCATGTACCCGACGAAGCAGGCGAGCACGAACACCGTGAAGTGCGCGAGGAAGCTTGAAGGTGCGGACCTTCCGATCAGCAGGAACAGCAGGGCCCCCACGCCGAACACGATGGCCGTCTTCGTTCCCGCCATCGGGCCGCTGGCCTCGCCGTGACCGTGGCCCTTCGGCTTCGCGGCCACCGCGACCGGCTTGGCGGCGGGTGCAGCCGCCGCGGCGGAGAGCTTCGGCGCCGGCGGCGGCCACGTGAGCTCCCCCTTGTCGATCACCGTGGTGCCGCGCAGCACCTCGTCCTGCATGTTCACGCTGATGGCATCGCCTTCGATGCTCTTCGTCTTGATCATGTCCTCCATCAGGCGGAAGAGGTTCGTCGCGTACAGCGTCGACGCCTGCTTCGCGAGGCGGCTCGGCAGGTCCTTGTAGCCGATGATCGTGACGCCGTGCCTGACCACGATTTCGCCCGGCACCGTGCACTCGCAGTTGCCGCCCTGCTCGGCCGCCATGTCGACGATGACGCTGCCCTGCTTCATCGTCTTGACCATGTCTTCCGTGATCAGCCTCGGCGCCGGCTTGCCCGGGATGAGCGCGGTCGTGATGATGATGTCGACGTCCTTCGCCTGCTTCGCGAACACCTCGCGCTGCGCTTTCTGGAAGCCCTCGCTCATCACCTTGGCGTAACCGCCGACGCCGCTCCCTTCCTCCTGATAGTCGACCCCCACGTATTCGCCGCCCAGCGACTTGATCTGGTCCGCGACTTCCGGGCGCGTATCGTTGGCGCGCACGATGGCGCCGAGGCCGGATGCGGCGCCGACGGCAGCGAGGCCCGCAACGCCCGCGCCGATGACGAAGACCTTCGCCGGCGGCACCTTGCCCGCCGCCGTGATCGAACCGGTGAAGAAGCGGCCGAACGCGTGCGCGGCCTCGATGACGGCACGGTAGCCCGCGATATTGGCCATCGACGAGAGGGCGTCGAGCTTTTGCGCGCGCGAAATGCGCGGCACGCTGTCCATCGCCAGCACGGTGGCCTTCCTGGCGGCGAGCTGTTGCAGCAGCTCGGGGTTCTGCGCGGGCCAGATGAAGCTGACGAGCGTGCCTCCCTCGCGCAACAGGGCGACCTCCTCGCTGCTCGGACCACGCACCTTGAAGACGATATCGGACATCGCCCACAACCGTGCGCGATCCGCGACGATTTCGGCGCCGGCGGCACGGTACGCATCGTCGTTGATTTGAGCGGTATCGCCAGCGCCCGCTTCGACGGCGACCCGGAAACCCTGCTTGATCAGCTTTTCGACGACGTCGGGCACAGTGGCAACCCGCTTCTCGCCCGGAAAGGTCTCGCGGGGGACCCCAATCATCAGTGACATTCGGCTCTCCGTTGCTTCAGCGTGCAGCTCAAACTCGCGCGACGGGGCCAATTCGGCGGAAAGTCGTACGAATCAGGGACTTGTATCATAGCAGCGCCGCGATGGCCCGACCGACCTCGGTCGTCGTTGACTTGCCACCGATGTCGGGCGTTCGTGGCGCCGCCGGGTCCGCGAGCGTGCGCTCGATCGCGTCGACAATGGAAAGCGCGGCGTCGGGATGCCCCAGATGTTCCAGCATCATCGCGCCGCACCAGATCTGCCCGATGGGATTCGCGATCCCCTTGCCCGCGATATCCGGAGCCGAACCGTGCACCGGCTCGAACAGCGACGGGTGGACGCGTTCGGGGTTGATGTTTCCCGACGGCGCGATGCCGATCGTCCCGCACACCGCAGGGCCGAGATCGGACAGGATGTCGCCGAACAGGTTGGAGCCGACGACCACGTCGAACACCTGCGGCCGTTGCACGAAATGCGCGCAGAGGATGTCGATATGGAACTGGTCGGTGCGGATGCCGGGGTGGCGCTTTGCCGTCGCCCGGAACCGCTCGTCCCAATACGGCATCGTGATCGATATGCCGTTCGATTTGGTCGCAGACGTCAGGTGCTTCGCCGGGCGCTTGGCGGCGAGGTCGAACGCGAATTCCAGTATCCGGTCGACCCCTTTGCGCGAGAACACCGACTCCTGGAACACGATCTCGCGCTCGGTACCCTCGTACATGCGTCCGCCGACCGACGAGTATTCGCCTTCCGTATTTTCGCGGACGACGACGAAATCGATGTCGCCCGGCTTGCGATTGGCGAGCGGGCTCGGGATCCCCGGCATCAATCGGCACGGCCGCAGGTTCACGTACTGGTCGAAGCGGCGGCGGAACTGGATCAACGACCCCCACAGCGACACGTGGTCCGGCACGATCGCCGGCCAGCCGACGGCGCCGTAGTAGATTGCGTCGTGCGGCGACAGGAGTTCGAACCAGTCCTCCGGCATCATCCTGCCGTGCTTCGCGTAGTACGCGCAGTTCCAGTCGAATTCGCGCCACTCGATCGCGATGCCGAACTTCGAAGCCGCCGCCTCGAGCACGCGCAGGCCTTCGGGGACGACTTCGTTGCCGATGCCGTCGCCGGGAAGTACGGCGATCCGGTGGGGTTTCATGCTGCCTCCAGGAGAGCGGGTCGAGGATCGAAGCGGGCGCCCATTCTAGGCGATGCGGCCGGGTCTTCCAACCGGCGGCGCATGGCGACGCGCGAAGGGTTCCGCCGCGCCCGCTTGCCTCCGCCGATCGGCCGCGCGTTTCGTCGGATCATCCGTTCGCCGGATGGCGATCGCCGCTTCGTCCGCTTATGGTGGCGGCATCGTCATCGATCGGGAGATGTCGCATGAGCCGCCCGCTCTACCTCACGACGCTCTTCGTGCTGCAGTTGGCACTCATCGGCAAGCTCGCACCCCCGCTCGCCCAAGCGTTGCGCATCGACGCCGCGCCAGGCCTTGCCCCGGGGGGCTGGCCCGCCACGCTGCAGCTCGTCGCCACCGCGGCGGCCATTGTCGGCGCGTCGCTGGCGCTCGTCTTTCCGGCCGTCGCGCTGGTGCGTCATCAACGCAGCGGGGAGCTGCGATTTCTCGGCCTGCCGCGCTGGGCGATCGCGCTAGCCGTCGGCGGCACCGCCGCGCTCGCAACCGGATGCATCGTGCACGCAGTCGTCCCGCTCTTGCCGGTCGACCAGCGGATGACTGCTGCGCTCCTCGCCCGGCCCGTCGTCGCGGGCGGTCTCGCCGTCGCAACGGCCGGCGTGCTTTGCGCCGAGCTCCTTCGCCGCAGCATGGCGTCGGTGCGCGCGGCCACTGAACGCGGAAGACCGCAATCGGGCAGAGTGGAGGTCACCCATCCGCCCGAGCTGCGCACGCGACCGGTCTGACACGGAAAGGAGATGGCCATGGCGGCATTCCGCTTCGGGATGGTTCGCGTGCCCGAGGTTGATTTCATGTTGATCGCCGATGCGATGGCGTGCTCGTTCGCCGGCGCATTGTCATCAGTCCCCGCAGTGGCATCGGTCCAGTAACACCGCAATTGCGCCGCGCAGCGCGGCAAACGAGGTCGTGTAGACTGCCGTCGACGCGCGCGCGCGTCGAACGAGGCGGACGCGTTGACCTTTCCCCATTGGCTTCTGCTGTTCTATGGCGGCTTTCTCGGCCTCGGCGCCATCGCGACGATACTGGTTTGGGGCGAGGTCTGGAGGCGGGTCGGGCAATCGATGCGCGGGGTGCCCACCCTGAGGCTGGGGCAGACGCTCGCTGGCTCGAATCCTCCTACCGGTCGCGTCTGCGTGGTCGTTCCGGCCCACAACGAATCGCGCGTCATCGCCACCCTGATCCGGTCGCTGCGCGCCGAAACCTACGCGTCGTTGCGGGTCGTGCTGGCGCTCGATCGCTGCACCGACGACACCGCGTCCCTCGCCCGCGCGGAAATCGCCGGCGACGAACGCTTCGAGATCGTCGAGATCGATGTCTGCCCGCCCGATTGGGCCGGCAAGGTCCACGCGGCGCATTCGGGCGTGACGCGATCGCTTGGCGCCGTCGACGCCGAATTCCTGCTGTTCGCGGATGCCGATACGGCGTTCTCGCCCGACTGCATCGCCGCGTCGCTCGCGATGATGCGCGAGCGCCGGCTCGACATGCTGAGCCTCCTGAGTACGCTGACGTACGAGGCGTGGTTCGAGCGCGTCGTCCAGCCGGCGGCAACCCTCGAATTGATGCGCCAGTATCCGCTGACGCTCGCCAACGCCCGGATCGACCGCCGCGCCTTCGCAAACGGCCAGTACATGCTCTTCACGCGAAACGCCTACGATGCGCTCGGCGGGCACGCGGCGGTGAAGGGCGCGCTGCTGGAGGACCTCGCCTTCGCCCGACGGGTCCAGGCGAGCGAGCGCAACGCGGGCGTCTTTCTGGCGGACGGGCTCTTTCGGTGCACGATGTACGCGGACTGGCCGCAATTCCGGCGCGGCTGGAAGCGCATCTACACCGAAGCCGCCGACCGCAAGCCGAGGCGTCTCGCCGCGTCGGCGCGGCGGATCCGCTGGATGGGAACGTTGCTGCCGATCTGGATGCTCGGTGCCGGACCCGTCAGCGTTGTCCTCATTCCGAGCGATCCGGCGACCGGGTGGGCGCTGTTGGTGCTATGGGGGCTCGCCATGCTCGTGTGGGTTGGCGCCCTGGCGCGGATCGCGAGGCTTTCGCGCGCGCCCGCATGGACGGCGCCGTTGCACATCGTCGGCGCGTGGCTCACCGCCGGTGTTCTCGACGAGGCGGCCGACGACCTGCGCTCGCGAACGCCCACGCGGTGGGGCGGGCGCGAGTACGACCTCGGCGTCTGAGACAGTCATGCCCATCGCTCCCCGCTGGCAATGGTCGCGGATGCCGCAGCTTGCGGCCGTCGAAATCTACGCCGCGCTCGCGGCGCGGCAGCAGGTGTTCGCCGTCGAGCAGCATTGCGCGTTCCTCGATGCCGACGGTCACGACGCGTACGCCTGGCATCTCATCGGCTGGGCCGACGAGCGCGAAGGACCGACGCTCGCCACGTACCTGCGCCTCCTCGACCCCGGCCGCAAGTTCGCAGAACCGTCTATCGGCAGGGTGCTGACGAGCGCGCCGTATCGCGGGACGGGACTCGGACGCGTCGTCATGGCGGAGGGCATCGCGCGGACGGCGCACCTCTGGCCCGGGCGCGCGATCCGCATCGCCGCGCAGCAGCGGCTCGAGGCGTTCTACGCGAGCCTCGGATTCCGGACGGCGTCGGCTCCTTATGAGGAGGACGGCATCCCGCACGTCGACATGCTGCGTCCCGCGCCTGCGTTATGATGCGGCGCATCCGATTCCCGTGTCTCCTGCCATGAAGCAGACCTTTCTCGATTTCGAACAGCCGATCGCCGAACTCCAGGCGAAGATCGACGAGTTGCGCTACGTCCACGAGGACTCCGCCGTCGACATCTCCGACGAGATAAACCGCCTGCAGAAGAAAAGCCAGCAGCTGACCAAGGAGATCTACGGCAAACTGACCGCATGGCAGATCGCGATGGTCGCCCGCCATCCGCAGCGTCCGTACACGCTCGATTACATCAGCAGCCTCTTCAGCGACTTCCGCGAACTGCACGGCGACCGCAGCTATGCCGACGACGCCGCCATCGTCGGCGGGCTCGCGCGATTCAACGGCAAGCCGTGCATGGTGCTCGGCCACCAGAAAGGCCGGGACACCAAGGAAAAGATCCACCGCAACTTCGGCATGCCGCGCCCCGAGGGCTATCGCAAGGCGCTACGGTTGATGAAGCTCGCCGAGAAATTCGGGCTGCCGCTGTTCACGTTCGTCGACACGCCCGGCGCCTATCCGGGCATCGGCGCCGAGGAGCGCGGGCAGTCCGAAGCGATCGGCCGCAATCTCTACGAAATGGCGGGCTTGCGCACTCCGATCGTCGTGACGGTCATCGGCGAGGGGGGATCGGGCGGCGCGCTTGCGATTGCCATCGGCGACGTCACGCTGATGCTCCAGTACGCGACCTACTCGGTGATTTCGCCCGAAGGCTGCGCGTCGATCCTGTGGAAATCCGCGGACATGGCGCCCGAGGCCGCGGAAACGCTCGGCATCACCGCGCCCCGCTTGAAGCAGCTGGGACTCATCGACAAGGTCGTCAACGAACCGCCGGGCGGCGCGCACCGCGACCCCGCCGCGATGATGGCGACGCTCAAGAAATCGCTGACCGAAGCGCTGCGCGCGCTTCAGGATCCGCCGCTCGACACGCTGCTCGAGATGCGCGAGGACAGGATCCTTTCGTATGGGAAGTACAAGGAGATCCCGTCCGGCTAGCGCGCAGACGGTCGCTGCCGCCGGCGCCCTCGCGATGAAGGACTCGCCGTCCACGGCCGAAGCACCGGTGCTGCGCGCGGTTCGCGACGCGGTCCTGTCGGCGACAGCTCTGCGGCAGCCTCGCGTCGCCGATCGACGAATCGCCATCGCGCTGTCCGGCGGGCGCGATTCTATGGTGCTTCTCGACGCGCTGCATCGCATCGCGCCGGAATGCGCCGTCGCGCTCTGCGCCGTGCACGTGCATCACGGGCTGTCGACGAATGCCGACGCCTGGGCGCAGTTCTGCGCGGCCGAATGCGCGAAACGCGGCATCCTGCTCGACGTGCAACGCGTGCGCATCGAACGCAAGGGTGGCGCGAGCCTCGAGGCCACGGCCCGCACGGCGCGGTACGCGGCGCTCGCGACCGCCGCAGCCGACTTCGTCGCGCTCGCCCACCATGCCGACGATCAGGCGGAAACGCTGCTGCTCCAGCTCATGCGCGGCGCGGGCAGCCACGGCCTCGCGGCGATGCCCCGGCAGCGCGCGAGTACAAAGGGTCCCGCGCTGCTGCGCCCTCTGCTCGCGCTACCGCGGGCGGCACTCGTTGCGTACGCGAACGCGCGGTCGCTCGCGTGGGTCGACGACGAGTCGAACGCGAACACCGACGTCAGGCGCAATTTCATCCGCCATGAGATCGCGCCCCGCCTTGCGCAGGCGTTTCCCGGCTATCCGGCCACACTCGCCCGCAGCGCCGCCCACCAGGCCGAAGGCGCGAAGCTCGCCGACGAACTTGCGAAGCTCGATGCCGAAGGAGTCGTCGACGCCGACGCGGCCCGCGGCGCCACGCTGGACCGCGCCGCGCTGATCGGGCTCGACGCACGCGCGCCCCATCGCGCGCGCAATTTGCTGCGCTGGTTCCTGCGCCTGCACGGCCTGCGGCCACCGTCGACCGCGCGGCTAGCTCAGATGCACCACCAGCTGGTCCACGCGGCGGCGGATGCGCGCGTGCGTCTGCCGCATGGCGGCGCCGAGGTCGGGATCCACCGTGGACGGGTCGTCGTTCATCCCCCCGCCGTCGCCCCGTTCGCTTTGCGCTGGCAGGGTGAAGTCCTGCTCGCGCTGCCGCACGGCACGCTCGAATTCGCGCTCGCCGAGGGCACCGGCGAAGCGCGGGCAGCGCTCGGCCGCGTCGACGTGACGATCAGGAGCCGCGCCGGCGGCGAGCGCATCCGGTTGGGCGGCGACCGCCCGCGGCAGGCGTTGAAGCGCGTGCTGCACGAAGCGGGTATGCCGACGTGGCTGCGCGATTCGCTGCCGCTGGTGTTTTGCGGGGACGCACTCGCGGTGGTGCCTGGCGTCGGCGTGGACGTCGCATTCGTCGCCATCGCGAATACCGCCGGCTACGCCGTGCACTGGCATCCCGCATCGCGGAAAACTTGATGCGGATCAATAGCCTGAGGTTCTGGCGGCGTAGTCTGGGCCGGGGTTCGACACCGCGCTCAAGTTGACAGCCGACGCGGTTTGCTGGCCCAATTTGGAAGCGTCATCGGCGCAGTAGCAAGGTTCTGCACTTCGTCGGCGTCAATTCCACTCCAGTCGCTTGTCTCGTGCAGGAGGTTTCCATGAAGTTCGGTTTTGCAATCGCGATACTCGTTGCGCCGCTGCTTGCGCTCACAGGTGTAGTGTCGGCCCAGCAGCCAATCGTCATCAAATTCAGTCACGTCGTCGCCATCGATACACCCAAGGGCAAGGCCTCCGACTACTTCAAGAAGCTCGCCGAGGAACGCACGAAAGGCCGCGTCAAGGTCGAGGTCTACCCGAACAGCTCGCTCTTCAAGGACGGCGAGGAGATGGAGGCGTTGCAACTCGGGTCAGTGCAATTGCTCGCCCCGTCGCTCGCGAAGTTCGGCCCGCTCGGCGTTCGCGAATTCGAGGTGTTCGACCTGCCGTACATGTTCGATAGCTACGCCGAGCTGCACAAGGTGACCGGCGGCCCCGTCGGCGCGGCGCTGTTCAGGAAGCTCGAGTCAAAAGGCATCGTCGGGCTCGCGTACTGGGACAACGGCTTCAAGGTGATGAGCGCCAACAAGCCGATCCGGATGCCCGCCGACTACAAGGGGCTCAAGATGCGAATCCAGTCGTCGAAGGTGCTGGGCGATGAGATGAAGGCGCTCGGCTCGATTCCCCAGGTGATGGCGTTCTCCGAGGTCTACCAGGCGCTGCAGACCGGCGTGGTCGACGGAACCGAGAATCCGCCATCGAACTTCTATACGCAGAAGATGCAGGAAGTGCAGAAATACCTCGCGCTCACCGATCACGGTTACCTGGGCTATGCGGTGATCGCGAACAAGAAATTCTGGGACGGCCTGCCGCCGGACATCCGCACGACGCTCGAAGGAGCGATGAAGGATGCGACCAAGTACGCCAACGAGATAGCGCAAAAGGAGAACGAAAACGCGCTGGCGGCGGTCAAGGCATCCGGAAAGACGGAGATTCTCGCGCTGACGCCCGCGGAGAAGGCAGCGATGAAAAAGGCCCTCGTCGTCGTGCACAAGGAAAACGAATCGCGCGTCGGCAAGGACACGATCGAGGCCGTCTACAAGGAAACCGGGTTCAAGCCATAGCGTAGCCTAGCGCGGCGCGAATACCCGCCGGTACGCGGCGGCGGGCAGACCGCGACCGAGGGGGAGACAGCATGAAAATCCTGGATCACCTGGAGGAGTGGCTGATCGCGTTCCTGATGGGCGCGGCCACGTTGCTGATTTTCGTCGCCGTCATCCATCGCTACGCGGCCGGCATGCCGATCCCCGTCGTGCAGGATGCGCTGCTGAGGATAGACCTGACCTGGGCGCAGGAGCTTTGCATCTACATGTTCGTGTGGATGGCAAAGTTCGGCGCCGCCTACGGCGTGCGCACCGGTATCCACGTCGGCGTCGACGTGATGATCAACCGTCTCCCCGGCAACACGCGCAAGGCCTATGTGCTGTTCGGTCTTCTGGCCGGCGCGACGTTCACCGCGATCGTCGGCACGCTGGGCGCGACGTTCGTCTGGGACATCGCGCACACCGACTCGGTATCCCCCGACCTTGAGCTGCCGAAGTGGATCGCGTACCTGTGCATTCCGCTCGGCTCGTACCTGATGTGCTTCCGGTTCCTGCAGGTCGCTTGGGCGTTTGCACGCACCGGCGAGCTGCCGCACCACGACGTCGCGCACGTCGAAGGCATCGAAGCGGCCGAAGATATCAACCCCTACGCGCTGCCCGACAACCTGCATCCGGCCGACGTCACGGACGGGGGCCGTAAATGAGTACCCTGGTTTCGCCCGTCCCCGCCGACGCGCCGCGCTGGCCGGCGCTCATCCCGCCGGTGCTGATCGCCATCCCGGTGGTGCTGAAGCTCGCCGGCATCGGAATCGCCAACGCGTGGGTCATCTTCGCGCTGCTCTTCGGCCTGATGCTGACGGGGATGCCGATCTCGATCTCGCTCGGCCTCACCGTGCTCACCTACCTGTTCACGATGACCACGGTGCCGATCGAGTCGGTCGCGCTGAAGCTCTTCACCGGCATCGAGAAGTTCGAGATCATGGCGATCCCGTTCTTCATCCTCGCCGGCAACTTCCTGACGCACGGCGGCGTCGCGCGACGGATGATCAACTTCGCGTCGTCGATGGTCGGCCACTGGGCGGGCGGCCTTGGGCTCGCCGGGGTGATGGCCTGCGCGCTTTTCGCCGCGGTGTCCGGCAGCTCGCCGGCGACTGTCGTCGCGATCGGGTCGATCATCCTGCCGGCGATGATCAAGCAGGGGTTCCCCGCCCGCTTCGGGGCCGGGGTCATCACGACTTCCGGTGCGCTCGGCATCCTGATCCCCCCGTCGATCGTGATGGTGATGTACGCGGTCGCGACGAACACCTCCGTGGGTGCGCTGTTCATCGCCGGCATCGTCCCGGGTCTCCTTCTGGCGACATTCCTCGGATTTACCACGTGGTGGCTCGCGCGGAAGAACAATTACCCCCGCCAGCCGAAAGCATCGTGGCCGGAGCGCTGGCGTGCATTCCGCGAGAGCGTCTGGGGACTGCTGCTCGTGATCGTCGTCATCGGCGGCATCTACACGGGCATATTCACACCGACCGAGGCCGCGGCGATGAGCGCGGTCTACGCGTTCTTCGTCGCGGTGTTCGTCTACAAGGACATGGGCGTCGCGAAGGTGCCGAAGATCCTGCTCGACTCGGCCAACATGAGCGCGATGCTGCTCTACATCATCACCAACGCGGTGATGTTCAGCTATCTGATGACCTCGGAGCAGATCCCGCAGGAGCTCGCCGCCTGGATGCTGGACAAGGGGCTCGGCGTGGTCGCGTTCCTGCTGTTCGTCAACGTCGTACTGCTGCTCGCCGGCAACGTGATGGAACCGTCGTCGATCGTGCTGATCATGGCGCCGATCCTGTTTCCGGTCGCGATGAAGCTAGGCATCGACCCGGTCCACTTCGGCATCATGATGGTGGTCAACATGGAGGTCGGCATGTGCCACCCGCCCGTGGGGCTCAACCTCTATGTGGCGAGCGGCATCACCAAGATGGGCATCACCGAGCTGACGATCGCCGTCTGGCCGTGGCTCCTGACGATGCTCGTATTCCTGGTCATCGTCACCTACTGGCCTGGCCTGACGCTGTGGATGCCGAAGCTGCTCGGGGTGATCCGATAGTCCACCCGTGAGGGGCGTGGCTGCCGCCCCCGCCGGGGACAGCAGGGGGCGGACCGTGGTATACTTGCGAGTTAACTTGCAATTATTCCGCTGGAGTCGCTCGCATGGCCGCCGAACGCACGCTTTCGATCATCAAACCCGATGCCGTGGCAAGCAATGTCATCGGGAAAATCTATTCGCGCTTCGAGTCGAACGGACTCAAGATCGTCGCCGCGCAGATGCGCCGGCTGTCCGTGGCCGAGGCGCAGGGCTTTTACGCCGTGCACCGCGAACGGCCCTTTTTCAAGGATCTCGTCGATTTCATGATGTCGGGCCCGGTGATGATTCAGGTGCTCGAGGGCGAAGGGGCCATCGCGAAGAACCGCGACCTGATGGGCGCGACCGACCCGAAGAAGGCCGCGCCGGGCACCATTCGCGCCGATTTCGCGAAATCGATCGACGCCAACGCCGTTCACGGCTCCGACAGTTCCGAGACGGCCAGCGTCGAGATCGCCTATTTCTTCCCGGCGCTTTCCGTTTACGGCCGCTAGCACGGGCGACGCCCACGAGAGCGTACCCCGGAGCGTCCTCCATGACCGGCGTCCCGCGCTTCGCAGGAGTTCCCGGGCCTCTCGCAACGAGGGTAGCGAGCGCGTCCGGCCCTGACGTGACGAATCTCCTCGAACTCGACGCCGCCGGCGTCGACGCGCTCGTTGCCGGAACCGGCGCGAAGCCGTTCCACGCGAAGCAGCTGATGCGCTGGGTCCACCAGCGCCTAACCGGCGACGTCGCTTCGATGACCGACCTGTCGAAGTCGCTGCGGGAGCGGCTTGCCGGCATCGCCGAGATTCGCGGACCTTCGGTGATCAGCGACACGACGGCGGGCGACGGCACGCGCAAGTGGCTCCTCGACGTGGGCAGCGGCAACGCCGTCGAGATGGTGTACATCCCCGAGTACGATCGCGGCACGCTGTGCATTTCCTCCCAGGCCGGCTGCGCGCTCGACTGCGCGTTCTGCTCGACTGGCAAGCAGGGATTCAACCGCAATCTCACCACCGCCGAAATCGTCGGGCAGCTCTGGCACGCGAATCGCGCGCTGATCAAAGACGGCGTGAGCGCGAAGAGCCGTCCCGAGCGCGAACTGCTCCCTCCTGGAGGGAAGGCGTGCAGCGACAGGGGTGCGCCCGTTACCGCGCCGTGGGTCGAACACGGTCGCGCGCCGATCACCAACGTCGTGATGATGGGCATGGGCGAGCCGCTCGCCAACTACGACAACGTGCGCCGCGCGCTAGGCGTCTTCCTCGACGACAACGCGTACGGCCTGTCGCGGCGCCGCGTCACGCTGTCGACGTCGGGGATCGTGCCCGCGATCGACCGCCTTCGCGACGACTGCCCGGTGGCGCTCGCCGTTTCGCTGCACGCGAGCAACGATGCCCTGCGCGACCGGCTCGTCCCGATAAATCGCAAGTACCCGATCGCCGAGCTCCTGGATTCATGCGTGCGCTACCTCGACCGCGCCCCGCGCAATTTCGTGACGTTCGAGTACGTGATGCTGGACGAGGTCAACGATTCCGCGAATCACGCGCACGAACTGGCGCGACTCGTCCGCGACGTCCCGTGCAAGATCAACCTGATCCCCTGGAATCCGTTCCCGGGCGCCGAGTTTCGCACCAGCCCGCGCGCGCGGATCGTCGCGTTCCAGCGGGCGCTCACCGACGACGGCTTCGTCGCGACGATCCGCAAGACCCGCGGCGAAGACATCGACGCCGCGTGCGGGCAGCTCGCGGGCCGCGTCCAGGACCGTACCAAACGGCATCTGCGGATCCACCCGGCACGATCAAACGCGACCGCTCCCTGATCATTGCGGCAAGGACTTCTGACCATGACTTCGCTGCTCCGGACTTGCGCCGCCGCCCTCCTCGCTGCGGTCGTGACCGCCCTCGTCGGCGCCTGCGCGTCTTCGCCGTCGACGACACCGCCGCGGGCGCCCGAGCCGCCGCCGCCGATCAAGCAGCAGGAGGCGAGCCCGAAGGAGCGCGCAAAGCTCCACGCCGACCTCGGCGCCGGGTACTACGAGCGCGGCCGGATGGACGTTGCGCTCGAGGAACTGAACGAAGCGGCCGCGCTCGACCCCAACGAGGCGCGCATCTACGACCTCTACGGCCTCGTCTACGCGATGCTCGGCGAAAACGCGAGGGCCGAGCAGAACTTCCAGAAGGCGCTTTCGATGGCGCCGCAGAATTCCGACATCCGCCACAACTGGGGCTGGTATCTGTGCAGCAACGGGCATCCGCGCGAGTCGATCCCCCAGTTCGAGATGGCGCTCGCCAATCCGCTGTACAAGACACCGGAAGTGGCGCTGATCAACGCCGGCCGATGCAGCATTGCGTTCAACGATTTCACCCTCGCCGACAACTTCTTCCGGCGCGCGCAACTCGCGGCCCCCAACAATCCCAGCGCGATCTACGGCCTCGCGGTGGTGGCGTACAAGCAGAACCGGATCGATGACGCGCGGGGCTGGATCAAGCGCCTGACGCAGCAGCCGCCGGCGCCGCCCGAAGCGCTTTATCTCGGCATCTGCATCGAGCGCAAGCTCGCCGACCGCAGCGCCGAACAATCGTACATTTCGCAGCTCCGGAACCGCTATCCGGACTCGGCCGAGACCCGGGCGATACCGACCGGCTCATGCGAGTGACTGAGCGCGAACCGATGACGGGCACCGACGCCGCCGACTCGCCGCCCGGCATGGCGGGGGCGTTGCTGCGCGTCGCGCGCGAGTCGGCCGGCATGACGATCGATGCGGTCGCGCAGCAGCTGAAGCTCGCGCCGCGCCAGGTCAAGGCCCTCGAGGACGGCGACTATACGCATCTGCCGGGGCGCACGTTCGTGCGCGGCTTCGTGCGCAATTACGCGCGGCTGGTTCACCTCGATCCCGACCGCGTGCTGGGCGCGCTGCCGGGCGGCGCCGCGGCGCCTGCGCTCGAAGCGCCGACGTTGCAACAGACGGCGCCGACGATCGGCGAGTTGCCGACGACCGACCATTCGAAACCCGGTTGGGCGCGCTGGGCAATTCCGGTGATCCTGGCGGCGATCGTTGCCGCCGCTGCGATCTATGAGTGGATTCGGCCCGCTGGCGAGCCGCGCACGGGGGCGGCGAAGGAATCGTCGGCGTTGAAACCGGCCCCCGTGCCATCGGCCGCGCCCAAGGATCCCGCCGTTACCGCGCTTCCCAATCCGCTTGTGTTGAGCGCTCCGTCCGGTAGCGCGATTCCGGCCGCGACCGACGCGGCACCCGCCGGATCGGCGACGCCGAACCTCGCCGCGCCGGCGTTGGCCGGGAGTTGGGGATCGGCCGGCACCGCCGCGCTGGGCGCCGGCGCCGGCGATCAACCGGTGGTCGTCACGTTTCGCGACTATTCGTGGACCGACATCCGGGACCGCGAGGGCCGCGTACTGCTGTCGGGAATGAACTACGGCGGCACCGAGCAAGCGCTATCGGGAACGCCGCCGCTCGCCGTCGTGATCGGCAACGCGGCGGACGTCACGCTGCGCTATCGTGGACAGCCGGTCGACCTCGCTCCCCATACCCGGCAGAACGTCGCCCGACTGACGCTGCAGTGACCCAGGCATTCCGAGAAGCTCCGATGAACCGACCCGACAGCATCGAACGGTTCCGAACACGCCAGGTGAACGTCGCCGGCGTGCGTATCGGCGGCGGCGCGCCGATCGTCGTTCAGTCGATGACGAACACCGACACGGCCGACGTCGCGGCGACGGTTGCCCAGGTGCGCCAACTCGCCGGCGCCGGTTCCGAACTCGTCCGCGTGACGGTGAACACCGCCGAAGCCGCCGCCGCGGTCGCGCCGATCCGCGAACGGCTGGATGCCGCCGGATGCCTCGTTCCGCTGATCGGTGATTTTCACTACAACGGCCACAAGCTGCTGACCGACTACCCGGACTGCGCCCGCGCGCTCGCGAAGTTCCGGATCAATCCGGGCAACGTCGGCAAGGGATCGAAGCGCGACGGCCAGTTTGCGGTGATGATCGAAAAGGCAATCGAGTTCGGCAAGGCGGTGCGCATCGGCGTGAACTGGGGCAGCCTCGACGCCGAACTCCTCGCCCGGATGATGGACGACAACGGCAAGTCGACCACGCCGCAGCCGGCCGAGGCGGTGATGCGCGAAGCGCTCGTCGCCTCCGCCATCGGCAGCGCGCAGCGCGCGCAAGAACTCGGACTCGGCGCCGAACGGATCGTGCTGTCGTGCAAGGTCTCGCACGTGCAGGAGCTCATCAAGGTCTACCGCGAACTCGCTGCCCGCTGCGACTATGCGCTGCATCTCGGCCTCACCGAGGCGGGGATGGGCAGCAAGGGCATCGTCGCGTCGACCGCGGCGATGGCGGTGTTGTTGCAACAGGGCATCGGCGACACGATTCGCGTGTCGCTTACGCCGGACCCGAATGGCGATCGCACCAAGGAGGTCTTGGTCGCGCAGGAGATCCTGCAGACGATGGGGCTCCGCTCGTTCGCGCCGATGGTGGCCGCGTGTCCCGGCTGCGGCCGCACGACCAGCACGGTGTTTCAGGAACTCGCCGAGCGGATCCAGGCATATCTGCGCGCGCAGATGCCGGTCTGGCGCGCGAGCTACCCCGGCGTCGAGGCGATGCAGGTTGCGGTGATGGGCTGCGTGGTCAACGGCCCCGGCGAATCGAAGCTCGCCAATATCGGCATCTCGCTTCCGGGCACCGGCGAGACGCCCGTCGCGCCGGTGTATGTCGACGGCCTGAAGACGGTCACGCTGAAAGGTGACGGGATCGCCGTCGAGTTCCAGCGCATCGTCGACGATTACGTCCGCGCGACCTACGGCGGCGAGCCGCGCGCCGCGCACCTGACGCCGGAAAAGAAATCGAACGCCGGCAAGGCGATCGCCTGAAATGAACCGTATGCGCACCCGGTTCGATCGCGGCGCCTCGGGCGGGCATTGATCATGTCGACCACGATCAAGGCCGTCCGCGGCATGAACGACGTGCTGCCCGATGAGGCGGCGCTGTGGGAGCGCTTCGAAGACTCGGTGCGCTCCGTGTTCGCGCAGTACGGCTACCGCAACCTGCGCGTGCCGATCGTCGAGGCCACGTCGCTGTTCGTGCGCGGCATCGGCGACGCGACAGACATCGTCGAAAAGGAGATGTACACGTTCGAGGACAAGCTCAACGGCGAGAGCCTGACGCTTCGTCCGGAAGCGACCGCGGGGATCGTCCGCGCCGCGATCGAGCATTCGCTGACCTACGAGCGGCCGCAACGCGTGTGGATGAGCGGCCCGATGTTCCGCCACGAGCGCCCGCAGAAGGGCCGGTACCGGCAGTTCCACCAGTTCGACGTCGAGGCGCTGGGCTTCGCCGGTCCCGACGTCGACGCCGAGCAGATCGTGATGCTCGCGCGGCTGTGGCGCGCGCTCGGCCTGTCCGACGGCATCCGGCTGTCGATCAACTCGATCGGCGATGTCGTCGAGCGTCGCGAACACCGCGCCGATCTCGTCACCCACTTCGAGCGCCACATCGATCTCCTCGACGACGAAGCGAAGCGCCGGCTCCGCACCAGCCCGCTGCGCATCCTGGATTCCAAGAATCCCGACATGCAGGAAGTCACCGCCAACGCGCCGAAGCTCATCGACAAGCTCGGGCCGGCGTCGCGGGCCCATTTCGACGGTCTGCAGCAACTCCTCGCCGACAGCGGCATCGCTTTTCAGATCGACGCCCGGCTGGTGCGCGGGCTCGACTATTACAACCGGACCGTGTTCGAATGGATCACCGACCGGCTCGGCGCGCAAGGAACGGTCGCGGGCGGAGGCCGCTACGACGGGCTCTTCGAGCAGCTGGGAGGCAAGCCCACGCCGGCCTGCGGTTTCGCGATCGGGATCGAACGGATGATCCTGCTGCTGCAGGACGCGGGCGCCGTGTCGGCGGAGGTGCCACTCGCCTACGTCGTTCACGACGGCCCCAAAGCGAGCTCGCTTGCATGGCGCACCGGCGAAATGCTGCGCGACGCGGGCTTCTCGGTCGTCAATGGCGGCGGAGGCAGCTTCAAGTCGCAGATGAAGCGGGCCGATGCCTCCGGCGCGCGCTACGCGCTGCTGATCGGCGCGGACGAAGTCGCCGCGCAGGCCGTCAGCGTCAAGCCGCTGCGCGAACCCGGCGCGCAGCGATCCGTGCCGCTCGGCGAGCTCCGACAAACACTTTCCGCAGTTTAGACAAGGACAGGCGATGGCCGTTTACGATCTCGAAGAACAGGACAAGCTCGACGACCTCAGAGCCTGGTGGAAGCAGTGGGGCGGTTTGATCGTCGGCGTCGTCGTCGCGGTCTCGATCATCGTCATCGGCGTGCAGGGCTGGCGCTGGTGGACGCAGCGGCAGACCGGAGAGGCCGCGGTCCTGTACGACGCGATCAGCACCGCCGCGCGGGCGAACGACCCGGCGAAAGCCAAGGACGCGATGGCGCAGCTCGCCGACCAGTACGGCCGCACCGGCTATACGCCGCGGGCAGCGTTGATCGTCGCCGCGCTTCTCTACGAAAACGGCGACGCAGCCGGCGCCAAGACGCAGCTCGCCTCCGTCATCGATCGCTCGTCAGAGGATGAATTGAAACAGATCGCGCGGCTGCGGCTCGCCTCGATCCTGTTCGACGAAAAGCAGTACGACGAGGCGCTGCGCACGCTCGACGCGAAGCACGACCCTTCATTTGCCGGTGTCTACTCGGACGCTCGCGGCGACATCCTGGCCTTCGCCGGCCGCACGGACGAGGCGCGCAAGGCGTATCAGGCGGCCGTCACCGAGCTCGATGCGAAGAGCCCGTACCGCAACTTCGTCCAGTTGAAACTCGATGCGCTTGCGCCGCCACCCGCGGGGCCGGCCACGTCGGGTGCGGGAACCATGCCGCCCGCGAAAGTCGTCGCGCCGGCAGGCCCGCCTGTTGCCGCGCCCGCCGCCTCGAGCCCGATGCCGGGCGCGCCCGCTCCGGCGGCGGCGCCTCCTCAAGCGGCACCCACCAAAGCGGCGCCCTCGCCAACGACCACCGCGCCGGCTACTTCCAAATGACGCCCGAAGCAACTCCGGAGCGGCTCGCGCGCATCGGCCGGGGCTTCGCCTCCCTGCTGGCAGCTTCGGTCGCGCTCGCCGGGTGCGCGTCGCTGGCGACGTGGATTCCGGCGGTGCCGGTGCCGTCGTTCGATTGGCTCTGGAGCAGCAAGAAGCCCGGGCCCCTGCCCCAGATCAATCCGACCGTGACCCCGCAGATCGCCTGGCAGGTCCCCGTCGGCCGGGCGGGTCCCGGACTGTCCCCGGCGATCTTGGCGAACGCGATCTACGCCGCATCGTCCAGCGGGACGATCGTCCGCGTCGACCCCGCGAACGGACAGGCGGTCTGGAGAATCCAGGCGGGCAAGCCGCTGTCCGCCGGCGTCGGCGCCGATCACACGCTCGTGGTCGTCGGCACGGACAAGGGCGAGGTGCTCGCGTTCACGCCGGAAGGCAAGCCGCTTTGGCAGACGAAGGTGACGAGCGAGATCGTCAGTCCACCCTTGGTCGCCGACGGCCTCGTCGTCGTCTGGTCCGGCGACGGGCGCACCTTCGGCCTGTCGGGCGCCGATGGCAAGACGAAGTGGATTTACCAGCGGACGATTCCTCCGCTCACCGTGCGCAATTACTCCGGCGGCTACGTCAGCCGCGGTGGCCTGTTCATCGGTACGGCAGGCGGCAAGCTCCTCGCAATGGACCTCGCCACCGGCAACCTCGGGTGGGAGGGCAATGTCGCCACCCCGAAGGGCGCGACCGAACTCGAGCGCATCGCCGACGTGACGTCGCGGCCGGTGGTCGAGGAGCGCCAGGTGTGCGCGGTCGCTTTCCAGGGCCGCATCGCCTGCTTCGAGATCCTTCGCGGCGCGTTGAGCTGGTCGCGCGACGTGTCGAGCCTCAACGGCCTCGCCGTCGACAACCGGTACATGTACGTCACCGACGACAAGGGTTCCGTGCACGCGCTCGACAAGTCGACGGGCGCCTCGGCGTGGAAGCAGGACAAGCTCGCGCTGCGCCGCCCCGGTGGCCCGCAGATCATCGGCGGCCACGTCGCCGTCGTCGACGTCGAGGGCTATGTGCATCTCCTCGATCCCGAAAGCGGCAATCTCGTCGGGCGGATCCCGACCGACGGCGCGGGCGCCACCGCACAACCGGCGCAATCGGGTCCGACCGCCGTCTGGCTGACCACGGCCGGGACGCTCTTTTCCGTCGGCGAACGTCCGGGGTCCTGAGAGGTCGCCGCCCACGTTCCTGCGCGTCGGGCCGCCGAGGGCCGGGCGCCGGCAGGAATCGCGAAATCGCCGATCGATCGCCGCCATGCTGCCCACCCTCGTCCTCGTCGGGCGCCCGAACGTCGGCAAGTCGACGCTGTTCAACCGGCTGACCAAGACCCGCGCGGCGCTCGTCGCCGATTTTCCCGGCCTGACGCGCGACCGGCACTACGGCCGTGGGCGCGTCGGCGACCGGCCGTTCCTGGTCGTGGACACCGGCGGGTTCGAGCCCGTCGCCAAGGACGGAATCCTGCACGAGATGGCGAAGCAGACCCGGCAGGCGATCGCGGAGGCCGACGTCGTCGTGTTCCTCGTCGATGCGCGGGAGGGCCTGACCCAGCAGGACCGCAACATCGCGGACCTCCTGCGCCGATCGGGCCGGCCGATCGTCGTCGCGGCAAACAAGGCGGAAGGCCTCGCGCCCGGTCGCGCCGCGAACGAGTTCTACGAACTGGGTCTCGGCGAGCCGCATCCGATGTCCTCGGCGCACGGCGATAACGTGACCCTCGTCGCCGAACTCGCGCTGTCGCTCCTGCCTGCCCCCCCGTCCGGTGCCTCCGAAACGCACACACCTGCCGAGGCCGGGGCGGTCAAGGTCGCGATCATCGGCCGGCCCAACGTCGGCAAGTCCACACTCGTCAACACGCTCTTGGGCGAGGAGCGCGTGATCGCGTTCGACCAGCCCGGCACCACGCGCGATTCGATCTACCTCGACTTCGAGCGCAACGGCCGCCAGTACACGCTGATCGATACCGCCGGCGTGCGCCGCCGCGGCAAGGTGCTCGAGGCCGTCGAGAAGTTTTCGGTGATCAAGACGCTGCAGGCGATCGAGGACGCAAACGTCGTCGTGCTGCTGTTCGACGCCGAGCAGGGTATCTCGGAACAGGACGCGCACCTCGCCGGGTTCATCCTCGAGGCGGGGCGCGCGCTCGTCGTCGCGGTCAACAAGTGGGACGCGGTGCCCACCGACCTGCGCGACGCCGTCAAGCGCGACCTCGATCGCAAGGCGGGATTCCTGGCGTTCGCCAGTCAACACTACATCTCGGCTCGCGAAGGGCGCGGCATTCCCGGACTCATGCGTTCCGTCGACGGTGCGTACGCGGCGGCGATGGCGAAGCTATCGACCCCGAAGTTGACGCGGACTCTCGCCGCCGCAGTCCTGCGCCAGCAGCCGCCGCGCGCGGGCATGGGTCGGCCCAAGCTCCGGTATGCGCACCAAGGTGGACAAAATCCGCCGCTCATCATCATCCACGGCTCGGCGCTCTCGCATATTCCGGCGACGTATCGCCGATATCTGGAACATTTCTTCAGCGAGGCGTTCAAACTGCGGGGAACACCCCTTAGGATACAATTCAAGACGGGCGCGAACCCGTACGCGGACGCGCCAAAACGCCGGCGCACCCGTTGACGCCCCGTTTTTCGGCCCCATGTTGGGTCGGGCGGGAGAGGCCGCCACGGCGTTGGGTTCAACGCCGGCTCAACAACAACCGCGGAGCAAGCGATGAGCAACAAAGGGCAAATGCTACAAGACCCGTTCCTGAACACCCTGCGCAAGGAACACGTGCCGGTGTCGATCTACCTTGTCAACGGAATCAAGCTGCAGGGCCAGATCGAGTCATTCGACCAGTACGTCGTCCTGCTCAAGAACACCGTGACCCAGATGGTGTACAAGCACGCGATTTCCACCGTCGTCCCGGCGCGTACCATCGCGATGCCGCACCACGTCCCGTCGGCCGACGCTGAAGCTTGACGGTCGCGGTCCCCGCCGTTGCGGTCGCCGCGGCGCGGGTGTCGCCACGGTCGCAAGCGGGTCCGGTGCCCCTCCTCCCTTGACCCGGCATGTTTGAACGCCCGCAAGGCGGCGATCGCGCGCTGCTAGTCGCGCTCGATTTCGGCGACGCCGACCCCGCCGAACGGATGGCGGAACTCGACGCGCTGGCCGTGTCGGCCGGCGCAACCGTCCTCGGCACGGTCACCGGTCGCCGCCAGCGCCCCGACGCCGCGACGTTCGCCGGCAAGGGCAAGGTCGAGGAAATCGCCGCGCTTCGGGCCGGATCCGGCGCCGACCTCGTCATCTTCAACCATCCACTCTCCGGCGCGCAGCAGAGAAACCTCGAGCGCGCGCTGGAGTGCAGGGTCGTCGACCGGACGAGCCTCATCCTCGACATCTTCGCGCTCCGGGCGAGAAGCGCCGAAGGCAAGCTCCAGGTCGAATTGGCGCAGGTCCGCCATCAGCTCACCCGGCTGGTCGGGGGCTGGACCCACCTCGAGAGGCAAAAGGGCGGCATCGGGCTTCGCGGCCCCGGCGAAACCCAGCTCGAAACCGACCGGCGCCTGCTGGGCGAGCGGGTCAAGGCGCTGCGCGAACGGCTTTCCCGCGTCGAGCGCCAGCGGGCAACACAGGGCCGGACGAGGCGCCGCGCGGCCGTCCGTACGGTGGCGCTGATCGGTTACACCAATGCCGGCAAGTCCACGCTCTTCAACCGGATGACCGGCGCCAAGGCCTACGCCGCCGACCAGCTGTTCGCCACCCTCGATACCACGCTGCGCCGGGCGTACGTCCCGGGCGCTTCAGCCATCGTTTTCTCCGATACCGTCGGCTTCATCCGCGACCTGCCGCACGATCTCGTCGCCGCGTTTCGCGCGACGTTGAGCGAGGCGAGCCAGGCCGACCTGATACTCCACGTCATCGATGCCGCGCACCCGTCCCGTGAAGAACAGGCGGCCGCGGTCGACGGCGTGGTGACGGAGATCGGCGCGGAGCATGTGCCGCAGATCCGGGTCATGAACAAGATCGATGCGGCCGGGCTCGAACCGGGAATAGGACGCGATGAGTCTGGTATAATCCGCACCGTTCGTTTGAGCGCGTTGACGGGCGCCGGTTGCGCGGATTTGCGCGCCGCGCTCGCCGAGCGGTTTCCGGCCGATGCCGCCCATTCCGATACCCGCGTCGCACCTGTTCTCGACGCGTGACCCGGCCACGCCACTCACGCTTTCCCGATTCCGGTCATTCCATGTCGCTGAACGATCCCCAGTGGGGCAAGCGCGGTTCTTCCGGCGGACCGCCCGATCTCGATGAGATCTGGCGCAACGTCAACCGGCGCATCAATGAGCTCTTAGGCCGCAAGGGCGGCACGGGCGACGAGAACCCCGGCGCGGGCGGTGGCGGCAACCGCGTCAAGCTGCCGCTGTCCGGCGCCGGCATCCTGGTGGCGCTCGTCCTGGTGGTCTGGCTCGCCAGCGGCTTCTACATCGTCGACGAGGGCCGCCGCGGCGTCGTCACCCGTTTCGGCAAGTACACCGAGACCACGCAGCCCGGCGCGCGCTGGCACCTGCCCTATCCGGTCGAAGAGAAGGAACTCGTCGACTTCTCGCAGGTGCGCACCGTCGAAGTCGGTTATCGCAACACGCCGAAGAACAAGAAGGAGAATGAGGCGCTGATGCTGACCGATGACGAGAACATCATCGACATACAGTTCGCCGTGCAATACAACCTCAAGAGTGCCGAGGCGTTCCTGTTCAACGTCAGAAAGCCCGACCTCATCGTCCAGTTCATCGCGCAGACCGCGATGGGCGAGGTCGTCGGCAAGGCCAAGATGGACTTCGTGCTGTACGAGGGCCGCGAGCAGATCGCCAAGTCGGCGGAAAAGCTGATGCAGGAAATGCTTGACCGGTACCAGACCGGCGTCTACGTGCAGAAGGTGACGCTGCAAAGCGTGCAGCCGCCCGACAAGGTGCAGGCCGCGTTCGATGACGCGGTGAAGGCTGGCCAGGACCGCGAGCGGTTCCGCAACGAAGGCCAGGCCTACGCGAACGACGTCGTCCCGCGCGCCCGCGGCAACGCCGCGCGGCTGATCGAGGAGGCGAACGGCTATCAGGCCGAGGTCATCCAGCGCGCCGAGGGCGACGCGTCGCGCTTCCGCCAGATCCAGGTCGAGTACGCGAAGGCGCCCGCCGTCACGCGCGAGCGCCTCTACCTCGACATGATGCAGACGGTGGTCGGCAACGCGAGCAAGGTGCTGACCGACCAGAAGGCCGGCAGCAACAACCTCTTGTACCTGCCGCTCGACAAGCTGATCCAGCAAAGCGTGCCGGCGTCGGGTGGCCCGGTGTCGTCGGCCGATCCCTCCGCGGCGCGGCAGTCCACACCTCCGCCGGCCGAGCCGACAGTCACGCTCGACCCGGGCCGCTCGCGCGAAGCGCTGCGCGCCCGCGAGCGCGGGACGGCACCGCAATGAAGTTCACGGTCCCCGTCCTCGCGCTCGTCGTCGCGCTGCTGCTCGTCGCGTCGCAGTCGGTCTACACCGTCGACCAGCGACAGTACGCGATCAAGTTCCAGCTGGGCGAGATCGTCGAGACGCTCCCCAACGCCGGCCTCTACGCGAAGATGCCGCTGCTGCAGAACGTCAAGTTCTACGACAAGCGGATCCTGCTGCTGGACAATCCCGAGCCCGACCGGATCACGACCTCGGAGAAGAAGCCGCTGCTGGTCGATTTCTTCGTCCTCTGGCGGATCACCGACGTCAAGCAGTACTACATCAGCGTGCAGGGCGACGAGGAAGTCGCGCGGCGGCGGCTGTCGCAGACGGTCCGCGCCAATCTCGCCGAAGAATTCAACAAGCGCACTGTGCACGAGGCGATCAGCTCCGAGCGCGACAAGATCATGACGACCACGCGGCAGAAGGCCGACACCGACGCCAAGACCATCGGCGTCGAGATCGTCGACGTCAGGCTGCGCCGCGTCGAGCTTCCGCCCGACGTGACGGGCCCCGTGTACGCGCGGATGGAGTCGGAGCGCCGGCGGGTGGCGAACGAGCTGCGCTCGTTCGGCCAGGCGGAGTCGGAAAAGATCCGCGCCGACGCAGACCGTCAGCGCGTCGTGATCCTCGCCGACGCGTACAAGACCGCGCAGAAGACCAAGGGCGACGGCGACGGCAAGGCGTCGGTCATCTATGCGCAGGCCTACGGAGCCAACCCCGAGTTCTACGCGTTCTACCGGAGCCTCGAGGCCTACAAGGCCACGTTCCGCAACAAGGGCGACGTAATGGTGCTCGACCTTTCCTCCGAGTTCTTCCGCTACATGAAGAGCGAGAGCGGACAGGCCCCGAAGGCATCCAAGTAATACTGCCGCGGGCGCGTACGAGGGGAACGTGGTGCCGGATTCGCTGTGGGCGGCATGTGCGCTGGTGCTGGTCGTCGAAGGCCTGATGCCCCTGCTGGCGCCGCAGCTCTGGCGCGAGAGCTTTGCCAAACTCGTCACGCTGACGGACGGCCAGCTTCGCTTCGTCGGACTCGCATCGATCGCGATCGGGCTCGTCTCCTTCTGGTTCGTGCGCAATGCGTAACTGGGTCCTGCCCGAATACATCGAGGACGTCCTCCCGCCCGAGGCCGAACGGACGGAAGCGCTGCGCCGCATCGTCCTCGATCACTTCCGCGCGCACGGATATCGACTGATCCAGCCGCCGCTGATCGAGCACCTCGATTCGCTGCTCACCGGGACCGGGCGCGACCTCGAACTGCAGACGTTCAAGGTCGTCGATCCGCTGTCCGGCCGGATGCTCGGCGTGCGCGCCGACATGACGCCGCAGATCGCGCGGATCGATGCGCATCTGTTGAACGAGCCGGGCGTAACCAGGCTCTGCTACGCGGGCAGCGTGCTGCGCGCGGTCCCCGGCGGCGGCGCGGCGACACGCGAGGTGATGCAGATCGGGGCCGAGCTCTTCGGCGAGCCTGGCATTGCGGGCGATGTCGAGGTTCTGGACCTCATCCTGTCCGCGCTCGGCGCTGCGGGCATCGATGGGCTGCATCTCGACCTCGGCCACATCGGTGTCTACCGCGCGCTGGCGGCCGGAGCGGGCATCAGCGGCAATGCGGAGGATTCCGAACTCTTTGCGGCACTGCGCGCCAAGGACGTCCCGGCCATCGCGGAGCTCACGGAGAAGCTGCCCCACGCATGGCGCGACGCGCTGATGGCGCTGCCCACGCTCTACGGCCCGGCGAAGGACGTGCTGGAGGCCGCGAGCGCGCGCCTTCCGGACACGCCGGCCATCCGCAACGCGCTGGCGGCGATCGCCGCATTGGCCGCATCGGGCGAGCGGCACGTCGAGGCGCTGCACATCGATCTGGCCGATCTCACCGGCTATCATTACTACAGCGGTGCGATCTTTTCGGTGTTCACCGCCGGCGAGCCCGAATCGATCGGACGCGGCGGCCGGTACGACGGCATCGGCAAGGCGTTCGGGCGCGCGCGCCCCGCCACGGGTTTCACGCTGGACCTGCGGCAGCTCGCGGGAATCGTCGCACGTGAATCGGGGTCCGCGTAGATGGGCAAGAACGTCGTAGTCATCGGCACGCAATGGGGCGATGAAGGCAAGGGCAAGGTCGTCGACTGGCTGACCGAGCATGCCGAAGGGGTCGTCCGATTCCAGGGCGGCCACAATGCCGGCCACACGCTCGTCATCGGCGGCCGAAAGACCGTGCTGCGCCTCATTCCCTCGGGCATCCTGAGGCCCGGCGTCTCGGCGTACATCGGCAACGGCGTCGTGCTGTCGCCTTCAGCGCTGCTTCAGGAGATCGGCGAACTCGAGAGCGCAGGCGTCGCCGTGCGCCCGCGCCTCAAGATATCGCCGGCTTGCCCGCTCGTGCTGCCGTATCACGTCGCGCTCGACCAGGCGCGCGAGGGCGCGATGGGCGATGCGAAAATCGGCACGACCGGCCGCGGCATCGGGCCTGCCTACGAAGACAAGGTCGCGCGGCGCGCGATCCGCCTGCAGGACCTCTTCTACCCCGACCGCTTCGCCGCGAAGCTCGAACCGCTGCTCGAGTTCCACAATTTCGTTCTGACGCACTACTTCAAGCGCGACCCGGTGCCATTCGCGAAGACACGCGACGACACGCTTGCGCTCGCCAGCGCGATGGAGCCGATGGTGGCGGACGTCGCCGCGCTGCTGCAGGACGCGCGGGTGCGCGGGCAGTCGCTGCTCTTCGAGGGCGCCCAGGGCGCGCTGCTCGACATCGATCATGGCACCTACCCCTATGTGACGTCGTCGAACTGTCTGGCAGGCACGGCCGCGACCGGCGCCGGCGTCGGCCCGGGGTTCCTCGACTACGTGCTCGGCATCGTCAAGGCGTACACGACGCGTGTCGGCACCGGCCCGTTTCCCACAGAGCTCACCGACGACGTCGGCGCGGGCCTCGCAAAGCGCGGCAACGAGTTCGGCTCGGTCACCGGCCGACCGCGGCGGTGCGGGTGGCTCGACATTCCGGCGCTCGTACGGTCGCTGCAATTGAACGGCGTCGCGGGACTGTGCATCACGAAGCTCGACGTACTGGACGGCATGCGCGAAATCCGGATCTGCACCAGTTACACCGTGCACGGAAAGCCGGTCACCCTCCTCCCGCTGGGCGCGGACGCGGTCGCCGAATGCGTACCCGTCTACGAGTCGCTGCCGGGATGGAGCGAGAGTACGGTCGGCGCCCGCACGATCGACGACCTGCCCCGCAACGCGCACGCGTACCTCGAACGGATCGCGCAGCTGACCGGCGTGCCGATCGCGATGGTCTCGACGGGCCCCGACCGCGACGAGACGATCCTGCTCCATCATCCGTTTCATTGACGTCGCACGCACCGGGAAACTGCATGGCGAGTCTTACGGTCAGCTGGGAACAGTACAACGTCCTCGTCGAAAAGCTCGCGCTCATCGTCTTCGAGTCCGGGTATGAATTCAACCAGATCATCTGCATCGCCCGTGGCGGCATGCGCGTCGGCGACGTGCTTTCGCGGATCTACGAGACGCCGCTCGCGATCCTGTCGACGCACTCGTATGCGTCAGAAGGCGGGACGGTCCGCGGCGAACTCGTCATCGCCGAGCACATGACGATGACCTCGCCGAGGCTCGGCGAACGCGTGCTGCTCGTCGACGACATGGTCGACTCCGGCCACACGCTGGCCGCCGTCGCGAAGGCGCTGCCGGAGCGCTGGCCCGTCATCAGGACCTGCAAGACGGCGGTGGTCTGGTGGAAAGCGTGCTCGACGATCGAGCCCGACTTCTACGTCGACTATCTGGCGGACAATCCGTGGATCCACCAGCCGTTCGAGGTCTACGACACCCTGCACCCCGGACAATTGCGCGGGCGGGTCGGCGCTTGATCCGCGCCTGACGGGTGGCGCGTGCGAGGTCGCGCGTCAGGCGACGATGCGCACCGAGTGCAGCCGCCGGTAGTGAGGCACAGAGGCTTCGGCGACCGCCGCCGCAGCTCCGTCGAGCCGAACGTCGCGCGGACGCCAAGGCTCGAAACCCGTCGAGGCTTCCACCGCAGCGTACCAGTACGGCGCCCAGATTCCGTCGCTCTCGCGCCTGCCGGCTGGCCAGGTCAGCATCCGCGGCGTGAATTCGATGCCGAGCGATGCGCAGAGCGCGCGCAGATGCGCTTCCGGCGCGCGCAGGAAATCGCCGGCGTCGATCACCGGTGGCGCAACTCCGGTGACGGCCTCGATCTCGTCGTAAAGCGCCACCTGCTGCGCGAGGCCGATGTCCTCCGCCGTCACGTTGCTTCGGCTCTTGAGATACGAGGCGACGACCTCGCCCGGATTGCGGATCAGCAGCAGGTTGGTGAGCGCAGGGATCCACTCGCGCGGCGTCGAGGGCAACAGGTGGTGGGCCATGTGCTTCTGATACCAGATCGGCCGATGTCCGGGCACCGGTCCGTGCAGAGCCGCCACCACCTTGGCGACATCGGTCTCACCGGCGGCGATCACCTCATCGCGACCCGGATGATCGATCCCCGACGCGGCCAGGAAAGCCGCATACAGCGGCTCGTCGGTCACCGCGCAGTCGCCACGATTTTCCCAGGCCCGCATCATCGCCGTGGAGATGTTGCGCGGGCCGCTCCACATCGCGATGCGCAGCGGATCGCTCATGCGGCGCCGCGCGCGGCAACGTCGGCTTCGACGAGTTGAATATAGAGTTGCTGTAGGCGTTCGACCATTGGTCCGCGGCCGCGCGAGATCTCCCGGCCGTCGATCGCCGTCACCGGTGCGATGCCCGCGAAGGTGCCGGTGACGAACGCCTCGTCGGCACCGTAGACGTCCGTCAGACTGAAGTTCTTCTCGCGCGCGATGATTCCGGCGTCGCGACACAGGCGCAGCACATTGGCACGCGTGATCCCGGCGAGACAATAGTCGCCGGTCGACGTCCAGACCGCGCCCTTGCGCACGATGAAGAAGTGCGTCGAGTTGCACGTCGCGACGAAGCCGTGCGGATCGAGCATCAGCGCTTCGTCGGCGCCGGCGAGCGTCGCCTGGATGCACGCGGTGATGCAGTTGAGCTTGCTGTGCGAATTGAGCTTGGGGTCCTGGACGTCGGGCGCGCCGCGGCGCACATGGACCGTGAATAGCGTGAGGCCGCGCGCCAGCGTCTCGGGCTTCGCGGTCTTGAATTCGGCGATGATGACGATCGTCGCGGGACCGATCGTGACGCGCGGATCCTGGTAGGGCGTACGCTTGACGCCGCGCGTGACCATCAAGCGGACATGCACGCCGTCGGTCATGCCGTTGCCTTCGAGCGTTTGGTAGATCGCCCGGGTCAGCTGCCGGCGATCGAGCCCGATGTCGAGCGCGATGGCCTTGGCCCCTTCGTACAGGCGGTCGAGGTGCGCGTCGAGGAACGTCGGATGACCCCGATGCACGCGTAACCCTTCCCACACGCCGTCGCCGAGCACGAAACCGCTGTCGAACACCGAGACGAGCGCTTCGCCCCTCGGCTTCATCGCACCGTTGACGTAGATACGGATCCCCTCGTTGCGCGGATCGTCGTGGAAATCCTGGATGCTTTGCGTCATGGCCGATTCGCGCTGCGCGAAAGGAGGAGAATCCAACCGTACCCGATTGCTCGATCCCCCGCAATCGACCCCGGGCCAAGATCTGACGTCGACAGAACGATTGGGGTTCCGGACGGACGCGCCGCGGGGCCGTTCGAATCCGAGGGTCTGGTGTCCGAAGGGTACGTAGGGAAATGCGCCCCATGACAATTGAGAAGCAGCCGACTTGCTCTTCGCAGCGAAACGCAGACGCCAACTGGCAGCAAATGCTCAAACCGCAGTGTTGATTCCCGCGGTCACGAGAATCGTACGCGTAGTCCGCCGAGCGCGACGCCGCGCAGACGAGTCGACCATGTCTGCCCGGGACTGATCGGAAGCGCGCGGGTGAGCGTCCCCGTCGTCACGGTCTCGCCTGCGGCCAGTGGCGGCTGAGCTGGGTCTCGCTCGAGCAGTTCGACGAGGTGACGCAAGGCAGAAAGTGGCCCATCGAGCACGTTGGCAGCACGACCGCGATCTTCGACCAAACCATCGCACAGCAGATCGATCTCGAAGGAATTCAACGTCGCCCTCCACCTGTCGCTGTCCGGGGCGATTCTGTGGCGCGCGCCGATCAGGAGCGCGCCGTGCAACCCGAATGCCGCGACCGTATCGGCTGCCGCGAACTTCCAGCCCGGATAGATCGATTGCACAATCTCGAAACCGTGCGCGACCCAGTCGAGGCACCCCAGAAGTTTCGCGTCGTCCATGCCTGAAGCTGGCGTGGACGCAAGCCCAAAGACGATTTCGGGCTCGATCCTCGGCTCGGCCAGTCCGTCAAGCGCGAACTGCGCAACCCCTGTCGGAATGTCCGTGACCGTACGGTCATAGACATAGCCCCAGATCGGTGCCCATACGGCATACTCGGCCCAGATCGTGCGGTTGGTAAATCCAATCTTGCGACCGACCGCGTATTCACCTCGCGCGGTACGCATGGCGCGCACCTCCATTGCCACCCGATACGCAATTTGGAGGTCAAAGCCGTCGACGCGCGATGAGAACGGCGCGACTTGCGTGCCCTTGCCCAGGGCTGCAAATATTTCGGTGGCAATCGTATGGGCGGTCATGGCCGACATGGCAGCCTCCTGTCGACGGCATGCCGCCGCCATTCTACGACGGCAGGGAATGTTGCGTGCGGCGATGCGGTAGGCTTCGACGTGAAGGGGGAAGCAGATGAATGTTCGGGATCTCCGCGACCTGGTCAAAGCCGCCGCCGCGGGTTGGGTTGCCGACTACGCCCAGAGCATGGGCGCGGCGTTGGCGTTTTACACGATGTTCTCCATCGCGCCGCTGCTGCTGATCGTCATTTCGATCGCGGGGCTGGTCTTCGGCGACGAGGCCGCGCGTGGAGAAATCTTCGGGCAGCTGCAGGAGATGCTGGGCGCAACCGGCGCATTGGCGGTACAGGGTCTGCTCGAGAGCGTGCGCAAGCCGACCGAGAGCGTGACGGCATCTGCGTTCGGCATCGGCCTGCTGTTGATCGGTGCGACGTCGGTGTTCGGTGAACTCCAGGATGCGCTCGACCGCATCTGGCGCGCACCGGTGCGGGGACCGAGCCTCGGACTCTGGGGGCTGGCGCGCGCACGATTGCTGTCGTTCGGAATGATCCTCGGAATCGGCTTCCTGTTGATGGTGTCGCTTGTCGCGAGTGCAGCCCTTGCCGCACTGAGAAAGTGGTGGGGCCCGCTGTTCTCCGATTGGGTAGCCATCGCGACCGGCGTGGAATTTGCGTCGAGTCTGGCGTTGGTGACTGTCGTGTTCGCAATGATCTACAAGATCATGCCGCGCGTGCGGATCGCCTGGAAAGACGTCTGGATCGGCGCTGCGGTGACGTCCCTGATGTTCACGATCGGCAAGGTGCTGATCGGGCTCTACATCGGCCGCAGCGGCATCGCTTCGGGCTTCGGCGCGGCAGCGTCGCTGGTGGTCGTGCTGGTTTGGGTGTATTACTCCGCCCAGGTCTTCTTGTTCGGTGCAGAATTCACCTGGGTGTATTCCCACAAGTTCGGGTCGCGCAAGGATCACAACCAAGGAAACCAGGGCTCGGCCACTCGCTCGTCGTGAACGACTGACATCGACCCAATCCCGCGGTTGCGACTTTCTCGCAAGCCGAGGTCGCGCTGAACACCCACTTACGGGCTGCAATCCGAATACCCGAAAAAAAGCCCGCGATTGCGCGCGGGCCGAGATCGAACGGTTGGAATTCTCAGGACTTCGTTGGATACTGGAATGGTGCCCAGGAAGGGACTCGAACCCCCACAGTGTTGCCACCGCTAGGACCTGAACCTAGTGCGTCTACCAATTCCGCCACCTGGGCAAAGGCATTTTCCGCAACACGTAATTTTACTTTTCGGACCATTTCTTGTCAAAAAAACCCGCAACCGCACGAAAAACACGATCTTCGAAATCGAAGCCGGCGAACGCGCCGGCCGCGCGCACCCGGTCGCGCGCCAAATCCGCTGAAGCCTCCGCCCCGCCCCGCGCACCTTCATCGTCAGGAGCAGGCACCGCGCGCCGTGTCGGAGCCGTCGCCGCCAAGCCCCCCGCCGAACGAACGCCGCGCCGCCGCGACGACATCGACCCCGCCTTGCTGCCCTCGCGCGATGCGATCCTCGACGCGCTGAGGGAGGCCGGCGTCCCGATGCCGCCAGCCGACCTCGCGCGCGCGATGTCCGTCGACCGGCGCGCTGAGGATGCGTACTTCGGCAGGATCGACGCGATGCAGCGCGACGGGCAGCTGCTGATGAACCGCAAGGGTGAACT
>JBDTRG010000171.1:0-80054 GCA_039931775.1 Betaproteobacteria bacterium | reverse complement strand
CTCGACAGCGCGCCACCGGATAGATTGTAGGTGCCGGTCCCGTTCACGGTGAGGATGAAGGAGACCGCGACGTTTCCGTTGGTGTGATTGACGGTGCCCGAACTCCCCGCCGCGCCGCCGACGTTCATGCTGTCGGACACGTTGACCTGTCCGCCGGACAGGTTGTACGTGCCGGTCGCGCCGCCGAGCAAGCCGACGTTGAGGAAGCTCGTGTTGTGTGTGCCGCCGGTTTGATTGACCGTTCCGTTGGCGCCGACGCCGGCGCCGACATAGGTGATTCCGCTCGTGACGACACCGGTGCCACTCAGGTTGTAGGTGCCGACGGCGTTTGCGCCGCCGACGGAGAGGAACGTCGTATCGTGCGTCCCGCCGGTGTGCGTGAATGTCCCCGTTCCGCCGAGACCGGGCGCGCCATCGCCGCCGACGATCGTCGCATTGGTGACGGTCAGCGAGCCCGCGCTGAGGTTGTAGATGCCCGTCGCGCCGGCGGAAGGCGGGACGACGGGGAGGGTGGTGCTGGCCTGGCCCAGGATCAGATCGCCGCCGACGCTGTGGCTGCCGCCGGTCTGATTGAAGGTTCCCTTTCCGCCGGGCTCGCCGTTGAAGAAGTCGTTGCCGACGCCGAGTATCGTGTTGCCGCCGACGGCCAGCGTGCCGCCGGAGAGGTTGTAGACGCCTTCGCGTACGGGAACGCCAATGGGACCCGGGGGCGTTTCCGGGCCCGCGCCGAGCACCAGCGAGCCCGCGATCGTTGCCACCGAACTGCCGGACTGATTGAACTCGCCGCGGCCGAAGCTGCCGAGGGTCATCGAGCCGGCATTGAGTTCCCCGGTTCCGGACAGGTTGTACGTGCCGCTCGCATTGGTGCCGCCGCACCCGCCGCAGTTGCCGAAGGACAGCGCGCCGGTGTTGTGGACGCCTCCGCTCTGGTTGAACACGCCGACACCGATGTTGCCGACAACGGTGGATCCCGTCGTAAGCGTCCCCGCGGACAGGTGATAGGTGCCGCTACCCAGGTCGGCGAAATCGACTCCGCCGAGAATCAGCGACGCGTTGACGTTGTGGCTACCACCCGACTGGTTCAAGGTGCCGGTGCCGGCTCTGCCTACCACGGTGTCGTTTTGCACGGTCAGAGTGCCGTTCGTCAGAAGCACCGTGCCCTGCCCGTTGTCGCCCACGATCATGCTGCCGGTCTGCACGGTCGAACCGCCGTGGATCTCCAGTTGCCCGATCCCCGTCGAGGTCGCGCCGAGCTTGATGGTGCCGTCGGCGGGCAGGGTCAGTGTGCTCGCGCCGTCCATCGTCCAGAGTCCGGTTCCGCTGTGGCCGATCACGACTTGCGGTGTCGCGCCGGCCCCCGTGAAGCTGACGCCGGATCCGCCGGACAGGGTGACGGTGCCGTTGCCTCCCGTCAGCACGCCGGTGCCGCCGAGATAGATTTCGGGCGTCGTGGTCGCCGTGTCGATCGTGATCTGCGCGCCGTTGATCAGGTTCAGCGTCCCGACGCTGCCGGTGCCGCGGCCTACGCGGAAACCGCCGCCGGTGACTTCGTTGGTGATGGAGTTGATGGTGACACCGTCGATGTTCACCGCCGCGTTGTCGATCGTGGCGAGCCCGGTCGCGCCGTTGTTTCCGACTGCGAACCACGATGCGGAAATCGCCGCACCGTTCGACACGGTCAGCGTTCCGTTTCCGCCGGCGGCGTTGCCGACGATGAAATTGCGCTGGATCGATCCGTTGACCGCAACCGTTGCGCCGTCGGTGACCAGCATCTCCCCCGCGCCGAAGCGGCCGACCGTGATTCCCGGGTTGACCGTGCCGACGCCGGTCTGCTCGACGGTGATCGATGACCCGGGGCCGGAAACGGTGACCATCCCCGAGGTCCCTGCGTCGCGGGCGATCAGCATCCCGCCACCCGCGAGCCCGGTGTCACGAATGGTGATCGTCCCTCCATCGAGGACCTGCACGGAGCCGCTGCCGGTGCCGCCGACCGTGATTCCGGGACCTGCGGTGCTGCCCAGACCGGTCTGCTCGATCGTGAGGGTCGACGTAGACCCCGACACGGTGAGTGAGCCAGACGAACCTGCATCGCGCCCGATGAGTATCCCGACGCCCGAAGCGGTGGCGGCCTGGCCGGCGTCCGTCATCAGGATCGCGCCGCCGTTGGTCACGGTCACGGTGCCTACGCTTCCGGCGTCCCGTCCAATGTTCATGGCGGCGCCGTTGCCCACCGCCCCCGAGTTGGGGCCGCCGACGCCGCTGATCGTGAGTTGCGAACCGGCGCCATCCACGTTCAGCTCGGCGGTCGATCCCTGCCGACCTACGAACACGGCCTGCAGCCCGTTGAGACCACTGCCGTACACCTTGCCGCCGCTCGTGATGTCGAGCGATGCGAATACGCCGGTGGCGCGGCCGAGGTTGATGAATCCGGCATTGCCGTCGAGGATTACGCTCGCGCCATTTTCCACGAGCATTGTGCCGCTGCCATTTCGTCCAACTGTGAGCTCCGGGCTCAGCGAAAACGGTCCCACACTTTGGACAGTCGACTGGATCGTGATCGAGGACGTCGCGCCCGATACGGTGAGGCTCCCCGACGAACCCGTGTCGCGCCCGATCTGGAGTCCGGGCCCACCCGCCGTGGCCGCCTGCCCACCATCGCTGATGAGGATCGAACCGCCATTGGTGACAGTCGCCGTCCCTTGGCTTCCCAATTGGCGCCCGATCGTCAGGAACGCGCCCTGGTTTTCGTTCCCGGCCCCCGTGCCGAGACCGCCGACGCCGCTCAGCGTAATACTCGATCCCGCGCCATCGACGTTCAACGTGGCGTCCGACCCCGCCGTGCGGCCGACGTTGATGAACATCAATCCGTTGGTTCCCGTGCCGTAGAGTTTTCCGCCGCTCTCGATGTTGACCGCCGATGTGCCGCCATTGGTGCCGAGCTGGATCACGCCGGATTCGCCTGCAAAAACCAGAGCTCCGCCGCTGTTTACATTGATCGTGCTCGTCCCCGCTCCGGTGTATAGCCCGGGACGGATTGCGGGGTCCGCAACCGCACCACCGGTGATGACAATCTGACCGCCGTTCTGAACGTTGATGGTCGCCGTCGCGTTTGCGTGATTGGCGACATTGAGACTTGCCTGGGTATCCGTGACGACGTTTCGCGTGATATTCCAGACCGAGCCGGCGCCATCGACGAGGACGGTCGCATTCGTGTGCTCAGTTCCGGTTGGATTGGCCCCTCCTGGGCCATTCGACACGGTCGACTGGTAGGTGTTGAGCGTCGCGCCGTTCTTGACCTCCAGCGTTGCCTGGGTGGTTCCCCCCGGCGTGCCAAAAGTGAACGGATTCGGCGGGTTGGTGAAAACCGCGGCGGAGCCGACGATGAATCCACCCGCGAGATTGGCCGTGGTGCCGGCGTCGGTGAGCCTGAACAGCGCCGTCGCGCCGGCCGCATTGCCGATGAAGTTGTTGCAGAGCGAAGGGATGCAATTGGAGTTGGGGACACCGCCGGTGATGGCACCGTTGAGGATGGCGCCGTTCGAAACGATCAATGTCCCGTTGCCCCAGCTCCCTATGTCAAGGGGGTTCTTTTGGTCCGCGGGACCCGAGGGTCCGGTGAGATTGAGGATCGTCTGCGGGCCGACCGTGGTGCCGATGATATTGACGGTTCCGGTACTCGCGACGCCGGTGGCGACACTCAAGCTGTTCGCCGTGAGGGTACTGCCGAGTTGGACCGTCAGCTGACCCGACACGCTGTTGCCGACCGAAACGGTGCCGCTCACCGTTCCGCTGGTGGGGTCCGGCGCAACCTCTCCGACGACGACGATGTCTGCGTGCGCGGTCGACGAAAGCGCGATGACCGCCGCAAGCAGGGCCCCCTGCACTACACAAGCGACCGCGTCCGCTGGTCCAATTCGCGGCGGATGGGATTGCGCCCCGCTCGGTCGTGCGCGCTCGTTGCGAACGCAATCAGCGCTTCGGCTCGTCGACATTGAATCCCCCCCTGACCCTGCCTTACCTGCGGTAAATATCCCGGCGATCTATCGGACTGAATTTCGTGCGGTCTGAAGGCCGCTTTTTCCAGTTCGCGGCCGGAATCGTGGCACAAACGAATTGGCGGCGCTTGGATTCGTTGTGGCGTAGCTAACTTTGGAACGTGTGCAAAAATCATGCTTAGAATAATGTTGTTATCGCAATCAGGAAGTTAGCGAGCTTGCGTAAAATCCCACCGTCGTGAGTGTCAAGTTCTCCGACATTCGCAGCGACCGTCCGTCAACATCGATCTCCGGGAGCCCGCGAAGAGGTTTTGGGTTACCCTCCGCTTCCCTGCCGGGCCAAGGACGCCGCGAATGGATCGACTGGACTTCTCCCGCACGCTCGCCCGCGACGCCGGACGCCTTGCGCATTCCGCCTTCGGGGTGTCGGCGACATCGATGAAGGGCCGCCACGACGTCGTCACGGCGATGGATGGCGAAGTCGAGCGTTTCATCCGCAAGGCGATCGCCGCGCGCTATCCGGGAGACACGATCATCGGCGAGGAGGAGGGTGGGGGAGGCGCGAGCGAGCGCGTCTGGCTGATCGATCCCATCGACGGAACCGCCAACTACGCGCGCGGCATTCCGCACTACTGCGTGTCGATCGGCTATCTCGAGCGCCTCGTTCCGACGGTCGGCATCCTTTATGACCCCAGCCACGATTGGCTGTATTCCGCCGCGCGGGGCGAGGGTGCCTTTCGCAACGGCGAACGAATGGCGGTGAGCCTGTGCGATGAACTGGGCGCCGCGACCGTCGAGTGCGGCTGGTCGACGCGACGCAGCACGGCTGAATACATCGCGCTGGTGTCGCGGGTGATGAACGCCGGCTGCGCCATGCGCCGCGTCGGCTCGGGCGCGCTCGGCCTCGCCGATGTTGCGGCCGGGCGTAGCGAGGCCTACTGCGAAATGCACATCAACGCGTGGGATTGCGCGGCGGGCATCCTGATCGTCCGCGAGGCCGGAGGCTACACCAACGATTTCTTCGCCGGCGACGGCCTTGCCGCCGGAAACCCGCTCATCGCGACCAATCATGCACTTTGCGCTAAGCTTGTCGACTTGATCGGCATCGCCACAACAAGCTGACCTTGAGGAGGAACACATGAGGGTACGCAACTGGTTTTCCGGTATCGTCGCGGCCGTCGCCGCAGCCGCCCCGCTGACCGCCGCGGCGCAGGGCGAACTCGTCGTCTACTGCACGGTGCAGGAAGAATGGTGCCGGCCGATGGTGAACGCCTTCGAAAAGGCCACCGGCATCAAGGTGCTGATGACGCGCAAGAGTTCGGGGGAGTTCTACGCGCAGCTGAAGGCCGAGGCGGCGAACCCCCGCGGCGATATCTGGTGGGGTGGCACCGGCGATCCGCACCTGCAGGCGGCCGAAGAAGGGCTCACGCAAGAATACAAGTCTCCGAAGATGAACGAGCTCCAGGACTGGGCGGTGCGCCAGTGGGAGCAGTCCAAAGGCCGCACGGTCGGCGTCTACGCGGGCGCGCTCGGCTACAGCTACAACAGCGAGCAGATGAAAAAGAATCGGCTGCCGGAACCCAAGTGCTGGTCCGATCTCATCAAGCCCGTCTACAAGGACGAGATACAGGTCGCGAATCCCAATTCGTCCGGAACGTCGTACACGATGCTCGCAACACTCGTCCAGCTGATGGGCGAGGACAAGGCGTTCGAGTACCTGAAAGCGCTGCACAAGAACGTCAACCAGTACACAAAGTCCGGTGCGGCACCTGCGCGCGCCGCCGCCACCGGTGAAAGCCTGATCGGCATCACGTTCCAGCACGACGCCGTCGTGCAGGCGATCGGCGGCGCGCCGGTGACGATCGTCTCGCCGTGCGAGGGCACCGGGTACGAGATCGGCAGCATGAGCATCGTCAAGGGCGCGAAGAACATGGAGAACGCCAAGAAGTGGTACGACTGGGCGCTCTCGGCCGAGGCACAGAGCATCGGCGCGCAGGCGAAGGTGTCCTATCAGGTGCCGTCGAACAAGGGCGCCAGCGCGCCGCCGCAGGCGCCCAAGCTCTCGGAGATCAAGCTCATCAACTACGACTTCGCCAAATATGGTTCGTCGGCCGAACGCAAGCGCCTGCTGACCAAGTGGGACACGGAAGTCTCGACGCTTCCAAAGTGATCCCGACAGGCTGAGATCGCCGATGGCTTCGGCGGCGCTTGCGCCGGCCGTCTTCGTGCCGGCGGCGCGCGATCGCGCGACCGCCTACGTCGCCGTGTTCGCGCTGGCCGCGCTGGCTGTGGTGCCATGGGCGCTGGCCGGTGGGGCATCGGCCTTGATGCTCGCGGCTGGAGGCGCCACTTCGATGTGGCCGCTCCTCGCCGCTGCGGCCGCGGCGCTGGCCTTCGCGTGGATCGGCCAGGATCGCGGCACCGCGATCGCCAGCGCGTTCGCGGTGCTGTGGGCGTTTGGCGCGGGGTTTCTTGCCGGTCCGGGCGGCACGGCGTTCGGCGTCGGCGCCGCGCTCGCGCTGATTGCGCTCACCGCGTGCTTCGCGCGGTCCATCGCGCGGCGCGGCGTCTTCGGCGGCGATCCGGTCATCGCCACAATCGTCGTCATCGTCGCCGCACTGCTCGCGGTCTTCATCTTCTATCCGGTTGGCAGGGCGCTCTTCGCGGCCGTGCAGGATCCGCAGCGGCGGTTCGTGCCGGGCCTCATCTTCGAGCGGCTCTTCACCGCGGACATCTGGAGCATCGACTGCCTGCGCGGAGGCGCGCGCTGCGGCGTGGCGATCAACTCGGCGGTGCTCGCCACACTCGTCGGCGTCTTGTCCACGCTGCTCGGGCTCGCGCTGGCGCTCGTCGTGCAGCGGGGTGGGCAGCGCTATGCAGCGCTCTTGAAGCTGATGTCGATCCTGCCGATCATCACGCCGCCGTTTGTCATCGCGCTGGCGTTGGTCGTGCTGTTCGGGCGAACGGGCCTCGTGACCGGTTGGCTCAGCGCGGGATTCGGGATTCCGCGTACGCGCTGGCTCTACGGGCTGCCTGGCGTCACGATCGCGCAGCTTTTGTCGTTCTCGCCGATCGCGTTCATGATCCTGCACGGCGCACTCTCCGCCGTGAGCCCGGCGCTGGAGGAGGCAGCGCAGACGCTTCGCGCGACGCGCGGCCGCGTGTTCCGCACGGTGACCTGGCCGTTGCTGCGGCCCGCGCTTGCCAATGCGTTCCTGCTGGGCTTCGTCGAAAGCCTCGCCGACTTTGCGAATCCCATCGTGCTTTCGGGAAACTTCGAAGTGCTGTCGACGAAGATCTTTTTCGCGGTGGCCGGCGCGCAGCACGATCCCGGTCGCGCCGCCGTGCTGGCGAGCGTCCTGCTCGGGTTCACGCTCGTCGCGTTCTGGTTGCAGCAGCGCTGGCTCGGAAAGCTCTCGTACGTGACGGTCAGCGGCAAGGGTGACGGCGGATTGCCGGCGCAGCTGCCGAAGAGCCTGTGGAACGGATGCTTCGTCACCGCGGCCGTGTGGATCGGCTTCACGATCGTCTGCTACCTCGTCATCCTCACCGGCGGGTTCGTGAAGGACATCGGCCGCGGCGACATGACGCTGTCGCTCGCGCATTTCGCCGACGGCTTCGGCGTCGAATGGGGTGCGCGCGGGCTCTTCTTCAGCGGTTCGGCGTGGGACAGCTTTTTCACGACGATCAAGGTCGCTGCCGTGTCGGCGCCGCTCACCGCGGCGATGGGTCTGCTCGCCGCCTATGTGATCACGCGCCACCGGTTCGTCGGGCGGCGCGCGTTCGAATTCCTGACGATGGTGAGCTTCGCGATCCCGGGCACGGTGATCGGCGTCTCGTACATCGTCGCGTTCAACGTGGCGCCGCTCGAACTGACCGGCGGCATGGCGATCCTGGTGCTGTGCTTCGTGTTCCGCAACATGCCGGTCGGCGTTCGCGCCGGCGTCGCGGCGCTCGCCCAGATCGACAAGACGCTGGACGAGGCGTCGTCGACGCTGCGTGCCTCGACGGTACGAACATTGCGGCAGGTCATCTTTCCGCTGCTGCGGCCGGCGATTCTCGCGACACTCTTGTTCAGCTTCACCCACGCGATGACGGCGGTGAGCGCGGTAATCTTCCTCGCCACCGCGAAGTACAACCTCGCGACGGTCTACATCATCAACCGCGTCGAGGCCGGCGAGTATCCGCTCGCGATCGCCTATTCGTCGGTGCTGATCGTCTTCATGCTCGCGGTGCTCCTCCTCGTGCAGAAGGCGATCGGAGAGGCGCGGCTCGGACGCCGCGCGGCAAGCATGCTAGCGACGGGGCATTGACATGGAAAAGAGCGTGGGTGGCGTCGTCTTCGAGCACGTGACCAAGAAATACGGGGACGTGACGGCCGTCGACGACGTGTCGTTTCGCGTGGCGCCGGGCGAGCTCGTGACGCTGCTCGGGCCGTCGGGCTGCGGCAAGACGACGACGCTGCGGATGGTGGCCGGACTCGAATCGGTGTCGGGTGGGCGCATCCTGATCGGCGACGCCGACGTGACGCTGCGCGCCGCGAACGAGCGCAACGTCAGCATGGTGTTCCAGTCTTACGCGCTGTTCCCGCACATGACGGTGCTGGAGAATGCCTGCTATGGCCCGCTTTCGATGGGCACCGACAAGGCAAAGGCGAAGGAGCTTGCGCAGGCCAAGCTCACGATGCTGGGTCTGGCGGGCCTTGGCCAGCGTCTTCCGTCCGAACTCTCGGGCGGCCAGCAACAGCGCGTTGCCGTTGCCCGCTCGCTGGTGCTCGAACCGGCCGTGCTGCTGTTCGACGAGCCGTTGTCGAACCTCGATGCGAAACTCCGGCGCCGGGTGCGGCAGGAGATCCGCGAGTTGCAGCAGTCGCTATCGCTCACGGTGATCTACGTGACGCACGACCAGGAGGAGGCGCTGGCCGTCTCCGACCACATCATCGTGATGGAAGGTGGGCGCATCGCGCAGCAGGGCACGCCGCACGACCTCTACGAACGGCCGGCCTCCCGCTTTTTGGCCGACTTCATCGGCGACGCCAACCTGATCGACGGGGAGCTTATCGTTGCGGGAGGCGGCGCGAAGTTCGTCGCCCACGATCTGTCCGTTGTCGTGCGCGCCGACGGCATGGCCCCGGGCCCCGCGACGCTCGCGATCCGCCCGCACCGGCTGCGGGTCGTCGGCCTGGGCGAAGGTGCGCTGCCCGGCGTTTGCAAGCGCGCGGCGTATCTCGGCAGCCGGACCGAGTACGTGGTGGAAACGCCGTGGGGCGAGCTGCTCGTCTTCGACGGCGAAGCGCGCGCGCCGCGGGCCCGCGACGAGCCGATCGGCGTCGCGTTCGACACCGACGCGGCGATCGTTCTGCCGCGCTAGGAGAGTCCGAGGAAATCGCCCTTGCCGATCTCGACGCCGTTGTGGCGCAGGATCGCATAAGCGGTCGTCACGTGAAAATAGAAATTGGGCAGCGAGTACTTGAAAAGGTAATCGAGCCCGGAAAACACCATCGGAGTGCCGCGAATCTTGCGCGTGATCTCCCGCGTTTCCGACCCATCGATCTGCACGGCGGTGAACGTTTTCACATACGCGATCGCGGCATCCACCCGGGCGATCAGCTCGGCAAGGGTCTTTTCCTTGTCCTCGACCGCCGGCGGTTCGGAGCCGGACAGGCGGGCGCTGGTGCCACGGGCAAAGTCGCAGGCGATCTGCACCTGCGCGGACAGCGGCAGCATGTCGGCGTACAGGCGCGAATTGACGAACACCGAGTCGTCGATCTTCTTGGCCGCGGCGTGGGCGGCCGCCTTTTCGAGGATGGACTTGAGGCTGCCGAGAATTCTGACAAATCCCGGCGCGGAGGCTTGGTACATGGAGATGGTCATGCGGTCTTCCTTGTCTTGGGGAATGGGATCCGGGACCGTGGCATCGCGCGGCCGGAGAGGCCGGATCATACCGTGGCCGCCCGCCCGCTGGGGTGTCCCCGGCGCTAGAATCCGTCCGTGACCGTCGGCCGACCCACGAATCCCGGAGAAGATATGAACGCACCGAGCATGGCACGCTTCGCTGTCGGCATCCTCGTCGCGGCGCTTACGTCGGTCGCCTCTGCGGCCTATCCCGAGAAGCCGGTCCAGTACATCATTCCTTTCGCCGCCGGCGGCGAGTCCGACATCGCCGCGCGGCTGCAGGCGCAGGCGTTCCAGATCAAGTACAAGCAGGAAATGGTCGTCCTGAACAAACCGGGCGCCGGCGGTGCGCTCGCCTGGTCGCAGATGAACAACATGCCGGGCGACGGACATACGATCATCGGCGTCAACCTGCCGCACATCGTGCTGCAGCCGCTGGAACCCGAGACGCAGTTCAAGACCGAGGACATCACGCCGGTCTACTTCTTCCACTACACGCCGGACGCGGTGATCGTCGCCGCCGATAGCCCGTTCAAGACCTTCGCCGATCTCGTGCGCGCGGCGAAGGAAAAGCCTGGCATCGTTACGATCGCAGGGTCCGGCACCAACTCGGCCAACCATGTAGCGACGGTGCGGCTCGACCGCGAGCTCGGCATCAAGACGACCTACGTCCCGTTCAAGGGCACCGGCGACATGATCTCGTCGATCCTCGGCGGTCACGTGTCGGCGGCGATGTCGTACTCGACGCTCGCCATCCAGCAGAAGGGCAAGATGCGGATGCTCGCTGTCGCGACCGAGAAGCGCCTGCCGCAGTTTCCCGACGTGCCGACGTTTCGCGAGTTGGGCTACAACTGGGTCGACGGCGCCTATCGCGGCATCGGCGTGCCGAAGTCCACGCCGCCGGCGGTGCGCAAGGAGGTCTCGGACATGATGGACGCGCTCAACAAGGACCCGGCGATGCGCAAGAAGATGTTCGAGGGCGGCTTCGAGGTCACGGACATCACGGTCGAGATGATTCCGGCCTTCATGAAAGAGCGCACGCAGGAATACCTCAACTCGGCAAAGGCGCTGGGACTCGTCAAGTAAGCAGAGATATTTCCGCTGATCGAGCGAGGATTCCATGCGACACAACGGAGACGACGAACAGCCCATGCCACCGCGGTCGAAGGCTAAGAAGCGTTCCGGTGCCCGCCTGCCCGCGCGAGCGCCTTTAATCGCGCCGGCGCCCGTGATCGCGCGGATCGGCGATCTCGCGTGGGCCGGTCAGCACCAACAGGCCATCGAGCTCGCGACGTCTGCGCTCGTCGCGGCCGGCCCCGACGTTGCGCTGAAGCTCGACCTGCTCGACCTTCGCGCGGAGAGTTTCGTCGCGCTGGGTGATCTGGATCGCGCTGCCACCGACGCGGCTGCAATGCTCGAGCTTGCCACTCGCTCCGGCAATCCGGCATTCAAGGCGCAGGCGCTCAACCGGAAGACGCTCGTAGAGATGCGCAGCGGCTTGATCAAGGCCTCGGTTCCGACGGCGACCGCCGCGCTGAAGGCCGCGCGCCAGAGCAAGCTGCCGGCGCTCGAGGCGATGAGTCTCTATCGCCTTGCCGAAGCGCAGTTCCGCAACAAGCTGAGCGATCCCTCCGTGCAGAACGCGACACGCGCCGCCGATCTGTTCGCGGCGCTGGATCAGCCGGCATTGCAAGGACGGGCGTTGTGGTCGCTCGCCGCCGCGCGCAGCGATCAGGGTCGCGCCGCCGACGCTGACCGGGCCGCGGGCGCGGCCTTGGCGCTGGGCCGGCGTTGCGGCGACCTCTACGGCGTCGGCAATGCGCTCAACCTTCTGATGTTCAACGAAGCCGACATCTCGACCCAGCTCAAGCTGCTGAGCCAGGCGCTCGCCGCGTTCGAGGCTTCGGGCTACCTGGAGCGACAGGGCGCCGTCACCTTCAACCTGGGAAATGAGTACAGCCAGCTCGGGCTGTACCGGCGCGCGCGTCGCACGATGGTGAAGGCGCGCGACATCCACGGTCGCGCGGGCGTCAAGGGCAGTCGGGAGGCCTACAGCTGGATTCTGGCGGACGTGGAACTACTGATGGGTCACATGGAAACGGCACGCACGTACATCGAGGAGGGCGCGGCGAGCCCGGACGTGCGCAAGAACATCGCTTTCCTCGGCGTCGAGCCTTCGCTGCGCGGTCGGCTCGCGTTGAGGGAAGGCGACGCACCGGCCGCGCTGAAGCATTTCCAACGCGCGGCGAAAGCACTCGACAACGGCGAGCGGGAAGCCGAGGAAAACAACGCGCTGGCCGAGCTCGCGCGGGCCTATCTGGCCACGGGAAATGCGCGGGCGGCGCTGGCGGCCACGACTCGCGCAACCGATGTTCACCGCAAGCACGGCCTCGCCCCGATCCAAGGGATGACGCCCGCGATGGTCTGGTGGGAGCACAGCCGGGCGCTGGCAGCCATTGGCGACGCCAAGGCTTCGCGGCTGGCGCTCGAGTCTGCGTACAAATTCATGCGCAAGGGCATCGCCAGCGTGAGCGACGAGGGTCTGCGCCGCAACTACCTGAACAAGATCGAATGGCACCGCGAAATCATCCGCGCGTGGCTCGAGGACTCCGCCAAGCGCAAGCTCGCCGCAGCCCGTCGCACGGCGCACCTCATGGGCGAGACGAGTCTCCGCGAGCCGTTCGAGCGGCTGGTCGACACCGGCTTGCGGATGAACGAGTTGCGCAGCAGCGCCGAACTCCACGAATTTCTGATCGAGGAGGCGACCGAGCTCTCCGGCGCAGAACGCGTGCTGCTGGTGCTGGACACTCCCGCCGGGCTGCAACTCGCGGGATCGCTCGTTCCGCAGGGGGAGGACGCCCAGACGCTGCTGGTCGCGATTTCACCCATGCTCGAGCAGGGGCGTCGCATGCGCACGGTCAGTCTCGCGTTCAGCCCCGACGGGGCGCCGCCGCTCGAGCAGCGCTCGCACGTCATCGCGCCCCTGATCGCGCAGCGTGAGCTCCTGGGCTACCTGTACGCCGACATCGACGGGGCGTATGGGCGCCTGCACGAGTCTGATCGCGATCTCCTCGGCATGCTCGCGAGCCAGGCCGCAGTGGCGCTCGACAACGCACAGTGGTCGCAGGGCCTGGAGCAGAAAGTCGCGCAGCGCACCGACGAGCTTCAGGCGTCGAACGCGCTCCTAGAGCAGCGCGCCAACGAGCTCGCCATCATCAACAGCATCCAGGAGGGGATGGCGGCCGAGCTCAACTTCCAGGCGATCGTCGATCTAGTCGGCGACAAGCTTCGCGACGTGTTCAGAACCGGGGACATCGGCATCCGCTGGTACGACGCGAAGTCCGGACTCATGCACTATTTGTACGAATTCGAGCACGGCGTCCGGATGAGCACGTCGCCGCGCGCTCCCATGCCAGGCGGAGCGTTTCTCCGGATGCGGGAGACGCGAACGCCGATGGTCATGAACAGCCCGGCGGAAGCGAAGGCGATGGGGGTCTTCGCCATCCCCGGGACCGACGAAAGCAAGTCGGCGATCATGGTGCCGATCCTCGGCGGCGACCGCGCGCTCGGCGTCATCGCCCTCGAGAATTACGAGCGCGATAACGCCTTCGGCGAGTCCGAGGTGCGCCTCTTGAGCACGGTGGCGGCGAGCATGGGCGTGGCGCTGGAGAACGCGCGCCTCTTCGACGAGACGCAGCGCCTGTTCAAGGCCGAGCAGGAGCGCGCGGCCGAGCTGCAGATCATCAACAGCATTCAGCAGGGGCTGGCGTCGAAGCTCGATCTGCAGGCGATCGTGGACCTGGTTGGCGAGAAGTTGCGCGACATCCTGAACACCAACGATCTCGGCATCCGCTTGTACGACGAGCAATCTGACCGCATTCACTTCCTGTATGAAATCGAGCATGGCCAACGCCTGACCATGCCGCCGATGCAGCCGTCCGCGCTGTTTCGTCAGATGTACGCCGATCGCCTGCCGATCTACGGCGGCGCGGACGAGATCATCGAGCGATTCAAAGTGAACTTGTTTCCGGGCACGGAGCAATCAAAAGCCATCGCAAACGTTCCGATCATTGCCGGCGACCGGGTCATTGGTGCCATCGCGATTGAGAGCTTCGAGCGCGAGGACTTCTTCAACGAGTCGAATATCCGGTTGATGCAGACGATCGCGGCGTCGATGGGCGTGGCGCTGGAGAACGCGCGCCTCTTCGACGAGACGCAGCGCCTGTTCAAGGCCGAGCAGGAGCGCGCGGCCGAGCTGCAGATCATCAATTCGATCCAGCAGGGCCTCGCGGCAGAGCTCGACTTCCAGGCGATCGTCGACCTGGTTGGCGACAAGTTGCGCGAGGTCTTCAACACCCCCGATCTCGGGATTACCTGGTTCGACGAAAAGTCGAAGCTGCTTCACTATCTCTATGCATTCGAGCACGGCAAACGCCTGACCATTGCACCTCGGACGCCGACGCCTGGCGGGATATTCGAAACGGAGGTCAGGACACGCCAGCCCGTGGTGATACATACCGTTGCCGAGCAGGCGACGTTCAATGTGACCACGATCGCCGGCACCGACCCGTGCAAGTCGTCGGTTTCGGTCCCGATCATCAGCAGCGACCGCGTGCTCGGCGACATCAGTCTCGACAACTTCGAGCGCGAGAATGCGTATGGCGAATCCGAGCTCCGCCTGCTCACTACGATTGCGGCCTCACTGGGTACGGCGCTCGAAAATGCCCGTCTGTTTGACGAAACCCAGCGACTCCTGAAGGAGACCGAACAACGCGCAGCCGAGCTTGCGATCATCAACAGCGTGCAGGAGGGGCTTGCGTCGAAGCTCGACATGCAGGCGATCTACGACCTCGTCGGTAACAAGTTGTCTTCGGTGCTCAATTCGCCGGACATCGACATCCGACTTCATGACCCGGCCACGGATCAAGTCTTCTATCCATTCGTCAAGGACCGCGGCACTCGCATCTCGGTTGCACCGACGCCATTGAGCGGTGTCGCCAAGCGGGTAATCGAGACGCGGCAAACCTGGCTCGCCAATGAGGACATGGCAGGCCGGATGGCCGAGATCGGCTCGACGAACCTCCCGGGCACGCAGATGGAGAAGTCGTTCATCGCGGTGCCGATCATCGCCGGCGATCGCGTGCTGGGCTTGGTGGGGATCGGCAACTATGAGCGCGAACATGCATTCAGCGACTCGGACGTCCGCCTGCTGCAGACCGTCGTCTCGGCGATGAGCGTCGCGCTTGAAAACGCGCGCCTCTTCGACGAAACGCAACGGCTGCTGAAGGAGACCGAGCATCGCGCGGCCGAATTGGCCGTCATCAACAGCATTCAGGAGGGCATGGCCGCCGAGCTCAATTTCCAGGCCATCGTCGACCTCGTCGGCGACAAGCTGCGAGACGTGTTCAAGACCGGCGAGATCGGCATTCGGTGGTACGACCCGAAGTTCAAGCTGGTTCACTACCTGTACGAGTACGAACATGGGAAACGGCTCAGTCCGCCGTCGGAACCGCCCCGACCGGGCGGGCAGTTCGTCAGGATGATGCAGACGCGCCAGCCCATGGTTGCGAACAATCGCGCCGAGCAGGCGGTGCTCGGGATGGCGCTGATGCCTGGTACCGACCAGGCCCATTCGATCGTCAACGTTCCGATTCTTGGCGGCGACCGCGTGCTGGGGGCGATCGTCATGGAGGATTACCTCCACGAAAACGCATACGGCGAGGCCGAGATTCGACTTCTGGGCACCGTCGCCGCAAGCATGGGCGTCGCACTGGAGAACGCGCGCCTGTTCGACGAGACGCAGCGCCTGCTGAAGGAAACCGAGCAACGCAACGCTGAGCTCGCAATTATCAATAGTGTGCAGGCGGCGCTTGCCGCCGAACTCAATATCCAGGGCATCTACGACGCGGTGGGCGACAAGATCCGCGAGATCTTCGGCAATGCGGACATGGGCATCCGGATCTACGACGCGAAGACCGATCTGATCCACTACCCGTATTCCTATGAAAAAGGGCAACGCATCTCGATCGACTCCGAGCCGCTCGGCGACAAAGGCTTCGGTCCATACATCATCCGCACGCGCGAGACGGTCGTCATCAATGAGAACATGGCCCAGGAGATCGAGAAGTACGGAAGCTATGTTCTTCCGGGAACCCAAGCGGCAAAGTCGTCGGTCTTTGTCCCGCTGGTGGCGGGCGACCAGGCGCGTGGGCTGATCGATCTCAACAATTACGAGCGAGAGCACGCGTACAGCGAATCGGACGTGCGACTGCTGCAGACGCTCGCCAACAGCATGAGCGTCGCGCTCGAGAATGCGCGCCTGTTCGACGAGACGCAGCGGCTCTTCAAGGAAAGCGAGCAGCGAGCGGCCGAGCTCGCCATCATCAACAGCGTTCAGCACGGCCTCGCTGCGCAACTCGATTTCCAGGCCATCGTCGACCTGGTGGGCAACAAGATCGCCGAGATCTTTGGCACCAAGGACATGTCGATCGCGCTGTACGACCGGCCGCGCAACATGATGGCGATGCCGTATTTCCTCGAGCACGGCGAACGTTTTCCGGTCGAACCGACGCCTTTGACAACGGGCTTTACCGCGCACGTCATCAACTCGCGCCAGCCTCTGTTGATCAATCGGGATGTAAAACGGCGCGCCGCGGAGGTCGGCGCGCGCCTGATCGGTGACATGGACGCGGATTGGTCGACTCTCAGCTACCTCGGCGTCCCCATTCTGCAGGGCGACGAAGCGCGAGGTGTAATCGCGCTCTACGGCGAGAAGGAGGACGCCTTCGGCGATTCCGACGTACGTCTGCTGCAGACGCTCGCAAACAGCATGACGGTGGCCCTCGAGAATGCGCGCCTGTTCGGCGAGACGCAGCGACTGCTCAAGGAGACCGAGCAGCGCGCCGCCGAACTCGCGATTATCAACAGCGTGCAGGAAGGCCTGGCGACCAAGCTCGACATGCAGGCGATCTACGATCTCGTCGGCGACAAGATCCGCGCGATCTTCGACGCGCAGGCGCTGACCATCGTCATTCACGACGCCGCCACCGACATGCTGCACTTTCGATACACGATCGAACGGGGAGCGCGGCTTTATCCGGAAACGCACGCGATGGGCGACGCGGGCTTTACTCCGCGCGTCATCCGCTCGCGCCAGCCGATTCTCATCAACAGCGACATGGTGGAGCGCTCGGCGGAAGTCGGCTCGGTGGTCGTGGCGGGCGAATCGGCCAAGTCGGCGCTATTCGTGCCGCTCTTGGTCGGCGACTCCGCTCGTGGGGTAATCAGCCTGCAGAACGTCGATCGCGAGAACGCGTTCAGTGAGTCCGACGTCCGCCTGCTGCAGACGCTCGCCAGCAGCATGAGCGTTGCGCTCGAGAACGCGCGGCTCTTCGACGAAACCGAACGGCGCACCCGCGAGACCGCGGCGCTTGCCGAGGTGGGCCGCGACATCTCGTCGACGCTCGATCTCGCGACGGTGCTGGACCGCATTGCGCTCCACGCGAAGGACCTGCTCGGCGCTGACAACAGCGCGATCTTCCTGCCCGATGCCAGTGGCCAGAAATACAGGGCCATTGCGGCGATCGGCGACATTGCCGATGCCCTCAGGGCCGAGGACATCCAGGCCGGCATCGGCATCATCGGCACCCTCATACAAAGCGGTCAGCCCGAGTTCGTCAACGATACCGACGCCGATTCGCGCGGCGTCCTGATCGCGGGAGTCGAGGACGACGGCGAAAAGCAGGCGGAGCGCCTGATGGTCGCGCCGCTGATGGCGGGTAAGAGCGTGAAGGGCGCGATGGCGGTCTGGCGCACCGGAGGCAACCCCTTCGACGGCCGTGAGCTCGAGTTCCTGGTCGGACTGTCGCTGCAGGCGGTGGTCGCCATCGAAAATGCGCGACTGTTTGCCCAAGCGGAACGGCGGGCCACGGAGCTCGCCACCGTCAACACGGTGTCGCAGGAGCTTGCCGGCAAGCTCGACTTCAACGCGCTGCTGGAACTGGTCGGCGAACAGATCCGGGCGGTCTTCAAGGCCGACCTCGCGTATGTGGCGCTGCTGGACCGAACCACCAACATGATCAACTTCCCGTACCAGTATGGCGAGTCGGAATACCGGGCGCTCAAATACGGCGAAGGATTGACGAGCCGGATCATCGAAACCGGCAAGCCGCTGATCATCAACAGTGAGGTGGATCGGAAGAGCAAGGGCTTGGGGGCGCGCGTCGTCGGCAAGCAGGCGCGCTCATACTTGGGCGTACCGATTCCGGCGGGCGGCGTCTGCCTCGGTGTCGTCAGCGTGCAGAGCACGGAGATCGAAGGTGCATACGGCCCCGACGACGAGCGCCTGCTTGGCACGATCGCGGCGAACGTCGGCGTCGCGCTGCAGAACGCGCAGCTCTTCCAGGAAGCGAAGGAGGCGCGCGCGGCGGCCGAGGGCGCCAACGAGGCGAAGAGTTCATTCCTGGCGACCATGAGCCACGAGATCCGCACGCCGATGAACGCGGTGATCGGGATGAGCGGGCTCCTGCTCGACACGTCGTTGAACGCCGAACAGCGCGACTACGCGGCGACCATCCGCGACTCGGGCGACGCGCTCTTGACGATCATCAACGATATCCTCGACTTCTCGAAGATCGAAGCCGGACGCATGGACATCGAGGCGCACCCGTTCGACCTCCGCGAATGCGTCGAATCGGCGCTCGATCTCATCAGCGCGCGCGCCGCGGAGAAGCATCTCGACATCGCCTATCTCTTCGAAGGCGATGTGCCGGCCGGCATCAGCGGTGATGTGACGCGCCTGCGCCAGATCCTGCTCAACCTTTTCTCCAACGCGGTGAAGTTCACCGAGGCCGGTGAGGTCGTGCTGAGCGTGACGGGAGGCAAGGTGAGGGACGGCAAGGTCGACCTGACGTTCGCGGTCAGTGACACGGGGATCGGGCTGTCGAAGGAGGGGATGGGCCGGTTGTTCCAGTCGTTCTCGCAGGCGGATTCGTCGACGACTCGCAAATACGGAGGCACGGGGCTGGGACTCGCGATCAGCAAGCGTCTCGCCGAACTCATGGGCGGAACGATGTGGGCAGAGAGCCAAGGTGTGGGCAAGGGTGCGACCTTCTACTTCAAGATCGTCGCGCCGCTCGCCGAATTGCAGCCGGCGGCCCGGCGCGACTTCGTCGGCCAGCAACCGTTGCTTGCCGGTAAGCGGATGCTGGTGGTCGACGACAACGCCACCAACCGTCGGGTTCTGATGCTGCAGACCGCCAAATGGGGGATGGTGCCGCGCGACACCGCGTCACCCGGCGAGGCGCTGCGGTGGCTGAAGGAGGGTGAGACCTTCGACCTCGCGATTCTGGACATGCACATGCCGGAGATGGACGGGATGGAGCTCGCCCGGCAGGTCCGCGCAGCGACCCCGAAACTGCCGCTGGTGCTTTTCAGTTCGCTCGGCCGGCGCGAAGCGAACGACGGCCTCTTCGACGCGTCGCTTGCGAAGCCGATTCGCCAGTCGCAGCTTTTCGACACCCTGGTCGGCTTGCTCGGGCACGACGAGGCGCCCAAGGCGACCGCGGCGCCCGTCAAGCCGGCGCTCGACCCGGGCATGGCGGCGCGGCATCCGCTGCGCATCCTGCTGGCCGAGGACAACGCAGTGAACCAGAAGCTCGCGATGCGGCTCCTGCAGCAGATGGGCTATCGTGCCGACCTCGCGTCGAACGGCATCGAGGCGATCGAATGCGTCGAGCGTCAGATGTACGACGTCGTATTGATGGACGTCCAGATGCCCGAGATGGATGGACTCGAAGCCTCCCGGCGGATCACGAAGCGATGGACCGCGGCTGAGCGACCGCGGATCGTTGCGATGACCGCCAATGCGATGCAAGGAGACCGGGAGATGTGCCTGGCTGCGGGAATGGATGACTACGTGACCAAGCCGATACGCGTCGACCAGCTTGTCGAGGCGCTCCACAACGTGACCGCGCGCGGAGCCCGTTGAGATGAAACAGTCCACACGCTCTGTCCAATCGCCAAAGCCCGAGGGGGCTTCGGGTGCGGTCGATGCGAATCGACGGAAGGCCCGAAAGGTCGTTGGCACGATGAAAGGGACTTCGCCACGCTCGTCCGGAAACAGAAGCGCGGAAACCGCGTCGGCAATGAATCCAACTTCGGCAGCCGACGCGATCGTCGCGGCACGCGACCTCGCCTGGACCGGCCAGCATGAGCTGGCCATCGAGCGGTGTACGCACGCGCTCACCCTCCCAGGGCTCGCGCCCGCCGACCAGCTGCGTCTGCTCGATCTGCGCGCGGAGTCGTTCGTCGCGCACGGCAATCTCGACCTTGCCGCGAGCGATGTCGACACGATGGTCGAGCTCGCCAATGCACAGAAGAAGCCCGCGTTGAAAGCGCAGGCGTTGAACCGCAAGGCCCTCGTACAAATGCGCCAGGGCGACTTGAAAGGCGCCGTCAAGACCGCGACGGCAGCGGTAGCGATACGGCACACTTCGCAGCACCTCCTTGCAGAAAGCCTCCTCCGCCTGGGCGAAGCTCAAAACCGCGCCGGACATATCGAACTCGCCCTCAAGGCCGCTCGACAGGCCTTGCCGCTCTTTCATGCTGCAGAGGATGCATCGGGTGCGGGGCGCACGCACTGGGTCATCGCCATGGCTTGCCTTGGTTTGGGCCGCGCCGGCGATTCGCGCGCCGCTGCGCGGATGGCGCTGGAATCGTGCCGGCAGGCAGGCGATCAATACGGCATTGGCAATGCGTTCAATCTGCTGAACCATTCCGATGTCGACATCGCCGAACAGATTCAGCACGCCGACCAGGCGCTGCAGGCATTCGCGACTGCGGGTTACGCCGACCGGCAGGCAGCCGTGCTCGGGAATCTGGCCATCGCGTATTTCGATCTCGGCTTGTACGCCCATGTCCGCCGCATTCGGCGCAACCTGGTCGAACAGAATCGCCGCATCGGCGCAATGGTCGCGCTGGCCAATGCGCTTGCCGGTCTGATGGACGTCGAGATCAAGCTCGGCAACTTCGGTGCGGCGCGCGCCATCTTGCCCGAACTGGCGGTGCTGCTACCGACACTCGGCGACCCCGCCCAGGAAATCGGTCTTCACGCCGCCCGCGGCGACCTGTCCTTTGCCGAAGGCGACATCGAAGCCGCGATTCGCGACTACAAGTTTGCCGCGCAAGGGGCTCGCAGGGTGACCCCGGGGCGCGAGCACGTTTTCCTCACCGCACTCGGGCGTGCGCATCTCGCCAACGGCGATCCCGCGGCTGCGCTCAAGGCAACCGCGCGAGCGACCGAATTGCATCGCGCCCAGTCGTTTGCGCAACCCGACGGCAGTACCTCGCAGGAAATCTGGTGGCGCCATGCGCAGTCGCTAAATGCCAACAGGAAGGGCAAAGGCGCACGCGAGGCCCTCGAGCGCGCCTACGCATCGCTGGTCGACGGCATCTCCAATCTGCGCGATGAAGGCCTGCGCCGGAACTATCTCAACAAGGTCGAGAGCAATCGCGAGATCATCGCCGCCTGGATCGCGGATGGGGTGAAGCGCGGCCTGCCCAAGGAACGGCTCTTCGCGCATCTCGCCATCGAGTCCAATGTGCGAGAGCCGTTCAAGCGGCTGGCGGATACGGGGGTGCGCCTCAACGCTTTGCACACGGCCGCCGAGATCCAGACCTTTCTCGTCGAGGAGGCGACCGAACTTTGCGGTGGCGAACGCTTGATGCTGATCCTCAATACCGCCGACGGACACGATGTGGCGGAATCCATCGTGCCGGTGGGTGAGGATCCCCGGAAGCTGGTGCGTACGATCAGCTCGCACCTCGCCCGTGCGGGCATTGCGCGGACCGCGCAGCTGCACTACACACCTCGGACTGGAGCCGCGCAGAAGCAGCGATCGCGCATCGTCGCCCCGCTCATCGTCCAGAGCAAGTTACTGGGGTACCTCTACGCCGATATGGATGGCGTCTACGGGCAGTTTAGCGAAGCCGATCGCGACATGCTGGGCATGCTGGCGAATCAGGCCGCCGTCGCGCTCGACAACGCGCAGTGGGCACAGGGGCTGGAGCGCAAGGTCGACGCTCGCACGGCGGAGTTGAACCAGCGCATCGGCGAGCTGGAGATCATCAACGCGATCCAGCGCGGATTGGCCGCCGAGCTCGACTTCCTGGCCATCGTCGATCTGGTCGGCGACAAGCTGCGCGAGGTGCTGAATACCGGGGACATCGGCATCGCCTGGTACGACCTGCAGACACGAACCGTTCACGAACACTATACGTTCGAACACGGGAACCGCCTGGCCATTCCTCCGCCGCGCCCGATGCGCGCGGGCGGGGCAGCGGAACGGATGATCGCGACGCGCCAGCCCGTCGTCTATAGCACGGTCGCGGCAATGGAGGCCGACGGAATATTCCCCGTGCCCGGCACCGACCAGAGCAAGTCCTTCGTCCACGTGCCGATCATAGGAAGCGACCGCGTTCTGGGTAACCTCACCGTCGAGAACCACGACCGCGAGTACGCCTTTGGCGAGTCCGAGCTGCGCCTGCTGCAAACGGTTGCTTCGAGCATGGGCGTCGCGCTCGAAAACGCCCGCCTCTTCGACGAGACGCAGCGGCTGTTGAAGGAGACCGAGCAGCGCGCCGCCGAGCTGGCGGTGATCAACAGCATCCAGCAGGGCCTCGCCGCGGAGCTCGACATGTCGGCAATCATCGACCTGGTCGGCGACAAGCTGCGCGAGATTTTCGCGTCCGATGTCACGGGCATTGGCCTTTACGATCGTGCGAAGGACCGCATGATTACGCCGTATCTGGTCGACCATGGCGAGCGCTACCACCCCGAGCCGAGGGCCGTCGGAGGCATCACCGGAAGGGTGATGCATACACGCACGCTCATCGTCGTACACACCGAGGCAGAATTGAACCGCGTGTCCGATGAATCGGGCTCGACTTCGAACTTGGGCGGCGACGTAGTCGACAATTCGTTTGTTTATGCGCCACTCGTCAGTGGCGACGCGGCAACGGGCGTGATCGTCATCGGCAAGCAGGAAGAGCATGCGTTTTCGGACTCCGACGTCAGCCTGATCACGACGGTCGCCGCGAGCTTGAGCGTGGCGCTGCAGAACGCCCAGTCGTTCGAGGCCGAGCGCCAGCGCAACGCCGAGCTCGCGGTGATCAACAGCATCCAGCAGGGAATGGCCGGGTCGCTCAACTTCCAGGGCATCGTCGATCTCGTCGGCGACAAGTTGCGAGAGGTGCTCGGCACCGGCGATATCGGCATACGCTGGTACGATCCGGTCGCAAACGTTCGACGCAATCTGTACGCCTTCGAGCACGGCAAGCGCCTGGATATCCCCGCCGATCTGCTGACCGAGGAGCACACCAGGCGTCGCGAGCCGCTGGTTTACAACACGGCGGAGGAAATGCTCGCAGATGGGACAGGCGCTCTTCCCGGTACCGATCAGAGCAAGTCCTATGTCAGCGCGCAGATCGTCGGCAGCGACCGTGTTCTCGGCACGATACAGCTCGAGAATCACGAGCGCGAATTCGCGTTCGGCGAGTCCGAAGTTCGCCTTCTGCAGACGGTCGCAGCGTCGATGGGCGTGGCACTGGAGAGCGCCCGCCTGTTCGACGAAACGCAGCGGCTGCTCAAGGAGACCGAGCAGCGCAACGCCGAGCTCGCGATCATCAACAGTGTGCAGGCGGCGCTCGCCGCCGAGCTCAACATGCAGGGGATCTACGACGCGGTCGGCGACAAGATACGCGACATTTTCAACAACGCCGACATGAACATCCGGATTCACGATCCCAAGACGGGCATGATCCACTACCCGTACGCCTACGAAAAGGGAAGGCGGATCAACGTCGATACGCATCGGATTTCGGACAAGGGCGTCAGCTCGCACGTCCTCCGCACGCGCGAGACGCTGGTCCACAACGAGAATACCGCGGAAGTGTTGCTGAAATACGGCGGAATCGTATTTCCCGGAACCGAACTCGAAAAGTCGTCGCTTTGGGTCCCGCTGGTCGCCGGAGACCAGGCGCGCGGACTCATCAATCTCGTCGACATGGAGCGCGAGCACGCGTTTAGCGAGTCCGACGTGCGCCTGTTGCAGACGCTCGCCAACAGCATGAGCGTGGCGCTGGAAAACGCCCGCCTCTTCGACGAGACGCAGCGACTGCTGAAGGAGACCAATGACCGTGCCGCCGAGCTCGCCATCATCAACGGCGTCCAGCAGGGCCTCGCGAACAAGCTGGAGGTCCAGGCGATCTATGAGCTCGTCGGCGACAAGCTGCGCGAGCTCTTCGACTCGCAGGGGATCACCATCATCTCGGTCGATCCCGAGCGCGACAATCGCCACTATCACTACCTGCTCGAACGCGGCCAGCGCTTCGAAGTGCCCGATGGGCCGATCACCCCGATGCTTCGGCATCTCCTCCACACCGGAAAGCCGTTTCTGGTCAACGAAAACCTTGAAGCGCGATTGGCAGCGATCGGCGTACCGTTGATGACGGTCCCCGGCACCGCGCCAACCAAGTGCCTCGTTCGGGTGCCGATCCTGTCGGGCGAGCGCGTGATCGGCATCATCGGTCTCGACAACGTGGATCGGGAGCATGCCTTCGACGATGCCGCTTTGAGGCTCCTGACGACGCTCTCCGGCAGCATGAGCATGGCGCTGGAAGGGGCGCGTCTCTTCGAGCAGACAAGACTGCTGCTCGAACAGACCGAGCAGCGTGCGGGCGAGCTCGCGACGATCAATTCCATGGGGCAGGCGCTCGCGGCGCGCATCGACTTGCACGAGCTGATCCATATGATCGGCGAACGGATGCGTGAGACGTTCCGCGCCGACATCGTCTATGTGGCCCTTCTCGATCCGGCCACTAACATGATCAACTTCCCGTACGTGTACGGCGACGAGCTCGAGCCCCTGGCGCTGGGTGAAGGCCTGACCGGTACGATCATCGAAACCGGCCAGGCACTGCTCATCAACGAAGGGATGGACCAGAAGAGCACGGCCCTCGGAGCGACGCGGGTCGGGATCGACGCGAAGTCGTACCTCGGCGTGCCGATCGTAGTGCGCGGCAAGGCGATCGGCGTGATCAGCGTACAAAGCACGCACCAGGAGGGCCGCTTCACCGCGGCCGACCAGAGCCTGTTGACCACGATCGCCACTGGCGTCGGCGTGGCGATCCGCAACGCGCAACTCTTCCAGGAAGCGAAGGAGGCGCGCGCAGCCGCCGAGGGGGCCAACGAGGCGAAGAGTTCGTTCCTGGCGACGATGAGCCACGAAATCCGTACGCCGATGAACGCGGTGATCGGGATGAGCGGGCTGCTGCTCGACACGCCGCTCAATCCCGAGCAGCGCGATTACGCTGCGACGATCCGCGATTCCGGCGACGCGTTGCTGACGATCATCAACGACATCCTCGACTTCTCGAAGATCGAGGCGGGGCGCATGGACATCGAGGCGCACCCGTTCGATCTGCGCGAATGCGTCGAGTCCGCACTCGATCTCGTGAGCGCGCGCGCCGCGGAGAAGCATCTCGACATCGCTTATCTCTTCGAAGGTGAAGTTCCTTCCGCGGTGAGCGGCGACGTGACGCGGATGCGGCAGATCCTGCTGAATCTGCTGTCCAACGCGGTGAAGTTCACCGAGGCCGGTGAAGTGGTCGTCGAGATCAGCGCCAAGCCGCCGGCGAATGGACTGGTCGAACTCGCGTTCGCTGTCCGGGATACCGGGATCGGGCTGACAAAGGAGGGGATGAGCCGGCTGTTCCAGTCGTTCTCGCAGGCGGATTCGTCGACGACGCGCAAGTACGGCGGCACGGGATTGGGACTTGCGATCAGCAAGCGGCTGGCCGAGTTGATGGGCGGCACGGTCTGGGCGACGAGCGACGGTGCGGGTAAGGGCTCGACGTTTCACGTCACGATCCGCGTGCCGCCGGCCGATCTGCCGCAGACAAGCAAGCGCAGCTTCATCGGGCAACAGCCGGGGCTCGCGGGAAAACGAGTTCTGGTGGTCGATGACAATGCGACGAACCGCAAGGTGCTGGCGCTGCAGGCAGCAAAGTGGGGTATGTTGCCGAAGGACACCGCGTCTCCAGGCGAGGCGCTGAGGTGGCTCACGAAGGGCGAAGCGTTCGATCTCGCGATCCTCGACATGCACATGCCTGAGATGGATGGCCTCGAACTCGCGCAACGGGCCCACGAGATCGATGCGAAGCTGCCCCTGGTGCTCTTCAGCTCATTGGGCCGCCGCGAGGCTGGCGATACCGAGGGCCTGTTCAAGGCATACCTCGCGAAGCCGCTGCGCCAGAGCCAGCTCTTCGACACGCTGATGACGCTGCTTGGGTACGATTCCGCGCCCAAGGCGGCGCAGGCCAAGCCCACGCTGGACCCGGGTATGGCGGCGCGCCATCCGCTGCGCATCCTCCTCGCCGAGGACAACGCCGTGAATCAAAAGCTCGCGATGCGCATCCTGCAACAGATGGGCTACCGCGCGGATCTTGCGTCCAACGGCATCGAAGCGATCGAATGCGTGGAGCGCCAGTCCTATGACGTCGTGCTGATGGACGTGCAGATGCCGGAGATGGACGGCCTCGAAGCTTCGAGGGAAATCACGAAGCGCTGGAGCGCGGCGAAGCGCCCGCGCATCGTGGCGATGACCGCCAACGCGATGCAGGGCGACCGCGAGATGTGCATCGCCGCCGGCATGGACGATTACCTGACCAAACCGATCCGCGTCGAGCAGCTGGTCGAGGCGCTGACCAACGTGCCAGCGCGCGAGGACCGCTAGGGTGAAACCGGCGCAACGCCCGTCGCGTTCGCGGCAGTCGCACGAGGGGCGAGCTGCCGCGGGGGCCGCCCGGTGGGAAGCGGCGCCGCGAAAGGGGAAGGCGGCGACGGGGCGCGGTCCCAATCGGGTTCAAGCGGATGCGCGCTCCCGGTCTACCGCTGAAGCCATCGCACTGGCACGTGACTTCGCCTGGGCCGGCCTGCATGCGCGGGCCATCGACATCCTGGCATCGGCATTGTCGGCGCCAGGAAGTGACGATGCGGATCGGCTTGCGTTGCTCGAGTTGCGAGTCGAGAGCCTGATCGCCCGGGGCGATATGGCGCAGGCGCGCGCGGACGCCGACGCGATGGTTGCGCTGGCGACGCGCTGCGCGTCGCCAGCGTTCGAGGCGCAGGCGTTGAATTCCCTCTCGAGCGTGCAGAGGCTCTCGGGCGAAGAAAATGCCGCCGTCGCGATCGCCACCCGCGCGCTGGCTGCCGCGCGGCGCACCCGGCGCAAGGCGCTGATCGCCTCGAGCCTGCTCCGTCTCGCAGAGGCGCAGGTCCGCGCGCGAGTCGACGACCGTGAAGCACGTGAACATGCGCGTGCCGCGAAGCGCATGTACGGCGAGATTGGCGACAAAGTTCAGCAGGGCCGCGCGCTGTACACGGCGTCCGGCGCGGAGTTCGCCCTCGGGCACGCAGCCGAGAGCGAACGGACTGCCAGCGCCGCCCTGGCGCTGGCCCGTGCGACGGGTGACCGGTACGGTGAGGGCGGTGCGCTGAACATGGTGTACCGGATGAATGACGACTTCGCGACCCGGTTGCGCGGGCTGCGCGAGGCGCTCGCCGCGTACGAGGCGTCGGGCTACGTCACGGCCAAGGCGTCGATCTTCAATAACCTGAGCCTTGCCTATGCGCCGTTGGGGCTGCACCGTCATGCGCGTCGCACGATGCTGCAAGCGCTTCGGATCTTTCGCGAGACCCGTGCCACGAGCTCCGTCGTCAATGGATTGTTGATTCTTTCAGTGATCGAAGGGCGCCTGGGCGACATCGCGGCACAAAGGCTAAGTGTCGACGAAGCCGCGACTTTGAACGGCACGCTTCCGCAACGTCACCACGATCCGACGATCGCCCTCTGTTACGGGCAAATCGCGATGACGGCCGGCGACCCGAGGACAGCGCTGCCGTTCATCGAGGAGAGTGTTCGTGGAGTGAGCGGCCGGACCGAGACCAGTTATGAAATCGGGTTCCTGACGTTGCTCGGGGCCACGTACCTGGAACTTGGCAACGCCGCCGCTGCGATCGCGGCCACGAAAAGGGCCACCGACCTCTATCGCGCTCGCGAGCGGCGCAGCCTCGACACCATGGTCTCCCCGGCGCAGGTCTGGTGGCGGCACGCGCAGGCGCTGGCGGCAAGCGGTCAGTCCGGCGCGGCGAGGAAGGCGCTCGAATCTGCGTACGCGCTCCTCGTCGAAGGAATCACCAACCTCAGCGACGAAGGATTGCGTCGCAGCTATCTCAACAAGATTGGCGACAATCGCGAAATCATCCGCGCCTGGATCGAGCACGCGCACCGCCATCGCCTGTCGAAGAAGCGCCGCACGGCACATTTGGCTGGAGAGGCCGACCTGCGCGCGCCCTTCGAACGGCTGGTCGACACCGGCGTGCGCCTGAACGAGCTGCGCAGCGCGGAAGAGCTGCACGAGTTCCTCGTCGATGAGGTCACGGAATTGAGCGGCGCCGAGCGCGTGCTTCTGGTGCTCGAGGCGACCGATGCGCCGTGGATCGCGGGCTCGCTGATGCCGGCTCGGGAAGACGCGTCGGTGCTGCTGGACGCGATCGCGCCCTGGCTCGACGAAGGGCGCCGCAGCCGCGTGGCGACCCTCCGGCATGGGCCCGAAGGCGCCGACGCGCTCGACCAGCGCTCTTCCGTTACCGTACCGCTGATCGCGCAGCAGCGCCTGCTGGGCTTTCTCTACGTGGACATCGACGGCGCGTTTGGCCGCTTCCGCGACGCCGACCGCGACCTGATGGCGATGCTCGCGGCGCAGGCCGCCGTGGCACTCGACAACGCGCAGTGGGCTCAGGGCCTGGAAGCCAAGGTCGACGAGCGCACCGCGGAGCTCAAGGCGTCCAACGCGCGCACCGAGCAGCGCGCCGCCGAGCTGGCGGTCATCAACAGCATTCAGCAGGGCATCTCCGGCTCTCTCGATTTTCAGGGCATCGTCGACCTCGTGGGCGACCGGGTGCGCGAGCTGTTCGATTCGTCCGACATGGGCATCCAGTGGCTCGACGAGCAGGCAGGCCAGGTCCATGTCCTATACGCGTATGAGCACGGCAAGCGACTGCAGCTGGCGCCGTTCAAGGCACCAGTCGAAAACCGCTTCTACAAGGCTCTCATCGCCCGCCAGTCCGTGCGCTGGAACAGCCACGCCGATTACCCGGCGCTGGACCTGTTCGCGGTTGAAGGCACCGATGCAAGCCGGTCGGGCGTGGCGATCCCGATCTTCGCGAGCGACCGATGTCGCGGCTTCATCATGTTGGAGAACTACGAGCGCGACAATGCGTACAACGACGCCGACGTGCGCCTGCTGCAGACCGTCGCCAACGGCATGGGCGTCGCGCTGGAGAATGCGCGCCTGTTCGACGAGACGCAGCGCCTGTTGAAGGAGACCGAGCAGCGATCATCTGAGCTGGCGGTGATCAACAGCATCCAGCAGGGCATCGCGGCCGAACTCGACTTCCAGGCGGTCGTCGATCTGGTCGGCGACAAATTGCGCGAGCTGTTCCGGACCGGCGACATGGCCATTCGCTGGCGTGACGAGACGACCGAGTTGGTGCACGCGCTATACGTCTACGAGCATGGCCAGCGCTTGACTCTGGCGCCAACCAAATACAACCCCGAATCGAAGCTCGCGAAGGCACTTCTGACGGGCAAGCCCGCGGTCATGAACAACCGTGCGGCTGCCGATGCGTTGGGGGTGAAGACGACGCCCGGCACGGATACGAGCCTGTCATCCGTCTTCGTGCCCATCTTTGTTGGCGACCGCCTGACCGCGTCCATCGCGCTCGAAAGCTTCGAGCACGAAGACGCCTATGGAGACGCGGAGGTCCACCTGCTCAGCACGGTGGCTGCGTCGATGGGCGTCGCGCTGCAGAACGCGCGACTGTTCAACGAGACCAAAGAGGCGCTCGAACGGCAGACGGCCACCGCCGAGATCCTGAAAGTGATCAGCCGCTCGCCTACCGACGTGCAGCCCGTGTTCGACGCCATCGTCGAGGCGGCGCTCAAGCTGCTTCCGTCGACGTTCACCACGCTCCTGCGGCGCGACGGCGACGGCTACCGGATGGGCGCGGCGGCTAACCGCGACGACGCGCAGCGCAGGCTCGAGGACCAGTCGCCACTGGTGCCGATCGACCCCGCCGGGAAACTCCGGTCGCGCGTCTTCGCCAGCAAGACGCGGCTGGTGCCGATCGATCCCGCGGCAAACTTTCCGTCGCGCGTCTTTGCCAGCAAGACGATGCTGCACATTCCCGACTGGTCGCAGATCGAGCTGCCGCCGCACGAGCGCACGGTGTTCGAGGGAACGGGACTGCACTCGTCGCTGATGCTGCCACTGGTGTGCGATGGCGACTGCGTCGGCGTGCTTGCGATCGCGCACACGAAGGCGCACGCCTATGACGAGGCAGAGATCGCGCTCGCGCAGTCGTTCGTCGACCAGGCGGTGATCGCGCTCCAGAACACGCGCCTGTTCAACGAGACGCAGGAGGCGCTCTCCCACCAGACGGCAACCGCTGACATCTTGCGCGTCATCAGCGCCTCGCCGACCAACACGCAGCCGGTGTTCAACGCGATCGTCGATACCGCGGTCAAGCTCCTGGGCTGCGATCGCGCCGCGTTCGTGCGGGTCGAAGGCAGGACCTACGTCACTGCTGCCGTTGCGACGCCGGCCGGATTCGAGAACGACCGCTGGCCCGATCCGGTGCCGATCAACCCCGCCGCCAACTTTCCCTCGCAGGCGATTGTGTGGAAGCGAACGGTCCACATCCCCGACTGGGACGCGATCGAGCTTCCGGCGCGTCAGAAGATGATCCGCGATATGACCGGCACACGCGCGTCGCTCAGCGTGCCACTCCTGCGCGACGGGGAGTCCATCGGCGCGCTGATGCTCTTTCGAAACCGCCCCGGGGGCTTCGCGGACAAGGAGATCGCGCTCGCCGAATCCTTCCGCGACCAGGCGGTGATCGCGATCGAGAACGTGCGCCTGTTCAACGAGACCAAGGAGGCGCTCGACCAGCAGACGGCCACCTCCGAGGTGCTGCAGGTCATCAGCAGTTCGGTCGAGGACACGACGCCCGTGTTCGACAAGATCCTCGACAGTTGCCAGCACCTGTTCGCCACCGACCAATTGGGCATCTTTCTTGTCGGTGGCGATGGCCAGGTGCGTGTCGGCGCATGGCGTGGCTCGGCGCTCGGGACCGTGGTGGAAACGTTTCCGAAGCCGCTCGGAGAGACAGCGACCGCGCTGGTAATTCGGGATCGCCGCACGCTGCACATTCCGGACACGACCGGAGCGCTCGACCTTCCGATCGCAGTCGAAAAAGTTGTCAAACAGATCGGTCACGTGTCGATCGCCTGGGCGCCGATGCTGTGGGAGGAGCGCGGCGTCGGCTCGATCTGCGTGATGCGCCAGCCGCCGCGGCCTTTTTCCGACAAGGAACTGGCGTTGCTGCGGACGTTCGCGGACCAGGCGGTGATCGCGATTCAGAACGCGCGGCTTTTCAACGAGACGAAGGAGGCGCTCGAGCGGCAGACGGCGACCGCCGACATCCTGCGAGTGATCTCCGACTCGCCGACGTCCACCGCTCCGGTGTTCGAAGCCATTCTGGAGAGTGGGGCTCGCCTGTGCGACGCGGACATGGGCCTCGTCCTGCGGTACGACGCCGGCAAGTTTTGGGCTGTCGCAACGCTGACACCCGACCCGGCCTTCGACGCATTCGTGCGTGAGCCGAGCAGTTGGTCGGCGAAGACCGGGCTCGGCCGACTCGAACGGACGAAGCAACCGTTGAACATCCCGGATTTGCAGGACGATGACGCCTTCCGCGAGGGAGACCCTGGGCGGCTGAAAACATTGCGGCTTGGTGGCGTGCGATCGTGGCTCGGCGTGCCGATGCTGCGCGAAGGCGAGTTGATCGGTGCGATCCTGGTCTATCGCAAGGACGTTCGCCCTTTCGGCGATCGCCAGCTCACGCTGTTGCAGACCTTTGCCGACCAAGCCGTCATTGCCATTGAGAACGTACGCCTCTTCAACGAGACGAAGGAGGCGCTCGAGCGGCAGACGGCGACGGCCGACGTGCTCAAGGTGATCAGCGAATCGCCGACCGACGTGCAACCCGTGTTCGACATCATCGCCGAGCGTGCGGCCCGGCTCTGCGGCGCGCAGTTCGGACTGGTCTTCCGCTTCGATGGAGAGTGGCTCCAGGTCGCCAGCTCGTTCGGCGTCGATCCGCGCGGCGTCTCGGATCTGCTGAGCGTCTTTCCGATGCGAGCTGACGGCCCGGCAATTTCCGCGCGCGCCATTCGCACTGGCGAGGTGGTCAATGTGGCCGACCTCCTGGCCGAGCCCGACGCCGTCTATCCGCCCGTCATGAAGGCATCCGTCCGCAAGGCGGGTTTTCGCAGCGGCATGAGCGTGCCGATGCTGCACGACCAGCGGGTCATCGGCGCCATCAACGTGAATCGTGCCGAGCCTGGGAGCTTCGCCGAAAAGGAAGTCCAGTTGCTGCAGACCTTTGCCCGCCAGGCGGTGATCGCGATCGAGAACGTGCGGCTGTTCAACGAAACCAAGGAAGCGCTGGAACAGCAAACCGCCACCTCCGAAGTGCTGCAGGTGATCAGCAGCTCGGTGGCCGACACGGCACCCGTTTTCGGGAAGATCCTCGAAAGCTGCCAGAGACTTTTCGCCAGCGAGCAGCTCGGGATATTCCTCGTCGGCGACGACGGCCGCGTCGGCGTGGGCGAATGGCGCGGCTCGGCCGTCAAGGCGCTGACCTCCCATGTGCCGGTGCCGGTGGAGGAATCGTTCACCGGCCAGGCGATTCGCGAGCGACGCACGATCCAGGTGGCCGATGCCGCAGCCGTCGCTGCTTCGAGCGAGAGCGCGCGTCGGGCCGTTGAGGCCGTTGGCAACTACTCCGCCATCTACAGCCCCATGCTTTGGGAAGGACGCGGCATCGGCGCGATCTGCGTCTTCCGCCAGCCGCCGCGCCCCTTCAGCGTCAAGGAGACCGCGCTGCTCGGCACCTTCGCCGACCAGGCGGTGATCGCGATCCAGAACGCGCGACTGTTCAAGGAGGCGCAGGAGGCTCGCGCCGCCGCCGAGGGCGCGAACGAAGCGAAGAGCTCGTTCCTCGCCACGATGAGCCACGAGATCCGCACGCCGATGAACGCGGTGATCGGTATGAGCGGGCTGCTGCTCGACACGCCGCTCAACGCCGAGCAGCACGACTTTGCCTCGACCATTCGCGACTCGGGCGACGCGCTCTTGACGATCATCAACGATATCCTCGACTTTTCGAAGATCGAGGCGGGGCGCATGGACATCGAGAAGCACCCGTTCGATCTTCGCGAATGCGTTGAATCCGCGCTCGACCTCATCAGCGCGCGAGCCGCGGAGAAACACCTGGACGTCGCGTACCTGTTCGACGGCGAAATCCCGGTCGCCGTCAACGGCGACGTGACCCGGCTGCGGCAGATCCTGCTCAATCTGCTTTCCAACTCGGTGAAGTTCACCGAGGCCGGCGAGGTGGTGATCAACGTCAGCGCCAAGACGCTCGGAAAGGACGACGTCGAACTCGTGTTCGCGGTGCGCGACACGGGTATCGGCCTGTCGCCGGAGGGGATTGGCCGCTTGTTCCAGTCATTCTCGCAGGCCGACTCGTCGACCACGCGCAAGTACGGTGGCACCGGGCTGGGTCTCGCGATCAGCAAGCGCCTCGCGGAGTTGATGGGCGGCACGATGTGGGTCGAGAGCGCGGGACCGGGTCACGGCTCGACGTTCTTCGTCACGCTCCACGCGCAGGTTGCCGACATGCCGCAGAGCACGCGACGCGACTACATCGGGGCGCAGCCGGGTCTCGCCGGCAAGCGGGTGCTGGTGGTGGACGACAACGCCACCAACCGGCGCGTCCTGGCGCTGCAGATGGCGAAGTGGGGCATGGTGCCGAGCGACACCGAATCCCCGGCCGAAGCGTTGCGCCTGATCGGAGAGGGCGAGCCTCTGGATCTTGCGGTCCTCGACATGCACATGCCGGAAATGGACGGGCTCACGCTCGCGCAGCGAATCCGCAAGCAGGGATCTACCCTGCCGCTGGTGCTCTTCACGTCGCTCGGCCGGCGCGAGGCGGGAGACACCGAAGGGCTGTTCAAGGCCTACCTGGCGAAGCCGCTGCGGCAGTCGCAATTTTTCGACACGCTGATGACGCTGCTCGTGCAGGACGCCGCGCCGAGGCCGGTGGCGCCGGCGAAGCCTTCGATGGATCCCGGCATGGCGGAGCGTCACCCGCTGCGCATCCTGCTGGCCGAGGACAACGTGGTCAACCAGAAGCTCGCGATGCGCCTTCTGCAGCAGATGGGTTATCGTGCGGACCTCGCGTCGAACGGCATCGAGGCGATCGAATGCGTGCAGCGGCAGACCTACGACGTCGTGCTGATGGACGTGCAGATGCCGGAGATGGACGGGCTCGAAGCCTCGAAGGAGATCACCAAGCGCTGGAGCGCGAACGAGCGTCCGCGCATCGTCGCGATGACGGCCAATGCGATGCAGGGCGACCGCGAGATGTGCATCGCGGCGGGCATGGATGACTATCTGACCAAACCGATTCGCGTCGACCAGCTGGTCGAAGCGCTTACACTGGTGCAACCCCGCGGAGATGGATGACATGACGCAACCGACGATCGATCGTGCGACGTTCGACGAGCTGAAGGACACTGCCGGCGCGGATTTCGTCGCCGAGCTCGTGGACACTTTCCTCGTCGAGGCGCCCGTCATGCTGGGCGACCTGCGCACGGCGCTCGGCGCCGGCAACGCCGACAGCTTCCGGCGCGCCGCGCACTCGCTCAAGTCGAACAGCAACACGTTCGGGGCGCTGACCCTGGGAGCGATGGCGAAAGAACTCGAGCTCACCGGGCTCGCGCCGGCGCGCGCCGCTAACGGCGCGACGCTCGACGCGCTCGCGCAGGAATACGACCGTGTCGCCACGGCGCTCAAGGACCTCAAGAATGCGTGAGGGCGGACGAAGCGGCGCCAGGTTGCTGGTCGTCGACGACAACAAGGTCAACCGGCTGCTGCTGAACCGAAGCCTGGAGCAGCAGGGGCACAGCGTGGCGACGGCGGAGAACGGCCGAATCGCGCTCGACATGCTTCGTCGCGAATCCTTCGACCTCGTGCTGCTCGACATGGAGATGCCGGAGATGGACGGCTTCCAGGTGCTGGAGCAGATGAAGAGCGACCTGCAGTTGCGCGACGTGCCGGTCCTCGTCACGTCGTCGCTAGAAGGCGTCGAAAGCGTCGTGCGGTGCATAGAGCTGGGCGCCGAGGACTACCTGCCGAAGCCCGTCAACCCGGTGCTGCTGAAGGCGCGCATCGGCGCGAGCCTCGAGAAGAAGCGCCTGCGCGACCAGCAGAAGGAGATGATGCGGCGCTTCGCGACGCCGGAAGTGGCGCAAGACCTGCAGCAGTCCGGATTCGCCTTGGGCGGCAAGCGGGTGCAGGCCGCGGTGATGTTCTCCGACATCCGCGGCTTCACGCCGCTCGCCGAGTCGCAGTCGCCGGAGGAGACGATCGAGCTCCTCAACACCTACTACACGCTGATGTTTTCGGCGATCATCGGGCACGGTGGAGGCGTCAACCAGATGATCGGCGACGGGATCATGGCGGTTTTCGGCGCACCGCTGCCGCTGCCCGACCATCGCGTCAGTGCCGTGAACGCGGCGCTTGAAATGATCGAGCTCATCGACCTGTTCAACCTCGAGCGCGCAGCTGCTGGAAAGGCGGAGATCCGGATCGGCATCGGCATCGCCTCCGGCGAGATGATCGCCGGGTACACCGGTACCAACGACCGGGCGACCTATACGTGCATCGGCGACATCGTCAATCTGGCCTCGCGGATCGAGAGCCACACCAAGGAAGCGCAGCGCGCGATCCTGATCGATGCTGCGACGCGCGAGGCGTTGCACGAGCGCGTCTTACTCGAGGCACTCGGGGCGATCACGTTCAAGGGCAAGTCCATCGCCGTGGACGTGTTCTCGGTGGGCGTCGGGCAGAAGCTCTAACCTGGCGCTGCGTCCCCGCGCGGGTGGCTACAATTCGACCGACCGTTTGGTGCGCAGCGACTCGGTCACCGCGATGCCGATACGCGTCGCTTCGGTAGCGTCGCGCAACGTCAGTGGCACCGGTCGATCCTCGCGCACGACGTCGACGAACGCCTGCGCCTCGTTGAGGAACGCGTCGGCGAAGCGCTCGTAAAAGGTCGGCGTGCACTCGTTGCGCACGCCGTGCGCGTCGGCGATCTCGACGCGGTTGATGCGCGGATTCGCTCCCACGGTGAGGCGTCCTTCGGTGCCGACGATCTCGGTCTGCGTGTCGTGGCCGTGCGCCATCGTCCGCGACGCGTAGATGCACGCCATCCGGCCGTCGTCAAATTCGATGGTCGCGACCGCATTGTCGACGTCGTTGGCGTCGACGAGGCCCTTGTGGACGGCGATCATTCCGGTGGCGAAAACGCGCTTCGCGCTCGTTGCGCCGAGCATCCAGCGCACCGTGTCGATGTCGTGGACGCTCATGTCGAGCAGGATGCCGCCGGATGCGCCGGCGTAGCGCACGAAGAATCCGCTGGGATCGTTCTGGTCCGTGGTCTGCGAGCGCGCGAGAAACGGACGGCCGATGAGGCCGGCCTGGATCTTGTCGTAGGCGTCGCGGTAGCTCGGGTCGAAGCGCCGGACGTAGCCGATCATCGCTTTCAGTTTCGGATGCTTGGCGGCCTTCTCCTCGACGCGCAGGCAGTCGGCGAGATTGAGCGCCAGCGGCTTTTCCGAGAAGACGTGCTTGCCGGCGTCGAGCGCGCCGATGATCTGGTCGGCGTGCAGCGTGGTCGGCGTCACGAGGAACACCGCGTCGAGGCCAGGGTGCGCGAGCAATTGCGCGTAATCGCGGTAGCCGTGGGCGACGCCGAGCGTGTCGCGCGCCCACGCGAGTTCGTCGGCGACCGGGCTGCAGCCGGCCACGAGCTCGGCGCCGAGCACGCGGTGCGCGAGGTTGGCGGCGTGGTGGCGCCCCATGCGGCCGAGGCCGGCGATGCCGATGCGTAGCGGCGGTGCGGACACGAGGATCTCCGAAGTCGCGCCAATGATCGCGCAGGTGAGGCCCTACAGGTCGAACTCCCAGGTCTCTCCGACGAGGTCCTGTCCGAAACTGTAGTGCGGCTCTTCGTTCGTCAGACAGAAGCTCGCGTTCTCGTAGATCCGTCGCGCCGCGTCGGGGCCTTGCTGCGTCCACAGGCTGATCTTGCGGTAACCCGCAGCCCGCGCGAACGCGATGCACGCGTCTACGAGGCCACGGCCGATGCCAAGGCCGCGCACGTTGGGCTCGACCAGCGGCAGGCGCACCCTAACCCAGCTCTAACGCACCGGCAACGCAATACCCCGTCAGCGACGCGACCTCACATCCGCTCGATGATCGCCGCGATCCCCTGTCCGCCGCCGATGCACATCGTGATGAGTCCGTAGCGGCCGCCGGTGCGCTGCAGTTCGTACATCGCCTTGATGGTCAGGATCGCGCCGGTGGCGCCGATCGGGTGGCCGAGCGCTATCGCGCCGCCGTTCGGGTTGACCTTCGCCGAATCCATGCCCAGTTCTTTTGAAACGCCGAGCGCCTGCGAGGCGAACGCCTCGTTCGACTCGATAACGTCCATCTGGTCGAGCCTGAGCCCGGCCTTGGCCAGCGCACGCTTGACCGCCGTCACCGGGCCCAGGCCCATGATCTTCGGGTCGATACCGGCATGGCCGTACGAGACGAGCCGCGCCATCGGCTTCAGGCCTTTCTTCGCCGCCACCGACTTTTCCATCAGCACGACGGCCGCCGCCGCATCGTTGATCCCCGACGCGTTGCCGGCGGTGACGGTGCCGTTCTCCTTGATGAACACCGCGCGGAGCTTCGCCATGCTCTCCATCGACGATTCGCTGCGCACGTGCTCGTCGGTGTCGAACATCACCGGACCCTTCTTGCTCTTCAGTTCGATCGGCAGGATCTGGCTCTTGAAATGGCCGGCGGCGATCGCGGCCGCGGCGCGCTTGTGGCTCTGCACGGCGAACGCGTCCTGCTGGTCGCGTGTCAGCCCGCATTTGCTGGCGACGTTCTCGGCGGTGACGCCCATGTGGATCGTGTCGAACGGGTCGGTCAGCGCGCCGACCATCATGTCCATCATCTTCGTCTCGCCCATCCGCGCGCCCCAGCGCTGCGTCAGCGACGCGTAGGCGGCGCGGCTCATGCTCTCGACGCCGCCCGCGACGGTCGCGTCGGTCTCGCCCAGCAGGATGTACTGCGAGGCGCTGACGATCGCCTGCATGCCGCTGCCGCAGAGGCGGTTCAGCGTGAATGCGCCGGTGTCGTGCGGCAGGCCGCCGTTCACGCACGCGAGCCGCGAAATGTACATGTCCTTCGGCTCGGTGTGGATCACGTTGCCGATTACGCACTGGCCGACGTCCTTCGGGTCTACACCCGCCCGGCTGACGGCTTCCTTGACGACCCGCGCGGCGAGGTCGCTGGGCGCGATGTCCTTCAGGCTGCCGCCGTAATCGCCGATCGCCGTGCGCACGCCGCTCAGGATGACGACTTCTCTCTGCTCGCTCATGGTTTTCTCTCCAAAAATGGGCGTCAATTATCCCGCGAATCGGCGAGGTTGTCGCCCTTGACCATGAGTCGTGAACAGGTATTGGACTTACAGCGTACGGGTATTGCGTGCATGTGGACTTACGCCGTAAGATTACAATGGAGGAGTACTGGAGGAGTACCGATGGCAGCCCATACGCTGGAACGAGTCCCGCTTTCGCGCGAGCGCATCGTCGAGGCCGCGATGGAACTCGTCGAACGGCGTGACATGGGAGGGTTCACGACGCGCGGGCTCGGGGCGGCGCTCGGCTGCGAAGCGATGAGCATCTATCACCATTTTCCGAGCAAGCGGCACCTGCAGGACGCCATGGTCGAGCGCGCAATCGGCGGGATCAAGGATCCGCCGGGCGACCTCGATCCCATCGAAGGGCTGCGCTTCCTGGGACGCGAATATCGCGCGATGGCGCATCGCCACCCGCGGCTCTTTCAACTCGTCGCGCTGCATCGCCTCGACATGCCGGCGGGCATCGCCTTCATCGAGCGGATCCTGCGCCATTTCCATGCGGCCCTTCCCGACGACCGGATCGCAGCGCAGGCCTTCCGCGTCTTCGCCTATTACGTGGTTGGTGCCGCGCTCGACCAGACGTCCGGCTATGCCGAAGGACCGTCTCCAGCCGCGCCCGCGGCGGACGACGACATCGCATGCGAAGCGCCGCGCCTCGCGGCAGCCGCGCCGTTTTTCAAGCGATCGTACTTCGATTCCACGTTCGAGCAGGGCTTCGAGATCATGCTGAAGGGGATCGCCGACCAGCGCGCCGCGTTACTCGCCAAGCCTCGGTTGCCGAAACCGGTCGTGCGGCCCAAGGCGTGACGCCATGCCGGACGCCGCCGATTTGGATTGGAGGGGGACGCAACTCGAAGTACCATCGACGCTCCTTTCGCCCCATCGGCATCCCATGGCAAATCGCGAGCGCGGTTCGGTTTTCGGCAGCATCCTCGGCATCGTCCTGTGCGGCATCGCCGGCGGATTCGCCGCCTGGATGCTGGTCGCGGCGTTCGGCGTCGACGGTGTGGTCGGCGCAATCCTCGCCGCCGTGATCGGCATGGTCGTCGCCACTGCGCTATGGGCCGGCGGATCGTCGCTGTTGCGCGCGCTGGGCTGGATTCGATAGCCGCACGCGGAATGACCCACGCGCGCATCCCCGGATTTCGGCGCTCCTGTCGGGAGATCCGGGGTGCACCGGCGACGCGAGGTCGGGTAAACTCACGGCTTGCCGCTACGGCGGAACGATGATGACGGGGTGATTTAAATGGGTCGAAACGGCCTGCTGGTCGCCGCGGTTGCGGCATTCCTGGTTGCCGGTTGCGCGACGCCGGATTCGCGCTCGACGTCGGACGCCGCCGCCGCTTCGAAGGATGACAAGACCTATCGGACGGGCAGCCACCTGCCGGCGAAGGAGCCGGTCGCGAATACGAGCGACAATCCGAACGCTAAGACAGACATGCAAACCGACCGGATCCGTGCCGGGCAGGGCCCCGTCCCAAGCCGCTGACGTTTGCACCCGTCTCTCCGGCCCGCGTCCGGGTCGGAGAAATTCATGTGTGGCCGCCTCGGTCCGGACATGCCACCCGATTCTCGGCGGCGCCGGTCGCGTCGCGGCGCACGGCTACTTGACGGCAAGTCCGCGCTTCGCATGCCAGTCGGCGATTCCTTCGGTAGGAAACTCGCGAAAATGCGTGTGCGTCGGCCCGCTTGGAATATCGGACCACGGCGCGGCGTAGTCGAGCATGATCTCCACTTCCTCGGGCGGCTTCGGGAGCTTGGTGTCCATCGCGGAGGCGAACGGATAGACGAACTCCGGCCATCGGGGGTCCCACGCCCACAGCGCGCTGCCGCACTTCGAGCAGAAGTGCCGGCGGCCCGGCGACCGTGTGGTGCGTGCCGACCCCTCCTCCCGAACGCGCGCGCGAAAGACGGTGACGAACTTCTTGCCGCGGACCCTGAGCGATTTCGCCGTGCCCATGATGTTGATCGCGTAGCCGGCGCCGCCCGCTGTTTTCCTGCAAATCGAGCAGTAGCAGCGCATGAACGGATACGGTGTCTGCGAATCGACCGAGAATCCGACCGCGCCGCAGTGACAGGAACCTTCGAGCTTCATCGTGTCCTCCTTTGCGGACGAAAGATCGATGTTACCCGCAACGCGTAGCGGGGGATGGCGCGGGCCTGTGACGTGCGGCATTGGGACGCACCGCGATGCCTGACCGGTCCGGCATGCCCGAACCGGCAGCGCTCGATCGCGACGCGTATCTTGAACGCATCGGGTATTCCGGCAATCTCGCGCCTACCCGCGCGACGCTCGACGCGTTGCATTTCGCGCACGCGACGCACATTCCGTTCGAGAACCTCGACATCCACCTCGGTGTACCGATCCGGCTCGATTTGCCGAGTCTCGTTGCGAAGCTTGTCCACGGCCGGCGCGGCGGTTACTGCTTCGAGCAAAACCGGCTGTTCGCGACGGCGCTGCAGACGCTGGGGTTCGTGGTGACGACACTCGCCGCGCGGATCCGCTTCGGGACCAAGGACGTGCTGCCGCGAACGCACATGACTTTGCGGGTCGACGTCGACGGCGGGCCCCTGCTCGCCGACGTCGGCTTCGGCGCCCATGGCCTGCTGTTGCCGGTGCCGTTCGGCGAGGGCATCGAATCGCGCCAGTACGGGTGGAGCTATCGCATCGTCTCCGAACCCGGTGGGAACGTGCTGCAGTCGCGCTGCACGAAGGCATGGAACGACCTCTACGCGTTCACGCTCGAACCGCACACCCCGGCCGATTACGAAATGGCCAACCATTACACGTCGACGCATCCGGAATCTCGCTTTGTGCAGGTGCCGATCGTCCAGCGAATTGCGCCCGACGTGCACCGTGTGCTTCGCAATCGCGAATACTGCGAACATCGCGGCGACGACGTGACCTGCCGAACGCTGTCGAGCGACGATGAGCTTCTCGACGTATTGGCCGAAGGATTCGAACTGCGCTTTCCGCCGGGGACGCGGTTCCGCGCCCGCGTTGCGTGAGCCGGGCCGTACGTCGATCGCCGGCCTGTCGCGCGATGGCACGTTGCGCCGCCGCATGCTCCGGCCATCGGCGATAATGGCGTCATGCATTCGGCGTCGGCCGACCGCGATCACCCTTTGACGTCTCCCATGAACCTCTTCGCTTCCGCGAGCGCGTCCCCGGTGCTGGCGTGCGTGTTATTGCTGGCGTGCTCAAATCTCTTCATGACGGTCGCGTGGTACGGACACCTGAAGCATCTGCAGGGCAGTCCCTGGTGGGCCGCCGCGCTGATCTCGTGGGGGATCGCGCTGTTCGAGTATCTGCTGCAGGTGCCCGCGAATCGCGTCGGGTACACCGTGCTGTCGCTGGCGCAGCTCAAGATCCTGCAGGAAGTGATCACGCTGTCGGTGTTCGTCCCGTTCGCCGTGATGTACATGGATCAGCCGATCAAGCTCGACTACCTGTGGGCCGGGCTCTGCCTGATGGGCGCCGTCTATTTCATCTTCCGCAGCTGAGCGCCGCCCGCGCCGCAACGCCGATCCATGTCCTCGCCCGCGATGCCCTTCCTGCGCGTGTATTTCGCGTTCGCGACAGGCTATCTGCTGTCGTATCTCTTCCGCACGGTCAACGCCGTCATCTCGCCGGAGCTGACCCGCGAGCTCGCGCTCTTGCCGGCCTCGCTCGGGCTCCTGACGAGCGCCTATTTCGTCGCGTTCGCGGCGGTGCAGATACCTGCCGGGATGCTGCTCGACCGCTACGGCCCCCGGCGCGTCGAGCCGGTGTTTCTGGCAATCGCCGGCACCGGTGCGCTGCTCTTCTCGTTCGCGGACGGCGTGCCGGGACTCATGGCGGCGCGCGCCCTCATTGGAGCGGGGTGCGCGGCGTGCCTGATGTCGCCGCTGAAGGCGATCGCCACCTGGTATCCGGTCGAGAAGCAGGCGTCCTTGTCCGGGTGGATGATGGTGGCAGGTGGACTGGGTGCGCTGGCCGCGACGACGCCGCTCGAATTCGCGTTGCGTTTCGCCGAGTGGCGGGCGATTTTCGTGGCGCTCGCGTTGATCACCTACGCGGCGGCCGCGTGGATCTGGTTCAAGGTGCCCGACACGCCGAAACACGCGCACACGACAGGGTTCGCCGCTCAGTTTGCCGGCGTCAAGAGCGTGTTCGTCCACCCGCGCTTCTGGTGGCTGGTCCCGCTGGGCGCGGTCGGCATGGGCACGTTCATGGCCGTCCAGGGGTTGTGGGCCGTGCCGTGGCTGATCGAAGTCGACGGCTACGACCGCGCGGGCGCGGCACGCCACCTGCTCGTGCAGGGCGTCACCGTGCTCGTCGGCTACGTCTTGATCGGCCTATTCGCCACCCGGCTCGTGCGCCGCGGCATCCACGCGCAGCACCTGTTCGCGACCGGATTCACGCTCAACGCCGCTGCGTTCGCCGCGATAATCGCCGGCCTGCCGGGATCCTATCTGTGGTGGGCGCTCTACGGATTCGGCGCTGCGGTCAATGTGCTGTCCTTCACCGTCCTGAATGACGGCTTCGCGAAGGACATCACCGGGCGCGCGAACACCGCGGTCAACCTTTGCATGTTCTCCGGCAGCTTCGCCGCCCAATGGGGCATCGGGCTCGTTGTCGACGCGGCGCGCGTCGGCCTGGGTTACGACACCCGCGGCGGGTTGAAGCTCGCGTTCGCCATCGCGCTCGTGGCCAATATCGCTACGCTCGTCTGGTTCTACTGGGGTTGGCGCAGCCAGACCGCGCGCCCGCTCGCTGCCGGCAGGGCCTGACGCCTCGCTTGCGGGAACCCCATTCCGACCACCACGCCACCATGCATCTGCACATCCTCGGCATCTGCGGAACGTTCATGGGCGGGCTCGCGGCGATCGCGCGCACCGCCGGGCATCGCGTTACCGGTTGCGATGCCAACGTCTATCCGCCGATGAGCACGCAACTGAAAGCGCTCGGCATCGGGTTGACCGAGGACTACGACCCGGCGCAGCTGGAGGGGGTGGCAAAGGACGCCGAGGTGTTCATCATCGGAAACGTGATCACGCGCGGCAATCCGCTGATGGAGGCGATTCTCGATGCGGGCCTCGCCTATACGTCGGGGCCGCAGTGGCTCTACGAGAACGTGCTGGCAGGCCGGTGGGTGCTCGCCGTGGCCGGTACGCACGGCAAGACGACGACGGCGTCCATGCTCGCGTGGATCCTCGAGCACGCCGGCTATGGTCCCGGCTTCCTGATCGGCGGCGTGCCGGAGAATTTCGCCGTTTCGGCGCGACTGTCGGACAGCTCGTTCTTCGTGATCGAGGCCGACGAATACGACACCGCGTTCTTCGACAAGCGCTCGAAATTCGTCCATTACCGGCCGCGCACCGCGATCGTCAACAACCTCGAATACGACCACGCCGACATCTTCGCGGATCTGGCGGCCATCGAGACGCAGTTCCATCACCTCGTCCGCACCGTGCCTCGCACCGGGCGCCTGATCGTGAATGCAGAAGAGGCAAGCGTTGCCCGCGTGCTCGCGCGCGGCTCCTGGTCCGAGGTCGAGCGAATCGCTGGCGCCGGGTTCGCCGCGCCCGATGGCAGCCAGCAGCCACTGTGGCGAATCGGCGACGACGGCGCGGTAACGTCGGGCGGCGTGTCGATCGGCGCGCTGCGCTGGCCGGGCGATCGACCGCAGTTGGGGCGCCACAATCGCATGAACGCGCTCGCCGCACTTGCGGCGGCGCGGCACGTCGGCGTCACCCTCGATGCAGGGATCGCGGCGCTCGCGCAATTTCGCGGCATCAAGCGCCGGCTCGAAGTGGTTGGCATCGCCGACGGGATCACCGTCTACGATGATTTCGCGCACCATCCGACGGCGATCGCGACGACGATCGCCGGGCTGCGCCGCGAGGTCGGACGCGCCCGGATCATTGCGGTGCTGGAGCCGCGAACGAACACGATGAAGGTCGGCGCGATGAAGGACGCGCTGCCGGCGAGCCTGTCCGGCGCGGACCGGACATTCTGCTACGCGTCGAACCTCGGATGGGACGTCGCCGGCGCAATGGCGCCGCTCGGCGCAAAGGCCACCGTGTACGACAACCTCGCCACGCTGGTCGAGGCGATCGCGGCGCAGGCGCGTGCCGGTGACCACGTGCTCGTGATGAGCAACGGCGGCTTTGGCGGCATCCACGGAAAGCTCCTTGCGCGACTCTCGTCGCCGCGATGACGGATGAGCGCCGCTTCGGGGGGGGCAAAGCGCCGCCGGGCCGCCCCAAGGCGCTCGCCCCCTGGGGGGAGGCGGCGCGCAGCGCCGCTTCGGGGGGAGCGCTATTACGATTTTCTACCTGCACGGCTTCAACTCGTCGCCGCATTCAGTGAAGGGGCAAATGCTCGCGCGCGCCGCGGCGGCGCTGCCCGAACCGCCCGCGTTCCACGTCCCGGCGCTCGTTCATCGACCGGCGCAGGCGATGCGCGATGTCTGCGCATGGGTCGACGCCGAGGTTTCATCGGGACGCAATCTCGCCTTCGTCGGGAGCTCGCTCGGCGGCTATTACGCGACGTGGCTCGCGGAAAAGTATTCGGCGCGTGCCGTCGTCATCAATCCGGCGGTCCGGCCCTGGGTCGACCTGAAGCCGTTTTTCGGCCCCCAGCGCAACCCGTACACCGGCGAGGCGTACGAGGTCACGCCGGCGCATTTCGACGAGCTCGCGGCGCTCGCGGTCGCGCGGATCACGCGTCCCGAGCATTACTTTCTGCTGGCGCGCACCGGCGATGAAGTCCTGGATTGGCGCGCGGCGGCGGCGTTCTACGCGGGCGCCTTCCAGTACGTCGCCAGCGGCGGCGACCACGGCTGGGAGGATTTCGGCGCGGAGGTCCCGTCGGTGCTGCGGTTCGTGGGCTGCGTGAAGTGAGTGCGGCAGGGCCATTCGACGTCGCGGTGATCGGCGGAGGCTTGGTCGGAGCGGCGCTCGCCTTCGGATTGCGCGCGCTCGGGCCGAAGCTCGTCACGCTCGACGAAGGGGACATCGCGCACCGTGCGGCGCGCGGCAATTTCGGCTTGATCTGGGTGCAGGGGAAGGGCATGGGCCTCGCACCGTACGGGACGTGGACGCAACGCTCGGCGCGCGACTGGCCGCGTCTCGCCGGCGAGCTGTTGCGCGAGACCGGCATCGACGTCGCGCTGGCGCAGCCGGGCGGCATCCACGTCTGCCTGACCGCCATGGAGTTGTCGCAACGCGCCGCGGCGCTCGAGGCGCTGCAGGCGCAGCCGGGGTTCAGGCGCTACCCGATCGAGGTCTTCGACCGCGCGAATCTCAAGTCGCGCCTTCCCGGCCTCGGTGCCGATGTCGCCGGAGGCACGTACTGTCCGCTCGACGGGCACTGCAATCCGCTGCGGCTGCTGCACGCGTTGCACGCGGCGACGGTGCGCGCAGGAGGCATCTATCGTGCCGGTCATGCGGTGACGCGCATCGCGCCACGAGGGAGCGGCTTCGCGCTGGAGACCGCGGGCGCAACGGTGGCCGCCGAGAAGATTGTCCTCGCCGCGGGGCTCGGCAATGCGGCGCTCGCGCCGATGATCGGGCTTGCCGCACCGGTGCAGCCCAACCAGGGCCAGGTGATCGTGCTCGAGCGGGTGCCGCGATTTCTCGCGTTGCCGCTCGCGACGATCCGGCAGACCGACGACGGCACCGTGCTCATCGGCGACTCGCACCAGGAACGCGGGTTCGACGAGTCGCTCGGCGTTGACATTCTCGCGGCGATGGCGGCGCGGGCGGTGCGCGTGTTTCCGGCATTGGCCGCGGCGCGCGTCGTTCGCGCATGGGCCGCGTTGCGCGTGATGACGCCCGACGGCTTTCCGATCTACGAGCAGGCGGCTGAACACCCGGGGGCGTTCGTCGCCACATGTCACAGCGGCGTGACGCTCGCAGCCGTGCATGCCTACGCGTTGGCGCCGGCGGTCGCCGCGGGAAGTTTGCCCGAGTCCCTCAGGCCTTTCGTTGCGCGACGCTTCGATGCCCTCGCTGCGTGATGGCCCCATGCGAATGAAGCGATCGCCGCACGGCCGCCGATGAAGGCTCTCTACGACGTCGCCGTGATCGGCGCCGGGCCTGCGGGACTCGTGGCGGCGACCGTTGCGGCGCGTCACGCGCTGGCGACGGTGCTCTTCGACGAGCAGGCCGCACCCGGCGGACAGATCTACGGCCCACCCACCGCGGGTACCAACGTGCGTCCGGGCGACGCGAAAGGCAGTATCCACGACGCGGCGCTCGTCGAAGTCTTTCGCCAGTCGGGCGCGACATGGGTCCCCGATGCGACTGTCTGGTCGGCGGGGAAGGGCAACGCGGATCGGTACGAACTCGGCGTTGTGTACGGCGCACCAGGAGCACGCAGCAGCCGCATCGTATCTACCCGCGCGGTGATCATCGCGACCGGCGCGCTCGAACGTCCGTTTCCCATTCCGGGTGGTACGCTGCCGGGCGTCATGACGGCCGCCGGTGCGCAGGTGTTGTTGAAAACCGCGGCGATCGGCCGGACGAGCCGCGTGGTGCTCGCGGGCAACGGAGCGCTGCTGTGGAGGCTCGCCGCACAGTGTCTCGACACCGGCATCGGGCTCGTCGCGTTGTTCGACACGACGCCGCGCGGGGTGCGCTGGCGCTGCCTGCCGGGTGCGTGGGACATCGCGCGCGCTCCGAATTTTCTGCGCCGCGTCGCCGAAGAGCGCGCGGTGCGCCGTGCGGTTCGAGTCATCGCCAACGTGACCGCGCTCGGCGCGAGCGGTCCGGACCGGGTGGAGAGCATCCAGTTCGACGCCGCCGGCACCGCGGGCGAGGTGTCCGCGGATCTGTTGTTCCTGCACCAGGGGCTGGTCCCCGACATCAACCTCGGGACGGCGCTCGGCTGCGCGCATCGCTGGAATGATGCGCGCGCCTCGTTCGAGCCGGTTGTCGACGCGTGGGGAGGAAGCACGCTGCCGGATGTGTTCTTCGCCGGGGACGCCGCGGGTGTCGCCGGCTCGGAAGCGGCGGAAGCGCGCGGCGAACTCGCGGCACTCGCGGTGGCCAACGCGCTCGGCCGCATCGACGCGAAAGCGCGCGACACCGCGGCCGAGAAGCCGCGTGCCGCGTTGCGGCGCGCGCTGCGCGGCGCGGCGTTTCTGGACGCGTTGCGCCGTCCCGCCGACGCGTTCCGGATCCCACGCGGCGATACCGTCGTCTGTCGCTGCGAGAACGTCACCGCGGCGCAGGTCGTCGACGCCGTGCGATCGGGCGCGTCCGGACCGAACCAGGTCAAGGCGTTTTCGCGTTGCGGCATGGGGCCGTGCCAGGGACGCTTCTGCGGCATCACCGTGACGGAGATGGTTGCGCGCGAATGCAGGATTTCCCCGGAAACCGCCGGCTATTTCCGGCTGCGCTGGCCGGTCAAGCCGATCACGCTGGCCGAACTCGCGTCGCTGCCCAGTTCGCCGGACGCCGAGCGCGCTATTGCACGGACGACGCCGCACTGAATTCGGCCAGGCGCCAATCGCAGAGGCCCCTGGGGTCTCTGCGGGCGGTAAGATAGTGCCGGTGCGCCCGCCGGATGCCGACGTTGCCCCGGCGTCGCGCCGTTGTTCGTTCCAATCACCCAGAGGGGGCTCCATGTCCTTCCGCCGCGAATCGATCCACCGGGGAGCGCAACACTCGAGCATGGGGTTGGCGATCGTCGGAATGTTTGTCGCCTCCGTCTCAGCGCCGAATCCCGCCTACGGGCAGGGCAGGGACGACCTGTGGGAAGTGACCACGAAGATGGAAATGCCCGGCATGCCGATGGCAATGCCGCCGCAGACCAATCGGTATTGCATCGCCAAGGGCGGCAAGGACGAGGACTACGTGCCCAAGCGCGAGAACTGCAAGGTGCTCGAAAGCAAGCGCACCGGCAGCAAGGTCACCTACAAGATGGTGTGCACCGGGAAGGACGCGATGACGGTCGCCGGCGAGACGACGTTCGGCGCCAACGCCTACGACGGCAAGATGATGATGAGCGGCAAGGCCGACGGCCAGTCGTTCGAGATGTCGCAGACCTATTCGGGCAAGCGCGTCGGCGATTGCACGGCGCCCGCGAAATAGCGCAGGAGCGCGCCCGGATGCCCCGAGGCATGTTGCGGTGCAGTACGCCCATTTGAGGCGCCTCGGGTAAAATTTGCGTCGTGTGCCGGGCCGATCCCGGCGCCCCACTTAACCAAACCCGCCAGCGTTTCAGACGGGGCCACGAGCCCGACGCTGAACTGGCACGTCTCCTGCTCTCCTCGAGTGACAGGACCCGACTCTCAAAAGGAGCATCGGTATGGAAGCACGCTTCAAAGCCGGCAGGACGTCGGCCTCCGGACCCTCGACCGTCTCCCCTTCGATCGCTCGCGAGCGCCGACATTCGGCTCGCAACTACGATCCGCTTCCGGTCGTGCTCGCGCACGGCGACGGCTGCTGGCTGTGGGACGAGCACGGGCGCCGCTACCTCGACATGATGAGCGCGTACTCGGCGGTGAGCCACGGCCACGCGCATCCGCGCATCGTGCGCGCGCTCGTCGAGCAGGCGCAAAGGCTCTCGGTCACGTCGCGCGTCTTCCACAACGAGCTGCTGCCCGCGTTCCTGCAACGCCTGACCACGCTCACCGGGCTCGATCGCGCACTGCCGTCGAGCGGTGGCGCGGAGGCGGTCGAGACGGCGCTCAAGGCCGCGCGCAAGTGGGGCCACAAGATCAAGGGTATTCCGGCCGACCGCGCGGAAATCATCGTGTGCTCGGGAAATTTTCATGGCCGCTCGATCGCGATCGTCGGCTTTTCGTCCGAGCCGCAGTACCGCGACGGCTTCGGGCCGTTCGCTCCCGGATTCAAGCAGGTGCCGTTTGGCGACGCCGATGCATTGGCGCGCGCGATCGGTCCCAACACGGCGGCGTTCCTCGTCGAGCCGATCCAGGGCGAGGGCGGCATCGTCGTTCCGCCGGCCGGCTATCTGGCGCAATGCGCGCGCATCTGCCGCGAACGCAACGTCCTCCTGATCTGCGACGAGGTCCAGACGGGGATGGGACGCACCGGCAGGTTCCTCGCGTGCGAACACGACAACGTGAAGCCCGATGGCGTGATCCTCGGCAAAGCGCTGGGCGGAGGACTGCTGCCGGTGTCAGCGTTCGTCGGCACCGAGGACCTGATGCGCGTGTTCACGCCCGGTGATCACGGCAGCACGTTCGGCGGCAATCCGCTGGCGGCGGCGGTGGGCATCGCGGCACTCGACGTGCTGTCGGAGGAGAAGCTGATCGAACGCTCGGCCGAGCTGGGCGAGCATCTGCTCGCGCGCCTCGCCACCGTGCGCAGTCCGCTGATCCGCGAGGTCCGCGGCAAAGGGCTCTTCATCGGCGTCGAGGTCGACCGCGAGCGGATCGCCGCGCGCGACGTCGTTGACCGGCTGTTCGCGCGCGGAATCCTGTCGAAGGACACGCACGGGACCGTCGTCCGGTTTGCCCCGCCGCTCACCATCGACCGCGAGACGCTCGATTGGGCGGTCGAGGAAGTGCGCGCGGTGTTCGCCGAGTTGGGCGACGGGTTGAAGCGCGCGGCGTAGATCGATCCGCGCGCTTCGATTCTCGCCGAACGTTACCAGCCGAGATCGGCCCAGCCGACCCCGAGCCAGGGATCGGACAAATCGCGGGCGGTCGCCTTGCGCATCGCGTCATCCTGCTTGTTGTACGACGCTCTGTTCGCCGCCTGACGAGCCGCGCTCACCGCCTCCTGCGCGCCCCGCTGCTTTTCGGGGAGGAGCTGCTGGTACGCCTCGTATTGCTGCGGGCCACCGACGTAGATCTGTTTCTTCGGCGCGTCAGGGTAGACGAAGTACTTCTTGTCGTTGCGCTGCATCGGCCTTATCTGCCCTGGGGGAAGGCTGCGCACCCAATCCTCCTGCATCCTGTTCACCGCAACGAGGACTTTGAAGCCGGCGGCCAGCAGCTCGCCTTCATCCGGCCGCGGCAGTGCCGGTGTCGCACAGCCGGCAGCAACGACGAATGCGCACGTTGCGACGAGTATGCCGGCCCGGCGGGCGTTCCAAACAAGATTCATGGGGTTGGTTCCTGTCGTCATCGCGTTGGCCCGCATCGTATCACCGACGTGCCGCGCGAAGTGCGGAGCTCGTGGCGGATCGCTTACGTCCGCACTCGCATCGTTCGAGGATGTGCGCCTGCGACGCACCGTTTCATCACGATGGCCGCAGGGCTATACTTTGCCCGTGTCCAAGCCCTCGCTTGCCGGGAAACTCGTCGTCGCGATTTCGTCGCGGGCACTCTTCGACCTGACCGAGAGCCATCGGATCTACACCGAGGCCGGCGTCGACGCGTACCACCGCTATCAGGTCGAGCACGAGAACGAGATCCTCGCGACCGGCCCGGCGTTCGTGCTGGTGAAAAAACTGCTGCGGCTCAACCGGCCGGACAAGCAGTACGTCGAAGTGATCCTGCTGTCGCGCAACTCCGCGGACACGGGCCTTCGCGTCTTCAACGCGATCAAGCACTACGGCCTCGACATCACGCGCGCGGCGTTCACCAAGGGCGAGCCGACCTCGCGCTATGTGCCTGCGTTTGGCGCGCATCTTTTTCTTTCCGCCGATCAGGGCGACGTGCGGCGTGCGCTTGACGACGGTCATGCGGCCGCGACGATCTTTCCGAGCGCGGTGGGTACCAACGAGACCGACGAGCTGCGGATCGCATTCGACGGCGACGCCGTGCTGTTCTCCGACGAGGCCGAGCGCGTCTACCAGCAGGACGGGCTGGCCGCATTCTCGAAGAGCGAAGCCGACGCGGCAAACGAGCCGCTGGTCGGCGGGCCGTTCAAGGAATTCCTCGCCGGACTGCACCGGATCCAGGCCGATTTTCCCGAGGACAAGAGCCCGATCCGCACGGCGCTCGTCACCGCGCGCAGCGCGCCTGCGCACGAGCGCGTGATACGGACGCTGCGTGCCTGGAACATCCGGATCGACGAGGCGCTGTTCCTCGGCGGCCTCGACAAGGGCGAGTTCCTGCGCGCGTTTCGCGCCGACATCTTCTTCGACGACCAGCGCTCGCACGTCGAGTCCGCGATGAAGCACGTCGCGGCTGGGCACGTCCCGCACGGCGTTGCCAACGAAGAGAAGTCGGCTGCGCGTTGAGCACGCCGGCCAATCCGTTCACGCTCGCCGACTGGCGGCACACGGTCGCCGAGCACTACGTGGCCGTGCGCGCGCTTTCGGGCAGCGACGGCCCGGCGGCATCGACGCAATTCCGCGCGGCGCGAACGCGCCTTTATCGCGAGCATCCGGACAGCCCCATCGCGCCTGATCGGCGTGCAAGCTGGGGCGGCCTCCGATGGTATCCGTACGATGCGCAGTGGCGGGCGCGCGGCGTCATCGACACCATGTCTTCGCGGGAGACCTTCGATATCCCGCTCGCGTCGGACGGCGTGTTGCGCTGCACGCGCGTCGGCCACGCGCGGTTCACGGTCGCGGGTCAGCAGGCGGCACTGGCGATGTACTGGTTCGAGGGCTACGGCGGCGGCCTCTGGCTGCCGTTTTCCGACGCGACGAGCGGCGCGGAAACCTACGGCGGCGGCCGCTACCTCTACGACTCGATCAAGGGCGCCGACCTCGGCATCTCGGGATCGGAGATCCTCCTTGATTTCAACTTCGCCTACAACCCGTCCTGCGCGTACGACGATCGGTGGTCGTGCCCGCTGTCGCCGCCGGAGAATCGGCTGCCGTTCGCGGTAACGGCCGGCGAGCGAATGTCTTGACCCGTCCTCCTTGACAACGTTTGGCGAGGGGCGAACACTGGTCCGGATCGGCGGCCCCTGTTGGAGCTTCCGGGCCGACCTTCGCCGTCGCATGGAGGGGGTTCGATGAATGTTCGCGGCGCCAATCCTGGTAAAGCGTCGGACGCGCTGCGGTTCATTGGCGCACTGCTGACGGGTCTGTGGCTGGGGTGCGCCGGGGCCCAGGTTCCGGTTTTGGGGACCATCCTGTCCGACACCTGGTGGGACAAGACTCAGTCGGGGTGGGGCGTACTGGCCACCCACAACGAACCCGTCATTTTTCTGGCGTTCTATATCTACGCAGCAGACAGGAGGCCCTACTTCGTTACCGCCACTGTCACGGCGGTACCCGGCGCGACTTTTGAAACCGATTACACGGGCGACCTCTACGAGAGCACCGGGCCGTGGTTCGGCGGCACGTTCGATCCCGCCACCGTCACCCGCCGCAAGGTTGGAACGGTCACGTTTGCGACGGACTACGTCACCGCGACCCTGACCTACGTTATCGACGGGGTCCAGGTGTTCAAATCACTGGAGCGGCTGACCCTGCGTAATCTCGACTTCGCGGGTACCTACACCGGGGCCATCAACTATGCGGCACAGGATTGTGTATCCCCACCCGCCAATCGTCCGACCATCGTCGATGCCGGACCGCTGACCATCTCCAAGACGGGAAACACCGTGACCATGGTCTTGGCGGGGGCGAAAGCGAACTGCGCGATCGTCGGCGCCTATTTTCAGACAGGGACGCTGGGGAATGTCATTGGAACTCTCTCGTGTTCCGATGGGACGAGCGGCCAGGGCGGGGTCGTGTTGATGCAACGGGGACCCGCTGGCATGATCGCGGGGCTCTCGTTCGAGAACTCGCTGTGTTCGGTGAACGGAACGATCAGCGGAATCCTGCCTCCGTAGCGTTTACCTCGTTTTCTATTTTCCACGGCGCACCCCACGCGGGACTTGCTTGTGCAATCGCCGCGAGAGCGCGGCGCCCCGCCTGATTCGGCGTTTATTCCGGCTCGATTTCCAGCGCTACGATCACTCGCGAAACCATGTTGTAAGCCGCGATTACGCCGACGATTTCGACTAGTTGACCATCGTCGGCAAGCGCGTCGCGTGCGGCCGCGAGCGTCGTCGGGCCGAGCTGCACCGTGCGCGTCATTTCGATCGCGAGCATCAGGACCGTACGTTCGGCTTTGTCGAACGCCGGCGATTCGGTGCCCGTGTCGCAGACGCTCCGCAGCGCATCGAGCTGCGAAGTGGTTCCGCCGGCACCGAGGAACAGCGGCGCGTGATGGTGAAACTCGTACTCGGCGTGGTTGAGAACGGCGACAGCGCACATCGCCAGTTCGCGGAGTTTCGGCGGCACCGCGAGTTCGGTGCGGACAGCGCGAAGCAAGGTATTCCAGCCGGCCGCGAGCGGCGGGCTGTGGAGCAGCATCCGGTCGAGGTTGAGCAACGTGCCGCCCCGGCGGGCGCGAATCGCAGCGACGAGTTCGCGCGGCTCATCGATGTCCAAGGGCACATAGGGAATCGCGCGCACGGGATGGGTCTCCTGTCTTGCCTGCCCCGAGGCGTCTTCGCCCCGGTCAGGACGTCGGCCTACGCGAGAATTCGTCCGAAAAACGGATACTGCGGATCGTTGTAGCCTGGCGTCGACGGATGCCCGGGCGTGACCAGGGAATCGACGAGCGCCTCATCCTCCGCGTTCCACGATGTTCCTATCGCCTGAACGTAGTCGTCCCACTGTTCGAGCGTGCGCGGGCCGGCGATCACCGAGGTGACGATTTCGTTTGCCCACAGCCAGGCAAGGGCGAATTGCATCGGCGTGCGGCCTGTCTTCTCGGCGTGCGCTTTGAGCTTCTGCGCGATCGCGAACGATTCCTCGCGGAACTCGGTTTCCATGAGCCGCCTGTCGTTGCGCGAAGCTCGCGAGTCCTCGGGCACGACGCCGGGCGCGTACTTGCCGGTGAGCACGCCTCGGGCGATCGGCGAATACGTAGCGACACCGATGCCGTAGTGGTCGCAGGCGGGCAGGATCTCGACCTCGGGTCCGCGATTGAGCAGGTTGTAGTACGGTTGGCAGACCACAGGCAGCGCTATACCCTGCGACTCGCACTCGCCCACCAATTCGGCGATGCGCCAGCCGCGAAAGTTGGAGACGCCGAAGTAGCGGATCTTGCCGCTCCTGATCAAGTCCCCGATCGCGCCGACGGTTTCCGAGAGCGGCGTGTCGGCGTCGTCCTTGTGCAGGTAGTAGATGTCGATGTAGTCGGTGGAAAGGCGCGCCAGGCTGTCGTCGCAGGCTTGCATGATCCAGCGTCGCGACAACCCGCCGTCATGCGGCGGCCCGGTCATCACGTTGGCGACCTTTGTCGCGAGGATCCAGCGGTGCCGATTGGCCTTGATCGCCGGCCCGACGATTTTCTCGGAGGCGCCCTTTGTGTAGACGTCCGCCGTGTCGATGAAATTGATGCCGGCATCGAATGCCGAGTCGATGATTCGCTGCGACGCCGCGGTGTCCGTGCGATCGCCGAACATCATCGTGCCCAGGCAGAGCGGGGACACCATGAGTCCGCTCGAACCCAACCGTCGATAGTCGATGGCCATTTCGCGTTGCTCCATGTTGTGGAGCGGCCGACTATGCAGCAACGGCGCGTCGCATGCAATGCCGCGCTCGCGCGGGGCGGCACGCTATAATTCGCGGCGTGGCGGTCCGCTTCCGGATCGCGTCTTGCGCCCGTTTCCCTTTTCCCATGCACGTCTTTTTCGAGGACGACGGCCAGCTGAAGGCCGGGACCGTCCTCGCCGACAACGACGCCTCGCTGCAGGTTGAAGCCGCGTCCGGCAAGCGCCTTAAGGTCAAGGCCGCCGCGGTCCTGTTGCGCTTCGCGGACCCATCGCCGTCGGCCATGCTTGCCGACGCGCAGGGCCATGCTGCGCTGCTCGACCCGAATTTTCTGTGGGAGGTGTCTTCCGACGAGGAATTCGGCTTCGATGCGCTGGCCGTCGACTACTACGGTCACGCGCCGGCGGCGGCCGAAGCCGCAGCCGTGGCGATGGCGCTCGCCGCGGCGCCGATGTACTTCTACAAGCGCGGCAAGGGCCGCTATCGAAAGGCGCCTGCCGACGCGCTCAAGGCGGCGCTCGCATCGGTCGAGCGCAAGAAGCGCGAGGGCGAGCAAGCGGCCCTCTGGCGCGACGAACTCTGCGCGCGCCGCTTGCCGGAAGCGTTGCGCGCGAAGCTCCCGATGCTCCTGTATCGGCCCGACAAGAACGCGCTCGAGTGGAAGGCGCTCGTCGCCGCATGCGAATCGGTGAAGACGAATCCGGTCGCGCTGCTCGCCGAATGCGGCGCCATTCCGTCGTCGCACGACTACCACTTCAACGCATTTCTCGCGCAGGCGTTTCCCTCGGGCGTCTCTTTCCTGCCCGGTGGCGTTCTGCTCCCGCTGCCCGATCTTCCCATTGCGCCGGTCCGCGCCTTCTCGATCGACGACGCGACGACGACAGAGATCGACGACGCGTTTTCGGTGCGCCACCTGCCGAACGGTCACTGCGAAATCGGCATCCACATCGCGGCGCCCGCGCTGTCGATCGCGCGGGGCTCGCCGCTCGACGCAATTGCGCGCACGCGGCTGTCGACCGTCTACATGCCGGGGCGCAAGATCACGATGCTACCCGAGCCGGTCGTCGCGGCATTCACGCTGGCGGAAGGGCAGTCCGTCCCCGCGCTGTCGCTCTATGCCGAGGTCAAGGCGGACGGTACGCTGGTTCGTCAGGTCACGCGCGTCGAGCGCGTGCCCGTCGCAGCGAATCTGCGGCTCGACTCCGTCGGCGACGCATTCGCGAACGACCTGCCGTCGCCGGCGGATCCGCCGTGGACCGAGGAATTGCGCATGCTGTGGACGTTCGCACAGTCGCTTTCCGCCGCCCGCGGCAAGGCTGATTTCGCGCGCATTGACTACAACTTCTACGTCGATTGGGAGGACGCGCCTGCGGGAGGCGAGGCGGGCCGCGTGCGAATCGTTCCGCGCCCGCGCGGCAGCCCCCTCGACAAGCTCGTTTCGGAGCTGATGATCTTCGTCAACAGCAGCTGGGGCAAGCTCCTCGCCGATGCCCATGTTGCGGGGCTTTACCGGACACAGTCGAACGGCAAGGTGAAGATGAGCACGCGGCCCGGCGAGCACCAGGGACTCGGGCTAGCGCACTACCTGTGGTCGAGCTCGCCGCTGCGGCGCTACAGCGATCTCGTCAATCAACGCCAGCTGCTCGCCGCGCTGGAGGGCGCCAAGCCGCCGTACGCGGAGAACGACGCCGAGCTCTTCGCGGCGCTCACGGATTTCGAGGCGACCTATTCGGCCTACGGCGAATTCCAGGATCGGATGGAGCACTACTGGTGTCTGCGCTGGCTGCTGCAGGAGGGTGTGGCCGAAACGACGGCGACCGTCCTCCGCGAAAATCTCATCCGCTTCGATCACCTGCCGCTCGTCGTGCGCCTTGCCGACCTGCCCGCGCTCGCGCCGGACACGGTCGTCCGGATCGCGATCGGCCGCATCGATCTCCTCGCGGCGACGCTCGAGTCCCGCTACGCCGGCGAAGCCGCCGTAAAGTAGCGCCCTAAAGTAGGGTCAGACTCGACTTTTCTTGCGCGGCTTCGCCAAGCCGATAGGGCTCGCGAAAAGTCGAGTCTGACCCTACTTTCTCCGCCGGAGAGGCCGCGCCGGGGTAGACCCGCCCCTTGTCGCGCGCATGCCGCCGGCCATCCGGCGACTGCGCTTCGGAAGGGGATTTCCGGCCCAAAATCTCCCAAGCTGCGATAGACTGCCCCTTTCACCTGCCACGCACTCTTGCTGCGCCGATCCGCCACGCTACGCTCGCCTCTGCCCGCGCCGCCAGCTCCAAGGAAGACGGCGACGGCCATACGCACCCCGGCGCCCGCCGCCCGGACCGCCAAGGCTCCGCAATCCGCCGCCGCTAGGCACGCCAAGGGGCTGCCTTCCTTCCGCTTTCCCGATCTGACCGCCGACCCCGGCGCGCGCCGGCTCGTCGTCTACGCCGTCGGGGCATCGCTGCTGATCCACGCCGTGCTGCTCGCCATTCGGTTCAGCCCGTTCGACCTCAAGAAGTGGCAGAACCGCGAGCCAGCGCTCGAGGTGGCACTGGTCAACGCAAAATCGAAGTCGAAGCCGACGAAGGCCGACATTCTCGCGCAGGCGAACCTCGACGGCGGCGGCAACACCGACGCGAATCGTCAGGCCAAGACGCCGTTGCCCGCGGTACAAAAGGCCGGCATGGCGGCCGAGGTCGCCTCGGCCACGCAGCGGATCGAAGCGCTCGAAATCGAGGCGAAGGAATTGATGACGCGCATCAACGGCACGCCGACGCCGCAGGCCGTGCCGAAGCCGGTCGAGGTTCCCGAGCCCGCGGTACAACCGTCGGCGACCGACCTGATGCAGCGCACGCTGGAGGCGATGCGGATCGAGGCGCGGGTCGCGAAGGACATCGAGGTCTACCAGCAGCGGCCGAAACGGCGCTTTGTCGGCGCGCGCGCCGACGAGTACCGGTTCGCGCGATACATCGAGGACTGGCGCTCGAAGATCGAACGCATCGGCAACCTCAATTACCCGGAGGCTGCACGGCAGATGAAGCTCTACGGCAGCCTGCTCATCACCGTGTCGATCCGAAGCGACGGCAGCGTCGAGAATGTCGAGATCAATCGCACGTCCGGCCAGAAGGTGCTCGATGCGGCCGCGGTCAAGATCGTCGAGATGTCCGCGCCGTTCGCGCCGTTCCCGTCGGACATCAAGCGCGACACCGATGTTCTTCACATCACGCGGACGTGGATGTTCACGAAGGGCGACGAGCTTCGCAGTGAATGACGCTGCGCCGCGATGAGCGGCCGAACCTCCTCGGGAGGTCCGCTTGCCCGAGTGCGCCGCGTGCTGTTCCTGGCACTCGCCGCGCTTATCGTCGCCGCACTCGCGTGGTTTGCGTGGATCGCGGCCCACGTCGGCTGGTATCGGTACAATCCGCCGCGCGAAACCGCGTTCATGGCGCAGCGGATGGATGAGGCGCACGCGAAGAATCCGAAGCTCGCGCTGCGCTATCGGTGGGTGCCGTACGCGCAGATCTCGACGCAGCTGAAACGCGCGATGATCGCAGCCGAGGATGCCAAGTTCACCGATCATGACGGCTTCGACTGGGAAGGTATCCAGAACGCGCTGGAGAAGAACCGCAGGAAGGGCCGGGTTGTCGCCGGGGGCTCGACCATCACTCAGCAGCTCGCCAAGAACCTTTTCCTTTCGCCGGCCAAGAGCTATTGGCGCAAGGGCGAGGAGGCGGTGGTCACCGTCCTGCTCGAAGCGATGCTGTCGAAACAGCGGATCTTCGAGCTCTACCTCAATGTGATCGAGTGGGGCAACGGCGTATTCGGCGCAGAGGCCGCCGCAGAGCGCTACTTCGGCGTGACCGCGGCTCGGTTGTCTGCGGAGCAGGCAGCGCGTCTCGCCGCGATGGCGCCCAGTCCGCGCTTGTTCGAACGGCGACCGGATTCGGCCTACCTCGCCGGCCGTGTTGAGACGATCCTGGCCCGGATGCCGTCGGCGGCGATTCCGTGACGCCGTCCTCCTTTAGATCGCGCGCGGCGATAGCCGCGGCTGAGGAGTGATCCTGAGTCGGAGGCCGAAGGCGAGGCGCGTACAGGGGCAGGGTTAGAATGCGGGCGGCTCACTCTTCCTCCCGACCCTTGTCGACCTCGACCCGGCCATGCCCGATTCCCGCACAAACGCCGAAGTCGAACGGCGCGAGGCGCCCGCCGGCGTGCGGGAGGCGCTCGTCCGGGTAACCGGGCTGCTGCGCAAGCACCGGCTGGTCGAGGGTCTCGTCCGCGAACAGGGAGGCCAGCCGCGCTCCGACGCCCCGACGGAACTCGCCGAGTCCGCCGTCTACAAAAAGAGCAAGGCGGCGCTGACCGACGAACTCGACCGCCTGCACCCGGCGGACATCGCCTACATCCTCGAAGCGCTGCCGCTCGACGAGCGTCTCTACATCTGGGATCTCGTCCGCGCGTCGCGCGACGGCGACATCCTGCTGGAGGTTTCCGACGCCGTTCGCGAATCGCTGATCTCCTCGATGGACACCGAGGAGCTCGTCGCGGCGACCGAGAGTCTCGAAGCCGACGAGATCGCGGAGCTTGCGCCGGACCTCCCGCAGGAGGTGATGGACGATGTGTTCCAGAGCCTGCCCGTCGAGGAGCGGGAGCAGCTGCGCGCCGCGATGTCCTTCGACGACGACATGGTCGGCGCGCTGATGGATTTCGAGGACATCACCGTGCGCCCGGACGTGACACTCGAGGTCGTGCTGCGCTATCTGCGCCGCTTCGACGAATTGCCGTCGCAGACCGACCAGGTGTTCGTCGTCGATCGCGACGAGCGCCTGCTGGGCGTGCTGCCGATCAACCGGCTGATCGTCAACGACCCCGAGACGGTGGTGGACGCGATCATGCAGGCGCCGGTCGTCAAGCTGCGGCAGCACGAAAAGGCCGATGTCGCCGCGTCGGCTTTCGAGCGGTACGACCTCGTTTCGGCGCCCGTCGTCGACACCCACGACCGGCTGGTCGGACGTGTGACGGTCGACGAGGTTCTCGACTTCGTCCGGCAGAGCGGCGAGGAAGACCTGCTCGCGCAGGCCGGCCTGCGCGAGGAGGAAGACGTCTTTGCGTCGGTGTGGGCGTCGTTTCGCAACCGCTGGGCGTGGCTCGCCATCAACCTGGTCACCGCGTTCGTCGCGTCGCGGGTGATCGGCGTGTTCGAGGGTTCGATAGAGAAGCTGGTCGCGCTCGCCGCGCTGATGCCGATCGTCGCCGGTATCGGCGGCAACTCGGGCAATCAGACGATCACGATGATCGTGCGCGCCGCGGCGCTCGGACAGGTGTCGGTCGACAACGCGAAGCAGCTGATTAAGAAGGAGATGACGGTGAGCCTCGTCAATGGCCTGATCTGGGGCGGGGTCATGGGCCTCGTCGCTGCGGTACTGTACAAGGCCGTGGCGCTCGGCCTTGTGATGGTACTGGCGATGACGCTCAATCTGATGCTGGCGGCGTTGATGGGCGTGCTGATCCCGATATCGATGCTGAAGCTCAACCGCGATCCGGCGGTCGGCTCGTCGGTGCTCATCACGGCGGTCACGGACTCGGGCGGATTCTTCATCTTCCTGGGCCTCGCCACGCTGTTCCTGCTCTAGCCGGCCGGTCGAGATCCCCGGGGGATCCGTGGAATAATCGCTCGCTGCCGCGTGTTGACGGCGGTGCATCGGAACAACACAGGGAGATGATGATGATTCGCAACGTACGTGGCCCCCTCGCCGCAATTTCTTTCGTTGCCGCTTCGGCCTTCGCCGCGACGGCGAGCGCGCAGGCCCCGGTCAAGACGATGGACGGCGTGCTGACCAACTCCAACGGCATGACGCTCTACACGTTCGACAAGGACGCCGGCGGCAAGAGCGCCTGCAACGGCGCCTGCGCGGCCAATTGGCCTCCGCTCAGCGCTGCCGCCGACGCCAAGCCGGCCGCCGACTGGACGGTCGTGACGCGCGACGATGGCGCCAAGCAATGGGCGTACAAGGGCAAACCCGTTTACCTGTGGGGCAAGGATCAGAAGGCGGGCGACAAGACGGGCGACGGAGTCAACAACGTCTGGCACGTCGCCAAGCCGTAGCTTCGGTCTTTCGATGCCACACGCCGATTCCGACGATCCCGACCTTCCGCATCCGGATCTCGTCGCCGCGATTCCGCGCCTTCGCCGGTACGCGCGGGTGCTGACCGGCGACGTTTCCCGCGCGGACGATCTCGTCCAGGACACGCTGGCGCGGGCGTGGGAGAAGCGGCGGTTGTGGCGGACGGGAAGCGATCTTCGCGCATGGCTGTTTACCATCATGCACAACGTCCATGTCAATCAGCTGGCGGTCGTGCGTCGGGACGCCGCGAACGTGTCGATCGACGCGGATCCGGGCAACGCCTCGTGGCAGCTTCCCGTCCGCGCCAATCAGCTCGATCGCGTCGAGCTGATGGAAGTGGTCCAGCAGATGGGCCGGCTTTCCGCCGATCAGCGCGAGGTGCTGCTGCTTGCGGCAGTCGAAGAGATGCGTTACGAGGAAATTGCCAGCGTGCTCGCCATCCCCGTGGGAACCGTGATGTCGCGGCTGTCGCGCGCAAGGGACAAGCTGCGCCGGCTGATCGACGAGCCCGCAGCGTCGCTGCGCGTCATCAAATGAAATCGCGAGTACGAACGTGAACTTCGTACCGATCACCGACGACGATGTTCATGCCTACGTCGACGGACAGCTCGCGCCCGAGCGGGCCGCGCAGGTCGAGGCGGCGTTCGCCTCCGATCCGGCGCTCGCTGCGCACGCGGCGGACATTCGCCAGCACAACGCGCTTCTGCGCGACGCCCTCGATCCGGTGCTGGCCGAGCCGATTCCGGCACGGCTGCTCGCGGCAGCCGCTGTCCCGGCGGCGCGCGCGAGCGGCCTCACCCGGTGGGTCGGGCCGGTGTTTGCGATGGCGGCCACGCTCGTGGCGGGCGTCGGGCTCGGCTGGTTCGGTCGCGACGCGCTGATCGAGCGCGCGGGCACGCCGACGTCCTTTGCGAGACAGGTCGCCTTCGCTCATGCGCTGTACGCGTCCGACGTCAACCGGCCCGTCGAAATCTGGGCGACCGACGAAAAACGCCTCGTCAACTGGCTCACCAAGCGGCTCGGGTTCGCCGTCCATGCGCCGGACTTGAACGGCATCGGCTACGCGCTGGTCGGCGGACGCCTCGTCGCCGGAAACGAGAAGCCGACCGCGCTGTTCATGTACGAGAACGCCGACAAGGAGCGCCTGTCGCTGCAGGTGCGCAAACAGGCGCCCGGCACCGGCGAGGCTGCATTCCGCTATGCTGTCGAGAACGGCGTCGGTGTGTTCTACTGGATCGACGATGCCTGCGGTTACGCGATCTCCGGCAAAGTCGATCGCGCGCAGTTGCTGAAGGTCGCGCACGTCGTTTACGGCCAACTTGCCGCGGCCGAGGCGAGCGCGACGAAGTAGAATTCGGCAACTGACCGGCGACACGCACGTTGCCGGAGTGTGTCCGAGGTGTTGTTATCGCGCCGTCGAGTCCGTTCGTCATCTACCTGCATCTGACGAGCGCCGCCTCAGCGCTCGCTCTCGGCGTCGTGATGCTGGTCCGCCCGAAAGGTACCGGGTCGCACAAGGCGCTCGGCTGGACGTGGGTCGCGCTGATGTCGACCGTCGCCCTGACTTCGCTGTGGATTCCGAGCTTCCTGCACTTTTCATGGATACACCTGCTGACGCTGCTGACGATCGTCTCGCTCCCGTGCGCGATCTGGCGCATCCGGCACGGCAACGTCCGGGGCCACGCCAGAATCATGAAGAGCCTCTTCTACGGCGGATTGATCGTCGCCGGACTGTTTACGCTCGTTCCCGGCCGCCTGCTCGGCAACCTCTTGTGGACGGGAGTCTGGGGCCCGGTCTGACGCCCATGCGGGTTTGCGGGTCGCGCCTGGAGGAAAATCCGGTCCCTGGGTTACGATGCGCCTGATGCAGACCCTTCCCGCACGCGCTGGCGATTCCATTGACGACGTCGACACGCCGGCGCTCGTCGTCGACCTCGATGCGTTCGAGCGCAATCTCGACCTGATGGCGAACGCGGTGCGCGGCGTCGGTGTTGCCTTGCGGCCTCACGCGAAGTCGCACAAGTGCCCCGACATCGCGTTCGCGCAGATCGAGCGTGGCGCAATCGGCATCTGCTGCCAGAAGGTCGGCGAGGCCGAAGCCTTCGTCGCGGCCGGCATCCGCGACGTGCTCGTCACCAACGAGATCGTCGGCGAGAAGAAGCTCGCGCGACTCGCGGCGATGGCGAAAAAAGCGAAGGTCGGCGTGCTCACCGACGACGCCGCCACCGTGCGCCACATCGGCGCCGCGGCGAGGGCTGCCGGCGTTTCGATCGACGTGCTCGTCGAGATCGACGTCGGCGCGCATCGCTGTGGCACTTCGCCGGGCGCGCCAGCGGTGGTGCTCGCCGAAATCATCGCGCGCACGCCGGGGATTGTGTTTCGCGGCATCCACGGGTATCACGGCGCCGCGCAGCATCTGCGTTCGATCGACGAGCGGCGCGCGGCCATCGCGCGCGCTTCGGAATGGGCGCGCGAGACCAAGGCCGCGATCGAGGCGGCGGGAATCGCCTGTCCCACCGTCACCGGCGCCGGGACCGGCACGTGGCAGCACGAACGCGACAGCGGCGTCTACACCGAAATCCAGCCCGGCTCCTATGTCTTCATGGACGCCGACTACCAGCGCAATGCCATCGGGCCGGATCAGCACGCGTTCGAGCAGAGCCTTTTCGTGCTGGCGACCGTGATGAGTACGCCGGTGCCGGAGCGTACGATCGTCGATGCGGGGCTCAAGGCCTTCGCGTTCGACTCAGGTCCTCCGGTCGTCTACGGCGCGAGCGGGTTGACCTACGTGAAAGGATCCGACGAGCACGGCGTGATCGAAGTCTCGCAGGCCGCCCGGGCGCCGCAGATCGGCGATCGGTTATGGCTGATCCCCGGGCATTGCGACCCGACCGTCAATCTCTACGACTGGATCGTCGGCGTGCGCGGTACGCGGGTGGAGTGCGTCTGGCCGGTTTCGGCGCGGGGCGCGCTGACCTGACCGACGCGTAACGGCTATTTTTCCGCAATCGCCTTCATGTTGGCGAGACCCGCTTCGAAATCCTTGCCGATCATGCTGTCCATGCTCGCGAAGACGCTGATCACCTTCGTGACGTAGGTGCTGGGACCTTGCATCACCCAGGTGACGTTGGTTGCGTCGCCCTTCGGCTCCAGCGTGAACACGGCGGTGTTGCTCGAGGCGAACGGCCGCAGGAAATCGAGCTGGATGGCGACCTTCGATGGCGTCGACGATTCCACGATCTCCATGCGTCCGGCACCGACGTTCTTGTCGCCGTCCCATTCATAGACGGCGCCCTTGCCCTTCGGCGCGCCGCTCATCGTCCTCTTCATCGCCGGATCGAGCTTTTCCCAAGGCGACCAGGCGCGCCACGCGTTGAAGTCATCGATCATTGCATAGACCTTTTCCGGCGGTGCCTTGATGGTTGCCGATCGTTGCACGCGGAACGTATCGGGAAGCGTCGCGGCGTAGATGAGCAGGGCAGCGAGCAGCACGACGAGAACGAGCAGGATTTTCTTGATCACGAGGACCTCCGGCGTGGAGTGGAACGGCGAGATTGACGCTCCGCCGGCGTCCGACCGCGACGACCGGAAAAGCGTCGACGCGATGAACACGTCGAATTCATGGGATGCGCATTCAAAGCGTGACGATCCCGCGGGGTGTTCTCAGCATCGCCGCAAGTCGCGCATCGCGATCGTAGGTGACCGGAAGAATACCGTCGAGCCCGATGGCCACGAGCGCATCGCGGATCATCGCCGGTTCCGGGTGCGCAGCGGCAAGTCCGGCGATCGAAATGCCCGATTGGGGGAGCGAGTCGGCGGGATGCGTCGGGACGTCCCACTGGATCAGCGTCGGTACGATGCCCTTGGCCGGGCGCTTGCCGTCGTCGGGAATCGTCATGCGCCAGCGATAGGCTCCGCGCGCCATCGAATGCACGGTGCCGAGCGGGATGGGACAGGCGGCCGCCGCGCGTTCGATATCCGCCGTGCGCGCGACCCAGTGGATGAGGCGAGGACGCTCGGTGAGCTCGGACAGAAGCGCGATATCGTCGAGATCGAACCAGCGCGGCCGCGAGGGCTTTGATCCTTCGGGGTCGATCGCGATGATCTCGAGGTAGACGGTTGCGCCGAGGCGCACGAGCGCGTTGTGCGTTCCCATCGCGACATGCTTGCCTCCGGGATGGGGCGTGACCCCGGTGACTTCGGCGATGTACTCGATGCCGTCGGCGAGCGTTGTCGCGGCGACGACGAGATGGTCGAGCGCAGCGGGGGGCGGCGTGCCGCCGGTCATGCCGGGGCCGGTTCCTCCGGCGGGAAATCGAGCTCGACCTTCGCGCCGTTCGGGTCATGGACGAATACCTGCCAGATGCCGGTGCCCTTCTGCTGCCGGCAGACGTAGTCGACGCTGCGCGCGGTCAACGCCGCGATCGTCGTCTTGAGGCCCGACGCCGAAAACGCCATGTGGTCGATGACGCCCGCTCGCAGCTCGTCGCGCGGACGTCCGCCGACGACGTGCAGCACCGCCTGGTCGCCGGCATAGAGCCATGCGCCGGGAAAGCCGAGCGGGGGTCGCGGCCCGTCGGTGAGGCCGAGGAGGTCGCCATAGAACTGCACCGTCCGCGGCACGTCGTCGGTGAGAATCGTGAAGTGGTTGAGGCCGGTCGTCGCCATGCTCGCTCTCCCGCTTCTTGGGCTTTCGCTTGCCGCCATGATGCCTTGCCAACCCGGAATATTACTGCATGGCGCGGCGGACGAACGCACCGAGCAGCGCGGTCGCGTAGGGCGCGCCTGCGTCGTTGTACGGCAACTTGTCGTCCCCGCCGCTCCACGCATGGCCGAGCCCGCCCACGAGCACGTGTGACGCGACAACGCGATCGGCAACACGCCATTCGCTCGTGACCACGACGCGCGCGCCGGAAGTCGTCGCCGACTGCGCATTGTCGGGTACCGGGAGTTCGTCGTCGGGTCCGACCTCCCCCGCCGGATGGCCGTTCAGCACGAGGTATTGCCGGACGAGTTGCGCCGCGTTGACCGGCGCGACGGTAGGATCGTTCTCGCCCTGGATGGCGACGAGAGCCACAGGCAGCGCATCGGGCTCCGTGTCGGTGCGCACGCTCCGTGCGATCGCCTTGTAGTCGGTATCGGCGCCGCGCTTCATCACCGAGAGCGCCGCAACGGCCGACGACGCGACGCCGCAGGCGAGTCCCGAGTGGACGAACACGCCGGCGATGAGCTCCGGCCGGCGCATGCCGAGCGCCGCCGCCAGCGCGCCGCCGGCGGACATCCCGGCGACGAACACGCGCCTGCGATGGATCATGTACTTCCGCCGCACCGCGCGGATTTGCGCAGCGACGATCGCCGTCTCGCCCCAGCCGCTTTCGGTCGCGCGATCGAACCAGTTCCAGCATCCCCAGGCGTTGGCCCGCGGGTTCTGCCTAGGCAGCAGGACGAGGCAGCCGAGTTCGTCGGCGAGCGCCGCGATTCTCGTTCCCGCGGCGATGTCTTCCGCGGTTTGCCGGCATCCGTGGATCAGCACGATCAGCGGCGCGCGGCGCCACTCGACGTGGCCGCGCGGGACGTAGACCAGGTAGTCGCGGCTCGGCAGGATCCATGGCGCCGACGCCAGCAAACCGCGCAGCGCCGAGCTCGAATCCGTTTCGAATCGGCCCGGCTCCGGCGGCTTGTGCCGGAGGAGCCTCGCGAAGAGCGCCTTGAGTCGCGCCCAGAGATTGCCGAGCATGGATGCGCAAGCGTCCCGAGTGGCCAGCACCCGGCCGAAGCCGGATCCCATCGTCCGGCGGTCAGATCAGGACGATGTCGTACTGTTCCTGCGTATAGATCGATTCGACCTGAAGCGAGATCGGTTTGCCGATGAAGTCGCCCAGTTGCGCGAGCGATTGCGATTCCTCGTCGAGGAAGAGATCGATCACCGGCTGCGCGGCGAGGATCCGGAATTCGCGCGCGTTGAATTGCTTGGCCTCGCGCATGATTTCGCGGAGAATTTCGTAGCAGATCGTCTGCGCAGTCTTGAGCTCGCCCCGGCCCTGGCATGTGGGACAGCTCTCGCACAGCACGTGTGCCAGCGATTCGCGCGTGCGCTTGCGCGTCATCTCGACGAGGCCGAGCTGCGTGAATCCGTTCACGGTGAGGCGCGTCCGGTCGCGTTCCAGCGCGCGATTCAGCTCGGTCAGCACGGCGCCGCGATGGTCGGCATTCTCCATGTCGATAAAATCTATGATGATGATTCCGCCGAGGTTGCGCAGCCTCAGCTGGCGCGCGATCACCTGCGCGGCCTCGAGATTGGTCTTGAATATCGTGTCGTCGAAGCTCCGGCCGCCGACGAATCCGCCGGTGTTGACGTCGATGGTCGTCATCGCTTCGGTCTGGTCGACGATCAGGTAGCCGCCCGATTTCAGGTTGACGCGCCGCCCCAGCGCCCGTTCGATTTCTTCCTCGACGCCGTTCAGGTCGAACAGGGGCCGCTCGCCGGGGTAGTGGAAGATGCGCTCGGCGAGCGCCGGCGTGTACTCGCGCGAAAATTCCATCATCTTGACGAACGTTTCGCGCGAGTCGACCAGAACCCGCGTGGTCTCCTCGGTGGCCATGTCGCGCAGGACACGCTGGGCAAGGCTCAGGTCCTGATACAGGAGCGCGGGTGCGGGTACGTCGCGCGCGCGGGTGTTGAGATCACTCCAGAGCTTCGTCAGGTACGCAATGTCGCTCTGCATTTCGCGCTCGGACGCCGTCTCTGCCATCGTGCGGATGATGAAGCCGCCGGTGTGGCCGTCGGGCAGCAGAAGCTGAAGTTTGCCGCGAAGGTTTTCGCGCTCGGCCTCATCGCCGATCCGTTGCGAAATACCGATGTGCGAATCCTGTGGCAGGTACACGAGCAACCGCCCGGCAAGGCTCACCTGCGTGGACAGGCGAGCGCCTTTCGTGCCGATCGGGTCCTTGATGACTTGCACCAGCAACGACTGGCCTTCGTGCAGGATCTTTTCGATCGGCCGGGTATCGCCGCCGCCGTGGCCGTTCTGACGGTGTTCCCAGATGTCGGCGATATGCAGGAAAGCCGCGCGCTCGAGGCCGATCTCGATGAACGCGCTCTGCATCCCCGGCAGGACGCGCGCTACGCGGCCGAGGCAGATGTTGCCGACGAGACCCCGAGCGCTGGCGCGCTCGATGTGGAGCTCCTGCACGACGCCCTGCTCGAGCATCGCGACGCGGGTTTCCTGGGGGGTTACGTTGATAAGGATTTCATGAGACATCGGGAGGGAGTGCGTTTCAAGATCCGGATTCTGGCGCCCGGAACGTCGCGTGACTCGCGGCGCCCGGTGAATGAATTCGCTGGAAACGTTATAGCACGGGGAAGCCGAGGCCTGCGAGCGCCTGCGCGGTCTCGTAGAGCGGCAACCCCATCACGCCTGAATAGCTTCCCTCGATGCGCGAGACGAACGACGCGGCGCGGCCTTGCACCGCGTACGCGCCGGCCTTGTCGAATGGCTCGCCAGTCGCGACATACCGCTCGATTTCCTCGGTCTGCAGCTCGCGCAGGGTCACCGTCGACGTCGAGATTTCGGCGACCATCTGCTGGTCCCAGCACAGCGCGACGGCGGTCAGCACCTGGTGCGAGCGATTCGAAAGCTGCGTGAGCATCCGGGTGGCGTCGGAGGCGTCCTTCGGTTTGCCGAAGATCACGCCGTCGAGCACGACTTCGGTATCGGCACCGAGCACCGGACGGGGAGCGAGCCCGCGCTGGAGGATTCGCTGCCAGCCGACCGCCGCCTTGGTACGCGCGATGCGCTCCACGTAGTGGCGTGGCGGCTCGGCATCGAGCGCGCCTTCCTCAAAGTCGCGGTCGCGTCCCGGCGCCTCGCGCACGCGGATCGCGGTGAACTCGATGCCGAGCTGACGGAGCAATTCCTCCCGGCGCGGGCTTTTCGAAGCGAGATAGACGACAGGAGTGCTCATGATGGGCTGAGATCCTTTGCAGTCGCTGCCGTCGCGCCGGCCGTCATTCGCGATGGTAGGGGTGGCCGGCAAGCAGGCTGACCGCGCGATAGAGCTGTTCGGCGACGACGATGCGGACAAGTCCGTGCGGCAATGTTAACGCGGAAAGCGCCACGACGGCAGATGCACTGCGCTTGATGCCTTCGGCGAGGCCATCGGCGCTGCCGATCACGAAAGCCGCGTCGGACGCCTCGTCGCGCCAGCGCGCGAGCTTGTCGGCGAGCATCCGCGTGGTCCAGGGTTGGCCGCGCTCGTCGAGGGCGACGACCCGGCGGCCCTTGCAGGCGGCGTCGATCCGCACCCCTTCGGCCGCGAGGAGCTGCGCCACCGGTTTGCCGCCGCGCGGTTCCGGCTTGACGGTGACGAGTTCCAGCGGAAACTCCCGGGGCATTCGCCGCGCGTAGTCGTCCCAGCCCTCCGTGACCCATGCGGGCATCCGGTGGCCGGACGCGACGACTCGGAGTTTCATCGAAAAGTAGGGTCAGACTCGACTTTTTTAGTCCGTACAATATCCCGATGCGCCTCGAGAAAAGTCGAGTCTGACCCTACTTTTCGCAGGAACGAAATCCTCAGGCCGCGGCGCGGTCGCCGGCCCGCTGGCGTCGTTTCGCCGCCGGGGGCGACCAAAGCTCTTCCAGGTTGTAGTACGCGCGTACCGCAGGTTGCATGATGTGGACGATGATGTCGCCGGCATCGACCAGCACCCATTCGCCGGTTTCCTCGCCTTCGACGCCGACGATCGTGGCCCCGATCCCCTTCAGCTTGTCCCGGACGTGATTGGCGAGCGCCTTCACCTGCCGGTTGGACTCGGCAGAGGCGATGATCATCGTGTCGCAGAGGCTGGTGAGCTTGCGGACATCGAGTACGGTGATGTCGCGCGCTTTGATGTCGTCGAGAGCGGTGACGGCGGTCTTCTGAATCTTGTTAAGGCGCATCCGGACGGGATCTATAGAGTTGGTTGCGGTCAATATAGGCCAAAACCGCGGCGGGAAGCAAACCGCGCACCGCGTTGACGCCCTCGGCGCCGCGCCCGAGCTGCGCGCGAATGGCCGATGCGGCGATCGCATGCGGCGTGATGGGCTGCATCACGATCGATCCTGCGGGCTCCTGCGAAAGCGCAGTCGGATCGTCGCGAAAGCGTCGAGTCCACTGGTGCGCGAGCGGCGGGGAGAGGGCGCCCTCCAACGCGAACCCGGGGCGACCCACGACGATGACGTGCGCGAGGTCGAAGATCTCGGTCCAGCGATACCAGCCAGAAAGGCCGAGAAAGGCGTCCGCCCCCACCAGCATTCCGAGCGGGCGATCCGGTGCCTCCACGCGCAACTCGGCGAGGGTCGCCACCGTGTAGCTTCGTCCGCGGCGCTCGATCTCCCTCGAATCCACTTCGAATCCCGGGCGATCGGCAACCGCGAGTTCGACCATTGCGAGACGGTGCATCGCGCTCGCAACCGGCGCTGCGCGATGCGGCGGGTCGCCCGCGGGGATGAAACGAATCGCTGCAAGGTCGAGCGCAGCGCGGACTTCCCGCGCGAGTTCGAGATGCGCGCAATGGATCGGGTCGAACGTGCCGCCGAAGATGCCGAGGACGGAGGTCATCGTCGCGACCATTGTAGCGCCGGCACCGGCGGCTGAGCGTTTGGGAAATGCACGGGTCGGCAGCGACGACAACGCTAGAACCGCGACCCCGGCTCCTGCAGGAAGGCGATCTCCTCGGGTGTCGACGTGCGTCCAAGAATGGCGTTGCGGTGCGGATAGCGCCCGAAGCGGCGGATGATCGCCGCGTGTTTGTCGGCCCACTCGAGTTGCCCGGGCTCGCCCGTGTCTTCCGCCAGGCGCGTGAACAGCGCGATCGATCGCTGCTGCATCGCCGGATTCTCGGCGTGCTCGAAGGGCAGATACAGAAACACACGTTCGTGCCGATCGAACCCTCCGTCACGTCCTGCGTCGACGACGGCAACGGCCGTCGCGAGCGCCGTCGCATCGCCGGCGAACGCGCGCGGCGTATCGCGCCAGGCATTGCGCGTGAACTGGTCGAGCAGCAGGATGCGCGCGAGCGCTTCGTGCGCGTCAAAGCCGTCGTCGTGCGGCCCGCGTTCGATCGCGGCATCGATCGCCGCACCGAACCTCGTGCGGATCGCGGCGTCGAAATCGGAATCCTTGCGAAACCACTCCGCGCGCGGCGCATGCGGCTTTGGACCGAACCAGAAGTCGAGGATATCGCGGGCGAGTGGGCTCATGGGCTCTGTTATAGTCGGGATTCGGGCGCCGGACGCGTCGCGCTCCGTTACGGCCGCGACCATGCGCACATCCTACCGCGATGTCTTCCTGCTGGCGTGCTGCCAGGCGCTGCTGCTCACCAACTCGGCCGGGCTCGTCACGATGAACGGGCTCGTCGGCTATTCGCTGGCCGACGCGAAAGCGCTCGCCACGCTTGGCGTGACCGCCTATGTGCTGGGGTCGGCGGCGGCGACGATGCCGGCATCGCTGTGGATGGCGCGCGTCGGACGCCGCCGCGGATTCATGGCGGGTGCGCTCATCAACATCGGCGGCTGCGGGCTCGCCGCTTTCGCGATCGCCAGAGGGAGCTTTGCGCTCTACTGCCTCGCGACGGCCGTTATCGGCGTGTACAACGCGTTCGGGTTGCAGTACCGCTTCGCGGCGGCGGAAGTCTCGGCACCCGCCGACAAGCCGCGTGCGATCTCACTGGTGCTGGCCGGCGGCATCATCGGAGGATTTGTCGGTCCGGAGTCCGTTCGCTGGGGGGCCGACCTCTTCCCGACGCAGTTCCTCGGCGGATTCGTCATCCTCGCCGCCTACGCCGTCGTCGCGCTGGCCGTTCAGTCGCTCGTGCACGTGCCGCGGCCCACCGTGGAGGAGAGTTCCGGCGGCGGACGGCCGCTGTGGACCATCGTCCGGCAGCCGGTGTTCATCGTCGCCGCGCTCTCAGGGGGGCTGGGCTACGGCCTCATGAACCTGCTGATGACCGCGACGCCGATTGCGATGAGCTTTTGCAGCCATCCGTTCGGCGCGACCGCGATGGTCATCGAGTGGCACATAGTCGGAATGTTCGCGCCGGGTTTCTTCACCGGGTCGCTGATCAAGCGATTCGGCGTCTACAGCGTGGTCCTGGCCGGCCTCGTGCTGATGGCGGCAAGCGTAGCGGTCGCTCTCAACGGCAACACCGTGCCCCATTTCGTGTTCGGGCTCGCGCTGGTCGGCATCGGCTGGAATTTCATGTACATCGGCGGCACGACGCTCCTGACCGAATCCTACAAACCCGCCGAGAAGGCGCGAACGCAGGGCGCGAACGACTTTATTGTTTTCGCGACGATGGGTGTGTCGTCCATCGCGTCCGGCGCCATGGTTTCCACGGCGGGATGGGAGACGATGAACCGCGCCGTGTTGCCGTTTCTCGCCGTCATCGGCGCGTCGGTGCTCTGGCTCGCGTGGCGAAAGGGAAAGGTGAGGTTGCCGCGAGCCGCCTAGCTACGCGCGGAACCGGGTCGCTGACCGTTGCCGCAGCGCCCGTGGACGCGCGGCGACCCTCGCGCGGCCAAGCTCTTTCAGCCTCGGATCTGCCCGGAGCCCAGCACGATCCACTTCCGGCTCGTGAGGCCCTCGAGGCCGACCGGGCCGCGCGCGTGCAGCTTGTTGGTCGAGATGCCGATCTCCGCGCCGAGACCGAACTCGAAGCCGTCGGCGAAACGGGTCGACGCGTTCACGAGCACCGAGCTTGAGTCGACTTCGCGCAGGAAGCGCATCGCATTCGCGTGATCCTGCGTGACGATCGCGTCGGTATGCTGCGATCCGTATTTCGCGATGTGCGCGATCGCCGCATCGAGCGAATCGACGACGCGCACCGCCAGGATCGGCGCCAGATACTCGGTGTACCAATCGTCCTCGGTCGCCGCGCTCATCGCGGAAACGATCGCGCGCGAGCGCTCGCAGCCGCGCAATTCGACGCGCTTCTGCGCGTAAATGGCGCAAAGCGGCGGCAGCACGCGCGCGGCGATGGCGGTATGGACGAGCAGCGTTTCCATCGTGTTGCACGGCGAGTAACGTTGGGTTTTGGCGTTGTCGGCGACGCGGATTGCCATGTCGAGGTCGGCGGAGGCGTCGATGAAAACGTGGCAGACACCATCGAGATGCTTGATCACCGGCACCTTCGCCTCGCGCGAGATGCGCTCGATCAGGCCCTTGCCGCCGCGTGGAACGATCACGTCGACATGCTGTTCGTCGGCGATCAGGTGGCCGACAGCCTCGCGGTCGGTGGTTGCGACCACCTGCACCGCATTTTCCGGCAGGCCGGCGGCGCGGAGGCCCTCGAGCACGCACGCGGCGATCGCCTGGTTGCTGCGGATCGCCTCCGACCCGCCGCGAAGGATCGACGCGTTGCCTGCCTTGAGGCAAAGGCCGGCGGCGTCGGCGGTGACGTTGGGCCGCGATTCGTAGATGATGCCGACCACGCCGAGCGGCACGCGCATGTGTCCGACCTGGATGCCGGACGGGCGGTATTTGAGGTCGGTGATTTCGCCGATCGGGTCGGGAAGCGCGGCGATTTCCTCGAGGCCCTTCGCCATCGCCTCGATCGTGTCGGCGTCGAGCCGAAGCCGATCGACGAAGGCCGCGTTCTGGCCCGCGGCTGTCGCGGCGGCGACGTCGTCGGCGTTGGCAGCGATCAGTTTGGCGCAATCGCGCCGCAGCGCCTCCGCCATGGCGGCGAGCGCCGCGTTCTTCGTCCGCGTGTCGGCCCGCGCAAGATCGCGTGCCGCCGTGCGTGCCGCCGCGCCGACGCCTCGCATGTAGGCGCCGACATCGGCGAACGTGCCGAGTCCCGGGATGGCGAGGTCGGTCATCGGACCATTCTAGCGTGAACGACGGCGACCGGTTCGCCCGGCACGGTCGGCGGGGCGCTTCCGCCGTCTCCCGTGGGCGGGAGACGGCCCGGTGAGGACATCAACCTTTCGGCTTGATGGTCCGCACGCCCGTGTCGCTGCCCAACAGAATCACGTCGGCACCGCGCTGCGCGAACAGGCCGACGGTGACCACGCCGACGATCGCGCGGACGCGCGCTTCCATTTCGGCCGGATTCACGATCGCGAGGCCGTGCACGTCGAGAATGACGTTGCCGTTGTCCGTCGTGAAGCCCATCCGCCACGCCGGCTGGCCGCCCAGCAGCACGAGCTGCCGCGCCACGAAGCTCCTCGCCATCGGTATCACTTCGACGGGGAGCGGGAACTTGCCGAGCACGCTGACGAGCTTGGAGGCGTCGGCGATGCAGACGAACTTTCGAGCGACCGCCGCGACGATCTTCTCGCGCGTCAACGCGCCGCCTCCGCCCTTGATCATCGCGCCATGTTCGGTCACCTCGTCGGCGCCGTCGATGTAGACCGGGATGTCGGCGACGTTGTTCAGCTCGTCGACGTAGATGCCATGGCCCTTCAATCGCTCGGCCGTCTTCACCGAGCTCGCGACCGCACCCTTGATCCGGTGCTTGACCTTCGCCAGCTCGTCGATGAACAGGTTCGCGGTCGAGCCGGAGCCGACGCCGATCACCGCGTCGTCCTCGACGTATTTGATCGCTTCGCGTGCGACCGCTAGTTTCTGCTCGTTCTGGGTCATTGTTCGCCTCCCGAAACGGTGAACGATCCGGGCGTGACGTACCGGGTCACTTCTTGCGCGGAGGCGGCAGGTCGGTGCACACGCCCTCGAAGGCCTCGGCCGCGAGCCCGACGGTTTCGGAGAGCGTCGGGTGTGGATGGATCGTCTTGCCGATATCGACGGCGTCGGCGCCCATCTCGATCGCGAGCGCGATCTCGCTGATGAGATCGCCCGCGTGGGTGCCGACGATGCCGCCACCGACGATCCGATGCGTGGCGTCGTCGAACAGGAGTTTCGTGACGCCTTCGTCGCGCCCGTTGGCGATCGCGCGTCCCGAGGCCGCCCACGGGAAGAGTGCCTTGTTGACCTTGATGCCCTTCGCCTTCGCCTCGTCTTCGGTGACGCCCACCCATGCGACCTCAGGATCCGTATAGGCGACCGATGGAATGACGCGCGCATCGAAATACGATTTCTCGCCGGCTGCCGCTTCGGCCGCGACGTGGCCTTCATGCGTCGCCTTGTGCGCCAGCATCGGCTGGCCGACGACGTCGCCGATCGCAAAGATATGCGCGACGTTGGTGCGCATCTGGCCGTCGACCGGGATGAAGCCGCGATCGCCGACCGCGATGCCAGCGTTCTCGGCGCCGATCTTTTTTCCGTTGGGGCTGCGCCCGACCGACATCAGCACCATGTCGTAGGGCTGCGGGCCCGAGGGCGCCGCATCGCCCTCGAACGTCACGTAGATCGCGTCCTTCTTCGCTTCGATGGCGACCGTCTTCGTCTTCAGCATCATGCGATCGAAGCGCGGCTTGTTCACCTTTTCCCAGATGCGTACGAGATCGCGGTCGGCACCCTGCATCAGCCCGTCGAGCATCTCGACGACGTCGAGCCGCGTACCGAGCGTGGAGTACACGGTGCCCATCTCGAGTCCGATGATGCCGCCGCCGACGACCAGCATCCGCCTCGGGACAGCCGGAAGCTCGAGCGCGCCCGTCGAATCGAAAATGCGCGGATCTTCGGGCACGAACGGCAGCTTCACCGATTGCGAGCCGGCGGCGATGATCGCCTTCGCGAATCGGATGACCTTCTTAGTACCCGTCTTTTCCTGGCCCGCGCCGTCGGTCCCCTCGACCTCGACGTGGTGAGCATCGAGAAACTTTCCGTAGCCGCGGACCGTTTCGACCTTGCGCGACTTGGCCATCCCGGTGAGTCCGCTGGTCAGCTTGCCGACGACCTTGTTCTTCCATACGCGGAGCTTGTCGAGGTCGACCTGCGGCGGACCGAAGGCGATCCCGTGGTCGGCGAGCGTCTTCGTCTCGTCGATCACCGCCGCGATATGCAGCAGCGCCTTCGACGGGATGCACCCGACGTTGAGGCAGACGCCGCCGAGCGTCGCATAGCGCTCGACCAGCACCGTCTTCATCCCGAGATCGGCCGAACGGAACGCCGCGCTGTAGCCGCCAGGCCCGGCGCCGAGAACGAGCACCTCGCACTCGACGTCCGCCTTGCCCGCATAGGACGAGATGCCTGCACTGGCAGCTTCACTCCCTCTCCCGCTCGCGGGAGAGGGCCGGGGTGAGGGTGCCGCGGTTGCACCATCCGCCGCGAAGGAGGGCGGGGGCGCAGCGGCGGCGGCCGGTTTCGCGGCTCCCGCTTGCGCGGACTCGAGCACGACGATGACCGACCCCTCGCTGACCTTGTCTCCGAGTTTGACCTTGACTTCCTTGATGGTGCCCGCCGCGGGCGACGGCACGTCCATCGTCGCCTTGTCCGATTCGAGCGTGACGAGGGAATCCTCGGCCTTCACCGCATCGCCGGGCTTGACGAGGATCTCGATGACCGGAATGTCCTTGAAGTCGCCGATGTCCGGGACTTTCACGTCGATCGTGCTCATCGCTGCCTCGCCAAAATAGGGTCAGACTCGACTTTCGTCGCGTTCGAAACGGCATGCACTGCGGTAGCGGAAAGTCGAGTCTGACCCTACTTTCACAGCATCACCCTGCGCATGTCGACGAGCAGCGCGGCGAGGTAGGCGGTAAAGCGCGCCGCCGATGCGCCGTCGATCACGCGGTGATCGTACGACAGCGACAGCGGCACCATCAGTCGCGGCACGAAGGCCTTCCCGTCCCACACCGGTTTCATCGCGCTCTTCGACACGCCGAGGATCGCGACTTCCGGCGCATTGATGATCGGCGTGAACGCGGTGCCACCGATTCCGCCGAGGCTCGAGATCGAGAAGCACCCGCCCTGCATGTCGGCCGGCCCGAGCTTGCCTTCGCGCGCTTTCGCCGACAGCGTGGTCATCTCGGCCGCGATCGCGAGCACTCCCTTCTGATCGGCGTTCCTGATCACGGGCACGACGAGGCCGTTCGGCGTGTCGGCGGCGAAGCCGACGTGGAAATACTTCTTCAGCACGAGGTTGTCGCCGTCGAGCGACGCGTTGAAGTCGGGGAATTTCCTCAGCGCCGCGACGCTCGCCTTGATCAGGAACGCGAGCATCGTCAGCTTGATGCCGGCCTTCTCGTTTTCCTTGTTGAGCGTGACGCGGAACGCCTCGAGATCGGTGATGTCCGCCTCGTCGAACTGCGTCACGTGCGGAATCATCACCCAGTTCCGCGCGAGATTCGCACCGGAGATTTTCTTGATCCGCGACAGCGGTCGCGGTTCGACCGGGCCGAATTTCGCGAAATCGACGGTCGGCCACGGCAGCAGGTTGAGCGATCCGCCGCCGGCCGCGCCCGGCGCCGGCCCTGCGCCGCTCATGACCTGTTTGACGAAATTCTGCACGTCCTCCTGCAGGATGCGGCTCTTCGGACCGGATCCCGGGACGCGCGCGAGATCGACGCCGAGTTCGCGCGCGAACTTGCGCACCGACGGCGACGCATGGGCTGCCTTGAAGGCGGCGGGGTCGGCGGACGCGGCGGCGGGCGCTGGCTTTGCAGGCGCCGGACCTGCCGCCGGGGCGGGGGCCGCCGGCGGAGCCGGAGCCGGCGCAGGCGCGCCCGCAGGCTCTTGCGCAGGCGCAGCCGCCGGCTGGGGCTGGGGCGCGGCGCCGGTCGCGTCAGCCGCTGATTCGAGCAAGACGATCAGCGTGCCTTCCGCAACCTTGTCTCCGAGCTTGACCTTCACCTCCTTGACGGTGCCAGCGACCGGCGAGGGCACGTCCATCGTCGCCTTGTCCGATTCGAGCGTGACGAGCGAGTCCTCCGCTTTCACCGCGTCGCCCGGTTTGACGAAAATTTCGATGACCGGAATATCGGTGAAATCGCCGATGTCGGGGACTTTCACTTCGATCGTGCTCATGCTTTCTCCCCGTCGACTACACGGTCCATGGCGCCGGCGTCGCCGGGTCGATGCCGTACTTCTTCATCGCTTCGGCGACCTTGGCGGCGGGAAGCGCGCCGTCGTCGGCGAGCGCCTTCAGCGCGGCGACAGTCACGTAGTAACGATTGACTTCGAAGAACCGGCGAAGCTTCTCGCGCGTGTCCGATCGGCCGAACCCGTCGGTGCCGAGGACGACATAGCGCCGCGGCACGAACGCGCGAATCTGCTCGGCGAACGCGCGCACGTAATCCGTCGACGCGACCACCGGACCCTGGGTGCCATCGAGACATTTCGCGACATGCGAGACCCCGGGCTTTGCCGTCGGATTGAAGAGATTGTGGCGTGCGACCGTCATGCCTTCGCGCGCGAGCTCGGTGAAGCTTGGACAGCTCCAGAGGTCCGATTCCACCCCCCAGTCGGATTTGAGAAGCGCCGCGGCTTCGATGACTTCGCGGAAGATCGTCCCGCTGCCCAGGAGCTGCACCCGCGGCGCCTTCGATTTCTTCTCGCCCGCCGCGAACAGGTACATCCCCTTGATGATCGACGGCGCCACGCCTTCCGGCATCGCAGGCTGCCGGTAGTTCTCGTTCATCACCGTCAGGTAGTAATAGACGTCCTGCTGCTCGGCGTACATCCGCCGCAGGCCGTCCTGGATGATCACGGCGACTTCAAAGCCGAATGTTGGATCGTAGGAGATACAGTTCGGGACCGTTGCCGAAATCTGATGCGAGTGACCGTCCTCGTGCTGCAGTCCCTCGCCGTTCAACGTCGTGCGCCCGGCGGTTCCGCCGAGCAGGAAGCCGCGCGAGCGCATGTCCCCGGCCGCCCACGCGAGATCGCCGATGCGCTGGAACCCGAACATCGAGTAGAAGATGTAGAAAGGAATCATCGGAACGCCGTGCGTCGAGTAGCTCGTCGCCGCCGCCATCCAGTCGCACATCCCGCCGGCCTCGTTGATCCCCTCCTGGAGGATCTGGCCGTCCTTGCTTTCCTTGTAGAACATCAGCTGGTCGGCGTCCTGCGGCGTATAGAGCTGCCCCTGCTGGTTCCAGATGCCAAGCTGGCGGAACATGCCTTCCATGCCGAACGTGCGGGACTCGTCGGGGACGATCGGCACGATGTGCTTGCCGATGTTCTTGTCGCGAAGCAGGAGCTGCAGGATCTGCACGAACGCCATCGTCGTCGAGATCTCGCGATCCTCCGAGCTCTTCAGCAGTCGCTCGAAAACGGCGAGTGCGGGCGTGACCAGGGCATTCGCCTTCGTCCGTCGCGCCGGCAGGTAGCCGCCGAGCTCCATCCGCCGCGCACGCATGTACTCGAGTTCCGGCGAGCCTTCGGCAAACGTGACGTAGGGCACTTCGTCGAGCTTCTCGTCCGGCACCGGAATCTTGAAGCGATCGCGGAAGCGCCGGATCGAATCGCCCGACATCTTCTTCTGCTGGTGCGTGATGTTCTGCGCCTCGCCGGATTCGCCCATCCCGTAACCCTTGATCGTCTTGGCGAGGATGACGGTCGGCTGGCCCTTGTGGTTCACGGCCGCGTGGTAGCCGGCGTACACCTTGAACGGGTCGTGGCCGCCACGGTTCAGCGACCAGATGTCGGCATCCGTGTAGTCGGCGACCAGTTCCTTCAGTTCCGGCGTGTTGAAGAAGTACTCGCGAACGTAGGCTCCGTCCTTCGACTTGATCGTCTGGTACTCGCCGTCGACGACTTCCATCATCCGACGCATCAGGATGCCCTTCTTGTCGCGAGCGAACAGCGGATCCCAGTGCCGGCCCCAGATCACCTTGATCACGTTCCAGCCCGCGCCGCGGAAGTCGCTTTCGAGCTCCTGGATGATCTTGCCGTTGCCGCGCACCGGCCCGTCGAGCCGCTGCAGGTTGCAGTTGACGACAAAGATCAGGTTGTCGAGTTTCTCGCGCGCCGCCATGCCGATCGCGCCCATCGATTCCGGCTCGTCCATTTCGCCGTCGCCGCAGAAGCACCAGACCT
>JBDTRG010000170.1:0-31666 GCA_039931775.1 Betaproteobacteria bacterium | reverse complement strand
AGCGCGGTCTCCTCCTCGCTCGTCGGGTGCGCGATGCACGACCGATCGGTTTCGGCCATCGCGCCGAGGTGCACCAGCAGCGTCGCGTCGCCGCCGTCGTCGAGAATCATGTTCGGCGCGCTGGCCGCAGCACCCTTGCCAGGCCATTCGAAGATGCGGTGCGTGTACTCCCAGTATTCGGTCAGCGATTCGCCTTTGTAAGCGAACACCGGCGTGCCGCGCGCGGCGATCGCGGCGGCCGCATGGTCCTGCGTCGAATAGATGTTGCACGAGGCCCAGCGCACGTCGGCGCCCAGCGCCTGCAGCGTCTCGATCAGCACCGCGGTCTGGATCGTCATGTGCAGGCTGCCGGCGACGCGCGCGCCGCGCAGCGGCTGCAGGGAGGCGAACTCCTCGCGGATCGCCATCAGTCCCGGCATCTCCGTCTCGGCGATCGCGATCTCCTTGCGGCCCCAGTCAGCAAGCGCCAGGTCGGCCACCTTGAAGTCGGCGAAGCTCTTGGTATCGGTTGCAGCGTTCATCGGTCACTCCATCGTTGGTGACCGCGCTGCAGGGGGAGGCGGGAAGCGCTCTCGTCACCCCGTGCGCGGGCACGGTTCAACGAGCGCGGTTGCATTGGGTGGATACCCCGAGCCTGGCAGGGAACGCAGTTACGCCACGCGCGGCCCTGTTGCAACGCTCCTCGGGGAGAACGCGCATTTTACCTCATGCGGGCGCGGCTCGTCGACGGGCCGGCGGCGCGGGTCGGATGAGCCGGCCCTGAGGGTCGCCGATCGCGATCTCCTGCTGCAGCAGCGCGTTCGCGAGCGTGGATTCGCGCTTGTAGAAGCCTTCGGTGTGAAAAGTTTCGGGCAGCTTGAAGAGCTCGTAGTCGAGGTGGTGGCACAGCTCGTGGACCAGCGTGCGCAGGAATGTCTTGAACGCGACGACGTCGCGACGCGCGGCCGTGCGCATCCACACGGTGATCCGCGCCGGCGTTCCCGCGTCGTCCGGTTCATACAGGCCATGCAGTTCGCCGGAGTCGTCGGCCGGCCGTTGCGCCAGCACCCGGACACGGATCTTCGGCACCTGATATCCGGCCACGAGCGCGTCGATCAGGTACTGACTCGCGGCGCGCACGGCGGCGCGGTCGTCGCGCGCGAGGCCGTCGCGGATGCGCACCACCTGGAGACCGGCCGCCACGCCGGACGGAAGCGCGAGCACGTCGATCGCATCGCTGCTGCGATAGATCCGCTGGCGCGCGGCGGAGAGTTTGGCGTAGTAAGCGAAAGGCATCGTCGCGGGGATTCAGTCGACCGTCGCGGAAGCGGTTTCAGTTTGCCATCCCATCGCGCCGCATTCCAATGGGCGCAAGGCCCAAGGCAAAGGGCCGCTTCGCGGCCCTTTGCAAGGATCGGCGCGGATCGCGCCTTGAAAGGCGTTACGCCTTTTTGATTTTCTCGAGCATCTTGAAAACACCCTTCGTCGAACCGGCGAAGAGGCGCTTATAGGCCTTGCCGAGGCAACGACGCTCGAGGGTATTCCGGCGGGTTCGGTTTCGTTCGGCCATGGCGGTCTCCTTATAGAGTTGCGGATTCGCGTGTCCAGACTGCGCGGAAACGGTTCCCGAAGCGATGGATTCTAGCAGGAAATCCTGCCGGATGAAAGGCTTACGCCTACAGCCGTCAGAGGCCGGTGGCCGCCTTCAGCGCCTGCGTCTTGTCGGTCGCCTCCCAGGTGAACTCGGGCTCGTCGCGCCCGAAGTGACCGTACGCCGCCGTCTTGAGATAGATCGGCCGCAGGAGGTCGAGCATCCGGATGATCCCCTTCGGCCGCAGGTCGAAATGGGCGTTGACGAGCGCGGCAATCTTCTCGTCGGATATCTTGCCCGTGCCTTCGGTGTAGACGGTGACGTTGATCGGTCGCGCGACGCCGATGGCGTAGGAGAGCTGGACCTGGCATTGCGTGGCGATGCCGGCGGCGACGATGTTCTTCGCGACGTAGCGCGCCGCGTAGGCCGCAGAGCGATCGACCTTCGAAGGATCCTTGCCGGAGAACGCGCCTCCCCCGTGCGGTGCCGCGCCGCCGTACGTGTCAACGATGATCTTGCGACCGGTGAGCCCGGCATCCCCGTGCGGACCGCCAATCTCGAATCGACCGGTGGGATTGACGAGGTATCGCGTGCCCTTCAGCAGGTTCGCCGGCAGCACCGGCTTGATGACCTCTTCGATGATGGCTTCTGCGAGCTTGTCCTGCTTCTCGTTCATGCTCGGGTGATGCTGCGTCGACAGCACGACGGTGTCGATCGCGACGGGCTTGCCGTCGACATAGCGGACCGTGATCTGCGATTTGGCGTCGGGCCGCAGCCACGGCAGCCGTCCGTCCTTGCGAACTTCGCTCTGACGCTGCACCAGGCGATGTGCGTAGTAAATCGGGAACGGCATCAGCGACGGGGTCTCGTCGCAGGCATATCCGAACATCAGCCCCTGATCGCCCGCGCCCTGGTTCAGCTGGTCGTCGGACGCCTGGTCGACTCCGCGCTTGATGTCGGGCGATTGACGGCCGTAGCAGACCATCACCGCGCAACCGTCGGCGTCGAAGCGAAGCTCCGGATCGTTGTAGCCGATCTTGCGGATCGTTTCGCGCGCGATTCGCGCGTAGTCGTGCTTGATCGCTGTGGTGATTTCGCCGGTCATCACGACGAGGCCTGTCGATACCAGCGTCTCGGCCGCGACCCGTCCGGTCGGGTCTTGCTCTAGAATCGCGTCGAGCACGGCGTCGGAAATCTGATCCGCGACCTTGTCCGGGTGGCCCTCCGACACCGATTCCGACGTGAAAAGAAAATCACTCATTGCCGCTCCTTGCCGTCACGATACCGCATGCGTATCGCATGGGCCTTGCACGGGTTTCGCATGGGGTTTGACTACGTTGCGCGCATCGCGCAAAAGCATGAATTCTAGCAGAGTCCGCCGTCCAATCCGATGCGTCGACAACCCTTGCGCGGGAAGGGTCGGCCCCGTCGCGCACGCGTTCGTTGGTTGCGCAGCGAGCGCGGAATGAGCACGCCCATCGAACGTCCGACGCCGGCATCGATCGCGCGCGCGGCGGAGCTGTTGCGCGCGGGCGAGCTGGTCGCGTTCCCGACCGAAACGGTTTACGGCCTCGGTGCGGACGCAGCTCGACCCGAAGCCGTGCGCCGCATTTTCTCGGCGAAGGGCCGCCCGGCCAACCATCCGGTGATCGTCCATCTGTACGACACAGCAGATCTTTTCGACTGGGCGCGCGCCGTGCCGAAGGGAGCTTCGATGCTCGCGGCCGCATTCTGGCCCGGACCGCTGACGTTGATCCTGCCGCGCACGTCGCGGGTCGCCGACGTCGTCACCGGCGGCCAGGACAGTGTCGGGTTGCGCGTGCCGTCGCACCCCGTCGCGCGCGCGCTCCTCGCGGCATTCGGCAGCGGGATCGCCGCGCCTTCGGCGAATCGCTTCGGTCGAATTTCGCCGACGACGGCGCAACACGTTGCCGACGATCTGGGCGCGACGGTGTCGATGATTCTCGACGGCGGCGCATGTGATGTCGGCATTGAATCGACGATCGTCGGCTTCAGCGACGACGTGCCGGTGTTGATGCGTCCGGGAGCGATCGGTACCGCGGAACTCTTTCGGGTCCTGGGGAAAATGCCCCGCGCGCCCGACGCAGAGGCGCCGCGCGCGTCGGGAATGCTGGCCTCGCACTACGCGCCCCGAACGCCCTCCACGCTTGTCGCGCCGGGGACGCTGCACGCGGAAGTCGCCCAGCTCGCCGATCGCGACGAGATGATCGCGGTGCTCGCGCGCACCGTCGCCCGACCCGACGATTTCAGCGACTTGTGGATCGATGCCCCGATCGACGCGGTTGCGTTCGCGCATGACCTCTACGCGAACCTGCGCGCGCTCGACAATTCGAATGCCGACGCCATCCTCATCGAAGCCGTGCCCGCCGGCGACGCGTGGCTCGCCGTGCGCGACCGATTGACCCGCGCGACTCGCGGTGTGGACGATGATCGCGATTAGTTCAGCACTTTCCGCCGAATGCGCGCTCGAGGAACACCGCGATCGCCGCGGCAAGCTCCTTCTGCCGTTGGTTGAAGTAGTGGTCGGTGTCGGTGATCGTCACCTGTCTCGAACACGCGTCCTTCGGCAAGTCGCGCGCGCGTGGCGCCGCTGCCGCCAGCACCTCGGCAAAGTCGCGCTCGGCGACAACGTCGAGGACAGGCTCCCTCGGCGGCGTGTCGAACGCACCGAACATCCCCACGGGCGCCCAGGCGTCGATCGGCAGCGCGTCGGTCCCCGCCAGATACGTTCTCGCCATCGTCGCGCCGAAGCTGTGCGAGACGATCGCGACCTTCGAGACCCCTTTGCCCCGCAGGTAGGCGATCGCCGCAGCGATGCGCTCGCCGGCCTCAGGCAGGGTGATCGAGTAGGCGTCGCGCGTGGCATCTGCGGCGAGCACCGGCATCTGCACCGACAGTGTGACGTAGCCCGCGTCGGCGAGCAGCGTACGCATGCCGCCGTTGAGTCCCCAATCGGGGTGCACGCCGAGTCCATGCACGACGACGACTCCTCCCTTGGGCGAGCCGGACGGCAGCGTCAGAATGGCCAGAACTTTCGCCCGCGTACCCGTGGCGAGATACACGACATCGCCGATGACGAGCGCAGGGACGACCTCCTGCGCCCATCGTTCCTCGCGCGCGTAGTCTGCGGCGAAGGCGGCGTGCGCGCCGACGAGTATCCAAAGCGCGAACGACCAGGCCTGTCGCAACGGTTTTCTCCAGATAAGGGCGCGGGCTGCTAGGATGACGATGCGCCCGCGTCGCGAAAATCATACGCCATGCCCCTCGCCCGGCCTCCGATCGTCGTCATTGCTCCCGATTCGTTCAAGGGCTCGCTCCACGCGGCCGCGGTATGCGCGTCGATCGCCCGCGGACTCGCACGCGTCGTTGAGGGTATCGAGGTTCGCTCCTGTCCGATGGCCGACGGCGGCGAAGGCACGCTCGACGCCGTGTTGTCGCGCGGCGGCGAGCGTCGCGATCTCCACGTCTCCGGCGCCGCGGGCGGACAACGCGCTGCCGCTTATGGCATCGTCGACGCGGCGGCCGGCAGGACGGCGGTCATCGAAATCGCCGAAATCGTCGGCATCACCGACCCGGACGGGACGGCGGTGCCGGTCACGAGGCGCGCGACGCAAGGCGTCGGCGAGATGATCCGTGCGCTGCTCGACACCGGCATCCGCCGATTCATGATCGGGCTGGGCGGCAGCAGCACCAACGATGGCGGCGCCGGAATGCTGGCGGCGCTCGGTCTCGGATTGAACGACGCCGCCGGCCGCGATGTGGAACCGACGCCCGCGGGATTGGCGTCGCTCGCGCGCGTCGATGCGCGCGGCCTCGATCCGAGGCTTGTCCAATCGTCGATCACGATCATGTCCGACGTCAACAATCCGCTTTGCGGCGCGCGCGGGGCGACGGCGATCTTCGGGCCGCAGAAGGGCGTTCCCGCAAACGACATCGGATCGATCGACGCGGTGCTCGAACGCTACGCGGCGCTGGCCGAGCGGGCCGTCCCGCGACGCGCGGCGAACGATCCGGGAGCGGGCGCCGCGGGCGGCCTCGGATTCGCGCTTCAGCTCGTCGGCGGCGCGTTTCGCTCGGGGGCCGAGGTCGTCGCGGATCTGATCGGGCTCGATGCGGCAATGAAGGGCGCCGACTGGGCATTCACCGGCGAGGGACGCACCGACGCCCAGACGTTGCTGCGCAAGGCGCCGTTTGTCGTGGCGGAGCGCGCGCGCGCGGCGGGCGTTCCGATCACGTTGTTGTCGGGCGCGGTCGACGCCGCCGCGCTACCGGAACTCGGGCGCGTTTTCGCCGGGTGTTTCTCGCTGACCCCGGGACCGATGACCCTTGCCGAATGCATCGCGAATGCCGATGCGCTGCTCGCCGATCGCGCGGAGCAGATCGCCCGCGTAGCGGCGCGAGCCTGGGAGCAGGGGCCCCGCTAAGCGGGGATGCGACCGGGGCGAGTCGACGCAAGAGGCCGACAACTCGACCAGGGATTTTTCGGAAGCGGCGCGGACGCCGAGGTTGGTCGGAGGTGGCGGCTAACGACGCGGCATGGGGCGCCCCGCGATCGCCCGCACCGATTCGACGTCGACGTCGGGAAGGATGCGGGCGATGCCGCCCCAGCTCGCGAAATGGCGTACCGGCTGGCCGATGACGGCGTCCGTTTCGACGAGCGCCGCAATTTCGGACTCGGGCCGGCGAAGCACGCGCGCGATCGCAGCCGGCTCCATCGCCACGACCCTCGAGCTCGCCAGCGCATCGACATGCGGCGCCTGCAGCGTCGTCGCGAAGAATGCCGCACTGTGCCCGATGCCGGTCAGGATCCCGTGCACTTCCACGCCCTGGGATCGCAGCAACGCGATCACGGCCGCGACCTGCGCCAGGAATTGCGAAATGCACAGCGACTCCGCGCCGCGCGATGCCTCGTGCCCCTGCGAATCGCCGACGATGAGCAGTGTGGAGGGCTCGATCGCGGACCCGACCGCGATGTGCGCGAGCAGCGCGTCGGCGAGGCCGTGCGCGTCGCGCGGGCCGAGGGTCGCCGCGCCGTTCGCACGGGAGATCCACAGGGGCCGATCGCTCATCCGCCACAACCAACGCGCACTGTCGACGGGCTCGGCGTCCGCGTAAAGCGGCGCGGCACGATCCGGCAGCCGCTCGGGCGCTCCGGACTCGCGGCGCGGGGCGTGGTTCGCCACACCCTCGGCCACGTCGAATCGCGCGGCGAGCCGAGCCTGCATCCGGTGCACCGAGGCCGCAAACGGAGTGGATTCGCGAATGCCCGCATCGATCCAATCGCGTACGGCTCCCGCGTCATCCGCGACAAGTTCCAGGTGACCCGCCGCCGCGCGCGATTCGGCACCGAAAAGCGCTGCAACGCCGGCCGCGTCGTTCGCGTCGACCTCGCCGCGGCCGCGGGCGGTTTCGATCACCGCCGGGCCGGACAGACCGAACCGCACGCCGGCAAGGAGCGCCGTGCGTTCCGCCGCGGCCGCCAGAATCGACGCGCCACCGAATGTATCGGCGATGCAAACGGTCAACACGGCCACACCTGAAGCGCGAAGGTCAAGGAGCGCGGCGAGTGCGCGAGCCAGCGACAACTCCGCGGGGTTCGCCTCGTGCAGGCGCACGCCGGAGGAGGCGGCGAGAACGACGACCGCTGCCGGGCGCTCGACCCGCGCGCATTCGAACACCCGGCGCAGCGCCTCGCCGTGTTTCGCCCCTGCGCTGCCGCGCAGGAAGCGCTCGTCCTGCGCGACGATCATCACCGGCGCGCCGCGTATCGCCGCACGCGCGACGGCGACGCCGTCGTCGTCCTGCGCGGCGATGCCCCAGCGGGCGAGATGCGGCGACGGTCGCGGCGCCTCCAACCACGCGTCGACCGGGGCAACGGTGCCCGGATCGGCGATCGCCGCGATGCGTTCGCGCGAACCCAGGGCGCGCAACGAGCGCGCGACCGAAGGCCGGGGCTTTCCGGCGGACATCGCTACTTTCCCTGGTAGTGGTTCGGAAGCCAGGTCGCGATTTCCGGAGTGACGCAGAGCAGAACGATCGCGATTGCCAACAGCGCGAGGAATGGCAACACGCCCATGACGATCTTGCGCAACGGAATGTCCGGCGCGATGCCGTTGATGACGAAGAGATTGAGTCCGACCGGCGGGTGGATCAATCCCATTTCCATCAGGACCGTCATGATGACGCCGAACCAGATCAGGTCGAAGCCGTGCGCCTTCAACGCCGGCAGGAGGATCGGTGTGACCATCAGAATGATCGCGACCGGCGGCAGGAAAAAGCCGAGCATGATCAAGAGCACGTTGACCCAGAAGAAGAATGCCCACTTGGACAGCGGCAACGCGATCAGCCACTCGGCGGTGCTCTGCGTGACGTGCAGGTAGCTCATCACGTAGGTGTAGAGAAAGCTCATGGCGATGATCAGCATCACCATGCAAGATTCGCGTACGGTGCCGCCGAGGATCAGGCGCATGTCGGCCCAGCGGTAGCAGCGGTAGATCAGCACGACCATCACGAGCGACGCCGCGGCGCCGATGCCGGCGACCTCAGAAGGTGTGGCCCAGCCCCCATAGAGCGCGACCATGATGAGCGCGATCACCGCGATGAACGGGAGGAAGCGCGGTAGCGTCTCCACGCGCTCCGCCCATGTGTAGTGCTCGAGAGCCTGCAGCACCGGGCCGCCCGATGCCGCGGCAACGGTCGCGCGCACGCGGTCGCGCCGGTACTGGAAGATCGTCCACGCGATGAACATCGCCGTGAGCAGCAGGCCCGGCCCGACGCCCGCCATGAACAATCTGCCGATCGATTGCTCGGAGGCGAGACCATAGAGGATCAGCGTCAGCGACGGCGGGATCAGGATGCCGAGCGTGCCGCCCGCGGCGATGAGGCCGGTGGCGAGTTCTTCCGAATAGCCGCGCGCGCGCATCTGCGGGATACCGGAACTGCCGATCGCCGAGCAGGTTGCCGGCGAGCTGCCGCACATCGCGGCGAAAACGCTGCACGCAACCACGTTCGCCACACCGAGCCCGCCGGGGACGCGGGACAACCAACGGTTGAGCGACGAGTAGAGATCTTCGCCCGCACGCGATTTTCCGATCGCGGCGCCCATCAGCACGAATAGCGGAATGGTGAGTAGCGTGAAATTGTCTAGCTCGGAATAGATCGTCTCGGCGACCACCGCGATATTGGCGGAGGGCATGAACGCGAACATGAAAGCGAGGGCCACCGCCGCGAGCGCGAACGCGATCGGCATCCCGGAGAACAGCAGCAGGAACGTCGTCACCCCGTAGAGGAGCCCTATTTGCAGCGTGCTCACGGGGGCCTTTTTCGTTGGCCGAAGCGCGCCGCCGGGATCTGCACGGCGAGCTGCAGACACAGTAGCGTCATGCCGAGCGCCATGAACCCGAACGGGATCCATAACTTTGGCCCCCACACCGAGTTGCTCGCGCGTCCATCGGACCAGGCCTCGCCGAAGAGCTCCCACGACTTCCACGCGATGAATGCGCAGACCGCAAGCGACAGCAGGTCCGCGACCGTGCGGCGGATTCGGTTGGCGGTGGGCGACATGACGCCGTCGAGGACGTCGATCGACACATGCCCGCGCTGAAGCTGCGTGTATGCGGCGCTCATGAACGTCGAGATGATCAGCAGCATCACCGCGAGCTCGATTTCCCAATCGGTCGCCCAGCGCAGCCAGTAACGGACGCCGACCTCGAAAACGAGGATGCCGGCGCAGAACACGATCAGCAATCCCGACAGGTAACCGAACCAAGTGTTCAGTGTGTCGAGGGCTCCAGTGAAGCGAAGCCAGAGGGTCATCGTGGCGCTCCCGCTACCGACGGGGCGGCGAGCATCAAGGTTTCCCGATCGCGCCCACCTTAAGCTCGTCGCCGCCGGGCGAGGACATCACTTGACGGCGTTTGCCATGTCGAGCCAGCGCTTGCCGTCCTTCACGTTCTTCGCGAAGTCGTCCCAGGCGGTCGCCTGGGCTATCGCGCGCCACTTCGCGAACGTGGCATCGTCCATGTCGAAGACCTTGGCGCCATTCTTCGCGTAGACCTCGGCCATCCGCACGTCGTCGACCTTCGCCGCGTCCAGCGCGAATTTCTCGAGGCCGGCACCGGCGTCCATAACCGCCTGCTGCTGTTCCTTCGTCAAGCTGTCGAACACCGTTTTCGAAATCACCAGTGGCTCGAACATGTACCAGAACGTGTTCTTGCGAGCGGAGGTGACGTTCTTGCCGGTCTCGTACAGCCGAAACGTGATGAGCGACGTCGACGACGTCAGTGCCGCATCGAGCACACCCGACTGCATCGCGCTGTAGATCTCGTTCGACGGAACGTTGGTAATCGCGGCACCGGCGCCCTTCAACATCATGTCCATTTCCTTGCTGCCGCCACGGATCTTCAAGCCCTTGGCGTCGTCGGGTGTCACGACCGGCTTCGCGAGTCCGGCGATTCCGCCGGCCTGCCACACCCACGTGACGATCTTGATGCCGCGGTCCTCGAGCAATTTCGACCACTCCTTGCCGATGGGAGCATCCTTCCAGCGCAGCCCCTGCTCGTAGCTCGAGATCAGCGCCGGCATCAGGCCGAGGTTCGCCTCCGGAACTTCGCCGCCGCCGTAAGCGATCGGCAATACCGACATGTCAAGGGCGCCCTTGCGGATCGCGCCGAACTGCGCGAACGTCTTGACCAGCGAGCTAGCCGGGTAGACCTCGATCTTGAGAGAACCGTTGGTACGCTTCTCGACGTCCGCAGCGAACTTCTGCGCGAGCTGGTCGCGAAAATCGCCGTCGGCGCCGGACGAGGCCGGGAACTGGTGCGAGATCTTGAGAACGCGTGGCTGCTGCGCGGGGGCCGCGGCGGCAAATGAAAGCGCCAGCGCCGCGATCGACAGGTGTCGCAGCACGCGCGCAACGCGACGCGGCATTGGCGTGTACGTTGATGACATTTCACTCCTCCTTGAACGTGATGGCGGGCGTAGCATAGCATCGACGATGCGCCCTTGAATGCATTGTGTGAGCGCTCGCCGGCGTGCGTGCTTCGCCGATTCAAACGTCGTTTGCCGCAGCGCACAATGCGGCGTTCGCCGGTACGGCTGTTCCACGTACCAGGGCGGCCAGCCGCGCTACCTCGCGCGGTACTTCGCGCGGAGCACAGAGACGAGCGGCCAGAAGAGCATCACGAGGGCCAGCGCGGTGATGCCGCCGACGAGGCCATTGGAGAAGAAGATGCGCATGTCGCCCTGCGCGATCAGCATCGACTGGCGGAATGAATCCTCGGCGCGATCGCCCAGCACCAGCGCAAGCACCAGCGGCGCGAGCGGGTAGTCGAGCTTCTTGAACGCGTAGCCGACGACGCCGAACAGCATCATCAGCCAGATGTCGAGCATCGCGCCGTGCACCGAATACGCGCCGATCGCGCAGATCACGACGATGACCGGCGCGATGATCGAAAACGGGACGCGCAGGATCGCGGCGAACAGCGGCACGCATGTCAGCACGATGAGGAGCCCGGCGACATTGCCGAGATACATGCTGGCGATGAGACCCCAGACGAAGTCCTTCTGCTCGACGAAGAGCAGCGGCCCCGGCTGCAGACCCCAGATCAGGAGGCCGCCCAGCAGGACCGCGGCCGTCGGCGAGCCCGGGATGCCGAGCGCCAGCATCGGCAGGAGCGCGCTGGTGCCGGCCGCATGGGCCGCGGTCTCGGGCGCGATGACGCCTTCGATCTGACCTGTGCCGAACTTGTCGCCGTTCTTCGACATGCGCTTGGCCACGCCGTAGCTCATGAATGAGGCGGGCGTCGCACCGCCGGGCGTGATGCCCATCCAGCAGCCGATGAGGCAGCTGCGCAGCGACGTCATCCAGTACTTCGGCAGGCCCTTCCATGTCTCCCACACGACCTTCGGATCGATTTTCGCGGACTTGCCGGTGAACGACAGCCCCTCTTCCATGGACAACAGAATCTCGCCGATGCCGAAGAGCCCGATCACCGCGATCAGGAAATCGATGCCGCGCATCATCTCGGGAAACCCGAACGTCAGGCGTAGCCGCCCGGTGATGTTGTCCATCCCCACCGCGGCGAGCGCAAACCCGAGCAGCATCGCCGCCAGCGTTTTCCACGGCGAGCCCTTGCCCATGCCGATGAAACTGCAGAACGTCAGCAGATAGACGGAGAAAAACTCGGGTGGACCGAATTTCAACGCGAACTTCGCAACGAGCGGCGCAAGAAACGTGATCATGATCACCGCGAACAGCGCGCCGATGAACGACGACGTGAACGAGGCGGTCAGCGCTTCGCCCGCGCGCCCCTGCTGCGCCATCGGATAGCCATCGAACGTGGTTGCCACCGACCAGGGCTCGCCCGGGATGTTGAACAGCACCGACGTGATCGCGCCGCCGAACAACGCGCCCCAGTAGATGCACGACAGCATGATGATCGCCGAGGTCGGCGGCATCGTGAACGTGAGCGGGAGCAGGATCGCGACGCCATTCGCGCCGCCCAACCCGGGCAGCACGCCGATGATGACCCCGAGCACGATGCCGATCAGCATCAGCAGCATGTTGAAAGGCGTGAGGACGACCGCGAATCCCTGAAACAATGCGCTGATCTCAACCAAGAAGATCTCTCCTTGCGGCCGTCGCGGCGGGTTGTCCGGCAGGGACTCTAGTAACCGAGAAACGCGATCGGATCCCAGGCGCCCTTGAAGAGGGGCACCTTGAACCAGATCTCGAAGAGGACGAAGATCGACACGCTGACGATCACGCCGACGGCGACGCTCTTCGGCCACGGGTATTTGCCCAGCCACCTCATGAAGAGCGCGATGTAGACGGCGGACGCGACGTAGATGCCGATCAGCTGGACGCCCAGCACGTACACGAGCGCGGGGATGAGGACCGACAACACCAGTTTGAGCTGGCTCCAAGCGACGAACTGGTCCTCCCGCTGCGCGATCGCGCCGCGGAACCGGCCGTGCTGCCGCCAGTGCTTGATCGCGATTTCGGCGAGCGTCGCAACGCCCGAGATGCAGAGCAGCAGGCCGATATAGAACGGGAAATAGCCGGATTGCGGACCGTCATCCCCCCATTTCGCCCCGAGACGGTAGCTGTCGAACACGACGACGGCACCCACGGCGAACAACGCGAGCGCAACGACGATCTCCACAGTGCGCGTCGAAATTCCGGCCTCGCCGCCGGACGGCTTGCCATCGCTCATGCGGATCCTGTAGCGAAAGGGAAACGTGACCGCGCGAGCCGGTGCGGCCAGGGAGCGGGCGCCGGGCGGTTGCCCGTCCGGCGCCCCATTGAGATCAAGGTGCCAGGAAGCCGGCTTCCTTCATCAGCTGTTTGTGGGTGTTCTCGGCGGACTCGACCCACTTCGTGTACTCCGCTCCGGCCATGAACGTCGTGTTGAACGCGCCGTCTTCCATGAATTTTTTCCATTCGGGCGTTTCCCGCACCTTCTTGAACAGGTCAACATAGAAATCGACCTGGTCCTTGGTGACGCCGGCCGGCATGAAAATCCCTCGCAACATCACGTAATCGACGGCGACGCCGGCGGATTTGCAGCTCGGGATGTCGTTCCAGGACATCGAGTCGGTGACCTTGGCCTTGTAGGGCATCCGGTCGTTATCGAACACGCACAGCGGACGCAGCGACCCCGCGCGCCACTGCGCGACCGCCTCGATCGGATTGTTGACCGAAGAGTCGATGTGCTTGCCGACGAGCTGCACGGCGACGTCGCCACCGCCCTTGAACGGCACGTAGGTGAACTTGGTGCCGGTGGCCTTTTCGAGCGCTACGGTGATGATCTGGTCTTCCTGCTTCGATCCGGTGCCGCCCATCTTGAATTTGTTGGGTCCGCCGGCCTTCACCGCGGCGAGGTAATCGCTTGCGGTCTTGTAGGGCGTCTCGGCGTTGACCCACAGCACGAACTGGTCGAGTGCCAGCATCGCGACAGGCGTCAGGTCCTTCCAGTTGAACGGCACGCCCGTCGCGAGCGGCGTGGTGAACAGATTCGATAACGTGATGATGATCTTGTTCGGATCGCCCTTCGCGTCCTTGACCGCCAGGAATCCTTCCGCGCCGGCGCCGCCCGATTTGTTGACGACGATCATCGGTTGCTTCATCAGGTTGTTCTTGGTGATCACCCCTTGCAGCAGCCGCGCCATCTGGTCGGCGCCACCGCCGGTACCGGCCGGTACGATGAATTCAACCGGCTTGGTCGGCTCCCAGGCCATCGCCGGCGCGCAAACCGCGAGCGCTAAAGCCACTGCCGAGAGCGCTGACGCGCCACGCGCCGTCCTGCGCGCACTCGAAGGAGTCGCGCGCGATCGCTGACGCGGTGCCGGTGATTGAACGGAAAAAACGCTCGCGCAAATCGTGTGTGCCATTGCCATTCCTCCTAGTGTGGTCCCATTGCAGTCGCTGCGTCGCTTGCGATGTCGGCGATCGATTCGACCATCCTTCCGGGCTCGGCCGCCATGTTACGCCCAAGGTGGGTGTGGTTTCCAGATTCGCGGCGCGCCATGATCACGCCACCGCGTTGTCCTGCGCCGAGCTGTATCCTCTCGTCGCAGCTTCCGACCCGCCTGCGCTCACGCGAACGGCGCAGTACTTGAACTCCGGAATCTTGCCGAACGGATCCAGCGCCGGGTTCGTCAACAGGTTGGCCGCCGCCTCGTAATAGCAGAACGGTATGAAGACCGCACCGCGCGGCGTGCCGTCGTCGGCGCGGGCGCGAAGCGAAATGCTGCCGCGGCGAGACGCGACGGTGATCATTCCGTCCGGGATGACCGCGAGCTTCGCTAGATCCAGCGAGTGCATCGACGCGACCGGATTGGGCTCGATCGCGTCGAGCACTTCAGTGCGTCGCGTCATGCTGCCGGTGTGCCAGTGCTCGAGCTGGCGCCCGGTGATCAGCACGAATGGATACGTGGCATCCGGCTGCTCGGCCGCGGGAATCACCTTGGCGGCAACGAACCGCCCGCGGCCGGTCGGCGTCGGAAATGTCTCGGTGAACACCACGCGCTGGCCGGGATCGCCTTCCCGCTCGCACGGATAGGTGACCGCATGCTCGCGTTCGAGGCGCTCCCAGGTGATACCGCCGATCGACGGCATCGCCTTGCGCATTTCGTCGAACACCTCGGAGACGTTCGCGTAGCTCCAGTCGAGACCCAACCGCTTCGCCATCGCGATGATGATCGAAAGGTCCTGGCGTGCCTCGCCCGGCGGATCGAGCGCTTGTCGTCCCAGCTGGACCAGGCGGTCTGTATTGGTGAACGTCCCTGTCTTTTCCGGAAACGCCGACGCCGGAAGGATCACGTCGGCGAGATAGGCGGTCTCGGTGAGGAAGATGTCCTGCACGACGAGCATCTCGAGCGCGGCCAGCGCAGCCCTCGCGTGCGCGACGTCGGGGTCGGACATCGCCGGATTCTCGCCCATGATGTACATGCCGCTGATCTTGCCGGCATGAACGGCGTCCATGATCTCGACGACGGTCAGTCCCGCCTTCGGGTCGAGCGTTTGCCCCCATAGCGTCTCGAAAGTGCCGCGCGCGTCGGCGTTGTCGACGCGCCGGTAGTCCGGAAGCATCATCGGGATGAGGCCGGCATCGGAGGCACCCTGCACGTTGTTCTGGCCGCGCAGCGGATGCAGGCCCGTCCCGGGCCGCCCAACCTGCCCGGTCATCATCGACAGCGCGATCAGGCACCGCGCATTGTCGGTACCGTGGATATGCTGGGAGATGCCCATGCCCCAGAGGATCATCGAGCCGCCGGAGGTCGCGTAGAGCCGCGCTACTTCGCGAATCGTCTGCGCGGGGATACCGCACACCGGCGCCATCGCCTCCGGGCTGTGGCCTTCGACGTTCTTGCGAAGTTCGTCGAAGTCGCTGGTCCGGTCGGCGACGAAGCTCGAAGCCACCAGGCCTTCCTCGACGATCGTGTGCATCATCGCGTTGAGGAGCGCGACATCGGAATCAGGCTTGATCTGCAGGAAATGCGCCGCGTGCCGCGCGAGCTCCGAGCGGCGCGGCTCCGCGATGATCAGCTGGGTGCCGCGCTTCACCGCGTTCTTGATCCACGTCGCGGCCACCGGATGATTGACGACAGGATTGGCGCCGATCAGAAGCACGACCTGCGCCTTCATCACGTCCATCACCGGGTTGGACACCGCGCCCGAACCGATACCCTCGAGTAGCGCCGCGACGCTGGACGCGTGGCAGAGCCGCGTGCAGTGGTCGACGTTATTGGAGCCGAAACCCGTGCGGACGAGCTTCTGGAACAGGTACGCCTCCTCGTTCGACCCCTTGGCTGACCCGAAGCCGGCGAGCGCGCCGCCGCCGCGCGCGTCGCGGATCTTCGCGAGCGTCCCTCCGGCCAGTTCGAGCGCCTCCTCCCAGGTCGCTTCGCGGAAGACCGCCAGCGGATTGGAAGGGTCCATCACGAAGTCGGCCGACTTCGGCATGTCCGGTTTGCGGATCAGCGGCTTCGTCAGACGCTGCGCATGCTTCACATAGTCGAACCCGAAGCGCCCCTTCACACACAGACGCTCATGGTTGGCGAGTCCGTCGCGCCCTTCGACGCGGACAATCGCATTGTCCTTGACGTGATAGGTGAGCTGGCAACCGACACCGCAGTACGGGCACACCGACTCCACCTTGCGGTCGACGGGCACCAGATAGGCGTCCTTCGCCGGCGCGAGCGCTCCGGTCGGGCACGCCTGCACGCACTCGCCGCAGGCGACACAGGTCGAAGCGCCCATCGGGTCATCGAGGTCGAACACGATCTTCGAGTGCCCGCCACGGAACGCGTAGCCGATGACGTCGTTGACCTGCTCTTCGCGGCAGGCGCGCACGCAGCGCGTGCACTGGATGCACGCGTCGAGGTTGACGGACATCGCCGGGTGCGAGACGTCCGCAGCGGGCTGCGCGCGCGCCGCGAATCGCGGCTTGCCGATGCCGAGCCAGCGTCGCCACAGCGCCAATTCCGAGTCGGGCTTGTAGACGCGCTCCGGCACGTCGGCGACCAGCATCTCGACGATCATCTTCTGCGCGTGCACCGCGCGATCGCTGACGCTCGACACGTCCATGCCCGAAGCCGGCACACGGCAGCACGACGGCGCCAAGACGCGCTCGCCCTTGATCTCGACCATGCACGCTCGGCAGTTGCCGTCCGGGCGCAACCCGGGCGTGTAGCAGAGGTGCGGGATCTCGACGCCGTTTCGCTTCGCGGCTTCGATTATCGTCTCGCCGGCATCGGCCGCGACTTCGACGCCGTTCAGGCGGAACCTGACCGCATCGCTCTTCACTTCAGTTCCTCTGGGAAATAACGAATCACCGACGTGAACGGATTGGGAGCCGCCTGCCCGAGCCCGCAGATCGACGCGTCGATCATCGCGCGCGACAGTTCGTCGAGCAGCGCCGTATCCCACGAAGGCTTCGCCATCAGCGCCACCGCCTTCTCGGTGCCGACGCGGCACGGCGTGCACTGGCCGCAGGATTCGTCGGCGAAGAACTCCATCAGATTGAGCGCCGCGTCGCGCGCACGGTCGTGCTGCGACAGGATGATCACCGCCGCCGATCCGATGAACGAGCCATGCGGCTGCAACGTGTCGAAATCGAGCGGGACGTCGCCCAACGACGCCGGCAGGATGCCGCCCGACGCCCCGCCAGGCAGGTAGCCGTAGAACTCGTGCCCGGTCAGCATGCCCCCGCAGTACTCGGCGATCAACTCGCGCACCGTGATCCCGGCCGGCGCGAGATGCACGCCCGGCTTCGCGACGCGACCCGACACCGAGAATGAGCGCAGTCCTTTTCGCCCGTTACGGCCCTGCCCGGCGAACCAGGCCGCTCCCTTCTCCAGGATCTCGCGCACCCAGTGCAGCGTCTCCATGTTGTGCTCGAGCGTCGGACGGCCGAAGAGTCCGACCTGCGCCACGTAAGGCGGACGCAGCCGCGGCATGCCGCGCTTGCCTTCGATCGATTCGATCATCGCCGACTCTTCACCGCAGATGTACGCGCCGGCGCCGCGCCGCAGGTGCAGGCGGGGCAGCGGACACGGGGGATCGGCTTCGAGCGCGGCGATCTCGCGGGTAAGGATCGCGCGGCACGCGGCATACTCGTCGCGCAAATAGATGTAGACGTCGTCGATGCCGACCGCCCACGCCGCGATCAGCGTGCCTTCGAGGAAGCGGTGCGGATCGCGTTCGAGGTAATAGCGATCCTTGAAGGTGCCGGGCTCACCCTCGTCGATGTTCACGGCCATCAGCCGCGGCGCGGGTTCGCCGCGCACGATGCGCCATTTGCGTCCGACCGGAAACCCGGCGCCGCCCAGGCCGCGCAGGCCGGATTCCTCCATCGCCTTCAACACTCCTTCGAGCGGTCGCTTGCCTTCCGCGCATTCCTGCGCCATCCGATAGCCGCCATCCGCACGATACGCGGCGTAATCGATGATGCGGGGAAGCGCCGGCTCCGTGCGCTTGGCGCGCACCGCCGCCATCACCGAGTCGACGGTGGCGCGGTCGACGGGATTGCGGCCGACCACGGCGGCGGGGGCTTCGTCGCAGCGGCCGATGCACGGCGCGCCGATCACCCGCACATCGGCGCCGCAGGCCGAAGCAACGGCCGCGTGCAGCGCCTGCGATCCGGCCATCCGGCACGACAGCGTTTCGCAGATGCGCACCGTCAACGCGGGCGGCGGCGCCTCGTCGTCCTTCACGACGTCGAAGTGATGGTAGAAGGTCGCGACCTCGTACACTTCGGTCATCGCGAGCGCCATCTCCTGCGCGAGGGCGACGATGTGGGCGGCGCAGATCGACCCGTACGCGTCCTGGATCCGATGCAGGAACTCGATCAGCAGGTCGCGGCGCCGCGGCGCGTCGCCGAGGAGCGCGTTGACCTCGGCCAGCGCACGAGGGTCGACCTGCCGGCCCTTGGGACGTCCCCGGCCCGCCTTTCGCTTGCCCATGCCCGACACGTCGATTACGGCTTTCTGCACGCTGCGCTTTCCCTGTCCATCGTGATGACGCGGCCCGTCAATCGAGAAAATCGCAATGCTTCTCGACGTGTGCCGCGAGATCGAGCGAGTGCTGGCGCACCAGGCGCTCGGCCAGTTCGGTATCGCGGGCCTCGAGCGCTTCGATGATCTTCATGTGGTCCTTGATCGAGCGCGCGGCGCGGTCGCGCTGCGAAATCGTCATCCGGCGGATCGCCCGCACATGGATGAAGAGATCGTCGATCGTCTTGCCCATCAGATGCGAGCCCGACAGCCGGATGATGGCCTGGTGAAACGCGATGTTCGCGTCGGAATAGTCGTGGATGTGTTCGGCTGGCGCCGCGTTGCGGAATTCGTCGAACATCGCGCGAAGTCCAGCGATGTCCTCGTCCGACGCGTGCAGCGTGGCGAGTCTCGCCGCCATGCTTTCCAGTGCGGCCCACATCTCGATCATCTCGATGATCTGCTTCTTCGTCTTGCGGACGATGTAGCCGCCGCGGCGCGGCACCGTGCGCAGAAAGCCTTCCTGCTCGAGGAGGTTCATCGCCTCGCGGATCGGCGTGCGGCTGACCCCGAGCGCCTGCGAAAGCTGACGCTCGTCAATGCGGATCTCCTCGCGGTGCGAGTAGATGTCGGCGTCCATGATTGCCTGCTTGAGCGCGGCGTAGGCTTGATCGCGCAGGCTCGTGCTCGTCGCGATCGGTTGCAGCGCGAGCGGCGGCGGCGCGGGCGTGGAGAGGAGCGTGGACATGGTGCGGGCGTGTTGACAAGCGGTGGTATACCACATACCTTATGCCAGATTACAAAAAAAACAAAGTAGTCATCGCTCCGCCCGGCTCTCTTTGCGTCGGGCCGCTTTCCCACTCCACGACGACGGGGGCTTTGATGAACGACACGGCGACCAAGTCCGCGGCGACGACGACGACCGAACGCGCACCGAAGGTCGGCAGCGGCGGCGATGTCAGCGCCCAACCGCAGGAGATCGACGGCTTTGCGCTGGTGATCGATGCCCTCAAGCTCAACGGCATTGCCACGATCTTCGGCCTCCCGGGCATCCCGATCACCGACTTGACGCGCAGGATGCAGAAGGAAGGGTTGCGCGTGATCTCGTTCCGGCACGAGCAGAACGCCGGGTACGCCGCTTCCATCGCCGGCTTCATGACGGGCAAGCCGGGCATCTGCCTCACGGTATCCGCGCCCGGCTTTCTCAACGGGCTGACGGCGCTCGCCAACGCCACGACCAATTGCTTCCCGATGATCCTCATCAGCGGCTCGAGCGAGCGCGAGATCGTCGACCTGCAGCAGGGCGACTACGAGGAAATGGATCAGCTCGCCATCGCCAGGCCGCACGCCAAAGCCGCGTTCCGCGTTCTGCACGCCGAGGATATCGGCGTTGGCGTGGCGCGCGCGATCCGTGCGGCGGTCTCCGGTCGCCCGGGCGGAGTCTATCTCGACCTGCCGGCCAAACTTTTCCCGCAATCGATCGACGCGGAGGCCGGCAGAAAGTCGCTGATCAAGGTCGTCGATCCGGCCCCACGCCAGATCCCTGCGCCGGATGCCGTGCAACGTGCGCTCGATCTGCTCAGGACCGCCAAGCGTCCGCTCATCATCCTCGGCAAGGGCGCCGCGTACGCGCAGGCCGACGCGGACATCCGCGCGCTGGTCGAGAAGACGGCTATCCCCTACCTGCCCATGGCGATGGCCAAGGGCCTCTTGCCCGACCCGCACGCGCAGTGCGCGTCTGCGGCGCGGTCGTACGTGCTGCCGGAAGCCGACGTCGTGATGGTGATCGGCGCGCGCTTGAACTGGCTGCTGTCGCACGGCAAGGGAAAGACGTGGGGCGGTGCCAGCTCCAAGCATTGGGGCGGCCAGAAGTTCGTCCAGATCGACATCTCGCCGCAGGAGGCGGACAGCAACGTGCGCATCGACGCGCCGGTGGTCGGCGATATCGGCAGTTGCGTTTCGGCCATGCTCGCCATGATGGGCTCGAACTGGCCGAAGCCGCCCGCCGAGTGGCTCGACGCCATCGCCGAGCGCAAGTCCAGGAACGTCGCGAAGATGGGCGAGTCGCTGGCGAAGAACCCGACGCCGATGAACTACTACAGCGCGCTCAACGTCGTGCGGGACATCGTCAAGGCGAATCCGGACGCCATCCTCGTCAACGAGGGGGCGAACGCGCTCGACAACACGCGCAGCATCGTGGACATGTACAAGCCGCGCAAGCGGCTGGACGTCGGCACGTGGGGCGTCATGGGCATCGGCATGGGCTACTCGATCGCGGCGGCCGTGGTCAGCGGCGAGCAGGTGATCGCAATCGAGGGCGACAGTGCCTTCGGCTTCTCCGGCATGGAGGTCGAGACGATCTGCCGCTACGACCTGCCGGTGTGCGTCGTGATACTCAACAACAATGGCGTCTATCGCGGCGACGAGGTGAATGCAACCGGAGGCAAGGATCCGTCGCCGCTGGTGTTCGTCAAGGGCGCGCGTTACGAGAAGCTCATGGAGGCCTTCGGTGGCGTGGGTGTTCTGGCTACGACGCCCGCCGAGCTTCGCCACGCGATGGAAGAGGCAATCCGCTCGCGCAAGCCCACGCTGATCAACGCGGCCATCGACGAGAAAGCGGGCACGGAGAGCGGCCGCATCACGAGCCTCAACCCGACCGCGAAAAAGAAGACGTAACGGTGGCCGGATCCGGGGCCGTGCATCCTGATTTGGAATGGCAGAGGGGAATGTAATGGGCAAAGCGTTGGACGGTGTGAAGATTCTCGATTTCACGCACGTGCAATCGGGACCGACGTGCACGCAGCTGCTGGCGTGGCTCGGCGCCGACGTGATAAAGATCGAACGCGCGGGCGAGGGGGATATCACGCGTTCGCAACTGCGCGACATTCCGGATGTGGACAGCCTCTATTTCACGATGCTGAACCACAACAAGCGCTCGATCACCGTCGACGCCAAGCACCCGAAGGGCAAGGCGGTGCTCGAGCGGCTGGTCAAGACGTGCGACGTGCTCGTCGAGAACTTCGCGCCCGGCGCGCTCGACCGGATGGGCTTCACGTGGGAGCACATCAGCAAGCTGAATCCGCGGATGATCGTTGCATCGGTCAAGGGTTTCGGCCCGGGTCCGTACGAGGACTGCAAGGTCTACGAGAACGTCGCGCAATGCGCGGGCGGTTCCGCCTCGACGACGGGTTTCGACGACGGCCCGCCGCTGGTCACCGGCGCGCAGATCGGCGACTCCGGCACGGGGCTGCATCTGGCGCTCGGCATCGTCGCCGCGCTCTACCAGCGCAATACGACGGGCCGCGGACAGAAGGTGCTCGCGGCGATGCAGGACGGCGTGCTCAATCTGTGCCGCGTCAAGCTGCGCGACCAGCAGCGCGTCGCGCGAACCGGCGTGATGCAGGAGTACCCGCAATACCCGAACGGTAAATTCGGCGACGCGGTGCCGCGCGCCGGCAACGCGTCGGGCGGCGGTCAGCCGGGATGGATCCTGAAGTGCAAGGGATGGGAAACCGACCCCAACGCGTACATCTATTTCATCACGCAGGCGCCCGTCTGGAAGGACATCTGCGAAGTGATCGGCAGGACGGAATGGCTGACCGACCCGAAGTACGCGACGCCGAAGGCGCGGCTGCCGCACCTGATGGAGATCTTCGGCCAGATCGAGGAGTGGACGAAGACCAAGACCAAGTTCGAAGCGATGGACATCCTCAACAAGCGCGACATCCCCTGCGGTCCGATCCTGTCGATGAAGGAGATCGCCGAGGAACCGTCGCTGCGCAAGACGGGGACCGTCGTCGAGGTCGATCACCCGACGCGCGGCAAGTACCTGAGCGTCGGCAATCCGATCAAGATGTCCGACAGCCCGACCGACGTCCAGCGCTCGCCCCTTCTGGGAGAGCACACCGATCAGGTCCTGGCGGAACTCGGCTTCGGCCGTGACGAGATCACGGCGCTACGCGCCGAAAAAGTGATCTGACCAGCGAACCTACGCCGGCGGCCCGCTTGCGCCGCCCTGTTTGAATCCCAGAGGAACCACGATGGCGAACGACAAGAAGGAAGTCCGGCGCATTCTCGATCGCGCGAAAGCGGAGGGTCGCACGTCGCTGACAGCACCCGAAGGCAAGGCCGTTTGCGACGCCTACGGCATCTCGGTGCCGAAGGAAGGGGTCGCGAAAACGGCCGCCGAGGCGGCGAAGCTCGCGACAAAGCTCGGCTACCCCGTGGTGCTGAAGATCGTGTCGCCGCAGATCCTGCACAAGACGGAGGCCGGTGGCGTGCTGGTCGGCGTGAAGAACGCCGCCGACGTACTCAAAGGCTTCGCGACGATCATGGCAAGCGCCAAGAAGTACGACCGCAAGGCGGATCTCCTCGGCGTCCAGGTTCAACAGATGGTCGGCGGCGGGCAGGAGGTGATCGTCGGCGCCGTCACCGATCCCGTGTTCGGCAAGCTGGTCGCGTTCGGACTGGGCGGCATCCTGGTCGAGGTATTGAAGGACGTCACGTTCCGCCTCGCCCCGGCGTCGAAGAACGACGCGCTGTCGATGCTGGACGGCATCGCAGCAGCGCAGATCCTGAAGGGTGTGCGCGGTTCGCCGCCGGTGAACCGTGCGGCGCTGGCGACGACGATCGTCAACGTCTCGAAGTTGATCGCCGACTTCCCCGAGATTTCGGAACTGGACTTGAACCCGGTCTTCGCGTCGAAGGCGGGCGCGATCGCCGCGGACGTGCGCATCGTCATGGACTGGGCGCCGCCGCCCGCACGCTATCGCCCGAGCCAGGAAACCATCGTCCGCCAGATGAACCGCATCATGAAGCCCGACGCCGTGGCCGTGATCGGCGCGTCGGCGGAGGAGGGCAAGATCGGCAATTCGGTGATGAAGAACCTGATCAACGGCGGCTACAAGGGGGCGATCTACCCGATCAACCCTTCCGCCGACGAGATCATGGGCAAGAAGGCCTACAAGAGCGTCAAGGACGTGCCCGGCGTGATCGACGTCGCGGTGTTCGCGATTCCCGCAAAGTTCTGCGCGGCAGCGTTGACGGAAGTCGGCGAGAAGAAGATTCCGGGCGCGGTGTTGATCCCCTCGGGCTTCGCCGAGACCGGCAACATGGCGGGCCAGCAGGAGCTGGTCGCCATCGCGCGCAAATTCGACGTGCGGCTGATGGGTCCCAACATCTACGGCTTCTACTACACGTGGAAGAACCTGTGCGCGACGTTCTGCACCGCGTACGACGTCAAGGGCCACGCCGCGCTGTCGTCACAGTCGGGCGGCATCGGCATGGCGATCATCGGCTTCTCGCGCTCGGCCAAGATGGGCGTCTCGGCGATCGTCGGCCTCGGCAACAAGTCCGACATCGACGAGGACGATCTGCTGCTCTTCTTCGAGCAGGACCCGAACACCAACGTGATCGCCCAGCACTGCGAGGACCTGAAGGACGGCCGCGCCTTCGCCGAGGTGGCCAAGCGCGTCTCGAAGAAGAAGCCGGTGATCATGCTCAAGGCCGGCCGCACCTCGGCAGGCGCCGCGGCGGCCAGCTCGCACACCGGCGCGCTCGCCGGCAACGACAAGATCTACGACGACGTGCTGCGGCAGTCGGGCGTCATCCGCGCGAAGAGCCTGCGCGACCTGCTGGAATTCGCGCGCGGCATTCCGGTGCTGCCCACGCCGAAGGGAGAGAATATCGTGATCATCACCGGCGCCGGCGGATCCGGCGTGCTGCTGTCCGACGCCTGCGTCGACAACAAGCTGTCGCTGATGGCGATGCCGGCCGATCTCGACGCCGCGTTCCGCAAGTTCATTCCGCCGTTCGGCGCCGCCGGCAACCCAGTCGACATCACCGGCGGCGAGCCGCCGAAGACCTACCAGAACACGATCCGCCTCGGGCTCGAAGACGCGCGAATCCACTCGCTGATCCTGGGCTACTGGCACACGATCGTCACGCCGCCGATGGTCTTCGCGAAGCTCGTTGTCGAGGTCGTCGAGGAAATGAAAGCGAAGGGCATCGTCAAGCCGATCGTCGCGTCGCTCGCGGGCGACGTAGAGGTCGAGGAGGCGGCGGAGTACCTGTACCAGCACGGCATTCCGGCGTACGCGTACTCGACGGAGATCCCGGTCGCCGTCCTCGGCGCCAAATATCAGTGGGCGCGTGGGGCCGGCCTGATCTGATAGTACGATTCGGGTTCGGAGCGAATTGAGGGTATCGTCGTTCCCGCGAACGCGGGAGACCAGCAACGTTTCTCGAAAGACCCTGGGTCCCCGCGTTCGCGGGGACGACGAGTTCGCGCATCCCCTCGTGCGTACTTAATGTCGGATCGATGAACGCCAACCTCTACGCGCTCCTGTCCGCGCATTTTCCCGAGAGCGCCGAGCAACCCTGCCTGTTGATTCCGGACGGGCGCGTCGTCCGCTACGAGGAACTCGACGCGACGTCGGCGCGCATCGCGCATGGCCTGGCCGCCGCCGGTTGCCGCCACGGCGACCGCGTCGCCGTGCAGGTCGACAAGTGCTGGGAGGCGCTGGCCCTCTATCTCGCCTGCCTGCGCGCCGGGTTCGTCTACCTGCCGCTCAACACCGGGTACCAGAGGAGCGAACTCGACTATCTTTTCGGTGACGCCGAGCCGTCGGTCATCGTCTGCCGGCCGGACGCGGCCGAGCGCGTCGCGCCGCTGCGGACGCAGGCAACCGTATTGACGCTCGCGGGGGGCGAAGGCAGCCTCCTCGATCGCGCCGACGGGCAACCGGGAGATTTCGAAACCGTCGCTTCACAGCCGGACGATCTCGCCGCGATTCTCTACACTTCCGGCACGACGGGCCGCCCCAAAGGGGCGATGCTCTCCCACCGCAATCTCGGCAGCAACGCGTCCACCCTTGTGTCGTGCTGGGGCTTCACGCGCGGCGACGTCCTGCTGCACGCGCTGCCGATCTATCACGTCCACGGCCTGTTCGTCGCCTGCCACTGCGCGCTCCTCGCTGGCGCGCGGATGTTGTGGCTCTCCAAGTTCGACGCCGCAGAAGTGCGCGCGTTGTTGCCGCGCGCCACCGTGATGATGGGCGTGCCGACGTTCTACACGCGCCTCCTCGGTCTGCCGGCCTTTGGCGCGGACGACTGCCGTTCGATTCGCCTCTTCATCTCGGGATCCGCGCCGCTCCTGCCGGAGACCTTCGACGACTTTCGGCAACGCACCGGGCAGACCATCCTCGAGCGCTACGGCATGACCGAAACCGGGATGAACACGTCGAATCCGCTCGACGGCGATCGCATCGGCGGCACGGTCGGTCCGGCGCTCCCCGGAGTCCAGTTACGCGTCGTCGACGCCGAAGGGCAATCTTGTGCGGTCGGCGACGTAGGCGGTATCGAGGTGAAGGGTCCGAACGTGTTCGCCGGCTACTGGCGGATGCCGGACAAGACGCGCGATGAATTCACCGCCGATGGGTACTTCCGCACCGGCGACGTCGGCCAGTTGCTGCCGAACGAGTACCTGCGCATCGTCGGCCGCGCGAAGGACCTCATCATCAGCGGCGGACTCAATATCTATCCGAAGGAGATCGAGGAGAAGATCGATGCGCTGCCGGGCATCGTGGAATCCGCGGTGATTGGCCTGCCCGACGCCGATTTCGGCGAAGCGGTCGCGGCGGTCGTCGTGGCGCGTCCCGGGAACACGCTGACGGAAACCGGCGTCATCGCCGCGCTCAAGGGCGAGATCGCGACCTTCAAGGTCCCGAAACGCGTCTACTTCGTCGCCGACCTGCCGCGCAACGCGATGGGCAAGGTGCAGAAGAACATCCTCCGCGAGCAATTCGGAAAGCCCGGGTAGGCGGATCATGAGCATGCCCACGATCCGCGCGGTACGTGCCTTCACCGTGCGTGGCGGCGGTGGCGACTATCACGACCAGGCCGACGGGCACTGGATCGACAGCCAGATCGCCACGCCGATGTCCCGCTATCCCGAATATCGGCAGACGCGCAAGTCGTTCGGCATCGATGTGCTGGGCTCGCTGGTGGTCGAAGTCGAGGCGAGCGACGGCACCGTTGGCTTCGCGGTGACCACCGGTGGGGAAATCGGCGCATTCATCGTCGAAAAGCACCTCGCCCGCTTCGTCGAAGGGAAACCGGTCACCGAGATCGAGCTGATCTGGGACCAGATGTACGGCGCCACGCTTTTCTATGGCCGTAAGGGCATTGTCGTCAACGCGATTTCCGGTGTGGATCTGGCCCTTTGGGATCTGCTGGCCAAAGTGCGCAAGGAGCCGGTTCATGAGCTCCTCGGCGGACCCGTGCGCGACGAGCTCGTCTTCTACGCCACCGGCGTGCGCCCGGATCTCGCCAAGGAGATGGGGTTCATCGGCGGGAAGATGCCGCTTGTCCACGGCCCGGCGGAAGGCGACGACGGACTGCGCAGCAACATCGCGCACCTGGCCGCCATGCGCAGTCGGGTTGGGCTGGACTTCTGGCTGATGTACGACTGCTGGATGAGCCTCGATCTCGATTATGCGACGCGCCTCGCCGCGGAGGCTCGCGCCCACGACCTCAAGTGGCTGGAAGAGTGCCTGCCCCCGGACGACTACTGGGGCTACGCGCAATTGCGCAAGAATCTGCCGGCTGGCATGCTGCTGACGACCGGCGAGCACGAGGCCACCCGGTGGGGTTTCCGCATGCTGCTGGAAATGGGCTGCGCCGACATCCTGCAGCCGGATGTCGGGTGGTGCGGCGGCATGACCGAACTGGTCAGGATTTGCGCGCTGGCCGATTCCCACGGCGTGCTCGTCGTTCCGCACGGCTCGTCGGTCTACAGCTATCATTTCGTCGCCACGCGCCACAACAGTCCGTTCGCCGAGTTCCTGATGATGTCGCCGAAGGCCGACCGGGTGGTGCCGATGTTCACGCCGCTGCTGCTCGATGAGCCCATCCCCGTCGGCGGCCGACTGAAGACGAACCTGCTCGACGCGCCGGGCTTCGGCGTACGCCTCGATCCCGCGTGTAAACTGCACCGCCCGCATTCGCATTGACCCATCTCGCCCAAACCGCCACGAGAGCCGACTTGGAAGCGCCCCATCGGTCCAGCTATACGTTCGACGACCTGCGCGACAAGGTGGTGCTGATCACCGGCGCAAGCTCGGGAATAGGCGCCGCCGCGGCGATGGCGTTCGGGGGCTGCGGCGCTCGGGTAGCCGTCCACTACCGGAACGCACGCGCCGAGGCGACGGACCTGGTGGCGCGGATCAAGGAGGTCGGCGGCGATGCGGAAGCCTTCCATGCCGAGGCTACCGACACCGCAAGTCTCGACCGGCTGTCGGCCGACACCGTCACCCGATTCGGGCGAATCGACATTCTCGTCAATAACGTGGGCGGGTTCGTGCGCCGCGTGCCGCTCGCCGAAGCAAGCGACGCGATCATCGACGAGGTGTTTCACCAGAATGCGCGTTCGATGATCGTGTTGGGGCGCAGCGTGATCCCGCTGATGCGCTCACAGGGCGGCGGCTCGATCATCAACGTGACGTCGCAAGCCGCGCGCTCGGGAGGCAGCACCGGCGCCGGCGTCTACGCGTCGACTAAGGGCTTCGTGTCGACGTATACGCGCTCATTGGCCAGGGAACTCTGCCTCGACGGCATCCGGGTGAATGCCGTGTCGCCGGGGGTCATCGACACGCCGATTCACCGCGAACACACCAGTCCGGCACTCCTCGAGACGCTGCGTGCGGGGATACCGATGCAGCGGCTCGGGCGCGCCGACGAATGCGCCGGCACTTTCCTCTTTCTTGCCAGCGAAAACCTTTCGAGTTACATCACCGGTCAGATCATCGAAGTCAACGGCGGAAGCGTCATGCCCTGAAACCGTGCCGGAAACCAGAGGCGAGCTCGACTTGCCCGCGATCGCGCAAGCGTTCATCCATGTCAGCCAACGGAGGTAACCATGTTCTGGTCCACAGTGAAGTCGCGCGGACTTGCGGCGGCGATCCTCGTCGCCCTGCTCGCCGTACCCATCACCGCACTTGCCCAGGAGCTCACGATGTGGAGCCACTGGGCGGCCGAGGTCGCCAAGCGCGCCTACGTCGAAGACGCCGCCAAGCGCTTCGAGGCGAGTCGTCCCGGCGTCAAGGTCAAGATCACCTGGTATGAAAAGTCGGCGCTGTACGCGGCGCTGAAGACCGCGTTGCGCTCGGGTCAAGCCCCGGACGTCTTCTACGCGGAGCCGGACCAGACCGAATACATCGACAACCAGTTGCTGGCCGATCTGTCGACCGGCATCAACTGGGCCAACGTGGAACCGTGGGCCAAGACTGTGTGGACCTTCGGTAAAGGCGTCTATGGCTTTCCGCTCGAGGCGTCGACCGTCGAGGTCTACTACAACACGAAGCTGATGGCCGAGCTCGGCGTCACCGTCCCCGCCAACGGCCAGTTCGACCAGAACGCCTTCCTCGAGCTCGTCAAGAAGGCCAAGGCCAAAGGCATCACGCCGATGTCGCAGGGTGTCGGCGACCGCCCCTATCCGGGCAGCTACATCACCCACGAGGCACTGCTCAAGAAACTGGGCCCGAAAGACTACGACGCGCTGCTGAAGGGCACGCTCTCCTGGAGCGACCCGCGCGTGGTCGACACGCTGAAGTGGGTCAAGCAGCTGGTCGACGCCGGCGCGTTCCCGGCGAGCTTCACGAGCCTGAAGCTCGGCGAGTCGCACAACTACTTCCACACCAATCCCGGTGCGTTGATGTTTCAGGTCGCGAGCTGGTACACGTCGCGCGCGTTCAACCCGCCCGACAAGGGCGGGCAGCCCGTCAATTTCCCACTCGGCATCATGCAATCGCCTGCGATGACCAACGGCGCGTGCAACCAGTGCAAATCGATGGCAGTCGGCGGCAGCTATGTCGTCAACGCCGCGTCACCCCGCAAGGAGCTGGCGATCGCGTTCCTCAATTCCTTCGCGACGCCGGAAATGGGCAACCGCTGGCTCGAGAACGTGCTGGTGCAGACCGGCATCAAGACTGACCCGTCGAAGATCGGCGGGCCGTATGCCGCGTACTTCAAGCAACTGGCCAAGGCCAACGAAGGCAACGTCTACTTTTTCGGCACGCCGATCCAGGTGATGCAGGGCAAGCCGAAGGAAGTCTTCACGCAGGTGATCAACAACGCGCTGCCAGCCGGGTCGATCAGCGTGGACGAGGTCGTCAAGCAGATGAACGCGGCGAAATAGCCGCGCCCATGTTGCCCGTCGGCGTTCCCGCAGTCGCGCCGGCGCCGGCCTGAGTCCGGTTGCGATGCAAGAGGCCCGAGCCCTGCAGACACCGTGGCGAGCCGTCACGGTGTTCCTGCTGCCCGCCTTCACGCTTTACGTCGCGTTTACCGCCTACCCGGTGGTCAGAACGCTGTGGAACAGCTTCCACAGCGTCCTTCCGAGGACCGAGCAGTTCGTCGGTCTCGCGAATTTCGCCGAGCTCGCGCAGGACGAGATCTTCTGGCGAGCGGTCAGGAACACGCTGATCTGGGCGTGCACGTCGCCGCTGTTCGAGGTCTCGATCGCGCTGCTCCTGTCGCTCGCCCTGTACGCGAGGGTGCCCGGAGCGCGCTTCTTCCGCATCGCGTGGTTCACGCCGGTGCTGATGTCGTACGTGGTCGTGGGGATCATCTGGGCCTGGATCTACAACTACGACTGGGGTGCGGTGAATTACCTGCTGCGCGCCGTCGGCCTCGATTCGTGGACACGTGCCTGGCTCGGCAAGCCCGAGACCGCGCTGCCGGCGCTGATCTTCATCACCACCTGGATGTGGACCGGCTTCAACATGGTCGTGCTGCTGGCCGCGCTGCATTCGCTGCCCTCCGAGGTGATCGAGGCGGCCGAACTCGACAACTGCGGCTGGTGGAGCAAGCTCGTCTTCGTGATCATCCCGATGGTGCGCGCGACGATCCTGAACCTGATCGTGCTGTCGTTCGTCGGCAAGATGAAGATCTTCGATCTCGTCTGGATCACCACCAAGGGCGGGCCGCTGTGGTCGACCGAAACGGTGTCGATCTATGTCTACAAGCGCGCGTTCGAATGGAACACGTTCGATCTCGGCTACCCGTCCGCGATCGCGTCGGTCTGGTTCGTCATCGTGCTGGGTTCCGTGTTGACGCTGACCTGGCTCTTCCGCCAGCGCGAGAAGCTGGAGTACTGATTGGAGAAGCTGAAGCAGACGGTCGTCGTTTCCGTCCTCGCCGTCTACACGGCGCTGGCCGCGGGACCGTTCCTGTGGGTGGCGATGATGTCGCTGCGCACGACGACCGAGATCTCGCGCGACCACTTCCGTTTTCCCGAGACGCTGCACTGGGAGAAATTCCCCGACGCCTGGTTCAACTCGAACTACGGCGTCTATTTCGCCAACAGCCTTATGGTCGTTGTCTCGGCGGTGATCGTGCTGACGCTGGTCGGCGCGATGGCCGCGCACTGCTTCGCGCGCTACCGGTTTCGCCTCAACCGGATCTTCTACTTCGTGATCTTCAGCACGATCATCTTCCCGCCGCAGATCACGATCATCGCGTTGTTCCAGATTCTGGTGCAGTACGGACTCTTCAACAGCCTGATCGGCCTGACGCTGGTCTATGTGGCATTTCAGCTGCCGATCACGATCTACATCCTCGAGAGCTTCTTCTCGCGCATCCCCGGCGACCTCTTCGAGGCGGCGCGCATCGACGGCTATTCGGAATGGTCGATCTTCTGGCGCATCTCGCTGCCGATCGCGCTGCCCGCGCTGTCGACGACGATCATCCTCAACACCATCCTGCTGTGGAACGAGTTTCTCTATGCGGTCGTGCTGATCACCGACGAGGACAAGCGCACGCTGCCTCTGGGCATCCAGCGCTTCATGGGCGACCAGATGGAGGACATCGGCATGATCTCGACCGGTCTCATGATCGCGATCATTCCGGTCGTCGTGATCTACGCGTTCTTTTCCGAGAAACTGATACAAGGCATGACCGCCGGAGCCGTAAAATGAATCATATCCTCGCTTTTCGACCCGCGCGGTCGCGCTGACTGCACCTGCCCATGGCGACCGTCAAGCTCGACAAGCTCTGCAAGCGCTACGAACGTTCCCACGA
>JBDTRG010000169.1:0-89456 GCA_039931775.1 Betaproteobacteria bacterium | reverse complement strand
GGATCGGGTAGAAAGGGATTCCCTGTCCGGTGGACAGATTGACGCCGTCGCTCTCGTCCCAGTAACCGAAGGTGACGGCCTTCTTCGGCTGCGTCCCGTCGACGATCGCATACGGCATGCCGTAGATGCCTTCGCTGCCCGGAGACGCCTCCCCGCCGAAGTCCGGATGCAGGCGCCGCGTGCCGCCGTTGTTGATGAACGCGATGTAGTTTGCGGACGCGGAATCGACGGGCGCAGCCGTCACGTCGAGATTCCACCAATTCGTCGACGGGAAGAGCGGCAGCGGGCCGGGAAGGGAGGCGCCTTGCGCCGGGACCGGCGATGGGCATTGTGCCGATGCCGCCGTGCTAGCGATGAAGCCGAGCGTGAGCGACAGCAGGAGGGTGACGGCTTTTGCGTTCATCGGTTGCGGCTCCCGGGGGGCGCGCGGCCCGTTTCCGGTCCGGCGACTTCATGCCAGCAACATATATGCTTTTGGCATAGTTCGGGCGGGAACGCAACCCCATCGACGAGGCCGGCACCATAGTCCGACGAAGGAGTGGTGGGCTACAGGATCGAATCGGCCGCGGTCGGCCGGATCGCAAGGCGCGCCAGGAACCTGCGGTGCGATCAACTACTCGACGGCCGGCATGTGTCCGCCGCAGCGGACGGGGTCAGATGAACGCGCGCTCGTTCTTCCCGGAAACCCGGAAAACTGCGTAGACCGCGAGTCCGGACGCGACCAACAGGATGGTCGACAGCGCAGCGGCGGTACCGAACTCCCCGTCGAGCACCGACAGGTAGATGCGCACCGGCATCGTCATCGTTCGACCGACGTAGAGGATCAGCGAGCTCGACAGCTCGTTGATCGCGGTGATGAAGCTCATCAGCGCGCCCGCGACGATCCCGGGCAGCATCAGCGGCAGCGTGATCTTCGCGAACGCGCGTCCGGGCGACGCACCGAGCGAAATGGCCGCCTCCTCGATGCTGCCGCGTATCTGCTTCAGGATCGACGCGCTCGACCGCACGGCGTAGGGGAGCCTTCGGATGAACAGCATCAGCACGATGATCGTCGCGGTCCCGGTGATCTCGATCGGCTTCACATTGAACGTGATGACGAACGCCAGGCCGAGCACAACGCCAGGAACGATGTACGGAATGAAGAGCGCTCCGTCGAGGAGGCCTGCGAGGCGCGATTCGCTGCGGGCGACGAGGTAGCCGATCAGCGTGCCGAGAATCACGATCAGCACGACCGCCGTCAGCGAGTAGATCGCGCTGTTGCCGATGACCTGCGGCACTTCGCGCAGGATGCGCGAATAGCTGTCGAAACCGAATCCGGGGTGGAAGACCGGTCCGCTGGTCTTGCGGAACGACGTGTAGATCACCACGAGCGACGGCAGGCTGCTGGCGACGACGATGCCATAGCAGACGACGTGAGCAACGGCGGAGGACAACGGTGAAAGGCGCTTCGGCTCGGGCTTCCGGAGGAGCGAACCCGCGACGTTGCGGCGGCGCACCGACCACCGCTGCAGCACGACAACGATCATCGATAACGCGATCAGGACCACGCTCGTCGCCGACGCGAGGCCCGGGTTGCCGCCCATCTCGCTGGTGAAGAGATTGTAGGCGGTCGTCGCCAGCACGCGGACCTTGCCGCCGACGATCGCCGGCGTGCCGAAATCGGCGATCGACAGCACGAAGGTCAGCAGCGCGCCGGCGCTCACCGCCGGAAAGACGAGCGGCAGCGTCACGCTGAAGAATCGCCGCCACGGCCCGGCGCCGAGCCCCTCCGCCGCCTCGTCCATCGACGGATTGATCGTGCGCAGGCTGGAAGACGCCAGCAGAAAGACGAACGGGTAGAACTTGAGGCTGAACACCAGCAGGATGCCGAAATAGCCGTAGATCGAAGGAAGCTCGATGCCGATCGACTCCAGCGCAGCGCGGACGAATCCGTTGCGGCCCAGCATCATGATCCACGCGTAGGCGCCGATGAACGGCGGCGACACGAGCGCCAGCACCGCGAGTGTCGCCAGGAAGTCGCGCCCGACGATCACGTAGCGCGTGGTCAACACCGCCAGCGGGATGCCGAGCAGCATCGCGCCCAGCATCCCGCCGACGCCCACAATGAGGCTGTTGCCGAGCGCCGCCTGGAAAAACGGCTGCCCGAGCACGCGTGCGTAGTTGGCGAGCGTCGGCGCGTGCGTGGCGTTGTCGATGAAGCTCGCCGTGAAGATCGACGAAAGCGGCCAGACGAGGAGTGCGCCGAGCACGGCGACCGCGAGCCAGAGCACCAGGGTCCAGAATCCGGGACGCCATCGTCCGCTCACCGGCGATGCCCTGGATTTTGGCCACGAGGCGCGGCCGCATGCCGGCAGAGTCGGCAGAGGTTGGCGTGGGCTCGTGGCATGGTCGTGGTCGGCGTCGAAGTGCGCCGGGCGTCCGGTCGCAACGCGGATTCTGAACCAGCGCCCGTGCAAACGCGATCCTGCCGCGCCGCGTCCCCGGCGCCGGCTGCGATCGACCGGCTACAATGCGGGGCTCGCGCCGCCTCGATTATTCGACCGGATGACCCATGCGCTACCTGATGATCGCCTGCTACATCGGCCCCGATCTCCTTCTGCCGTTCACCTCGGCGATCGCGGCCGCCGTCGGCGTCGTGTTGATGTTCTGGCATCGGTTGACCGGATGGATCGCCAGCGTCTGGCGAGCGATGTTCCGGAAGAAGGAATAGCCGTCCGCCCTCGGTCTTCGATCCGCCGCGAACGGACGCGCGCGCGATGAGCTGGGTCGGCGTCGTTGTCATCGTGGGCTGCGCGATCGTCGCCTGCGTCGTCTATCTCTTGCTCTACTTCGAGTGGGAACGCCGACAGACGAAGGGCATGGCCTACTACGGGCGATCCTCGAGCGAGCGCGAGGCGCTGAAGCGGCGCATGGCGCTCTACTCGCTGCCCTTGATGCCGCTGGTGCGCCTTCTCGCGCTGTTGAAGCCGAGGCGCGCGTCGATGCCGACGTTTTCCTTCGACGGCGTCTGCGGTCCGCCGGGCGTGTGCAGCCCGGCGATATTCGAGCGCGCGAAGCAATATCGGCCGCGGCCGGAGGATGTATTCGTCGTCACCCAAATGCGCTGCGGCACGACGTGGATGCAACAGCTCGTCTACCAGATCGTCACGCGCGGCCGCGGTGATTTCGAACCCGCCGGGCCGAGCAACCTCTACGCGATGAGCCCCTGGATCGACTCCCGCGACAGCGTCTCGATCGACGCCGCGCCCGTCGTGGGTGAGAAGCCGACGCGGATCGTCAAGTCGCACCTGCCGACATCGCTCTGTCCGTTCGGCGAGCAAGCGAAATACATCTACGTGGCGCGGCACCCGGTCAGCTGCTTCGCCAGCATCGTCGATTTCGTCCGCACGCTGGGAGGACCGCTGACCCCGCCGGTGGCAACGCTGGCCGACTGGTACTGCAGCGACCGGATGTACTGGCTGCCGTGGCCACGGCACGTCGATGGCTGGTGGCGATGGGCCGAGGCGCGGGAAAATGTCATCTTCGTCCATTTCGAATCGATGACGCGGGACTTCGCCGCGGTCCGCGACCAGGTCGCCGGATTCCTGGGGTACTCGCTGTCCCCCGACGAGAAGCGGCGCGTCGACGAGAAGTGCAGTTTCCGCTACATGAAGGAGCACGAGGCGTCCTTCGAAATGTCGCCGCCGACGATGTTCTCCGTCGCCGGCGGGACGTTCCTCGCGAACGGCAGCGAATCGCGTAACGCCGACGTTTCGCCGGAGATTCGCGAGCGTATAGTCCAATACTGCCGCCAGGCGATGCGCGAGGCCGCGTATCCGGCGGCGCGCTTCTATCCGGACCTCCGCGCATGCGCAAGTTCCTGATTCTGGGACTCTGGCTCGGTCTCGTGTACGGCTTCCTCGAGGCCGCCGAGTCGTGCCTGCTCGGGCTCTATCCGGGAGCGCTGGCGTGGAGAAGCGGCAACTCCGCGCGCATCCTGTGGGTCGCGCCGATCGTCTACGGAATCGCTGCGGCGGCGCTGGCCCTCGTGTTCCATGCATTGTCGCGCGTCGTGCGCGGCCTCGATTGGACCGTTGCCTTCGTCTTCGTGGTTCTGGTGGCCGGCACCTATTTCGGCGCGAGGCTGCAGGGCGACGTCTTTTCGTGGTGGGCGAGTCTGCTGCTGGCCCTGGGCATCGCCACCCAGCTGACGCGCCTTTTCAATCGACGGCGCGCGCAGTTGCTCTCGTTCATGCAGCGGACGCTCGTGCCGCTCGCGGGCCTGGTCGTCGTGGTCGCCGTGGGCGAGTTCACGTTGTCGGCGGCCATGGAGCGATCTGCGCTCGCAAAACTTCCCGCGGCGGGAGCACGCCCCAACGTCCTTGTCCTGGTGGCCGACACGCTGCGCTCCGACCATGTCGCGGCGTACGGCTACCCACGGCCGACCACACCGCGCATCGACCGCTTCGCGGCCGAGGGCGCGACATTTCTCGATGCGTACTCGACTTCGTCGTGGACATTGCCGGCGCACGCTTCGCTGATGACGGGTCGCCGTGTGAACGAGCACCGCGCGGGGCAGCAGGGTCGCCCCTATCTCGATCGCAAGTACGCAACGCTCCCCGAAGCCTTCGGCGATGCCGGTTACGCGTCGGGCGGCTTCGTGGCCAACACGTTCTGGTGCGGGCGTCAGACGGGACTCGACCGCGGCTTCATCCACTACGAGGATTTCTACGGCAACCTCGGCGATGCGCTCGTCCGGACCGTGCTCGGCCGGATGATGGCTTACGAAGTGCTTCGCTACGTCGGGTTCGTCGACATCCCGGGGCGCAAGCATGCCGGCGACGTCAACGATCGCCTGCTGCGCTGGATCGACGGCCTGGGCGGGCGCCCCTTCTTCGCCTTCGCGAACTACATGGACGTCCACGGCCCGTACATTCCACCCCCCTCGTACGACGGGCGATTCGGCGGACGCGGGCCGCAACGACACTCGACCGAAATCGAGCTGGGCGCAATCAATGCGGACACGACGGTGCCGGAGCCCGCGATCCTGAAATCCTGGATCGACCGCTACGACGAGTCGTTGCTATACCTCGACACCGAGATCGGGCGCCTGCTCGACGAGCTCGCGCGGCGGGGCTTGCTCGACAACACGATCGTCGTGTTCACCTCGGACCACGGCGAAAGCTGGGGCGAGCACGACCTGCTCTTCCACGGCCACAGCCTGTACGACGACCAGATCCAGATCCCCCTGATCGTCAGGTTTCCGCCCTCGGTCCCCGCGGGGATGCGCGAGGCGCGACCGGTGGGGCTCGAACAAGTGCCGAAGCTGGTCACGGACCTTGCCGGAATCACGGCGGGTTTCCCCGGGCATTCGCTGATTGCGGACCCGCCGCCGGATGACGAATGGGTCGCGGTGTCGGAGGTGTTCCGCCGCCGCGGAATGCCGCCTTCGTGGCCAACGGCGAAAGGTGGATTGCGCTCGCTGGAAACCGACGATTGGCAACTCATCGAAAACGACGGCGGCCGGCCGGAACTCTACAACGTCGACGCGGATCCGGACCTGCTGACGAACCTCGCCGAGGACGCGAGGTTTGCCGATGTGTTGGCCGTGCTGAAGCGGCGACTGGCTGTCGAGGTGACCGCGCCGCCTTCGCGCGACCGACCGCAGCCGCCAGCGGGCCGATGACGCGATAGTCGAGGCGGAGCGTTCGCGGCGACCCGCGCTTGCGTCGGATTTCGCACGCGAGCTTCCGGGCCGCGTCGGCAATGATCTCCGGTACCGCTCACGCGGCGCGCGACCATTGGCGCCACCAGCGGAATACCAGCGCGCGCGGCGGCTCGCGACCGGTAGTCACCCAGGCGATGGTGCCGGGTTCCGATAGGTACCGCCGCTGCAAGCGCTGCGCCGTTTCGTCGCCGACAAAAAGGATGCGGTCACCCGGCTTCAGTGCGGTGTCCGCGTCGGGCAGCAGTTGCGCAACGCCATTGCGCTCCAGCATCAGCGCGGAGACTCGCAGGCGCTCCGGCGGGTTGGTCGGATCCGCCGAGAGGTGCACAATCCGGAACGGCTCGCCCCCCCGCTGAAAAAAGGCGCCGAACATGCCGGGTTGCAGCACATCGCACACAAACTCCCAAGCGGCAGGCGCGCCCGCGCCGACTTCGTTGCTAACGCGGTCGAGGACCTTGCTCGCGACCTCGCCTTCGGCCTCCCGCAACTGCGCAATGAACCTCCCCAGCATCGGCGTCTTCAGCGCTTGCAGGCATTCGTTCACCATGATGTCGGACTGCACGAACTTGAGGTCGGCGTGCGCGGCCTCGATCAGTGCGCGATCCTGCATCTGGTTCTGCCGTATCACGACGAAGATGTCCGGATTGACCCTGCGGGCGAGCGTCGTCGCGCCGAGATTGACCGCATCGACGTCGGCACCGGCGACCAGGACGTCCGCGTCTTGAACACCGGCGTCGCGCAGCACGCCCTCCGTGTAGTCGCCGTGCAGCAATCGCTTTTCGCTGTCTTCGAAGCTGCGCGGATCGAACGCCCGCCATTCGATGCCTTCGCGGTCGAGCATCGCGGCGATCGCCCGGCCGAAGCGACCAAAACCCACCAACACCCAGCGACCGCGCGGAACCACCTGTGCAGCCGGGCACGCCGAGCCGGGCGTCGCGGTCAGCCACTCTTCGACCTGAAGGATTGCCGGCGCGCGCAGGCTCACGCGCAGATTGAAGGCGAAGGTATCGAACGGGTTGATCACCTGGACGCCGCCGAACGACTCGAGGTTGATCCGGGCCACATCGGATTTCGCGCGCACGACGATCTGCAGCGACGGGTTCAGCACATGCGCGCCGATCGCAATCGCTTGGTTGACCGAGTCTTCCCCGGCGAGCGCGATAAGGCCGAGGCAACGGGGGCTATGAATGCCGCTGTCCTCGAGAACGTCGGCAAGGCGCGCGTCCGCCGCGAGCGTCGGCGGGGGTGTCGAATAGTCCTGGATGGCGGCGCGCGCCGCGCGTTCCACGTTGGGCTCGACGATGACCGTACGGTTGCCGAGGCGATCGAGCGCGCGGCCGAGGTGGGCGCCGCTTTGGCCGTACCCGCAAAGCACGTAGAACGGCTCGCTGATGCCGCGCACCCGCCAGCTGAACAGGCTGCGTGCCCGGATCGCGCGAAACGTGGCGTCGTTCCCGAGCGCGATCACCGAACCCAGCGTGTACGCCCAGCCGATGACCGACAGGTAGATCGAAAACGTGACCCAAAGCCGTTGCGGGTCGGTGAACGGGTACGGAAGCTCGCCGAAGCCGATCGTCGTTGCCGTATAGCTCATCACATAAAACGCGTGGAAGATCGACAGCGGGCGCACGTTCCCTTGCGGATCGACCCCAGGGATGAGCGCCAGTCCGCCTACCGAAATCGCATACACGACGATCAGCGTGATGAGCGGCGCGCGCAGGCGCCGCAGGATCAGGAACAGGATGTCGTCCATGCGCGTGCCTAAGGCGGCGCCGCGTTCGCGCTCAGCGTCCCTGGCGCAACGTTTCGCCCATCAGCAGAACCACCGAGAACACATTCGCGAGGAGCGCGCCTCCGGACAACGAAACGACGATGGAGATCATCTCTCCGTTCATCGGGTGGCCGATCACGTAGATCTGCCACACCCAGACCAACGAAGCGGCGACCAGCTGGAACGAGGCAACCAGGCTGGTGGCCAGGTGCGTAGCCCCCAACTGAGTCCGATCGCCGAACTTGAGGACCGTAGCGACCAGATTGACGACGACCGCTGCGAATAGCTCCATCGGATGATGCAGTTCGACTCGCTCCAGGTCGCCGATGAAGAAGCCGAAATTGAGCGTGCACGCGAAGATGATGAAGAATCCGAAGATGACTTTTTCTAAGTTCACGTACGCTGTCCCCCTGGACGGTCGACGCGGCCATGATAGTCGAAAGCGACCGGCCCGCGCTCTCGACGCCATGTCGTCCGCCCCAGCGGGCGATTGGAGGCGGCCGGCGCCGACGTCGCTCCGGGGTCGGGGGCTCCGGTCTTGCGAGAGGTCGTTCGACGCGTTCATACTTGCGGCCCATCCCTTTCCGACGAGCCTTCGCGTGCCGCATCCCGCCTTTCCCGCTTCCTTTCCGGCGATTCGCCCGCGTCGACTACGAGCGAATCCCTGGATCCGTGCGCTGGTCCAGGAAAACCAGGTCGGGGTCGCCGACCTGATCTGGGCGATCATCGTCCACGACGGAAAGAAGCCGCGCATCCCGGTCGCGGCGATGCCCGGTGTCGATCGCCTCAACGTCGCCGAGGCTGCGCGTGCCGCCGTCGAGGCGCAAAAGCTCGGTATCCCCGTGGTCGCGCTCTTTCCGCACATCGACGGGACCGCGAAGGATCGCGTCGGGTCGGAGGCGACGAATCCGAAGGGTCTCGTCTGCCAGGCGGTGCGCGCGATGAAGAAGGCGGCGCCGGGCGTGGGCGTGATGGTCGACGTCGCGCTCGATCCGTTCACCGATCACGGCCACGACGGCGTGCTCCGGGGCGACGCGATCGTCAACGACGAAAGCGTCAAGCGCTTGGTCGAGCAGGCGCTCATCCAGGCGGAAGCCGGCGCCGACATCATCGCGCCGTCCGACATGATGGACGGGCGCGTCGGCGCGATCCGCGGCGCGCTCGAGGTCGCGGGCAAGCACGACACGCTGATCATGTCGTACGCGGCGAAATACGCGTCGGCATTCTACGGTCCCTATCGCGAGGCGATCGGTTCGGCCAAGGCGTTGCGCGGCGACAAGAAGACCTACCAGATGGATCCGGCGAACAGCGACGAGGCGCTGAAGGAAGTCGCGCTGGACATCGCCGAGGGAGCCGACATGGTGATGGTCAAGCCCGGCCTGCCGTATCTCGACATCGTGCGGCGCGTGAAGGACGCGTTCGCGATGCCGACGTTCGTCTACCAGGTCTCCGGCGAGTACGCGATGATCCGGGCCGCCGCGGCCAACGGCTGGCTCGACGAGGACCGCGCGATCCTGGAGACGCTGACGGCGTTCAAGCGCGCCGGCGCCGACGGCGTGATCAGCTATTTCGCGCCGCGCGCGGCTGCGTTGCTGGCGCGCTGAGCGATTCGGCGTTCCCACCTCGGCGCCGAGTCCGCGCGAAGCGGTGCGCGATGACCGGCGCGCGAGCGGACCTTCGATGATCGAGATCCCGGACACCGAGCTCGTCTGGACGGCCATCCGCGCGCAAGGCGCCGGCGGCCAGAACGTCAACAAGGTCTCGACGGCGCTGCACCTGCGCTTCGACATTCGCGCATCGTCGCTTCCGGACGCGGTCAAGGCGCGCCTCCTGGCTCGTGGGGACCAGCGGATCTCCTCCGACGGGATCGTCGTCATCAAGGCGCAGCGCTACCGGAGCCAGGATCGCAACCGCGACGATGCAATGGCTCGTCTGCACGAGCTCGTGGAGAGCGCCGCTACGGTTCTGCCCGCCCGCAAGCCGACGAAGCCGACCAAGGGTTCGCAACGGCGACGTGTCGACTCGAAGGTCAAGCGCGGGCAGATCAAGGCGACGCGCGGGCGCATCGTCGAGTAGCCAGCCAGGCCTCGGCCGTCGGCCCGAAACAAACGACCGCGCGGCTACTCGTTCCAATGCCGTGCTGATCACCTTCCGCGCGTCGCGAGCTCGTCGGGCGGGAAACAGGCGTCGCAGATTGCCTGCACATGCCGGTCGTCGGTACCGCAGCATCCTCCGACGATTGAAAGCCCTGGTAGCGAGCGCCGAAGCGCGCGGTACTGGGCGCCGAGTTCTCGCGGGTCGCCGATGTCGAGGTCGACGCTCTCGTCGAGTTCGGCATGACTGCGCTTCGACGCGTTTGCCCGAAGTCCGCGAATGCGTTCAGTCCAGCCACCGCCGTCGCGCACCACCGACTCGAAGTGCGTCGGATGGGCGCAATTGATCATGTAGTAGGCCGGGTACCCCGCGGTCTCGGCGTCCGTCCGCTCAATGGCGGCGGAGAGGGTGTCGCCCGAGGGCATTCGCCCATCGGTTTCCACCGTAAACGAAATCGCGACGGGCATCGAAGCATCCTTCGCCGCCTTGACGATGCCGATCGCCTCTTCGACGTAGTTCATCGTAAAGGCGGCCACCATGTCTGCGTCCGTCGCCGCAAACGTCTCGACTTGGAGTGCATGGTAGGCGCGCGCCTCGTTCACGCGCATGCGCGCGCCGGGCCGGTACCCATCGCCGCGCGGACCGAGGTTGCCGCTGGCCACGATGGGTGTTGCCGGCGATTCGAGGGCATCGCGGATTTCGAGCAACAGGCCGATCGCCTTGCGATTCGCCTCGGCGAGGGCGGCGGCGTCGTAGCCGAGCTTCGACGCCCAGTCCGGGTTGGCGCGCCACGTCGCGCTTTCCAGCACGATGCCGGTGGCTTTTGCCCGCGCGAGTTCGGCATAGCGCGTGAAATAGCGCCGGAGGCTCGCCGTCCCGGCGGCGTCCTTCAGCAGGTCGAACGCAGCGAAGTACGGAAGCTCCACGTGGTCGTGAAAGATCAGCGTGGTCTCCAGTCCGCCATCAGTCAGGAACGGCCGATCCGGCAATTGCGGCAAGCGATTGCGGTATTTGCTCATCGACGCCTCCTTCTCGGTTCGCCAACCGTAGATTACAGGGCACTGCGAAATCGCGTGCCCGCACAATGGCGGGGGGCTCCGCGCGATGGGACTTTTGCTCCGGGCCGGCGGCTATTGGCTGGCCGTGATTCCGCCGTCGACGTAGAGGATCTGCCCCGTCAGGAATTCGCCGGCGGGTGAGCAAAAGAGCAGCGCGGGTCCGACGGCGTCTTCCGGCTCCGCGACGCGTCCCAGCGGAATCCGCTCGACGATCTGCTTCGCCGTGACCGGGTTGTCGAGCCAATGGTTTGCCATCGCGCTGCGCACGACGGTGGGGGCGACGCCATTGACGGTGATGCCGTGGCGCGCCAGTTCCACCGCGTGCTGCTTGATCAGCATGACGAGGCCGCCCTTGGTGCTGCAATAGGCGGAATATCCGCGGTCGCGCAATCCGAAATGCGCGCGCACGGAAAGCAGGTGGACATGCCGCCCGCCGCAGCCGGCCGCGACCTGGTGGCGGGCAACCGCCTGCCCGACGAACATCGCGGCCTTGAGGTTGACCTCATAGACTTCGTCGTACGCTTCTTCGGTGACGTCGAGCAGCGCCTCCTCGCGCTGGATGCCGACGCAATTGACGAGGATGTCGATATGGCCGCGGCGCGCCGCGACGGAGTCGACGGCGGACCGGATCGACGCGACCGAATGGGCGTCCATGCCGATACCGGCAGCGACCGATCCGTTTTCCGCAAGCTCGGCCGCAAATGCCGTGGCTTTGTCGGGGTCGCGGCCGGCGACGACGACTTCGGCGCCGTGGTGGGCAAGGCCGCGGGCGATGGCCGCGCCGATCGCGCCGTAGCCGCCGGGCACGAACGCGACCTTTCCGGACAAGTCGAACGAAGGGACGGCGGGAATGGCGGCAGGCATCAGTGCAGACGCTCCGGTGGACTTACGCGTCCAGCACGCTCTTGCGTCCGAACAGCCCGCGCGCGCGGAATGTGACGACGGCGATGAACAGCAGGTACATGGACATCAACGACCATTCGGAAGCGTAGGCGCCGCTCAAGCCGACCACCATGCCGACCAGGAGCCCGGCGATGACCGCGCCCCACAGGCTGCCCACGCCGCCCAGCACGATGATGAGGAAAGCCGGGACGACCGCGTCGACGCCGACGTGCGGCCGTATGCCCCAGATCGGCGCCATGACCACCCCCGCGATCGCGGCGAGCGCCACACCCAGCGCGAACACGAAGAGGCGCAAGCGCGGCAGGTTGATGCCAAGCGCCCGCACCATCTCGCTGTCGTGCGCGCCGGCCTTGATCATCGCACCGTAGGGGGTCTTCTCCAGGAACAACCAAAGCAGCGCGATCATCACGATCGCGAATCCGCTGGCGAACAGGCGGTAGCGCGCGTAGATGAGATCGCCCATCGTAAACGCGCCGGAGATCACCTCCGGCACCAGCAACTGCTTCTCGTTCGACCCCCAGACGACGCGGATCAGTTCCTCGATCACGAGCGCTGCGCCGAAGGTCAGCAGCAATCCGTAGAGCGGATCACGCCCGTAAGTGCGCCGCATGCAGAGTTCGAGCAGCATGCCGAAAATGCCGACGAAGACCGGGGCGAGAAAGAGGGCGATCAGATATCGCGTGCCGATCGGCAGCGCCCCGTACCATTCCATGGCGGCCGGAAACACGGGGAACTTCGGCGCGATCAGGAACAGCGCGACGTACATCCCCAGCGCGAAGAGCGACCCATGCGCGAGGTTGATCGTTTCCATCACGCCGACGATCAGCATGAAGCCCAGCGCAATGAGCGCGAACAAGAGCCCCAGCGATACGCCGTTGACGACGTGCGGCAGCAGGTTGGTTAGGAATTCCACGGGGGAGCCCGGAGGGGCGCGCGCGGATCGCGGAAACGCACCGGCGGTCCGGGCGTTTTCCGCGATCTCTTGTCGCGCCGGCTTGGTGCCGACTACATCTCGTAGGTCGGGGTGGCTTCGTAGGACTCGAGCTTGCACGTGGTCGGTGCCTCGAGATCCTCGACTTCCTTGGGCGGCAGCTTCGCGAGGATCTTGAAGATGTCGTCCTTCTCTGCCGGCGTGTCGTTGTAGGTCGCCATGTAGATCGTCTGCTGGAGCTGATGCGTCGCCGGATTCATGTAGGCGTCGAAGTCCTGCATCCGGTCGCGCGCGCTGACCTTCAGGTTCTCGAGCTCCTTGATGACCTTGATGTTGTTCGTCGAGCCAACCCGCTCGACGGCGCGCAGCAGCTCGCGCGTGGCCATGTAGCCGTTGTAATACGTATTGCCCGGCACCTTGATCTGCACGCCGGGGTACGTCGACTGGTACGCCGCGACGAATTCCTTGACGCCCGGGAGGTCGAGCCGGTAGTACCAGTTGGTGCCGAAGACGCCGAAGATCGCTTCCGGACCCAGGCCGTAGACATCGGGCCAGTCCTGCTGATTGTTGATCCAGGCCGGACTCTTGTTCAGGCGCAACTGCACGACTTGCTGGCGCAGCGCCTTGATGTCGTCGCCGCCGATGGCCGCCGCGACGACGCTCGGCTTGAGCTGCTGAACCTTGAGGAGGTAGGACGAGAAGTCGCGAGTGTTCTGCGGCACCATGAGCTCCTCGACGATCTTGCCGCCGTTTGCCTCGACGATGGTCCGGACCGCCTTCGACGTCTGGTGCCCCCACACGTAATCGTTGGTGAGCAGCACCCAGTTCTTGCCGTTCACTGCCATCGCGTTCTTCACGATCGCCAACGCGAAGTTGGTGCCGTTGCCGTCCCAGACGAATTTCACGCGATGGCAATCCTTGCCAGCCTCCGTCGGCGAACTCGAGTTGGTGTTGAGGAAGATGCAGCCATATTTCTGCGCGACTTGCGAAATTGCGTTGGCGACACCGGAATGGAGCGCACCGATGAGGAATGCGGTCTCGTTGCGGGTGATCAGGCGCTCGGCCACGCGTGACCCGGTGGCCGGCGTCGTTTCCGTATCCATGTGGATCGCTTCGATCGTCCGGCCCAGCACACCGCCCTTTGCATTGATCTCCTTGATCGCCAGCATCGCGCCGAGCCGCTCGTCCATGCCGCTCGCTCCATACTGCCCGCTCGCGTCCATCGTGAGCCCGAGGACCAGCGGCTTCTTCTGCGCCGTCTGCGACCACACGTGGTTATGCTTCCAGGGCCCCATGAATGGCGCGACCCCATAAACGCCCGCGGTCGCGAGCGCCAATGCCGATGCCTTGAGAACCTTGCGACGTTCGATGTTCTGCGGCTTTTGTTCCAAGTCCTTGTCGATCTCGCTCATGCTGCCTCCTCGTGGCGCGTCGTACGACGCTTGGGGTTGCGGTCGTCGGTCTTGATGCCGGTTAGCTCATCGGAAATAGGTGTGCCGCAGTCATCGGGCGGCTCGCCCGGAGCGTGCTGCAGGGCGGCGCTTTTCCTTCGCCCCGGCCAGGTGATGCCCTGTGCTGACCACCAGCGCCTGTGCAAGGCAAAGCGGGGCCACCAGGCTGCGGAACGGACGTCGGGAGTCGTCGCCCAGTTCGAAACAAACGCGCGCAATGGGTTTGAGCGGCGACACCGCGCTGTCGGTGATCGCAATCACCGGCACACCGCGCGCCTTGCATGCCGCCGCCGTGTCGACGACATCGGGCGAGTAGTTGCGAAAGCTGATCGCGATGAGCACTTCGCTCGACGCGATGCTGCGCACGAACTCGGGCAGCATTCCGCCCACGCTATCGAGCAGGTGGGCCCGCAACTCGAGCTGCGACAGCGCGTAGGCGAGATAGCAGGCAACGGGAAAGGCCCGTCGCTGCGCCAGAACGTGCAGCTGCGGGGCTTTGGCGATGAGACCGATCGCGGCACGAAACTGCGCCGCCGTCACGATTTCCTCGAGATGGCCGAGTTCGCCGATCGAATCCGAGACCGCCTGGTGCAGCACGCTTTCGGGCCCAGCCGCCGCGCTGCTGCGACGCCCGCCATGGCGCAGCTCCTCGATGCGTTCGCGATAACTGACCGAGCGCTCGACGAGGCGCCCGCGAAACACCTGCTGCATCTGCGAAAAGCCGCTGTAGTCGAGCGCGTTGGCGAAGCGCACCATGGCCGACGGCTGCACGCCGGCGGTGCTGGCGATAGCCGCGACGGTTCCCAGTGCGAGCTCGTTCGGGCGCTCGAGCACGAACCGGGCAATGCCCTGCAACTGCTTCGACATCGCCGGGTAGCGCGCGGTTATCGCTTGCTTCAGCTCGTCGAAGTTGGCCGCCGGCATGACAGGATCGGAATCCTTGGAAGGGCACGAAATGAAACAAACATTCTTGCTTGTTTAAATCATAGAACGTATATTTCTTCGTGTCCAGCGCCCGTTCCGACTGCCGTCCGATGCCCACCCGCCGCGCTCCGCTGCTGCCGCCGCCGATGCTCGTGCTGTTCGCGTTGCTGCTGTCAGCACCCCTCTGGTTGAAGTCGGTCGGGCTCTATCAGTACCTGGCGCTCGAGATTATGATCTGGATGCTGTTCGCGCTGGGCTACAACCTCCTGCTCGGCTACACCGGGTTGCCGTCGTTCGGGCACGGGGCCTACTTCGGGATCGGCGCCTACGCGTTCGGGCTGCTCGAGCTCCGCGTGTTCCCCAATCTCTGGGTCGACCTCGCGGGCGCCGCGCTGATCGCCGCCGCCTTCGGCGCGCTGGTCGCACTGTTCATTTCCCATCGGCGCGGAATCTACTATGCGTTGTTGACGATCGCCTTCGGCCAGGTCTTCTGGTTCGTCGCGATCAAATGGCATTCGGTCACTGGCGGCGAGGACGGCCTTCTCAACCTGAAGCGACTGCCGGCCGACTTTGGCGTGTTCTCGTTCGACTTGAAGAGCAACGAGGCGCTCTTCTATTTCGCGTTCGCCGTGTTCGCGGTCGTCGTCATCGCGCTGTGGCGCCTCGTGCATTCGCCGCTCGGCCGGATCCTGACCGCGATCAAGCAGAACGAAACGCGCGCGGCGTTCATCGGCTACAACGTCTGGTTCTACAAGTGGCTCGCGTTCACGCTGTCCGCGGGCATCGCGGGCATCGCCGGCGCGCTCTTCGCACTGGCGCAGCAATCGGCCTATCCGAACGTGATGAGCCTGCACTCGTCCGGCTTCGTCGTGATGATGGTCCTGGTCGGCGGCGGGCTTGTCAGCTTCTGGGGGCCGGTCGTCGGCGCGCTCTTCTTCATCCTTGCGCGCGATCTCCTCGGCGCCTACACCGAGACCTGGCTCCTCTGGTACGGCCTGCTGTTCATGGCGATGGTGCTGTGGAAGCCGGACGGTATCGCCGGACTTTGGCAGGACTGGCGCCGCCGGAAGCGGCGCGCCCCCGCGATCGTGGCGCCGCCCGCGGTGAAGGCAACCTGACGATGGCGCTCTTCGAAGCGAAGCATCTGCACAAGCGGTTCGGCCGGCAGGTCGTGCTCGAGGACATTTCGCTCTCGTTCGACGAAGGCCGGCTGTCGGGGATCATGGGTCCGAACGGCGCGGGCAAGACGACCTGCTTCAACGTGCTGACCGGCCGATATCCGGTGGATCGCGGCGAAGTCACGTTCGCCGGCGAGACGATCACCGGCTTGACCCCGCGTCAGATCGCGCGGCGCGGCATTTCGCGCTCGTTCCAGGCGATGAACCTGTTCAACGACTATCCCGCGCTGGACAACGTGCTGGTCGCGCTGCCCGAAGTGCGCCGTCGCGGGTTCGACGCCTGGCGCGATCTCGGTGCCGATTCCGCCGCGCAGGACAAATCGTCGGCGGTGCTTGCCCGGGTGGGCCTCAAAGGCAAGGAGGACGTCCCGGCCAAGAGCCTTTCGTACGGCGAGCGGCGCGCACTCGAAATCGCGATCGCGCTCGCCACCGAACCGCGCCTCCTCTTCCTCGACGAACCCACCGCCGGCCTTGGCAGCGAGGGGACCGCGCGGCTGGCGGAACTCATCCGCGAGTTGAAGCAGGTGCTGACGATCGTGGTCATCGAGCACGACATGAAATTCCTGTTCGGGCTCGCGGACCGCATCTCGGTGATCCATTGGGGGCAGGTGATCGCGGAAGGCACGCCGGGCGAGCTCCGCGAGAATGCCTGGGTGCAGCGCTCGAACCTCGGGGCGCTGGCATGATCCTCGAAGTCGAAGGCATTCAAACGTACTACGGCGAGACGCAGGCGCTGTTCGGCGTGTCGCTGTCGGTCGCCGCGGGTGAGGTGGTGGCGCTGCTCGGGCCGAACGGTGCCGGCAAGACGACGACCCTGCGGTCGATCCTCGGGCTCACGCCGGCCAAGGACGGGAACATCCGCTTCGACGGCGTTGACGTCACGCGTGCCGCAACGCACGACATCGCCCGGCGCGGCATCGGATGGGTCCCCGACGATCGACGGATTTTTCCGACGCTCACCGTCGCGCGCAACCTGTCGATCGCGCGGAAGAAGACGCGATTTCGCGCGTGGTCCGAAAAGGAATGCTTCGAGATCTTCTCGGCGCTTGAATACCTGATGCATCGCGAATGCGAGAACCTGTCCGGCGGCGAGATGCAGATGGTGGCGATCTCGCGCGCTCTCGTGGGCGCGCCCGGCCTCGTACTCTTCGACGAGCCTAGCCAGGGACTCGCGCCGAAGGTCGTGCAGGACGTCATGCGGACGATCCTGCGCTTGAAGAGCGAAGGGGTGGCGATCCTGGTCGTCGAACAGAACGTGCAGAGTGCGTTGAGTGTCGCCGACCGGGTCTATGTGATGAACCTCGGCGCCGTCGTCCACCACGGCCCGGCGCGCGAGCTCATGGATGACGCCGCGATGCGCGAGCGCCTGCTGGGCGCCTAGCGCATGGCGACGGCGCTACTCCACGTCGACGCGCTGGGCAAGCGCTACACGCGCGGAACCTTGCGCCCGCGGACGACGTTCTCGCTTGACGCGGACTTCATCGTCGAAGCGCCGACCGTCGTCGGCGTCATGGGCCCGAACGGCTCGGGCAAGACGACGCTGTTCGAGCTCATCACCGGCAGTAACCTGCCGACCTCCGGCCGGGTGAGCATCATGGGACAGGATGTCCACCGCGTCCGCTATCGCGAGCGCGATCGCCTGGCGATCCATTACCACCAGTCCTACCAGGTCCGCGCGTTCAAGCGCACGCGACCGTCGTTCATGCTGGAGCGTGCGCGCACGGCGTCGCCGCTGGTGCATCTGTTCGACGAGCCGCAGTTCAACGCGCAGGACGGCTATATCGGGTTCATGCTCGATTTCTTCCGCCGTCTGCGCGATTCGGGCAAGCTCGTGTTTCTGTGCCTCCATCCGAACGAGCCGTACCATATCGACATTCTGCGCGAGACGTGCGAACGTTTCATCTTTGTCGATCGCGGGCGATTGACGCACGCATCGGACTTCGGTTCGCTCGCGATGCAGCCCGCTGTCGCCGCCTATCTCGGCCGGCTCGGGCCGTCCATTGAAACCCGTGAGGACAGGTAGACGCGTCACCGCAATCGTTGCCGTCACCGTAGCCATGGCGGGCTCACCCGTTGCGCATGCCGCGACGTGCACGCTCGTCAAGATCGAGGAGTGGCCGGTCAACGTGGTGCGCAACCACCTGATCGTCGACGGCGCAGTGAACGGGCAGAACGTGGGCATCATGATCGATACGGGCGCGACGCGGAGCCTCGTGCTGCGCTCGGCGGCCGATCGCCTCGGTCTCGCACGGAAAGAGGCGAGAAACCTTCGGATGTACGGCATCGGCGGCGAGACGCGTGTGGAGATCGCTCGCGTGGAGAGCTTCAGTATCGGCAACACGACGCGCAAGGACTGGCAGCTGATCGTTGCCGGCGAGCGCGAATTCGGCCCCGGCATCGACGTCATTCTCGGCGACGATTTCTTCCACAGCACCGACGTCGAGTTCGACCTCGCCCATCGGGCTGTCCGGCTATTTCAGGCCAGAGATTGCAACGGCACGTCTCTTGCCTACTGGACGAAGGAAGTCGCCGGCGAAGTCGAGATCGAGTCGGTGCTGGACGCCCGCCCGCAGATCATCATCGAGGTGAAGATCAACGGCCGACCGGTGCGGGCGCTGCTCGATTCGGGAGCGGCCTTCTCGATACTGCCGATCGCCGACGCCGCCTCGGCCGGCGTCACACCGGAAACGCCGGGTGTTGTCAAAGTGGATGCGGGAACGGGCCTCGGCAGGAACACCTTCGACATCTGGATCGGCCCGTTCCGGAGCTTTTCGATCGGCAACGAGACCATTCGCGACACGGCGATCCGGTTCGGCGATCTGTACAAGGGGCTTACCTATACCCAGACAGGCACCCTCGTGGTGAGAAAGGTCGGAGATTTCCAGCCGATGCTTCTTGGCGCTGATTTCCTGCGTGCGCATCGGGTGCTGGTCGCGCACAGCCAGCGCAAACTCTATTTCACGTATCTTGGCGGCCCGGTTTTCCAGCCGAATGGGCCGGCGGTACCGCGGAGCGAGCCGCGCCCGGAAGGAAACACGACAACGACGCCCGGCACGAACTGAGCGCCTCGCTGCGACATCACGGACGAAGCTCGATGCGCCGGCCGCCTTCGGTATCGAACGCGTGCAATCGCGCCAGCGGGAACGCGGCGTGGAGCCGCTCGCCAACGTTCGCGAGCGGCGCCGGTTCCGGCCGGTAGACGTGCGCGAGGATCCTCGGCCCGCCACCACCGCTCAATCGGTAGAAAGCCTCGCGTCCGGCATACGTCACCTTGTCCACCGTGCAGTCGATGGAAATTGCGTCACGCGCCTCGGGAGGGGCAACGGAAAGCACCACATCCTCCGGCCGCACCGCGAGAGTTACCTTCGATCGTCCGGCAAGCACCGGTAGCGTCCGCGCAGATGAACCGATTCGGATCGCTCCATCCGGTCCGACGTCGACACTCGCGAACACGTTCATCGACCCGACGAAAGATGCGACGAAAAGCGTTGCGGGACGGCCGTAGACCTCGTGCGGATTGGCGACCTGATGCACGCGGCCGCCCTGCATGATGCAGATGCGATCCGAGATGACGAGCGCCTCCTCCTGATCGTGCGTCACGTAGATCGTCGTGATGCCGAGCGAGCGCTGCAAGTCGCGGATGTCGTCGCGCAATTCGAGCCGAAGCTTTGCGTCGAGGTTGGACAGCGGCTCGTCCATCAGCAGGATCTGCGGATTGATGACCATCGCACGGGCGAGCGCCACGCGCTGCTGCTGCCCGCCGGAGAGTTCATGCGGCATGCGCGCCGCGAGACCGTGGAGCTGCACGAGCGCCAACGCCCGCGTGACCCGCTGGTCGATCTCGGCACGAGGTCGCCGTCGCGTCACGAGGCCGAACGCGACGTTGTCGGCCACGCTCTTGTGCGGAAAGATCGCGTAGTCCTGGTACACCATGCCGATGTTGCGCAGGTGCGCGGGCACGTTGTCGATTCGCGTTCCGTCGACCAGGATCTCGCCGCTGTCGTGCTGGTTGAAACCGGCGATGGTGCGCAGCAGGGTGGTCTTGCCGCAGCCCGAAGGCCCCAGCAGCGTGAAGAACTCACCCGATTCGACGGCGAGCTCGACGCTGTCGAGCGCCGTGACGCCGGGATAGCGTTTGCAGATCTGCCTTATCTCTACGCGCGCCAAGGCACTCTCGCGGGCGGAATCAGGCGAATCGCGGAGGCCGCCGGCGGCCGTGCGCCGCCGGTGTCGCCGCCCAACGCTTGCAGTGGGATCTCAGCGGGACTGGACAAGCGCCTGCCACTTGTCCATGTACTCCTTGCGTTTGTCGGCCGCATTCTTGATGTCGTACTTGACGAGCTTGATCTGATCGAGCGGCTTCAGCGCGGCAAGCGGCTTCGCGTCCTTGCGGATCGGGCGCCGGCCGAGTTCCTGGACGGCCATGTTCTGCGTCGCCGCAGAGAGCGCCCAATCGATGAACGCCTTGCCCGCGGCCGCGTTCGGCGCGCCCTTCACCAGCGCCATGCCGTCGGCGATCACCGAAGTTCCGTCCTCCGGGTAGACGATCGCCACCGGTCCGCCGCCCTTGAGATAGAGGTAGGCGTTGTCCTCGAGCGTGATACCGACGACGGCCTCGCCATCGTTGACGAAGCGCGGCACCGCGCCCGAGCTCGCCGACACGTTGAGATTCTTGAACACCTCCTTGAACTTGTCCCATCCCGCCTGCTTGTCGGTGTAGATCGTCAGGAAGGTGTTGAGCTGCATATACGCCGATCCGGACTTCTCTGCGTCGGCCATGGAGACCAGATTCTTGAAGCGCGGCTGCGCGAGATCCGTCCATGTCTTCGGGTATTCCTCGGGCTTCAGCTTCTTCGTGTTGACGACGAAGACATTGAGGATCCCGGTGTACGGCAGCCAGGGCCCCGTCGTCTTGAATGCGTCGGCGATCATGTCCGCTTCCTTCGGCGTGTAGGCCTGCAGCAGATCGGTGTTCGCTTCGAGGAGCTCGGCGCCGATGCTCCAGATCACGTCGGCCTTCGGGTTTGCCGATTCGGCGCGCACGCGGTTGATGATGTCGCCGGAACCCGCTTTCACGACGTCGGCCTTGATGCCCGTCGCCTTTTCGAACTCGGGAATCAGGCGCTCGACGATATTCGCCGTGTGCGCGGTGTAGATACTGACGCGCTGCTGCTGTGCGCTTGAGGGTGCGGCCAGCGTAACGGCAAATGCCGCGCACAGGACCGCCATCGACCACCGGATCTTCGTCATCTCGTCTCCCCTTTGGCTATGCCGGAATGCGATCGTTGCCGCTATCGCGGCGGGCTTCGCCACGATATAACATGCCCGACGGGCATACAACCACGACCGGACCATGCGGATCGAAGCATTCAGCGAAGGCAAGAACCTCGACGAGCCCGGGGCGAATGAAGACGCGTTCCTGATCCTGCCGGGCCGCGGCTATGGGGTGATCGACGGCGTTACCGACATTTCGGGCCGCGTCGTGGACGGCATGCGGACGGGCCGGCTGGCGAGCGGGGTCGTGCAGCAAGCGGCGGCAGCCTTTGTCGCCGACGCGGTCGAAGCTCGTGGACGCCCGCAAGCGCTGATCGATCGCGCTTCGGCGGCGCTGCGTGCCACCTATTCAAGGCACGGTGTCCTGGACGAGTGCCGCGCCGATTCCGCGCGCCGCTTCGGAGCGACACTGACCGTCGCCATCGACCTCGGCGCGGCGTTTCGCTTCATCCTGATCGGCGACAGCGGCCTGCGCCTCAACGGGTCGGAGGTCGTCGTCGTCGATTCCGGGCTCGATCTCGTGACCGCGGCGCTGCGGCAGGAGGCGTACCGAATCGTCGCCGGGGCCGGCGGAGACCTCGCGGCGCAACGGCGCGTGGGCCGCGTCTGCAGCTTCTACGGTGCCCGCGACCTCCATCCGGACATGCAACCCTGGCTCGACGCAGCGAGGCTCACCGAACTCTTCGACGCGAGCCTCGCGCGCTGCCGGGCACGTTTTCCGCGGGCGCCGGTCGCCGACCTTCGGAGTCTCCTCGATCGCGGCATCAGTGGGCAGACCCGTTTCCAGAACAACGCGGCGGGCTCCTTGAGCTACGCGGTAATCGACGGCTTCGACGTACCGATGCCTCTCGTGAGCGTCTTCGACCGGCCGCGCGAATCGTTGCGGACAATCGAACTTTTCTCCGACGGGTATTTCAAACCGGGAGCCACACCGGAGCTCGAAGCGTGGGAAGCTTCGTTCGCCGAAGTCGAACGCGCCGACCCGGAAAAGATCGATGCCTATCCTTCGGTGAAGGGCACGGCGGGACGCATCCGTACGGACGACCGTACCGTCGTCATCGTTCATCTCTGATCCGCCCGCGCTGCCTTGTCGATCCTCGCGCACCGACCGTTCGCCCTCTACTGGACCGGGCGGGTGCTGGCGACGGTCGGATTCCAGATGCAGTCGGTCGCGATCGGCTGGCAGGTCTACGAGCTCACGGGGAGCGCGTTCGACCTCGGTCTAGTCGGGCTCGCTCAATTCCTGCCGATGCTGCTGCTGGCGCTCGTGACTGGGCACGCGGCCGATCGGTACGATCGAAAAGCGATCATCGTCACCTGCCAGATCGTCAAGCTCGCCACGGCGCTGGTGCTCGCACTCGGCAGCTATTACGGCGGGTTGCCGCGCATCGCGATCTTCGCCGTGATCTTCGTGTTCGGCGCCGCGCGCGCGTTCGAAATGCCGACGATGGCGGCGTTGCTTCCCGGGATCGTTCCCGAAGCGATGCTACCCCGCGCCATCGCCGGCTCCGCGTCGGCCAACCAGGCGGCGACTATCGGCGGTCCGGCGCTCGGCGGTCTCCTCTACGCGGTGAGCCCCGCCGTCGCGTACGGCACGTGCGGCGCCCTCTACCTGCTCTGCGCCGTTTTCGTCGCGCGCATCGAGGGCGGCCGTGCATTGCGCAAACGCGAACCCGTGAGCCTCGAATCGCTGTTCGCCGGAGTCCGCTTCATTCGCGCAAAGCCCGTGGTTTTCGGCGCGATCTCGCTCGACCTCTTTGCCGTGCTGCTCGGAGGCGCGACGGCGCTTCTGCCGATCTATGCGAAGGACATCCTGCACGTTGGCCCGAGCGGTCTCGGCCTGCTGCGCGCGTCGCCGGCGATCGGCGCGTTGGTCATGTCGCTCTATCTGGCGCGGCATCCGCTGCAGCGGCGCGTCGGGCGCACGATGTTCGCGGCGGTCGCGGTTTTCGGTTGCGCCACGGTCGTCTTCGCGCTTTCGTCGTCGCTTCCACTGTCGATCGCAACGCTCGTGCTGCTTGGCGCATCCGACATGGTGAGCGTGGTGATCCGCACGTCGCTCGTGCAACTTCAGACGCCCGACGAAATGCGCGGGCGGGTGAGCGCGGTCAATTCGGTGTTCATCGGCTCGTCGAATCAGCTCGGCGAATTCGAGTCGGGGCTGACCGCCGCCTGGTTCGGCGTCGTTCCTTCGGTCGTGCTGGGCGGCCTCGGCACGCTTGCCGTGGTCCTGCTGTGGATGCGGTTCTTTCCGGACCTGGCGCGCGCCGACCGGCTTCATTCGGGGAGGGACGACGACGGAAAGGTGTAGGCTGGCGGGTCCGGCGCGTCGACAGCGCCGCCGGGAGGGGGCGGATCGATGGCGACTGAAAAATCCATTCAGATCATCCTGGCGAGGCAGCTCGCGAGCGGCATTGCCACACCCATCCTGCTGGTCGACGCGGAGGGTGCGCTCATCTACTACAACGAGCCCGCCGAAGCGATCTTCAATCAGCGCTTCGACGAGACCGGCGAGATGTCCGCGGCCGAGTGGACCGCGCGCATCGCGGCGGTCGACGACGACCGCAATCCGCTCCCTCCCGACGATCGGCCGATGATGCGGGTGCTCTTGCAGCGTCAGCCTGTCTCCCAAACGATGTGGACGCGGCGCGCGGACGGCGAGTGGCGGCATCTGCACGTCACCGCGTTCCCGCTGATCGGCGAGAGGGACGTACTGCTCGGCGCGATGAGCATCTTCTGGGAGATCTGAGTTGCAGGTCACGTTGTGGGGCACGCGCGGCTCGCTCGCCACGCCCGGACCAGAGACTGCGCGCTACGGCGGCAACACGTCCTGCGTCGGCGTGCGGGGGCGCGAAGGCACGGTCCTGGTGCTGGACGCCGGGACGGGGATCCGCCGCCTGGCGGCGACCCTCGACAGGAGCGTGCGGCGCGTCGACATCATGCTGACGCACCTGCACATGGACCATATCCAGGGCCTCGGATTCTTCGCCCCGCTTTACCGTTCCGATGTCGCGGTGCGCATCTGGGGCCCCGTTGGCAGCAAGCTGACGCTGCGCGAGCGGCTGATGCGCTACCTGTCGCCACCGCTTTTCCCGGTCAGCCTCCGCGAGCTGCCGTCCGCGATTACACTGCACGAGGTGCCCTGCGGCGATATCGACATCGGCGAGTTCCGCGTTTCGTCGTCGCTCGTTTGCCACCCCGGGCCGACGGTCGGGTACCGGGTTTGCGATCCGCGGGGAGGGGTGTTGACGTACCTGCCGGATCACGAACCGGCGCTCGGCGTGTCGAAGTTCCCGTCGCTGCCCCGTGAATGGACGTCTGGAGGGGTGCTGGCCGCCGGCGCGGATCTGCTGATACACGACAGCCAATACAACTCCCACGAGTATCTGGGAAAGGTCGGCTGGGGCCACAGCTCGCTCAGGCAGACGCTGGACTTCGGGACGCTGTCCGAAGTGCGGCAACTGGTGCCGTTTCATCACGATCCCGGACATACCGACGCCGACCTCGACGCTCTGATGGCGGCCGCGATCGAGGACGCGAAGCCCGCCTACCGGGTCACACCCGGGATGGAAGGCGCGACGTTCGAGATCTGAGGCCCGCCGGGATATCCGGTCCGCAAGCCCCGGCTGCCGCGAGTCCGACGGACGACGCCTCGACGGCCGACCTCGCCGGGGGAGGGATGCGGTAGCATGGCGACCCCACCCGCTCTTTGCCCTGCCCATGGACTACGCGTTCATCGTCGATCCGCTGCCCACGCTCAAGGCCTACAAGGATTCGAGCATTGCGATGATGCGTGCGCTCGCCGCGCGCGGCCACGCCATTTTCGCGCTGGAGCAGGCCGATATCTTCTGGGATGCGGGCGGCACCCGCGCGCGAGTTGTCCCGCTGATACTTGTTCCGGACGATCACGATTGGTATGTGGCCGGCGAGCCCGAGGTGCGCGCACTGCGCGAATTCGCGGCGGTGATCATGCGCAAGGACCCTCCATTCGACATGGAGTACGTGTATTCGACGTACCTGCTCGAAGTCGCGGAGAGCGAGGGGGCGCGGGTCTACAACCGGCCGCGGGCGATCCGCGATCACAACGAGAAGTTGGCGATCGCGCGCTTCCCGGAGTACATCGCGCCGACGCTGGTCACGCGCGACGCCGAGCGGGTCGGCGCCTTCATCGACCTTCATCGCGACACGATCGTGAAGCCGCTCGACGGCATGGGCGGGACGTCGGTGTTTCGCGTCCGCGCGGACGATCCGAACCGCAACGTGATCATCGAGACCGTCGGAGAGCGCGGCGCGCGAACGGTGATGGCGCAGCGCTTCATCCCGGAGATCGTTGCCGGCGACAAGCGCGTGATCCTGATCGCCGGCGAGGCCGTTCCCTATGCGCTGGCGCGCATTCCCAAGGAGGGCGAGACCCGCGGGAACCTCGCGGCGGGTGGCCGCGGCGTCGCGCAGCCGCTCACCGCCCGCGACCGCGAGATCGCCGTCGCGCTAGGCCCGAAGCTGTGGGCGGAGGGCCTGCTCGTTGTCGGCCTCGACGTCATCGGTGACGCGCTGACCGAGGTCAACGTGACCAGCCCGACCTGCTTCGTCGAGATCACGCAGCAATCCGGCTTCGACGTCGGCGCGATGTTCGCGGCCGCGCTGGAGAAGGCGTCGGCCTGACGGAAGGCCACGGGGGTGCGTGCTACCATGGATGTCGGCCAATTCGACCGCGCCGCCGCCCCAGCAAACGCCCGCGACGGAGCCACGATGGGACCTTCGATGATCGGCATCCTGATCATTGCGCACGACAGCCTGGCTGAAGGCCTCGCGCGCGCGGTCACGCACGTCCTCGGCAGCCGCCCCCCGCAGTTCGAGGTGCTGTCGGTCGCCGCGACCGACGACCCTCTGACGCTGTTGCCCGCTGCGCGCGAGCTCGTCGGCCAGCTCGACACCGGCGCGGGCGTGCTGGTCTTCTCCGACATCTACGGCGCCTCGCCGTGCAATCTCGTCGGCAAGCTCCTGAAGCCCGGCAGGGTCGAGGGCGTGGCCGGCGTCAACCTGCCGATGCTGGTACGCGCGATCACCTACCGCGGGCGGGGCATGGAGACGATGGTGAAGAAGGCGATCTCCGGCGGGTGCGAGGGCGTGCTGCACATGGAGACGGACCCGACCTATGCCGCAACGCGAGGTTGAGATCGTCAACAAGCTCGGGCTGCACGCGCGCGCCTCGGCCAAGCTCACTCAGCTCGCGGCCAAGTACCAATGTGACATCGTGATGTCGCGCAACAATCGCAAGGTGAACGCGAAGAGCATTATGGGCGTGATGATGCTCGCGGCGGGCAAGGGGGCGAAAGTGACCTTCGAGACCAGCGGCCCGGATGAGGCCGAGGCGATGGAGGCGATCGTAGCGCTCATCAACGATTATTTCGGCGAGGGCCAATAACGCGTGCCGAGTTTCGCCTTGCATGGCATCGGTGTCTCGGGCGGAATCGCGATCGGCCGGGCGCAGCTCGTCTCGCACGCGACGCTCGAAGTCGCGCATTACACGATTCCCGCGAGCCGCGTCGACAGCGAGATCGCGCGCCTCGGGCACGCGCTGGCGGAAGTGCGCAGCGAGCTCGAGGGATTGCATGGCTCGATGACCGCCGGCGACGCGCCCGCCGAATTCGGCGCGATTCTCGACGTCCACGCGATGATCCTCGCGGACCCGACGCTCTCGGAGACGCCGAAGCGGATCATCGCCGAGCAGCACTGCAACGCCGAATGGGCGCTGACGCAGCAGATGAACGTGCTGGTCGAGCAGTTCGAGGATATCGAGGATTCGTACCTGCGCGAGCGCAAGGCCGACGTCGTCCAGGTCGTCGAGCGGGTCTTGAAGCGCCTGCTCGGCAAACCGGGAGCGCTCGTTCCCGCAGGCGCGGAACAGCACACGATACTCGTCGCGCACGACCTCTCGCCGGCCGATGTCATCCAGTTCAAGACGCACCGCTACGCGGGTTTCATCACCGATTTGGGCGGCGTGACCTCGCACACCGCCATCGTCGCGCGAAGTCTCGCGGTGCCGGCCGTGGCGGCGACGCACAACGGGCGCGCGCTGATCCGCGAGAACGAGCTCCTGATCCTCGACGGGACAAACCACGTCGTCATCGTCAATCCCGACAAGTCCGTCCTCGCCGAATACCGTCTGAAGCAGGGCGAACTCGAGCTCGGTCGCGCGAAGTTGCGCCGGCTGAAGACCAAGCCGGCGACCACGCTGGACGGGCACTCGGTGGCCCTCGAGGCCAACATCGAGCTGCCCGGCGATCTGGCGCAGGCGCTCGACAACGGCGCGATGGGCATCGGGCTCTTCCGCAGCGAGTTCCTGTTTCTCAACCGCGAGGGGCTGCCGTCGGAGGACGAGCAGTTCGAGGCCTATCGAAGCGTGGCGGCCGGCATGGACGGCAAGCCGGTGACGATCCGCACGTTCGATCTGGGCGCCGACAAGCACAAGGAGGGGCTCGATGGACTCGCCCGCGTCGCGCCGAATCCGGCGCTCGGCCTCCGTGCCGTGCGCTTCTGCCTGGCCGAGCCGCGCCTTTTCTTGACCCAGCTCCGCGCGATCCTGCGGGCGTCGCACTACGGCCGCGTGAAGATACTGGTCCCGATGCTCGCCTCGGTCGGTGAAATCGACCAGACGCTTGCGTTGATCGCGCAGGCCAAGGAAACGCTGCGCGAACAGGGCATACCGTTCGATTCGGGCGTGCAAGTCGGCGGCATGATCGAGATCCCGGCGGCGGTGCTCGCGATTTCGGCGTTCCTGTCGAAGCTCGACTTTCTGTCGATCGGCACCAACGACCTGATCCAGTACACGCTCGCGGTCGATCGTTCGGACGACGCGGTGTCGCATCTTTATGATCCGCTGCACCCGGCCGTGCTGAAGCTCATCGCGATGGCCATCGCCAGCGCCAACAAGGCCAGGGTGTCGATTGCCGTCTGCGGCGAAATGGCCGGCGATCCGCAGTTGACGCGCCTGTTGCTGGGTTTGGGCCTTCGCAATTTCTCGATGCACCCGGCGCACCTGTTGTCCGTCAAGCAACGCGTCCTCACCAGCGAATTCACGACGGCGAAGGGTGTGGCCGACCGAATGCGCCGTGTCGACGATCCGGCGAGGCTCGTCGCTCTGCTCGACAAGCTCAACACGTAGGCACGCTCCGGCGGGAGGTGCGATCTTCCCGCAACGAGGCGGCCGGCGAACGGCCGAGTGCCTGATCCGCTATTGGAAGTAGCGCTGGATCTGGATTTGCCGCTCGCCCGGGAGCATGACCGTGGCGGTGGTCGGCGACGTGAACACGAACGTCGTCTGCCCGTCGTTGCCGGCGAGGGTCGGCCCCTTGTACGCGCAGGAGATGCACTGCCCGCCGGTGTACTTGTCGAGCGTCGCCGTGAACGTGTTGGCGGTCACCCCGCCCGCGGCCAGATACCACTGCGCGGGGCCGCCAGCCAGGTACGAGTAGATCTGCACCAGCAGCACCCCGTCCTGGTAGTCGATGCCGTAGCCGGAGCCCGATTCGTTCGGGTTCCACCACACGCCGCCGACCGGCGTGATCGAGTTCGCCGCCGAGCCGACCGACGGCGGCTGGAAGTAGCGCTGGATCTGGATCTGCCGTCCGCCGGGCAGTGTGACGTTGGCGGTGGTGGGCGAGGTAAAGGTAAAGGTCGTCGAGCCGTCGTTGCCGGCGATCGCGGGTCCCTTGTAGGCGCAGGAGATGCACTGGCCGCCGGTGTATTTGTCGAGGGTCGCCGTGAACACGTTGTTGGTCACGGCGCCCGCGGCGAGATACCACTGCGCCGAGCCGCCGGCCAGATACGAGTAGATCTGCACCAGCAGCACGCCGTCCTTGAAATCGAGGCCGTAGCCGGAGCCGGACTCGTTCGGGTTCCACCAGACGCCACCGATGGGCGTGAAGGAAGCGGGGCCTCCGCCGACTGATGCCGAGGCGCCCGCGAAGTTGACGGGGGAATTCGGAACGACGACGCCGTTGCGGGTGATCGCGTGCGTCGCGTCGGTCGGCAGCGACGCGTAGGTAACCTGGTCGACGCCGGCGTAGTTGATCGTGCCGCCGGTTGTCGAAAGGAAACCGTTCGGGACGACGTAATCGGGCGTGAGGATTCCCAGCGCCGCGAATCCCTGCGTGGCGATCAGGACGTATTTGTTCGCCGTGGCCGCGGTTGGAAGATCGGTTGCGAAAGCGTAGGTCCTCGTGCCCCCGCCGCCCGATGCGGTTATCCCCTGGCCGGCCCAAAGATTCTCGCGATTGTTGGGGCCGTTGACGAGCAGGATGAACTGAACCGTGCCGTCGGAATTGGAGAAGACCTGTTCGATCGTGAACAGGTGGAACGCGCCGAATGCGCTCGACATCGGCAGCAGGAAGACCGCGAAAGCAAAGGCGCGCAGCAGTCGTTTCATTTGTGTCTCCATGGTGATGCATAGAAACAATAAAGGGCGGGTTTGCCGGGATACGGTATGCCCGCCACGCCTTTCGCGCGGCGCCGTGGCGCATTCCCACGGCTAGGCGCACGCCGACCTGAGGCTGGAACGTCCCATCTTCCTCGCCGTGTGGGGGAAGTCAACTAGATGACCTCGATTGTCTGCATCATCCCCATGTCTTCATGGGCCAGCATGTGGCAATGCATGACGAAGCTGCCCGTGAAGTCCTTGAACCGCGTGCGAAACGTGACCGAGCCGTTCGACGGCAACGCGATGGTGTCCGTCCAGTACGGTTCGATCGCCTGGCCGTTGATCTTCGTCACCCAGCACGGATTGATATGGATGTGGAACGGATGCCGGATATTGTTGAGGTTCAGGATCAGCCATTCTTCGACGCTGCCGAGCGCGACGATCTGCTTCAAGGCCCGGCTTGACTGGAAAGGAATGTATTCGTTGGGCGTAATCGGATGCGTGGACGCCTGCGTGCTTGCCGTACCGATCGCGAAGACCTTGTTGGCGAGCGTGGTGTTGTCGGTCTGGTAGACCCAGTCTTCGATCTCGTCTCCGGGATGCACGACGGCGTTGGCGGGCGGATCGGTGATCGGCGGATTGGGCCCGCCCTGCGTCAACGGTTGATTGAAGACGGCGTTGAGGACGATGGTGCGCTTCAGCCCGCCGGCGCTCGCAAGTTCCGCGTCGGTGATCGGCGCCAGCATCGCGGGAACCGGCAGCGGGCCGGTGGGCAGCGCCATCGGCTGCGCCTCGTCGAGGACCTCCACTTCGGCGACGATGTCTTCGTCGAGAATGGCGCCAGCTGCTCCAATCTGGAATCTCGACGTCCGCAGGTAATGGACGCCGGGTGCGCCGGCCTGCACGAGCACACTTGCCCGATTGGCGGGCGCAAGCACCACGCCTTCCTGCAGCTGTGTGCTGCCGGGCGGGACTGCGGCAACCGGTTTCATCTGGCTGCGCGTGTTGCCATCCAGGCTGTAGACGTTAAGAACGTGGTCGTCGAGCGAGAGGTTCAGGTACTTGAAGATCGCCGCGTTGACGAAATGCCAGTTCTGGACCTCACCGCGCCGCATATACAGGCGCGGACGCCTGACGCCGTTGATCAGAAAGGCGGGTTCATTGCTCGGGTTGTCGCTGACCTGGGAAAAGGATTCGAGTACGCCTGACGCATTGCTGATCGGGCATTGAAAGACGAAAACACGCTCGCGCGCGGCCGCGATTTCCGGGACCCGATCGATCGCGCCTTTGATGAGCAGTGCACCGGCCATGCCGCTGCCGATCTGCATCGCGGTCGCGCCGTGCAGGTGCGGGTGGTACCAGTACGCCCCGGGCGGATGATCGACGCGGATCTGATATTCATGCTGGCGCGATTCGCCGGGTTGCACACCCAGCGACGGATCGTCCATCACGTAGTCGCCGTAGACGCCGGGCGAGACGAGCCCCGGCGTGACGTGGATGCCGTGCATATGCAGATTGGTGCTGTTCGGGTATCGGAGGTGCTTCGCGGGCTCGGTGGACGGCGGGTTCGCAGGAAGCTGGTTGACTAACCGGATGCGCAGCGTGTCGCCCGCATTCACGCGCAGCGTGGGGGCGGGAATGCTGCCGAACATGCTGCGCAGCGTGACGGCCTTGCCGTCGAGTTTCGTCGCCAGATACGCGAGCGCCAGTGTGAGGTCGAGCCGACCGTTGACCGAGTCGAACGTCGGCGGCTCGACAAACGTCTCGTCGGGCAACGCGATGGAACCGTCGTCTCCGCTCCCGAGACAGCCCTGCAGCACCGTCGGCACGGCGACGCCGGCCGCGACCGTCCAGCCGAGTTGGAGGAAATCGCGCCTCGAGAATTCGTCCCGCTCCGAAGTCGACATGGCTCAGCCGAGCGAAATGATCACGGCAGGTTGCAGCTGCCTTGGCCGCGCGGGGCCGATCTGACCGGCGCCGTTGTTGCCCCATCCCCACATGGCGCCCGACGTCAGCGCGACAGCGTGGGTTTCGCCAGCCGCGATCGCTCGAACATGCTCGAGGCCTCCCACGCGCGCGGCGTTGCGACGGTCCATGGTGTCGTTCAACCCCAGCTGGCCATGGGCGTTCCAACCCCAGGCGTAGACGTTGCCGGCTTCGGACAAGGCGAGCGAAAAGTGCATGCCGGCAGCGACCGAGCGTATCGGTTCGGGCAGCTCGACCGGCACGGGCTTCGCGGCGTAGGCGAGATCGCGAGAGCCGAGTTGCCCGCGGTGATTGCTGCCCCAGGCCCATGCGGTGCCGTCGACGGTTACCGCCAACGCGTGGGTGGCGCCTGCGGCGATCGATCGGACCTTCGCGTTGACGGCGAGCGGTCGCGGCGCGGCGACCGAGTCGAGATGCCCGAGACCCAGCTGGCCGGCCGCATTGTCTCCCCAACCATACACCTCCCCATCGCGGGTCAGCGCCAGCATGCAGCCTTTGCCTACGGCCAGTCGGGTCGCCGGCGGAAGGGCGCCGACGATGCCCGGACCTTCGTTGAGCGTCGCCGTCCGTCTGCCCAGCGCACCGTCGCGATTGAGTCCCCAGGTATGGACCGTGCCGGCGCGGTCGATCGCGCCGAACAGGAACTCGCCGGCTGCGATCGCACGCACGTCCGCGAGGTCGGCGACGCGCTGCGGCGTCGCCAGCGCGATCGCCTCGCGCCGACCTCCGATGCCCGCGGCGTTCGCACCCCAGACCGCCACCGTATCGCTCGCGGTGATGGCGAGGCTCACGCCGTGTCCTGCGGCGATCGACACCAACGGCCGATCCAGGACGACCTGGACCGCCCCCGGTTGCGCGGCGCGCGTGCTGCAGTATTCGGGGGCATCGGAAGCGATCCTGCCGCTGCCGTCACCGCCCCAGCCGAACACCTTTCCGGTCGCGAGCAGCGCAAGCGTGTGGTCCCGGCCGCCGCTGACCGACAATACCTCGAAGGTTCCCTTCTTCGTCCTGTTCATGGCGACGTCGAGCCCACACGAATCCCGCAGTGCAACGAACGGATGTCGTCGCGCGCGGAATACTCCCCCTCCGCAAAGTTTACCCGCCCATTGCGAATTTGTGCTGCCGCCCCGAGCCGGAATACCCTCGGCCCTGAGTGTGTTCGTCACATCGACCCCTAGCCGCCGGCGAAGTTGGTGCCGACCCGAACCACCGTTTCAACATGGCGTCCGCGGGCGGTGGAGTGAGCTCAAGCAAGCCACCACGAATGTCTGCCGTGGAACCGCAAATACGGCGCCGGCGATGGCTATTCCTGACGCTGGTCCGGCCGAATTCGCCGGTCCTCGGCCGGTTTCCCATCAGCGGCCGAACCCGCTACACTTCACGACTGCGCCGATTTGAGCCAGCTTGCGGGCGCGAGGCGCCTCATCGTTCGGGGTTCCCCAATAAATACGGCTAAAGCGGAGCGGCAAGGGGGCTCCCCGAGACCGACCCGGTTAGCGAGCAGGCGGGTCGGTTTTTTATTGCGGCGCGTTTCCCGATGCCCACCTTTTCTGCGACGACCGGCGGTGCCTCCGGGCCCTCCGCGACCGGCAGCTCGGTCGGGGCGGTGCTCGCCCGGCGCGCCGCGTTCGATCAGCCGCTGGCCCTCGCCAGCGGCAAGGTGCTGCCGCGCTACGAGCTCGCCTACGAGACCTACGGCACGCGTAACGGCGAGGGCAGCAACGCAGTGCTCGTCTGCCATGCGCTCAACGCGTCGCACCACGTCGCCGGGTATTACGACGGCGAGCCGGACAACGTCGGCTGGTGGGACAACATGGTCGGGCCAGGCAAGCCGCTCGACACCGATCGATTCTTCGTCGTCGGGGTTAATAACCTCGGTAGCTGCTTCGGATCGACCGGTCCGCTGTCGACGAATCCCGCGACGGGTGCGCCCTGGGGTGCCGACTTTCCATTGATCACCGTCGAGGACTGGGTCGACGCGCAGGCTCGGCTCGCCGACCTCCTGGGGATTCGCCAATGGGCGGCCGTCATGGGCGGCAGCCTCGGAGGCATGCAAGCGCTCGCCTGGGCAACCCGCTATCCGGATCGCATTCGCTATGCGCTGGTGATCGCCGCGGCGCCGAACCTGTCGGCGCAGAACATCGCATTCAACGAGGTCGCGCGGCAGGCGATCCTTACGGACCCGGATTTTCACGGCGGACATTTCGACGTGCACGGCACCAAGCCGCGACGCGGTCTCGTCGTCGCGCGGATGATCGGACACATCACCTACCTGTCCGACGAGCAGATGGAGACTCGGTTCGGCCGCGAGCTGCGCGAAGGGCTCAAGTTCTCGTTCGCGCCGGAATTCCAGATCGAATCCTATCTCCGCCACCAGGGCGAGAAGTTCGCCGAGTACTACGACGCGAACACGTATCTGCGCATCACCAAGGCGCTCGACTATTTCGATCCGGCGTCGGCAACCGGCGGTGACCTGGCCCGCGCGCTCTCGCCGGCGACCTGCCGGTTCCTCGTCGTCTCGTTCACCACGGACTGGCGCTTCGCACCGGCACGCTCGCGCGAAATCGTCAAGGCGCTCGTCGACGAGCGGCGCGACGTGTCGTACGCCGAGATCGGCGCGGCGCATGGTCACGACGCGTTCCTGCTCGACGATCCGCAGTACATGGCTGTCGTGCGCGCTTACTTCGAGCGCATCGCCGCGGAAAGTAGGGTCAGACTCGACTTTTCCGCGAATGCGGCAGGTGCGTCGTCAACGCAACCGAAAGTCGAGTCTGACCCTACTTTCCCGCGCTACGTCGCTTCCGCAGCCGCGATGGCCGGGCGCGCGGATTTCGCGACGATCGCGTCGTGGATTCCGCGCGATTCGCGCATCCTGGACCTCGGTTGCGGCGACGGCAGCCTGCTCGCCTATCTCGCGCGCGAGCGCGGCGCCAAAGGCTACGGCATCGAGATCGACGACGCCGGCGTGCGGGCGAGTGTTTCGCACGGCATCAACGTCCTGCAGAGCGACCTCGAGTCCGGATTGGCCGGGTTCGACGACGCGTCGTTCGATTGCGTGATCCTGTCGCAGACGCTGCAGGCGATGCGGCACACCGAAGACATCGTTGTCGAGATGCTGCGGGTCGGCCGCGAGGCGATCGTCACGTTTCCGAATTTTGGACACTGGACGCACCGCTGGCAGATCCTGAAGGGCCGGATGCCGGTGTCGACCGCGCTGCCCTACCAGTGGTACGACACGCCGAACATCCACCTTTGCACGGTCGCGGACTTCGACGCGTTCCTCGCCGAGCGGCGATTCCTGGTCGAGAACCGCGTCGTGCTCGCCCGCGGCCGCCCGGTGAACCTGTTGGCGAACCTGACCGGCGAGCTGGCGATCTATCGTTTTCGCCGCACGTAATCGGGGGCGTGCGCAACCTGCCGCGGCGGGTCGGCGCGAAAGCCGGCAGCGGGCGACGCTGCGACGATAGAATCCACGGATGACCGACAACGCCGCCGCTCCGCCGGCCCTCCCCCGCTGGCGCGAGGCGCTCCTCAATCGGCGGATGGTTATCTGCGTCTTTACCGGATTCACGTCGGGCCTGCCGCTCTATCTGCTCATCAACCTGCTGCCCGCCTGGCTTCGCTCGGAGCAGGTCGATTTGAAATCGATCGGCCTCTTCGCGCTGATTCAGCTGCCGTACACGTGGAAGTTCCTGTGGTCACCGTTGCTCGACCGCTATGCGTTTCCCGTGTTGGGTCGCCGCCGCGGGTGGATGCTGGTCACTCAGCTTCTGCTGCTCGCGTCCATTCCGGTGTTCGGACACCTGCACCCGAAACTGGACCTCTGGGCGATCGCCTACCTCGCCGCCGCGGTCGCATTCTTCAGCGCGAGTCAGGACATCGTGCTCGACGCCTACCGCCGCGAGATCCTTCCGGAGGTCGAGCTCGGACTCGGCAATGCGCTCTACGTCAACTTCTACCGGATCTCGAGCCTCGTCCCCGGCGCGCTGGCGCTGATCCTCGCCGACCACCTGCCGTGGTCTTCCGTATTCTGGGTCGTGGCGGCGTTCATGTTGCCCGGCATCGCGATGACTTTCGCCGTCGATGAACCCGCCCTCATCCGGCCCGGCCCGCGGACGCTCGCCGAGGCGGTCGTCGAGCCGTTCCGCGAGTTCATCCGTCGCGACGGCTGGAGCTCAGCGCTGATGGTGCTGCTCTTCATCTTCCTGTACAAGCTCGGCGACAGCATGGCGACGGCGCTCGCCACGCCGTTCTATCTCGACATGGGGTTCACCAAGTCGGAGATCGGCTTGATCGCGAAGAACGCCGGCTTGTGGGCGAGTGTCGCCGGCGGGATGCTGGGGGGACTCTGGATGCTGCGGCTCGGCATCAACCGCGGGCTCTGGCTGTTCGGCATCGTGCAGATGGTGTCGATCCTGGGCTTCGCGTGGCTCGCCCACGAGAACCGTCCCGACAAGCTGCTCCTGGCCGGCGTGATCGCGTTCGAGGCGCTCGGTGTCGGGCTCGGCACCACGGCGTTCGTCGCCTACATCGCGCGGGCGACCGACCCGCGCTACACGGCGACGCAGTTCGCGCTGTTCACGAGCCTCGCCGCGGTCCCCCGCACTGTCGTCAATGCGTCGACAGGCTGGGTCGTCGAGCAAACGGGATGGTTCAACTTCTTCCTGCTCTGCACGGCCTTGGCGCTGCCCGGGATGGCATTACTCTTGCGTGTCGCGCCATGGAACGACCGGACCCGGGACAAGAACTCGCCATGAACCGCCAGAAATTCAGCAGCATCGCGCACCGCGACCACGACTACTGCAATCCGATCTCCTCGGCGAAGATCGAAAGGATGCTCGATCTTCTTCCGCTGACCGGAACCTCGCGCGTGCTCGACCTGGGCTGCGGGCGCGCCGAACTCGCGCTGCGGATCATCGAGCGCTTCGGCTCGACCGTCATCGCCGTCGATCACTCGGAGCTGATGCTGGAAGCCGCCCGCGAGCGCGCCGAGTGGACGGGCGCCCTGTCCAAGCTGCACCTCGACGACAGCGACATCCGTGAATATCAGGCCGATCCGGAGACGTTCCACTTGTCCGTGATGCTGGGCGCCGGAGGCATCGACGGCGGCATGGCCGGGATATGCAACCAGCTCAAGGTGTGGACGAAGCCGGGCGGCTACCTGATGATCGGTGAAGGGTACTGGCAGAAGAAGCCGCATGCGGACTACGTCAAGTTCCTCGGCGGGACCGACGACGAGTTCCTCGACCACCGCGGCAACGTGCAGGCGGGCGTTGCCGCCGGGCTCATCCCGATGCATGCGACCACCGCGTCGCCGGACGAGTGGGACGACTACGAATGGAAATACTCGCGCTCGATCGAACGGTACGCGGGCGAACAGCCGGACGATCCCGATGTCCCGGAGATGCTGGAGCGCATCCGCCGATGGCGCGATGCCTATCTCAAATGGGGTCGCGACACGCTGGGCTTCGCGGTGTACCTCTTCTATCGGCCGGGCGTTCGGCCGGGGTAATCGCCCGGCCAGGAGGGTGAAATCGCTCGCCGCGACAGGCGCCTTCCGGATCGGGGTATCGACCGCTAGCCGGCGGACTCCGCGCGTTCGAGCGCCTCCGACACGTCGATCCATTCGGATTCCAGCCGGGCGAGTTGCCAGCGAAGATCGCCCTGGCGCTCAAGGCGTTCCTTCAGCAAGTCCTTGCCGCCGTCGGCATAGGCGTCGGGCGACGCAAGCCACTCGTCGATCTCCTTCCGCCCGGCTTCGAGCGCGGCCATTTCGCGCTCGAGTTTGGCGAGTTTGTCTGCGAAGGGCTTCTTCTTTGCGTAGTCGCGCTGGCGCAACTCGGCTTCGGCACGCTTCTGCGCCTTGCGGTTGCCCGGCATCTGCGCACCGTCGTCGTCCTCGACGCGCCGGCTCCGCGCGAGGACCCAGTCGCGGTAGTCGTCGAGATCGCCGTCGAACGGCTTGACGACCCCATCAGCGACGAGCCACAACGCATCGGTCGTCGCGCGCAGCAGATGCCGGTCGTGCGCGACGACCACCAGCGCGCCGTCGTAGTCCTGCAGCGCTTCGGCAAGTGCCTCGCGCATTTCGATGTCGAGGTGATTGGTCGGCTCGTCGAGGAGCAGGAGATTCGGCTTCTGGCGTACCAGGAGCGCCAGCGTCAAACGCGCCTTTTCGCCCCCGGAGAATCGGCCGACCGGGTGCGTGACCATGTCGCCGCGAAAATCGAATCCGCCGAGAAAATCGCGCAGCTCCTGCTCGCGTGCACCCGGATCCACCTTGGCCAGATGCCACAGCGGCGACTCGGTGCCACGCAACTGCTCGACCTGGTGCTGCGCGAAGTAGCCGATCGACAGCATCTGCGCGGTGTGCCGCTCGCCCGCCCGTAACGGCAGCGTCCCTGCGATCGCCTTCAGCAGCGTTGACTTGCCGGCGCCGTTCGGGCCGAGCAGGCCGATCCGGTCTCCGTTCAGGATGCCCCACTCGAGCTCGGCGAGTATCGGCGGCGCCTCGGCGTACCCGAGCGTCGCGTGTTCGAGCCGCACGAGCTGGTGGGCAGCCGCCCCGCCGGGCGCGAACGCGAATTCGAACGGGCTGTCGACGTGCGCAGCGGCGATACGCTCCATCCGCTCCAGCGTCTTGATGCGGCTTTGCGCCTGCTTGGCCTTCGTCGCCTTCGCGCGGAAGCGATCGACGAACGCCTGCAGGTGGGCGATCTGCCGCTGCTGCTTCACATACGTCGCCTGCTGCAGCGCGAGCTGCATCGCCCGTTCACGCTCGAACTGGGAGTAGTTGCCCGCGTACGTCTTGATTTTCAGCTGATCGACGTGCGCGATCGTTGTGACGACGCCGTCGAGAAAATCGCGGTCGTGCGTGACGAGGAGGAGTGTTCCCGGGTAGCGGGAAAGCCAGTCCTCGAGCCAGAGCACGGCGTCGAGGTCGAGGTGGTTGGTCGGCTCGTCGAGCAGCAGGAGATCCGATCGGCACATCAGCGCCTGCGCCAGATTGAGCCGCATCCGCCAGCCGCCGGAAAATCGGGCCACCGGATCGAGATGCCTCGCTGCCGGAAACCCGAGTCCCGACAGAAGCGTTGCGGCGCGCGCCCGCGCCGCGTAGCCGCCGAGCTCGTCGAATCGGTGATGAAGGACTGCCAGCGCTTCGCCCTGCGCTTCGGGATCGGTGGCCGCCGCGGCCTCGGTCGCTGCCAGCGCGCGCTCGACTTCGCGGAGCTCCCGGTCGCCATCCAGGACGAACTCGAGCGCGGGGGCCGACACCGCGTCCGTCTCCTGCGCGACATGCGCGATCGTCCAGGCCGGCGGCAGGTCCAGGCTCCCCGAATCCTGGTGCAATTCGCCGAGGATCAGCGCGAAGAGGCTCGACTTGCCCGAGCCGTTCGGCCCGATCAATCCGACCTTATGTCCGGCGTGGACCGTCAGGTTCGCCCCGTCGAGCAGGCGCTTCGCGCCGCGCGCGAGGACGAGGTTGGTCAGGCGCAGCACGACTCGCTACTTGAGTTCGTGATCGTAGTCGATGACGAGGGGAGCGTGGTCCGAGAACCGCCGGTTCGTGTAGATCGCCGCGGTCTTGGCCTTGGCGGCGATGCCGGCGGTGGCGATCTGGTAGTCGATGCGCCATCCGACGTTCTTCGCCCACGCTTCACCGCGGTTCGACCACCACGTGTACTGGTCGGGACGCTGATCGATCCGGCGGAAGACGTCGACAAATCCCAGTTCGCCGAACACGCGCGTGAGCCACGCCCGTTCCTCGGGCAGAAAACCGGAATTCTTCTGGTTACTGCGCCAGTTCTTGAGGTCGATCTCCTTGTGCGCGATGTTCCAGTCGCCGCACAGGATGATCTCGCGCTTGCCTTTGCGAAGCTTCGCGAGGTGAGGGAGGAAGGCTTCGAGGAAGCGAAATTTCGAGGCCTGCCGATGCGGCCCGCTCGACCCCGAAGGAAGGTAAACGCTGATGATGGTGAGCTCCGCGAAGTGCGCTTCGAGGTACCGTCCTTCGGCGTCGAATTCGTCCACGCCAAACCCCTCGACAAATCGGGGCGGAACCTTCGCGTAGACGGCCACGCCGCTGTAGCCCTTGCGCTGCGCCGGCAGGAAGGCCGCGTGCGAGCGCCGCGGGGCGCGGAGCGTGCGCGGGACGTCGTCGCGCGTCGCCTTGATCTCCTGCAGGCACACGACGTCCCAAGGCTCTGCGCGACCGAGCCAGCGGGAGAGGCCGCGCCGCTCGGAGCTGCGGATGCCGTTGACGTTGAGGGTGATGATTCGCACGGTGTGGGGAGCGCGTCCTGCGCGTTTCGTTCGCGAAAAGCGGCGAGTTTACACGCCTCGAAGTCGGTCCGGCAGTACGCGAAACTCGGCCGATTCGAGCGAGCGCAACGGCGCCGAGTGGCGCGGGGGGCAGCGTATAATCGGCGCGTCCCACGTGCCAACAGAGTCCACCTTGACCGATTTTCGCCAGGAGTTCCTCGCCTTCGCTGTGGCACGTGACGTGCTTCGATTTGGGGAATTCGTCACCAAGGCCGGGCGCAGGACCCCGTACTTCTTCAACGCAGGATTGTTCAACGACGGCGAAAGCCTGCGGCGATTGGGCGGGTTTTACGCAGACGCGCTGCTCGCGGCCGGGGTGGCCTGCGACCAGCTTTTCGGACCGGCGTACAAGGGGATCACGCTGGCGGCGGCGGTCGCGATCGCGCTTGCCGAAAAAGGTCACAATTTGCCGTTCAGCTTCAATCGCAAGGAGGCGAAGGACCATGGCGAGGGAGGCAATATCGTCGGCGCAGCGCTGCGCGGCCGGATCCTGATCGTCGACGACGTGATGACCGCGGGAACATCGGTGCGCGAGTCGGTGGACCTGATCCGGGCGAACGGCGCGCGTCCGGCCGGGGTGCTGATCGCGCTCGACAGGATGGAGCGCGGGCTGGGCGAGCGGTCGGCGGTGGACGAAGTGCGCGAGACATATGGCATTCCGGTGATCGCGATCGCGACGCTGGATGACGTGATGAAGTTCATCGCCGGGCGGCCGGCGTTGACGGCCCATGCGCCGGCAGTCAAGGCCTACCGGGCGGAGTACGGCGTCGCCTGAAATCCGTCATGCGGCCCGTGGAACTCGGGCCCGGCGGGCGGATCGAAGCAGCAGGAGAGATTTGTGGCGAAGACTTGGCGAGGTAGGGCGAAGGTGTTACCACGCGATGGCGCGAAGGGCGGCGCTCTCCTGGGCGGCGTCCTGGCAGTTTCGGCAGCGCTCGTAGCCGCCACCTTGCTGGCGGGCGCCGGCGAGGCCGCCGCAGCGACGTACAAATGGGTCGACGAAAAAGGGGTGGTCCACTACACGGACAAGATGCCGCCCGAAGCCCTCGACAAGGCCAACGTCGAGCTCAACAAGCAGGGCATTGCGGTCAAGAAGACCGACAGGGCGCTGACGCCGGAGCAGCGCCGCGCGCTTGAGCAGGATGCCGAGCGCGAGAAACTGAGCGCGCGGCAACAGGAAGAGATCGCGCGACGAGATCGGGCACTCCTGTCTTCCTACACCAGCGAGGCCGAGATCGATCTGGCGAGAAACCGCTCGCTGCAGACGATCAACAACGTGGTCCAGTCGACGCTGGCCTACAGCGACCAGCTCAACAAGCGCAGGGCCGAGGCCGAGACGAAAAAGGTGGAACTCCAGGGGAAGCCGGTGGTCGCGGCACTCGATCGCGAGGTCGAGAGCATCGATGCCGAACTCGCTCGCCAGGCCGACCTCATCGTCCAGAAGAAGCGCGAGACCGCGTCGGTCATCGCGAAATACGACGCCGACAAGGCGCGTTGGCGTGAACTCGTCTCGGCCAAGGCGAATACCGAGCCCGGCAAATCCGCAAGCGCCACCGCTTCCGCGCCCACCAAGGCTGCCAGCGCGGCCGCGCCGACGACCGCTGCAGGGCCGGCCAAGAAGTAATCCGCGCCGGGCGGCGCGCCGGGCGGGCCCGGCGACCCGCAGGCGCTCCCGCGCCTCGGCGCGCTCGCGGCGCGAGGGGTGCGCGTATCTTGGTCGCCCCCCTGCCGCCTGAATGTTCGCGGCGCCTCTTATAATTGCGGCCCGTCAATCGCTCGGTGTCCCATGGCTCAATACGTCTACACCATGAACCGCGTGGGCAAGATCGTCCCGCCCAAGCGCGTCATCCTCAAGGACATCTCCCTGTCGTTCTTTCCCGGCGCCAAGATCGGCGTGCTGGGCTTGAACGGCTCCGGCAAGTCGAGCCTGCTGCGCATCATGGCCGGCGAAGACCGTGAGTTCGACGGCGAAGCGGTGCCGATGCCGAACATGCGGATCGGATTCCTGCCGCAGGAGCCGCAACTCGATCCTTTGAGGACCGTGCGCGAAACGGTCGAGGAAGGCCTGTCGGAGATCCTCGTCGCCAAGACGAAGCTGGACGAGATCTACGCCGCCTACGCGGAGCCCGACGCCGACTTCGACAAGCTCGCGGCGGAGCAGGCGAAATACGAAGCCGTCATCGCGACCTCCGGCGCCGACACCGAGGTCCAGATGGAAATCGCCGCCGACGCGCTGCGCCTTCCGCCCTGGGACGCAAACGTCGCCAATCTGTCCGGCGGAGAAAAGCGCCGCGTCGCCCTCTGCAGGTTGCTGCTGTCGAAACCCGACATGCTGCTCCTCGACGAGCCGACCAACCATCTGGACGCCGAGAGCGTCGAATGGCTCGAACAGTTCCTGCAGCGCTTTCCCGGCACCGTGATCGCGGTGACCCACGACCGTTACTTTCTGGACAATGCGGCGGAATGGATCCTCGAACTCGACCGAGGCTACGGCATTCCGTGGAAAGGAAACTACAGCTCGTGGCTCGAGCAGAAGGAAGCGCGCCTCAAAACCGAGGCGAAGCAGGAAGCCGCGCGCATCAAGGCGATGCAGAAGGAGCTCGAGTGGGTGCGGCAGAATGCCCGTGGCCGGCAGGCCAAAGGCAAGGCGCGCATCGCGCGCTTCGAGGAACTCTCGTCGTACGAGCACCAGCAGCGCAACGAGACGCAGGAGATCTTCATTCCGGTTGCCGAGCGCCTCGGCGAGTCGGTGATCGAGTTCAAGAATGTTCGCAAGTCCTACGGCGATCGGCTGCTCGTCGACGATCTGTCTTTCAATATCCCGGCCGGCGCGATCGTCGGGATCATCGGTCCCAACGGTGCCGGCAAGACCACACTCTTCCGGATGATCACCGGGAAGGAGAAGCCCGACCGTGGCGAGATTGCGATCGGATCGACCGCGAGGCTCGCGGTCGTCGACCAGACGCGAGAATCGTTACCCGACGACAAGACCGTGTGGCACGCGATCTCCGGCGGGCAGGACATCCTCACGGTGGGACGGTTCGAGATGCCGTCGCGCGCCTATCTCGGGCGCTTCAATTTCAAGGGCGCCGATCAGCAGAAGATCGTGGGAACGCTCTCGGGCGGCGAGCGGGGACGCCTTCATCTGGCGGCGACGCTGCTCAAGGGCGGCAACGTGCTGCTGCTGGACGAGCCGTCCAATGACCTCGACGTCGAAACGCTGCGCGCGCTCGAGGACGCGCTCGCCGAGTTTGCCGGCAGCGTGCTCGTGATCTCGCACGATCGATGGTTCCTCGATCGCATCGCCACGCATATCCTCGCGGCGGAAGGCGATTCGCATTGGTCGTTTTTCGAGGGTAATTATCAGGAGTACGAAGCCGACAAGAAACGGCGACTCGGCGAGGAGGGTGCGCGACCGCACCGGATTCGCTACAAGGCGCTGATGGCGTGATTGCGCTCGCCGGGCGACGCGCATGGCCCCGCGTAGGCAAGGTCCTCGACAACGAAACGGAGGGCGACGCGGAAGAACCCGAAAAGGTGATCGACGCAGTGACCGATCACATGGCGCCGCCGCCGTCCTGACGTCGCCGAACTTGAGTTCTCTTCGTTGAAGGAAGCCTCTTCATTCGGGAGGGCCGGCGGCATGCGCAAGCGCTCGCGCATGGCATTGAACTCCGTCTGCAGCAGCAACGGTTTCGCCATCGTCGCGGCCGCTTCGTTAGCACGCTTTTGCAGCGCGGTGACCTTGTCCGGATTCTCGGCCGCCAGGTTGGTCCAGGCTGCTCGCACCCGATCCGGGATGCATCAGATCCGGCGTTTTTCGCTCTACAGTGCACCGAGCTTCTTCGTCAGGACCGCGTTGACCTGCGCCGGGTTCGCTTTGCCCTTCGTGGCTTGCATCGCTTTGCCGACAAGCGAATTGAACGCCTTTGCCTTGCCGGCCTTGTATTCGGCAACGATCGCCGGGTTCGCTTTGATCACCTCCTCGACGATGCCCTCGATTGCGCCTACGTCGGAGATCTGTCGGAGGGCCTTGGCCGCAATGATCGCGTCGGCGTCGCCTTCGCCGGCCCACATCGCGTCGAAGACGTCCTTGGCGATCTTGCCGGAAATGGTGCCGTCCTCGATGCGCTTCAGTAGCGACGCGAACCTCACGCCGGAGACAGGCGCCGCGGCCGAGTCGATCTCGGCCTTGTTGACTGCTGCAAGGAACTCGCCCAGATGCCAGTTTGCGGCGAGCTTGGTGTCGACTCCCGCCTGAATCGTGGCCTCGAAGGACTCCGCTAGTCCGGGCATGGCGGTGAGGCTAATGGCATCGTTGCGGGGCAGACCAAATTCAACGGCGTACCGCTGCCGCTTCGCCTCGGGTAATTCGGGCATTCCGGATCGGATGCGCTCAATCCAAGCCTCATCGATCACCAGCGGCGGCAGGTCGGGGTCGGGGAAGTAGCGATAGTCCTGGGCGTCTTCCTTGCTCCTCATCGACCGCGTCTCGTGACGATCGGGATCGTAGAGGCGCGTCTCCTGGACGACTGTGCCGCCATCCTCGATCAGCTCGATCTGCCGCGCGATCTCGAACTCGATCGCCTGCTCGAGAAAGCGGAAGCTGTTGAGGTTCTTGATCTCGCAGCGCGTGCCGAGCTTGGTCTCGCCCGTCGGCCGCACCGAGACATTCGCATCGCAGCGGAAGCTTCCCTCCTGCATGTTGCCGTCGCAGATGCCGATCCACCTGACGAGCGCGTGCAGCGTCTTCGCGTACGCGACCGCCTCGGCGGAACTCCGCAGGTCGGGTTCGGAGACGATTTCGAGCAGCGGCGTGCCGGCGCGGTTCAGGTCGATGCCCGTCATCCCGTGGAAATCCTCGTGCAGCGATTTCCCGGCGTCCTCCTCGAGGTGCGCGCGGGTGAGCGCGACGCGGACATCGCCGCGCGTCGGCGACACGATTTCAATCGCGCCGCCCACCACGACCGGAATCTCGAACTGGCTGATCTGGTAGCCTTTCGGCAGATCGGGGTAGAAGTAGTTCTTGCGGGCGAACACGCTTCTGCGATTGATCGTGCCGCCGACGGCCAAGCCGAACCGGATCGCGCGCTCGACCGCGCCGCGATTCAGCACGGGCAATACCCCGGGCAATGCGATATCCACGGCGGATGCCTGCGAATTTGGCGCAGCACCGAAGGCCGTCGACGCTCCCGAAAAGATCTTCGACGCGGTGGAGAGCTGCGCGTGCGTTTCGAGTCCGATGACGACTTCCCACGTAAGGCCTGTGGTGATCATGTCGAAGCCATAGTGGGTGTCCGCCGGTGCCAATCGGTGGCGCTCTGGAAACGATGCGCGACGTTCAACATCATCGCTTCGGAGAAATAGTCGCCCTGGATCTGCAGGCCGATCGGCATGCCGTTGCCGTCGAAGCCGCAGGGAATCGACATCGCCGGCGCGCCGGTCAGGTTCGCCGCGACCGTGAAGATGTCGTTCAAATACATCTCGACCGGATCGCCGGTCTTCGCGCCGATCGGAAACGCGGCCGTCGGCGCGGTGGGTCCGACGATCACGTTGCACGTCGTATACGCGCGGCGGAAGTCGTCGGCGATCAAACGGCGCACCTGCTGCGCCTTCAGATAATACGCATCGTAGTAGCCGTGCGACAGCACGTAGGTCCCGACGAGAATCCGGCGCTTCACCTCCGCGCCGAAGCCCTCCGCGCGCGTCTTCCGGTACATGTCGGTGAGGTCGGTATACGCCGCCGCGCGATGCCCGTAGCGCACGCCGTCGAAGCGCGACAGGTTGGACGACGCTTCCGCCGGCGCGATCACGTAGTAGACGGGCACCGCAAGGCCGACGTTGGGCAGCGAGACGTCGACCGTTGTCGCGCCGAGTGCGCGAAGCTCGGCCAGTGCCGCGTCGATCGCCCTTGCGACATCGGTGTCGACGCCGACGCTGAAGTACTCTCGCGGCAACCCGATCGTGAGGCCCGAGAGCGGTTTCGCGCGTCCCGGCGCGTTGAGCGCTCGCGTGTAGTCCTCGACGGGACGGTCGAGCGAGGTCGAGTCGCGCGGGTCGAAGCCCGCCATCGCGTTCAGAAGCAGCGCGAGATCGCGCGCCGTCTGCGCGAACGGGCCGGCCTGGTCGAGGCTCGATGCGAACGCGACGAGGCCGTACCGGGAGCAGATGCCGTAGGTCGGCTTGAGCCCGCAGATGCCGGACAGGGCCGCCGGCTGGCGGATCGAGCCGCCGGTGTCGGTCCCGGTGCTGGCGGGCACCAAACGCGCAGCGACGGCCGCTGCCGAGCCGCCGGAACTCCCGCCCGGCACGTACCCGGGGTTCCACGGATTCTTCACCGGTCCGAAATACGACGTCTCGCTCGACGACCCCATCGCGAACTCGTCCATGTTCGTCTTGCCGACAAGCACCGTCCCGGCGTGCTTCAATCGCCCGACAACATGCGCGTCGAACGGCGACGTGTAATTCGCGAGCATGCGCGACCCGCAGGTCGTGCGCATCCCCTCGGTCGCGAGTATGTCCTTGTGCGCGATCGGGATGCCGGTGAGCGGCCCGGCCTCTCCGGCGGCGATTGCGGCATCGGCCACCCTCGCCGCTTCGAGCGCGCGTTCACAATCCACCGTGATGAAGGCGTTCAGCACCGGATCGAGGCGGGCGATCCGCTCGAGGTGCGCTTGCGTCAACTCGACGGACGAATAGTGCTTTGCGCGAAGCGCCTCGGCGAGTTCGGCGATGGACCCGGCGACCATGGATGCGCGCGACGCTACTCGAGAACCTTCGGCACGAGGTAGAGCCCGTCCTCCACGGCCGGCGCGCCACCCTGGAACAGCACGCGGCTATCTGGCGCGGTGACCTTGTCGTCGCGCAGCGGCAGCGTGACGTCCTGCGCGTGCGCCATCGGCAGGACGCCGGTCGTGTCGACAGCATTGAGCTCGTCGATCATGCCGAAGATCGCTTCGAGTTTCGCGCGCACCTCTTCGGCCTGACCACTATCGATCTCGATGCGTGCCAAATGGGCGATCCTTTGGACGTCGGTGATGGAGAGGGTCATGGCGATCGGTTGGATAAGGCCGGGGGTGGGCGAAGGGGGTGCCCGACTGCGACCTCCCCCCGGCGATTGTGCGGTGCGCGCCGGGGCGGCCCGAACGTCCATTTTGCCCGGATTTCCGCACAAAATCAGTGCAGGAGCGATGCACAATAGGTTATCATAATGTCATATTTTCAGGCAGCCACCGCTCCTTTTGACCTCCGGGCCGCCGCATCGATCGCGCGCCCCGCATCGCCGCAGGTAACCGCTCTCATGTTCGAGTCTTTCAAGGGCTATTTCTCAAGCGATCTCGCGATCGACCTCGGCACGGCGAACACGCTGATCTACGTGCGCGGCAAGGGAATCGTGCTGAACGAGCCGTCTGTCGTTGCAATTCGCCAGGAAGGCGGTCCGAACGGCAAGCGCGTGATCCAGGAAGTCGGCCTCGCCGCAAAGCAGATGCTCGGCCGCACCCCTGGAAACATCACGGCGATACGGCCGATGAAGGATGGCGTCATCGCCGACTTCACCGTCACCGAGCAGATGCTGAAGCAGTTCATCAAGCGGGTGCTCGAGTCGCGGCTCTTTTCGCCCAGCCCGCGGATCATCATCTGCGTACCTTGCGGATCGACGCAGGTCGAGCGCCGCGCGATTCGCGAGTCCGCGCTGGGCGCCGGCGCATCGAAGGTGTACCTGATCGAAGAACCGATGGCCGCCGCGATCGGGGCGGACATGCCGATCTCCGAAGCGACGGGCTCGATGGTCGTCGACATCGGCGGCGGGACGACCGAAGTCGGCGTGATCTCGCTGGGCGGGATGGTGTACTCCGGCAGCGTGCGCGTCGGCGGCGACAAGTTCGACGAGGCAATCGTCAACTACATCCGCCGCAATTACGGGATGCTGATCGGCGAGATGACGGCCGAATTGATCAAGAAGACGATCGGCTCGGCGTTCCCCGGCTCCGAGGTGAAGGAGATGGAGGTCAAGGGCCGCAATCTCGCCGAGGGCATCCCGCGCAGCTTTACGGTTTCGTCGAACGAGATCCTCGAGGCGCTGACCGATCCGTTGAACAGCATCGTGTCCGCGGTAAAGAGCGCTCTCGAGCGCACGCCGCCCGAACTCGGCGCCGACATCGCGGAGCGCGGCATGGTGCTGACGGGCGGTGGCGCGCTGCTGCGCGATGTCGACCGGCTGCTGATGGAAGAGACGGGCCTTCCGGTGATCGTCGCCGACGATCCACTCACGTGCGTGGTGCGCGGCTGCGGCAGGGCGCTCGAAAACATGGACAAGTTGTCGACGATTTTCACGTCGGACTGACGCGAAAGTGGGGTCAGAGACGACTTTCGTGATTGCACCGATGCGGCTTCCCTCTTCGCAGCGACGCGAAAGTCGTCTCTGACCCCACTTTCGCGATGCGCCACATCCCGATCGAGCCGCCCGCGTTCTTCAACCGCGGCCCCTCGCCGATCGCGAGGCTCGCCTTCTTCGGGATGCTCTCGATCGCGCTGTTGTTCGTCGACACCCGCTATCACTATCTCGAGGGCGTCCGCCGTGCTGCGGCGGTCGTCCTGTACCCGGTCCAGCGCGCCGCGCAGCTCCCCGGCGAGTTGCTCACGGACGTGGGCAGCTACTTCGCGTCGTTGCGTACGCTAACCGATGAAAACCAGACGCTGAAGCGCTCGCTGGTCGAGCGCGCGGCAGCGGCGCAGGGCAACGCGGCCGCTCAAGCTGAAAATGCGCGCCTGCGCACGTTGATCGAACTCGGCGCGCGCTACGCGGCCGGTGCCACGGCGGTGGAAGTGCTTTACACGAGCCGCGATCCGTTTGCGCAGAAACTCTACGTCGGCAAAGGCGTGGACGCCGAGCTGCGGCCGGGCGAGGCCGTCATCGACGCGGAGGGCGTCGTCGGTCAGGTGACGCGCGTGTTTCCAAGCATGGCGGAGGTCACGCTCGTCACGGACAAGGATCACGCGGTGCCGGTGAAAGTCCAGAGGAGCGGCGTGCGTTCGGTCCTCTACGGTGCCGGCGCGGGCCACGCACCCGAGCTGCGTTTCATGGCGCCGAGCGCGGATATCCAGGTCGGCGATGTCCTGGTTACGTCGGGTCTGGACGGCACGTATCCGCCGGGCCTCGCAGTGGCCCGCGTCGCGACGCTCGATCGAGAGACGGGCCAGATGTTCGCGCGCATCACGTGCACGCCGATGGCGGGTGTGGACCGCAGCGAGCACCTCCTCGTGCTCGCCCGGTCTGCGGTCCTCCCACCGCGTCCCGAGGAACCCGCCGAATCGGATACGGCCAAGAAGCAGGGCAAGGGCCGTCGCAAGGGCGCGGGAACTCCGTGATGGCGCTGCCCAATATCGGCCAGTTTTCCGTCGCAGGCCCGGAGGAAATCCTGCGGCCCGTGCGGCCGTGGTTCGTCGCCCTTACGCTGGCGTTGGCGCTCGTCGGAAACCTGTTGCCCACGTCGGGAGTCGCGCTGGCGTTGAAGCCCGACTTCGTTGCGCTGCTGCTGCTCTACTGGTGCATCAAGGAGCCGCGTTACATCGGCATCGGGATCGCATGGACGATCGGCCTCGTGATGGATGTCGGTGACGGCACGCTGTTCGGGCAGCATGCGCTCGCGTACGCGTTTCTCGCCTACGCAACCGAGTACTTCCGCCGGCGCGTGCTGCGCTTCCCGCTGTGGCAGCAGGCCGCGCAGGTCGCGGTGCTGCTCGGTCTTTGCGCGGCGCTCGTGCTGCTGGTGCGCTATGTGGGTGGCGCGTCGCTGCCACGATGGACCTACGCCGTGCCTCCGCTCGTCGGCGCACTGCTTTGGCCCGTCGTCACGCTCGCGATTCAATGGTCGCAACGACCGCAGCACTCGTCGACTTCATTGTGACGAGGCGGGTTTCGACTTCCTGACCCGACGATGGCGCGCCGACTTTTTCTCTCGAGCGGGCGTGGCCGCGCCGACGCGGGGACGCTGGGTTCGCCCGAGCTCAGGAACCCCGAGCGCGAACTTCACCTGTTCAAAAGGCGCCTTTCGCTCGCCGGCGTTCTGGTGGTGCTTGCGCTGGTCGGGCTCTTCGGCCGCTTTTTCTACCTGCAGGTCGTCCGGCACACCCACTATCAGACGCTCGCCGAGACCAACCGGATCGCGATCGTGCCGATTATCCCCAACCGCGGGGTGATCCGCGACCGAAACGGCCTCGTGCTCGCGCAAAGCTATTCCGCCTACACGCTCGAGATCCAGCCTTCGCGTGTGAAGAACCTGGACGAAACGGTCGACGCGCTCGCCGAAATCGTCGAGATCCAGCCGCGCGACCGCCGTCGGTTCAAGAAGCTGATGGACGAATCGAAGAATTTCGAAACCCTGCCGCTGCGCACGCGGTTGACCGACGTCGAGGTCGCGCGCTTCGCGGTCAATCGCTATCGCTTCCCGGGGGTGGAGATCAAGGCGCGGCTCTTCCGCCAATATCCGTTCGGCGAGGTCGCTTCGCATGTGGTCGGCTACATCGGCCGCATCAACGACCGCGATCTCGTGCGCATCGACGAGTGGGGCGAGAGCGCGAACTACAAGGGTTCCGACTACATCGGCAAGGTCGGGATCGAGCTTTCGTACGAGCGGGAGCTTCACGGCACGACCGGTGTGGAAGAAGTCGAGGTCGACGCCGGGGGCCGCGCGGTTCGTACGCTGTCGCGCGCAGCCCCCACATCGGGCAACGATCTGACGCTGTCGCTCGACATCAAGCTGCAGGAGGTTGCCGAGGCAGCGTTCGGCGCGCGCCGCGGGGCGCTGGTGGCGATCGATCCGACGAACGGCGAGGTCCTGGCGCTCGTGTCGAAACCCGGTTTCGATCCGAACCTGTTCGTCGACGGCATCGATTCGGCCAATTGGGAATTGCTGAACGAGTCGCCCGACAAGCCGCTCCTCAATCGTCCGCTGCGCGGCGCCTATCCGCCCGGCTCCGCGATCAAGCCGTTTCTCGCGCTGTCGGCGCTTTCGTCCGGAAAGCGCACGCCCGCCCAGGCGATCTCCGATCCGGGCTATTTCCAGCTCCCGGGCGCGGCGCACCGTTTCAACGACGACAAGCCCGGCGGTCACGGGATGGTCGACATGTACCGGTCGATCGTCGTTTCGTGCGACACGTACTACTACGTCCTCGCGAGCGAGACCGACATCGACGACACCTACCGATTCCTGTCGCAATTGGGCTTCGGGCGCAAGACCGGTATCGACATCGAAGGCGAGCTCGCCGGCGTGCTGCCGTCGCGCGAATGGAAGCGGCACCGGTTCTCGGGCAAGGAGTACCGCGAGGAACATCGCAAGTGGTATCTCGGCGACAGCATTTCGGCCGGCATTGGCCAGGGCTACAACGCGTTCACGCCGATTCAGCTCGCGCAGGCGATCGCCACGATCGCGAACGACGGCACGTCGTATCAGCCGCACCTCGTGAAGACGGTTCGCGGCGCAGGGTCGGCGACGGTACGTGAAATCGAGCCACAGCAGGCGCACGCGCTGGCGCTGAACCCCGAACATCTGGCCGTGATCAAGAAGGCGCTGGCCGGCGTCAACCTCGAGGGCACGGGTGCGTCCGCGTTCCTGAAAGCGGCGTACACGAGCGGCGGCAAGACCGGGACGGCGCAGGTGTATTCGATGAAGGGTGAAAAATACTCGGCGAGCCGCGTAGACGAGCGATTGCGCGACCATGCCTGGTTCATCGCGTTCGCCCCCATCGAGAACCCGCGGATTGCCCTGGCCGTGCTCGTCGAGAACGGCGGATTCGGCGCGCAGGCAGCGGCGCCGATCGCGCGACAGGTTCTCGACTACTACGTCGCCGGCGTGCGAAAAACCGGACCGGCGCCGGCGGTCACGGTGCCCGACAACGAAGACCAGAGCGATTGATGGCGCAGTTCATTGCCCGGTTGTGGCAGCTCCTGACCCGGCGGGTCGACAGCTTCCTGTTCGGCGTGGCGTTGTCCATCGCCGGGGTCGGCCTCATCACGCTTTTCTCGGCTTCAGACCAGAGTGTCGCGCGACTGTCGAACCAGGCAGCGAGCCTCGCGTTCGCGCTGGCGCTGATGTGGATTGTCGCCAACATTTCACCGCAGACGATCGCGCGAGCTGCTGTGCCCTTGTATGCGCTGGGCGTGGTGCTGCTCGCTGGCGTAGCGCTGTGGGGCGTGAGCGTCAATGGTTCGCGGCGGTGGTTGAACCTCGGCTTCGGGCGTTTTCAGCCTTCGGAACTGATGAAGATCGCGCTGCCGCTGATGCTCGCGTGGTACTTCCAGAAATTCGAGGGTCGCATCGGATGGAAGGATTTCACGCTGGCGGCCGTGCTCATCGCCGTGCCGGTCTATCTGATCAAGCGCCAGCCCGACCTCGGCACTGCGCTCCTCATCGGCGCGTCCGGATTCTACGTGCTCTACCTCGCCGGGCTTTCGTGGAAGGTCATGATCGGTCTCGTCGCCGCCGCATCGGCCGCCGCGCCGTTCGTGTGGCAGCACTTGCACGACTATCAGCGCGAACGGATTCTGACGTTTATCGATCCCACCCGCGACCCGCTCGGCGCGGGCTATCACTCGTCGCAGGCGTCGATCGCGCTCGGATCAGGGGGCGTGGTCGGCAAGGGGTGGCTCAATGGTACGCAGACGCACCTCGACTTCCTTCCCGAACGGCACACCGATTTCATCTTCGCGGTGTTCGGCGAGGAGTTCGGGCTGATCGGCACCCTCGTTCTGCTCGTTCTCTACATGCTGCTGATCGGGCGCGGGATGATGATCACCGCGAACGCATCGACGATGTTCGCGCGGCTCATCGCCGGTGCCGTCACGCTGATGTTCTTCACGTACGCGTTCGTCAACATGGGAATGGTCAGCGGCGTGCTGCCGGTCGTCGGCGTGCCGCTGCCGCTGGTTTCGTACGGGGGCACCGCGCTGATCTCGCTCTTCATCGGCCTCGGCATCCTGATGAGCGTGCAGGCGCATCGAAAACTCGTCAGCACCTAGCGCGGTTGTGAGGTGGAGTAAGGCTTAGTGAGGCGGGCCTACCGTCGGGCTTAGGGTGTTCATGCGCCCGCCGATAGGCCCGCCCTACTCCGCCCGTCGCGCATGTCCCGGCCTCAAACCGACCACTCCGCATAGCTGCAGCTAGAGGTCGACCTAGAAATCCTCGGCGAGTTTCGCCTTGGCCATCCCGGCGTCGGAGCGATCGGGCGGTTGCTTGATCGCGATCAGTTCGTGCACGCGGTCCAACGCCGTCTTCGTGCACGGAGGAAGCTCGAGCGGCGACGTTTCGAGCGGCGTCGTGCGCGCGCCCCACCGCACGAGATGCGAACTCCATGTGAGTCCCGCGCCGAACGCCGGCATCAGGATCAGCGCGCCCGGCTTGACGCGACCTTCCTCGAGCGCGTCGACGAGGGACACCGGAATTGTCGCTGACGACATGTTGCCGTAGCGCTGCACGGTCACGTACACACGTTCCATCGGAGCGCCGACGCGCTTCGCCACCGACTCGATGATCCGCAAGTTCGCCTGATGCGGGATAAGGAGGTCGATCTCGTCGATGGTGTGATCCGTCTTCGCGAGCACATCCTGCGATGCATGCGCCATCGCAACGACCGCGCGCTTGAAGATTTCCTGGCCGTCGAAGTTCCACGACGTGTCGCCGAGCATCACGCCGTGATGCGCATAGGCGGTGCCCATCCCGCGCACGCGCAGGATGCCGCGAACGTCGGCGTCGCAGCCGAGCTTTTCGCCGATCAGCCCCTCTTCGTTTTCGGAGGCCTGCAGCACCACGGCCGCGGCCCCGTCGCCGAACAGCACGGCGACGCCTCGGTTCGTCCAGTCCATGAACTGCGAGATCAGCTCGACGCCGATCACGACGGCGTTCTTGACGACGCCGGTGCGGATCAATGCGGTGGCCGTCGAGAGGCCGTACATGAAGCTCGTGCAGGCCGTGTTGATGTCCATCGACGCCGCCCGCGTGGCGCCCAGGCGCACCTGCACGCCGGATGAGGAATTCGGAACCGTCTCGTCGTTGGAGCAGCTCCCGTAGACGATCAGTTCGACGTCGGCGGCGGCAATGCCTGCGCAGGCGAGCGCCCGCGCCGAGGCGATGTGCGCGAGTTCGATGCCCGTGACATGCGAGACGCGCCGCTCCTTGATGCCGGTTCGCGACGTGATCCATTGATCGTCGGTGTCCATCAGCGACGCGAGATCGGCGTTGGTCAGGATGGCGGGAGGCATGCACTTGCCCCAGCCGGTGATGGCCGCGTGGATCATTGGGTTCGCCGGGCCACCGCTACCGGCGCTTTTTCGCGCCGGCCTTCGCCTTGCCGCCGTTTTTTGCTTTGCCGGGTGCGGCCCTGGCTGGCGCGTCGTCTTCCTTCCGGTAGTCGCCGATCACCCCTTTCACGGGGCAGGCGGCGAAGATCGGGCACTTCCTGCAGCCAACGGCGAGGGCGATCGGGCAAAGCGTCATGCGGGGTCTCCTTGGCGGGGGCCGGGACGGCGGGCGCTCAGGCAGGGTCGGTACGAAGGCTACCGAAACCGAGCGCGTCCGCGACCGGATCGAGGCCCGGGTCGGGTAGGGTACGCTTTTGTGGGTCGCGCGTCATGTGGAGCGCGACGCTTGCCGTCCCGATGGCCGCGGTCGCGACGGTGCGGCATCGGCACCGCGCGCCCCATTCCACTTCCGCACTACAAGTGCGTAGATCGCGACGTTGAGCGCGACCACTACCGCGCCGAGGACGAGTTGCACCTCGGGCCTCAATCCTTGCGGATAGATGAGCGGGATCACGTAATGGTCGATGAATCCGCCTGGGTATCCGGCATCGCCCGCCGCTCTCCGAAGTGAATTTTCCCAGGGCGTCAACGGGCAGATCGTCGCCGTGAACTCTGTAAACGCGGCCCACCCGACCGCAGGTACATGCAGCAACGCCCAGCGCCGGTGCCGCAGCGTCAGCAGACCGCCCGCGAGGACGAATACGATGAACGCGAAGTGAATGGCAACCAGGGCATCGGCACAGATTCGGGCGATCATCCGGCGCCGCTGCGTTGTGCCCGAACCCTGCGCGTCGGGGGCGGGGCGACGGCGGACGCGCTGATTCGGGCCTGCGCGACGTTCATCGCGGGGCCTTCCCCTTGAGAAGGTCCGCGAGATTCGCGAAAGGCCGATGCGTTGCGGTCGACGCGGCCTCGCCTGCCGCCGAACCTGCCTGCGCTGCAGCTTCGAGCTGACGCGAGTGCTCGTTGTCGTGGCAGTAAAGGCAAAGAAGCTCCCAGTTGCTGCCGTCGACGGGATTGTTGTCATGGTTGTGATCCTTGTGGTGCACGGTCAATTGCAAGACGTTGGACCGATCGAACTCCCGCCTGCACCGTCCGCAGATCCATGGGTAGAGCTTCAGCGCCTGTTCGCGATAGGTGCTGGCACGCGCGTCCTGGCTGCGCCGCGCTTCGGCGACGATGCGATCGAGACGGCCGGCATCCGGAGCAGCGCGTTGGATCGCCATTATTCCGTCGCGTATTCGTCGAACTTCGGCGATCCGTCGGCGATCTCCCACCACGGTGCCTTGGAGCCGACGAACATGTGCATCGTCGGCCGCTCGGCCTCGAACCGGATCGCCCGGCACAGGCAGCTTTCCTTGATCATGATGATCTCCTTCCCATGGCGGGCGCGCAACGCCGGTGACGTGATCGCGTCATGGCTCGATCCTCGCGTAGGTCAGCACGTGGTGGGCGAGCAGGCCGGCAGCGGCGCCTCGGCATTCCGCGGTGCCGTACATCGTCCGCTTGCCGGGCTTCAGGACGCGCGCGCTGCACGAAATGTCCTCGTTGCGCGCGCTCTTCAGAAATGCCGTCTTCATGTCCGAGGTCACCCACTGCTCCTCGACACCGCGCAACGTCATGATCGCGAGCCACATCGCGACGTCGGCGGCGCCCATCAGAGTCATGCCGCTGACGATCCCGCCGGGACGTTCCAATGCGGAGCGAAACGGAACGATCAACGTGCATTCGCCGGACGCGGCCGTTTCGACGCGAAAGCCGTAGGGCTGCAGAAACGGCGTCGCCGACAGGATCTGGTTCAGGTCTGAAACGCTTGTCACCGGTCGACCGCCCGTTCGATGCGGCGATCGGGGATGAACCACATCGCGGCGACGAAGGCATAGAGCCCGAAGGCGAGCCAGCGATTGGCGAACGACAGGGGAATGGCCAGCGCATAGATCACGACGGAGATCTTGCCCTTGAAATCCTTGCCCACGGCGGCGCCGAGAGTCCACCCGCTTCCGCCATGCCCGATCAGTATGCGGCTCAGGATGAAGTAGGCGACACCGCACATGACGGCGATGACGCCGTCGCTGAAGGCTTCGAGTCGACCCTTTCCCATGCGTGGGCTCCGTTGCAACCGAGCGCCCGTGCCGCGGCACCCGGCTCATCGATCTGTCGCGCGCGCTCCTACGTGAGCGGCAGCATCACGATCTTCCGGTACGCGGCCCGCGTCTGCAGCGCGTCGGACCAGCGCTGCACATTGGGCAGCGGAGGGCGATCGATCGGCAGCGCCATCCACCGCCAGATGCCGCACCCCAGCGGAACGTCGCCGATCGTCAGCGTGTCTCCGGCGAGAAATGGACGCGATTCGAGATGCGCGTCGACGATGCCCAGCACCTCGGCGGTCTTCTGCCGCGAGGCCTCGATCGCTGCGTGATCGCGCTCGCTTTCCTTTGTGCGGACGAGTCCCATGAAAAGGCTGCGGATCGCCGGCCAGAATGTGGAAACCTGCCAGTCCATCCATTGGTCGGCCGCGGCACGCGTTCGAGGATCGGTCGGCCACAGGCTGCCGGCGCCGTGCTTCGCCGCCAGATAGCGAACGATCGCATTGGACTCCCACAGCACGAACCCATCGTCGTCGAGGGTGGGCACGAGACCGTTGGGATTGAGCTTGCGATAGGCGGGAGTGTTCACGACGCCGAATGCGCCTCCGGCGTCGATGCGCCGATAGTCGACGCCCATCTCCTCGCAACACCACAGGGCCTTCTGGACGTTGACTGAATTGTTCCTACCCCAGATCACGAGCATCGGAAACCTTTCGAGGTGTGCGGCGTGTGTTTGATCATACCGTCATCCGGCGCGTCGTTGGAGAGTCACGCAGCGGATCCGCACGCGAGGCGATACCGATAGTCGGTGGTGGCCGCACCGCGAAGCTCCGCGGGTTCGGTGCCGATGCAACGAAAATCGATGCGTTCGAGGACGCGGATCGAGGGAAGGTTGCGCACGTCGACGGTCGCCAGGATTTCACCCAGGACAAAGCGCCTTTGCAGCGCGGCAACGAGCCATCGGCACGCCTCGGTGGCAAATCCTTGCCCCCAGGCCGTCGGGCACAACACATAGCCGATGTAGGCATGCGAATCCGGCGTGACGGTCGCCTGCAGTGTGCCGATGTAAGCCGCACTGTCCTTGCGCTGCAGCGCCCAGTTGAGCCAGACGTCCGTGACGCCGGGAGGCGCACCGCGCTCGAGGAATGCGTAGCGCTTGCCGAGCGAATCCTGCGTCGCGTGGACTTCGTCGGGAACGTACGCATAGATCCGTGGATCCGCGAGCGCCGGAAAGAGCAGCGGCGCATGGGTAGATCGCAGCGGTTCGACGCGCAAACGTGCCGTCAGCGCCGCGGAACGCAGCGATGATTCCGCTTCCGTCGGAGGGCTTTGCATGCTTGCCTACCGATGCCCCGGCAGCGAGTGCGCTCTCTGCGCCACCGGGTCGATCACCCGCGCTGCGCTGCCTCGAGCTCGGCGTCCATGGCCTTCGCGCGCGCGACCGAGGGACGCGCGTTCATGCGATCCGTATAGGATTTGATCACCGGCAACTCCGGCACGAGCTTGAACGTCGTGATCCAGATCAGCGCGATGCCCCACAGTACGTCGGCCGCCGTGAACTTCGTGCCGAGCAGATACTTTCCCGCAGACAGCTGGTCGGTCAGCGTTTTCAACAGCGTGTCGTAGTCGCCGTAGGGGCACAGCGCCGGCGCGGCGGGTTCGCGCTTCAACGATCGATCGACGATCGCCGGCTCGAAACACGAACCGTATAGCACCATCCAGCGAAGGTACGGCCCGCGCAGCGGATCGCCGATCGGCGGGGCGAGCCCCGCTTCCGGGTAGAGGTCGGCAAGGTACAGGAAGACCGCCGGCTGCTCGGTGACGAGTGCATCGCCGTGCAGGATCGCGGGAACCTTCCCCATCGGATTGACCGCCATATACCCGGGCTGGCGCTGCTCGCCCGATTTCATGTCGAGCACGTGCAGCCGATAGTCGGCGCGAAGCTCCTCCAGCAGCACAAGGGTGCCGAACGAGCGCGTGTTCGGCGAGTGGTAAAGCGTGACCTGGCGATCCGGAGTCATGGAGTCCTTGCGATCGGTGCGGAAGGGCATGCGCGGCCGCCGTTGGCGGTCGATCGAATTCCGTGTCAGCCCGCGGGTTTAAGTGTCGACGGTGGAATGCAGCGCAATCCGGTTGCCTTCACTATCCTGCACGATCGCGCGAAAGCCGTGGGGTCCGATCGGGTGCACGGGCTTCTGCACCTTCCCGCCGCGCTTTTCGACCTCGACCATCGCCGCGCGGATGCGCCGATCGACGTTGAGGTAGACGAGAATCCCGCCCGTCGAGCTGATTTCCGCAGCGCCCGGAACGAGGCAACCACCGTTGCCCTGGTCGTGCGCCAGAAAGCAGAACGCAAACCCGTCGAATTCCTGCTTTTGCACGTCGATCGCGAGCACCGCACGGTAAAACGCGGCCGCACGGTCCAGGTCCGCCACCGGGATGTCGAACCAGACCGCCCGGTTGTGCAGCGTATTCATGTCGCTCATCGATTGGCCTCCATTGTTGAGAAGGGCATCGGCAACGCCGATGCTGGGCCCGGCGCGCTCGTCGGCTTGCGCGGTCGATGTCGGGTGCGCGCCTACTGCAGCTTGAGTTCCCCGTCGAACTTCACGTTGAGCTTCAGTCCGGCGACGTCGAGCGTCACGACGGCCGGAAAGGTCTCGGTTCCCGAGATGCGACCGTCGGCGATGCCCTTGGCCACGGCCTGCTCGATCTCGCGCTGCGAACTGATGCCGACCATCTTCAGGAACTTGCGGATGCTGAGGTTGAAGGTTTCTTCGTTCATCGGGATCTCCATGTTGATCATGTGCCGGGGACTTGCGCGACGACCACGGCGGTGCCGTAGCAAAGGACCTCGGTGATGCCCGGCATCACGTCCGTCGCGTCGTAGCGCATGGCGACGATGGCGTTCGCGCCGAGTTCCTCGGCATGCTGGCACATGAGGTCGAAGGCTTCGGACCGGGCCTGTTCGCAAAGGTTGGTGTAGATGGTGATGTTGCCGCCGAAAAGCGACTGCAGCCCGCCGAAGAAATTCCCGACGATCGAGCGCGAACGCACGGTGATGCCGCGGACGACGCCGAGATTCCGGGAAACCGTATGTCCGGGCAGTGTGAACGTCCCGGTGATCATCGATCGCTGCATCGCCTCTCCTTCGCTCGCCCTGCGCCTCCACGGATAATCGACCCGAGCGGCGCGCAACGCCGGCGAGCCTCGAAGCCCCGCGACGGCCAGTGTGCGCTCACTCGTCGCCGGACTCGAACAATTCTATCGGGTTGCCCGACGGATCATCCACGAGAATCTGCTTTCCCCCCGGACCCTCGACGATTTCGCTGCGGAAGTGCGCGCCGGATTGCCGCAGACTCCCGACCAGCAATTCGAGGTCGTCGGTCTCAATCACCAGCCTGTTCCAGCCGCCGGGTCCCGGCTGTGATCCATCGACGAGCGGTCGCGAGGCCGAGCTCCCGGGCCCGCTCAGCCACAGCGACAGGTCGCCGCGCCCGACCATCGCAAACGGCGGCCCCCATCGCTCGACCAGTGTGAAGCCGAGCACATCGACGTAGAACGCCAGCGCCGCATCGACGTCATGGACCAGATGCCGGATGATCGCCACGTGAGGTCTCCTTGTCCGCGTGCGCTACATGATCGCCATCGCGTACGTCATGAAGCACGAAATCGCGGCCATCAGCGCGAGCCCGATCAGGAACAGCGTATCGGCGATGCGCTCGAGGCGATGCATCCGCCGGCTGCTTCGCGTGCGCAGCGCCCAGTAAGACAGGACGCAGGCGGCGAGAAAGACCAGCGCGTTGGCGGCGACCAGGTCGTCGGCCACGGTGTCGACCTTCTGGATCGTGATGACGATCTTCAAGAGGCCGATGACCGTGAGGCAGACGCCGACCATCGCCGCGGAAACGGTGAAGATGTGGACGCAGATGTCCTGGTCGAGATCGATCTTCGGCGTCGTTTTCGGGGAGATTTCCATCGAGGGAGGACAGCGTCAGCGATCGAAGACCGGCTCGCAGCGAACCGCGGTCGTCACTGAGTTGGCGATGAAGCATTCGGCGTGCGCCTTGTGATGCATCGCGACGATCTCCTCTTCCGTCGGCGGCCCGTCGCCGGCAAAGGTGATCCGGGGTCGCAACGCGACCTCGGTGATCGCGAGCTTTCCCAGCGCATTCCTGCCCATCACGCCGATCGCATCGTCGACATAGCTATCGACGCAGAATCCGCGCTTCGCGGCGATCGACAGGAACCACAGCATGTGACAGCTGGACAGCGCGGCGACAAATGCCTCCTCGGGGTCGACGGCTCGCGCTTCCGAGTACGGGACGGGCACGACCGAAGGTGACGACGAAGCGGGGACCTCGACGCCGCCGTCGAAGCTCCACGTGTGTCCGCGGTTGTATTTGGCGTCGACGAATTGCGCGCCGCCACGCTCCCAACGAATCGTCGCGACATATTTCGACATCGCTAGCGAGTACCACGCGCGTTCATCGATCGCCGAAACGGCGGAGGAACGTCGCCAGCGCGGAACGCCGCTTGATCGGCACGAACGGCATCGGGTCGACGTAGCGCCGATGGATGTAACACCATCCCCAGGTCTCGCCGCGGGACAAGGGCGCGATCATTGGATGTCCGGTCGCATTGAAATGCGCAAGGGCGTGTGCATGCTCCGAATCCTCGCAACATCCGACGTGGCCGCAGGTGAGGCAGACGCGAAGTTCCGTCCAGCTGGCGCCGGTCGACAGGCAGCCTTCGCACCCCTTGCTCGAAGGCATCACCGGCACGATCGCGCCGACATGTTCGCACGGCTCCTTCACGCCTGCCTTTCCCGATCGGCAAAAGCCGGATTGTAAAGACAATTGTGAAACATCGCTTTCGCCACGAACGGTGACGCGCCGCCTGCGGCGAGGAGTGATCTATCATGGAGTCCTCCGGGGCCGAACCCGCAGAATGGCGAGATGACGACACCGCATCGAGGCTTCACCATGATGGAAATGATGGCGGTCATCGCCGTGATCGCCATCCTTGCGACACTCGCCGTCCCGTCGTATCTCGATCGCCTCGTCCGGGACCAGATCAGGGCCGCATTGCCGCTCGCCGATATCGCCAAGCAACCGGTCGCGGCCGCGTGGTCAGCCACGCAGGCGTTCCCAGCCGACAACGCGGCGGCCGGTTTGCCGGTGCCGGAGAAGATCGTCGCCAACTACGTGAGTTCGCTGGTGGTGAAGAATGGCGCCATCCACCTGACCTTCGGCAATCGCGCCAGCAATGCGATCACCGGCAAGGTACTTTCAATGCGCCCGGCGGTGGTCGAGGATGCGCCGATCGTCCCGGTCGCCTGGGTTTGCGGAACCGCGGAAGCGCCGGACAAGATGACGGTCATGGGACAGAACCTGACCGACGTTCCCGTCGGGCTGCTGCCGCTCGAGTGCCGCGCCATGATGAAGCAGTAGCAGAACCGTCTGTTTCGGTGCGACCGCACGCGATCCCCGCGCAAGGCAAAGCGCGGCCACAAAAGGGACGACCAGACGTCCCGCCCTGCGCTACGGCTCGCCGTCCCAGTAGTCGACGCTTTCCTTCGCGCGCTGAATCGCGTCGAAGTAGTTCCCGTCGGGGAGCGACGCCATCGCCAGGTATTTGCCGGAATCGGGGTACTCGCAGATCTCCGGCGAGTCGCGCGTGCTGATCGACAGGTATTTGAGCGGTGCATCCGACGTATTGATGATCTGGTGCGGATACTGCGGCCCGGGCGGAATGAAGGCGATGTCGCCGGCGCGAAGCGCAATGAGCTCGCCCGCGACGCGCAGGGTGCCGGTGCCATCGAGGACGATGAACATCTCCTCCTGCGCGTGGTGAAAGTGGTACGGACACGAGCGCATGCCGGGCGCGACGGTGTCGATGCTGGCCCCCAGCTTGCGGGCTGCGGTGCCGCGAGCGAGTCGCGCGCAGACGCTGTCGTACAACGGCGGACGCGCTTCCCGTTGCGCCGGAAATTCATTGAAGTTGCGGATCAAGAGTTTGGCGAGTGCCTCGGCGGCTTCGGTCATTGCGTCCTCGTGTCGGGTGAGCGGCTTTCCTGTCGTGGTTCGGGCGCTCGAGCGGCGCGGTACTTTTGCACATTCCGGGGATCGCAGCCTGCGCTCCGGCAGCGGACGCGGCGGATCAGTCGCGCTTGTCGAGCCAGTACGTGCGTCGCGCGACCGGGTCGGACGCGAGAGTGCGGCATCGCTCCCCGTAAATGGCGTCGACGACGGAATAGTTCCTCCAGGAACCGTCCATCTCGCGCCATATCGCCTTCGTCGCGGCGTTCGCGCGCGCGAGCGCGAAGGATTCGGACTTTATGTCGGCGGCGCTGCTGACGAGCGAGATCCCCACGGCGCGAAACCTGACTTTCGCTGTCGTCTCGACGCCGGGCGCCTCAGCGACCAGCGTGTACCAGGCGCCACACTCCGCGAGCTCGTTGGCGAAGTAGAGGGCGGCGCGTTCCGGATCGAATGCCGATGCCGGAGGCGCGATCACGATGACGAAAACCCAGACCAGGACAACGGGCAACATCAGCCGCATCACATTGTCGCGCCGCACGTAGTGATGATAGAGCGCGGCGAGCGTGTGCAAACCGATGAGGAAATATCCGGTCGTCGCCCCCACCTCATGAATCGCCCTGAACCATTTCCGGAACAACTCGTTCTTTCCCATCAACGCGGGCAACTCGATGCCGAAAAACGGCACCGGCGCGCCCTTGGCGCTCAGTGTGAGCCAACCCAGCAACGGCAAGCCGATCATCAACGCGTACAGCACCCAATGCATCGCCTTGGCGAGCAGAACCTGCCACGCGGGGATCGCGGGCAGGATGGCGGGAGCGGTTCCAGCGAAACGGACAATCAGGCGCACCCAGGCGAGAAAGAAGACCGACATCCCGATCATGTAGTGCCAAACGATCAGCGCCTCGCGTTGCGCGCTGCCCCTCGGGGAAACGGACTTGAGTTCCATCGTGGCATAGGCCGCCGCAATCAGCAGGAACATGAGCCAGTGCAGGCCGATCGACCACCCGCCGTACCTGGCTCCAGGTGCTTTCGTGCTCATCGTCGCTTCCTCGCAGCTTCTTGCACGAGCGCCAACAATTCAATCACGTCGCGAGGCTTGTGGACTCGAGTTCCAGCCATTCCGAGGGACGCTTGCGAAAGTGGGCGCGCGGATCGGTACGCAGTCGCGCCTGGACCGCGCGGGGCAGCCGCAAATCGAGCAGCGACTCCGCATGCAGATGCGCGAATTCGCGTCCGTCGATGCGCCAGGCCAAGCCAATCCCCATCGGCCGTCAATCCTCGAGCTCCTTCAGCTCGGCGTCGCACCAATGCCTTTCGCTCGCTTCGATCGATTCGAAGTATCGCAGCGCCTTCTTGCGCGACTCATCGAACGCATTGCGGTCGCCGCCCGCCCTTTTCGCAACGGCCAGCACGACATAACCGAAGAACGTTTCGATGGGCGGCGCATGATTGGCCGAGCAGATGTCGACGCAGCGCTGCGCGCGGCGAACGGCGTCCTGCGGCCTGCCGGCGTGCAACAGACTCCGCGCGAGACGGTATTCGGCGCGTTCTTCCTCGAGCCAGGTGCCGGCGAGTTTCCAGTATTTGACGCCTCCTTCGGCGGCGGCGACCATTCCCGCGGTCTCCACGGCGTCCCGATCAACCTTCGCTTCCAGCGCGGAGGCCAGATTGTTGCCGCCCACCGCCAAGGCGCGGAGGGCAGGGGAGCCCGGCGGCAGTCCGGCTTCGGCAAGCGCCGTTGCCTCGGCATAGGTGCTGATCGCGTTTCGGAAGTCGTTCCGGCCGGCGAATGCCGATGACGCGATCGCCAGCACCGCGACCCGATCTTCGGATGAAAGGCCGTCGAGCGCCGTCGGCTCGCCGCCGGCGTATCGCAATGTCGCGGTGCCCCGCCGGGTCGCGCCCGACACCAGCGGGTCCGCGTTCCATTCGGGCCGATGGCCGATCGACTCGACGAGCGCCGTACCCTCGCTCCATCGGCCGAGGTGCTCGCCATACACGTGCACGACCAGTCGCACGTAGGCGGCGGCGTTGTCCGGGGTTTCGATCAGCGGAACCGAGTCACGCAGGCGGAGGGCGACTTCCTCGGGCCGATCGCCATGGTCGTTCCACGCCGTTTCGATGAACGCGTCGAAGGTCATGGGCGTGCGTTACCTTTGCGAATCCTCGGGCGTGAAGTCGAGAACCAGCACAATTTCTCCTTCGTCGATCTCGCCGATGGGCTTGAAGCGGGCTCGGCGGGTTTGGAGGCGCGCAGCGTGACTAGCATGGAATCAAACGGTTCCGAGTCCGACGACACAGTGTAACGGCACGCGCCGCTCAAGCGAAAGTCCGCACGCGCACCGGGCGGCATCGCGGCGCCGGACTCGCCGCTCGTCGCTACAGCGGGTCGAAATCGATCCTGTGCTTTTTCAGCTGTTCCTGGATCAGTTTCTTCCAGGGTCCGTCCGGAGCCCAGACCCGGGTGACCGAATCGTAGGCGACCCGCGGATCGTCCTTCGCAATGATGCTGCGGTAGAGAAATACCATCGACGACGCGCGCAGATTGACCTGGCAGTGCACCAGGACCTTGCGCCCCGCGAGCCCGCCGAGGACGCCGGCGAAGGTCTCGAAATCCTTCTCCGTCGGGCCTTCGAAGTTGATCGGAATGTTGACGAAGACGAGGCCCTGCCGGGCGACGATCGTCGCCTCGTCCTTGACCGCGTCCGAAACGGTCGGCGGCGCGAGGTAGATGACGGCGCCGAACCCGAGTGCGGAAAGGCTGGCGAGGGCCCCCGCCGTCGGTTGCCCCGAGGTGACGAGTCGCGGCGAGATCTCGACGACGTTCGGTGCGCGAAGTGCGACCTGCTGGGCCGCCGCCGCGAGAGGGCCGAGTGCCGGAAGGGCACCGATCAGAAGGAGGAGTATGCGGAGCGAACGGTGCATGGAAATACGTGCGTCGATTCGGTGGTCGACGTCCTATGAGTAAGTGCTCACATCCTACACAATGACCGATGAGCATGGCTCAGCGGCGGCGCCGCATTCTGTCCCCCTTCGACAATCGACTTCGGCACCGGGTTCATGGGAGCAGTTCGCGGAACTGCAGGACATTGCCCTCGGGGTCGTGGCCGTCGCAGACGTTGAACCCCTCGAATCGCCATTCCTTACGCGACGCGTTCAATGCGCCGCCGAGACGCGGTGCGGCCGCCCGCGTCGCGGCGAGGCTCTCCACGAAGAAGACGAGCTTGACCGCCGTTTCCTCGCGAAGGGCGGGCGGATCGGTGATTTCGAAGGTCGCGGCGATTCTTTCGGGAATGCGAACCACGACGAGCTCGAGCGCCGACGATTCCAGCACGACCTGTTCCTCCTCGCGGATGCGCGCGGCGAACCCGAGCAGGCCCTCGTAGAATGCAGCGACCCGCCCGAGGTCCTTCGCGTACAGGACGGCGGCTGCCCGCGTTTGGCCGGCCATCGTGTCAGGACGCGGATTGCGCCGCGTTGACGAGGTTGCTACAGGGGTCCTCGAGCGCGGACGACTTGATACCAGGAGGGCTCCGCAAGTTTCGATATTGAGCCAGATGAGATCTCCCGGCGGCCGACACGCCGACGAAAACCCCGACACCCTCGCGATGCTCGTGAAACACAAATCCACGCACGTTCGCCTCCTCCCAAACCGGCAATCGGGGGCACGAGGTACGCCATGCGTCGATGACCTCGGCGTAGGGCTTCGGTCCCGGACCGAGCCACTCCAGCAAATCGAGCACCAATGCTTCAACGGGATCTGCCATGTGCGTTCTCCTGTCACCCGCCATCGCCCAGCGGGAAGCGCTTGCTCAAGTTGTCGCACGTTGCCCGACCATACCCGTGTAGATGCCGGGCGTCGATCCCGGAATCGCGATCGCTCCGACGGTCTTGGCGTAGAACTCCGCGGGCCCTACGCCGCCGATGATCGCGTAGGCATAGCCTCGCGCATGCAATGCATGCAGCGCCGCGAGCAGCAGCGCGCGACCGATGCCGTGGCCGCGCTCCTCGATCGCCACACCCTCCGGCCCGAAAAAATTCCTGCACGTTACGTCGTAGCAGGCAAAACCCAGCACCGCGCCATCGCGGACGGCGATGAAGCACGTCACCGGAGCCTGCGCGAAGGCGGTCTCGACTTCGGCAGCGGAACTCGCGAAGCGGTCGCGCACCCAGTCGATCGTCGCGCGCCGCTCGGGAGCCAACGCGCGACGGATCGCGACGCCGCGCGCGCGGCACGCCGCAACGGCGTCATCGAGGCCCGGCAGTGCGTACAGCCTCACCAGCATGTCATGCATGTTCATCCGAACGGAGTTGCGAAGGGTCATAGAAAAAAGTCTCCTCGATGATCCGTCCATCCTGCCAATGTTGGTACGCGAGTTCTTCCATGCGCGTCGTCGTGCCGTCCTGCCACTCGAATTGAAATATCCATCGTACGATGACCGTTTCGCCGCTCACGAAAACCGGGCGGACGCAGGTGGATTGCACGCTTCGCGCCTTGGCCAGCACGGCGCGCTCGCGCGCAACGAGAAGCGCGCGCCCGACGCGTGGCGCAGCGCGATTCTCGCGCATCGACGCGTTCTCCGCGTAGAACTCCTCGATCGCCTCGGCGTGGGCGTTCTCTTCGACGCGCGCGATGAATCGCTCCAGGGTCGCGAGGTCCGGCATTGCGGCTCAGCCGGCGGGCACGGGCAACGCGGCGCCGGCGTGCGCCGGCGCCTCGCTGGGGAGGAGGTCAGGTCCCGGTTCCGGCGAGCGTTTCATGGGCAAATTCCTCCCATCCTTCGGCCGTGAATGCGATGGAGCGCACCGCCTTCACCTTGGCGATCGCTTCACTCGGCGCATGGCCGAACAAGCGGACCAGATAGTAGGCGAGAAAGAGTCCCGTCCTGTCTTTGCCGGCGTGGCAGTGAACCAGCGTCCCGATGCCATCGGCCTCGTTGGCCCTTGCGAAGTCGTATGCCAACGGCAGGACCCGCCGGCAATGCTCGATGTCGCCCTCCTGTGGCGGTGCGTTGGGGGAGAGCGGAATGCACCGGTAGCGAATCGCCAGGCGCTCGAACTCGTCGGGAAGGCACGATGCTCCGTCGTTGACGGAAAGGACTGCGCCGATGCCGATGCCCTTCAACTCATCCAACTGCCACGGATCTCGGCAGGGACCCGACCGGCCGGCGAGAACGCCGGGGACTAGCCAGAACGTGTGGCGCATATTTTTAGATTGCTAACATTTTCATCGAAGGCTTGCGTTGACCTCGCGGTTGCGTGCGACGCGACGCGAGTCAATGCAGTTCCTTCTCGTAGAAGAGGCTGAGCGGGTCTTCCCTGTATCCACCGAACGGCGGTATGCGCTGGAAGCCCATACGCTCGTACAACCCGATCGCGGCGCGCTGGTGAATGCCCGTTTCGAGCCGCAAACGCCGGATTCCCTGGCGTTCGACGTATTGCGACAGGTGGGTGAGCATCAGTCGTGCGAGGCCCGCACCGCGAAAATGCGGGCGGACGTACATGCGCTTCACCTCGCCGTATTCGCTGCCGATCACCTTGACGCCTCCGCAGCCCGCGGGCATGCCGCTTTCGCGGATGAGGAAAAAGGGCACCGCGTCCGCGACGAGCTGGTCGACGCTGAACCCATGACGGCTTTCGCTGGGGTAGTGCGGCGCGAGCTCCCCTTCGAGTTCGGCGATCAGGGCCTGCGCATCGGCCGTGTCGGGGCGTTCGGGTGTGATGAGGGCAGGCATGGACGGGACCGCGAGTGGATGCGCGATTTTCTCACAACGATGGCGACCGCTGCACGGCTTCCACCGGCCTCGACCGTCGCGCTTCCGGATATCTACGGTTGCGGCTTCACGTTGACGAGGACGTTCGCGGCGAAGGTTGCGAGCCCGATCAGCACGACGCTCGCGGAGACTCCCACGATCGGGCCCGCCGCTTCGCTGCCAGTGAGCAGCATGCCGAGACTGACCATGAACACCGGCATCGCGACGTTGTGCAGCCAGAAGTGGACGTGCGCGAGTCGCGTCTGTCCGGCCGCCGGATAGAAGTGATAGACGAGGCCCGCGAGCGCGAGCGATGCCCAGCCGAGCAGCAGCAGATGCGCATGGACAGGCGCCAGAACGAACTTCTGCGTGATCCCCATGAACAAACCGAGCGACGCGCCGATGAACAGGTAGACGACGGCGATCTTGAGGAAGCGGATTCCCATGTTCACTCTCCTGGTCAGTCGAGAAATTTCCAGCTGGACGCTCCGGCGCCGTACCGGCGGCAGATGGAGCAATTGCAATTCGTCGGGCGGCGCGTTTTCCTCGGCACGTCGACTCGAACGGCGCGGCAATGGCACGTGGCGGTGAGCATCGGTCAGGGTCCTTTTGGTGGCTGGCGATCGGGTTGCCGCGTGCGCCAGCGCTCGCCCGCCGCGGCGATATGCACGTCAGCGATCCAGTTCCGCGCCCTGCGTGCGAGGCGCGATTCTACATCCTCGCCGTCGAAATTCGCGGCTGCATGGCGCAGCCACGCCGGGTCGATGTTCACCAGCGCATTCACGTTGACGACTGCGTAGACATGGCCGGCGATTTCGCTCGTGACGAACGGCACCACGCCACAGCGTGAGCACACGTGAAACAGCGCCGTTCCGGTTCCGAAAGCATACGGCGATACGAGGGCGGCGTCGTCGAACGTTACGGCCAGGCGGGATTTCGGATTCGATGTCCAGACGCTCGAGTGCTTGACGCAGAACGAACAACGGCACGTCCGTGCCGGAATCTCGAGGGTATCGCCTTCCCATTCGAGCTCGAAGGCGATATTTCCGCAGTGGCAGTTGCCGGCGATCAGCATGCGACCTGCCTGTCGAACGGTTTGCAGGATAGCGATGCGGCGAGCATGGTCGATCGGTTCAGAGGTCGAGCACGGAGTCGAGGCCGCGATGGACGCCGACAAGCGTTGCAAGCTTCCGGATCGCGAGCAATGCGCCGTCCACGTCGGGGCGCGCGGTGTTTCCGGAGTCATGGCGGATCGTCAGCTTCTGATCCGGCATCCCGAAGATGATTTCGGCGCTGATCACAAAGCCCGGCAGGCGCACGGAGTGTACCTGGGTACCGGACACGGTAGCATCCCGGGTCTCGCGGGGGCCGACGGTCCGCTCCACGGGGATCGTCGGCTCGGGCTTGCGCACTTTGGACAGGCGAAAGGCGAGCTCGCGAGCGGTGCCGCTCGGCGCGTCGGGCTTGTCGTCGTGCGCGTAGTCGATGATCTCCCACTGCGGGATGAGCCGCGCCGCGGCTTCGGCGAATTTCTGAAGCAGCACGACCGTCAACGCAAAATTGCCGCAGGCGAGCACGCCGCGGTTCAATTTGCGCGCAACGGCGTCGACCTCGGCGAAGTCGCTGTCGGCCAGGCCCGAGGTTCCGACGACGACATGCGCCCCGCGCTCGAGCGCAGTCACGATGTTGAGTTTGGCGGTGTCCGGCCTGGTGTACTCGACGAAGACGTCGCACGGTTCGGCCAGGGCTTCCGCGGCCGACGCGTAGACGCGGCTGGTCAGAAGCGGCTCGCCGAGCACGTCGCCCAGGATGCGACCGGCATGCTTGCGCGAGATTGCGGCGGCGAGGGTGAGGTCGGCGTTCCTCGCGATCGAACGCGCGAGCTCGGAGCCCGCCCAACCCGTTGCGCCGGCCAGACAAACGTTGACGGTCATGTCGGTTTCTCTCGTTTCGTGAATGGCGTCGTGCGAAAAGCCGGGTCAGGCTTCCGGGGCATACAGGTCGATTTCTCGAGCGTCATCCGCGAGCCGGACCTTTCGCTCGAATCGCAGTCCGAGTCGTCGCAACAACTTGGCCGAGTCATCGTTGTCGGGAGAGGTGATTGCCACGATGCGCTTCATTCCCAATACGTTTCGGCCGTACGCCATGACTGCCGACGCGGATTCGTAAGCATAGCCATTGGCGCGATACGCGGGAAGAAAGGCGAATCCGATGTCGACGTCGTCCAACGAGTCGCGCTTTATGAGGCCGCAGAGACCGATCGGGATATCGCTGTCCTTGAGTTCCGTCACGTAGAGTCCGAATCCGTGGTGGGCGTACATGGCGATCGGACCCTTGATGATGTAGGCGCTCGCCTCCTCGATCGTTCGCACGCCCTTGTCGCCGATGAATCGAATCCACGACGGGTCGTTCAGCAGTTCGACGACGAAAGCGGCGTCGGCCGTCGCGACCCAGCGGAGTCGCAGGCGACCGGTTTCGAGGACGTTCACCGCGAGTCAGATATCGATCAACATCTCGAATCCGCCGAAGATCATCCGCTTCGCGTCGAAGGGCAGGTCCTTCGGGTCCATCATGTCGGCCAGTCGCCGATCTTTCATCGCCTTGGCGTTGACCCGGTTTCGATCCGCGCACGACTTGAACACGATCCACGAGAACACGACGACGACACCGGCCGGCCCGCCCCCGCGGTTCATTGCCCTGGCGGAGGTTGCCAGAGTTCGACCTTGTTGCCTTCGGGATCCATCACCCAGCCGAACTTTCCGTACTCCGAATCGTCGGTCTTCTCGAGCACATTGCATCCCTCGTCGCGCAGCGCTTTCAGGACACTCGCAAGGTCCGCTACCCGATAGTTGATCATGAAAGATTGGGCGCTCGGAGCGAAGTTGTCGCTGTCCGCACCGCTCACCGACCAGATCGTTGTGCCCGGCGCGGGCTTGCCGTTCTCATCGGCCCAGCTGAAAGCTGCGCCTCCCCAGTCCGCGACGTCCATCGCAAGGTGCTTCTTGTACCAGGCCCGAAGTGCGACAGGATCCTTGGCCTTGAAAAAGATTCCGCCGATACCGGTGACTCGCTTCATCTCTGTCTCCCGAGCGTGACCGAGGACGAAGCCTAGCGCATGGGCGCCCGGAACGGAAGTCGACGATGCGCAGGTGCTCAATCGCGCTCGCGGCGTCTGCTGATCGCGGCGAGCGCTCAATGGGTGAAACGCGTTCTCACCCGAGCACGTCAGCGTCCCGGGCGTGTGCGCTCCTGATGGCCGTTCCGCGAGCGATGACGCCGCCGGACAGCACGTCAGCGCGCAGGCCTGCCCGGTGCACGAAGCCCTTAACGACGCGTGCCGCTGGAAATAGAGGCGATGCGAGGGATTCGCCCAACCCCGCACAGGGTTCGCAAAGCTCGACGCCTCGAAGCAGGACGTCGCCCACAAGGAATTCGCGCCCCACGAGCTCGTTCAGGCGCACGCCCCGCGTGACGACATTTCTGCGGGTGACCGACAGATCGACGGGGCGGCCGAGGTCATGCAGGAAGGACTCGATTTCCTCGGCCTCGATCAGCGTGATGTTCTGACCGGGTTCGTCCTGGTGGCCGAAATACCTGTCACCTTCGATTCCCGCGCCCGCGACGACCTTGATTCGATCGTGTTCGATCAGCGAGCCGCCCGGCGCAGCGGCGGCAAACAGGCGCTCCACGTACATCGACGCGGGCTCGGCCGGCGACGGCACTATTGACGCCGCTCGAGCGCGAGTCTCACGCCGAGACCCACCAGGATTGCGCCACTGGTCATGACTGCTATTCGACCCGATCGGTCCCCGGCCGATGGCGCGTCGGCACGGTCCGTGGTGAACGCCCGTTCAGGCCGCACTGGCCGCTCGGAGCGTGACGAAGAAAGCCACCCACAGTCCGACGAGGAGCGCGAAGCTCGTCAGAAACGCGGCGAAGCGATGCATGACCTTGTTATAGGTGCAATGAATCAGGCTGTGTACGGCACGCAGAGCGACGAACAGCCAGGCGCCGTAGACCAGCCAGGCGGGCGTGTGGGTCGTGGCGAGCGCCACCGCGGCCAACGCATAGAACAGAACCGGAACCTCGAACAGATTTCGGAAGTTGTCGGCCGTCTGGACGTTGTCGAGCCGCGCAGCCATCTTGACGGATGTCCTGACTGCTTGCGGATGAATGCGCTTCTCGCGCATCTCCTTGATCCGTGTGTAGAGAAGCCTTGCGCCGACAACAAAGGTCAGCAGCACCAGGGCGAGGCACGCGGCGACGAGCTGACGGGCGTTCGGAATCATCGGAGGCGAAGTGTGTGCGGCCCGGCGAAACAATGCAACCGACGGGTGCCACCCAGCCAGCGCGCCCCGCGAACCCGTGGCGACGTACGGCTGGATAGAGCCGATCGGGCGCGATCCGAGCGACAGTGCGAGCGGCAATCAATTCTGTGTCGCCGCGATCCCCTTGAGTCGACGACCGATCCATCGACCGGCAGCCCGCCGGAGGGGAGGTGGGCATGGTGCAGTGGGTCGTCGAAGGCGTCGAACGAGTGGTCGGCCGACGCGGAGTGAATCATGGAACCGATCTCTGGGGGACGTGACAGGCCACGCTGCGCTCTCTGAGTGTAGGGCCGACCGTTGACGAAATCCGTTGACCGGCATTCGGTCTGGTGCGGCATTCGTGCCGACCGAGTGGTTAGGCCGGATCTTCACCCAGCCGATAACGCTGAACGATCTCCCCACGATCCGGCAGATACTCCTCGGACTCCAACACGCCGCCAATCACCGGCACCGACCCGACATTTGCCTTTCCGCAGGTAACCAGTGCGTTCGCGATACCGATATCGGCTGCGCGGCGCAGCGACTGGCGCAGTATCTCGACACCGAACCCCTGGCGCCTGGCACTCGGACGAATGCCGTATCCGATGTTACCGCCTTCGCGCCGCAGCATTGGGTTGAGCGAATGCCGAATGTTGGACACGCCGACGACCTCGATTCCATCGCGCACCAGCCAAAACGTCGAATGCGGCACAAATCCTGTCGGCAATCCGATGCCGCGCGAGCATTCGGCCAATCGGGCGAGCATGGCATCGAAGTCGTGATGATCGAATTTGAGGACAAACGGAACGAGATCCTCCTCCAGGCGTAACACCTCGGACACAAGGCTGCGATACGAATCCTGCAACGCGGCCGTTGGCGACAGCAACTCAGCATTGGGCGACATACACCCACGCCTTCTTTCCCGAAGCCAGCATTGCAACTACCCGTTTGTACGCGGTGACGCTTTCGTACTCGTCCGCGGCCGCGAGCTCCGCGTCGGTTATCTCGAATACCGTTCCACTGACGCGACTGTCGCTCCTGCCGTTGAACGTGACGTTGGCCAGATGCGTCTGGCCAATTTGGGCCGCGACATGCGGGTCGTCGATCTCGTTCAACGATCGCTCGAAACACAGTAGCGCGTCCCCATGCCCGTCGAGGAGTCGTCCGAACGTGGACAATTGCACCTGTTCAAGCTGGAGCGTGCCGTAGGAAAAGAGGCGTGGCATGGCGGAGCAATCCCTGTCTGTGCGCCGGGCGTCAAGGTTTCTGGTTCTGGCCCGCTGGTCCGGTCGGCACTTCCGGCTCGCTGATTGGGCGGTGCCCATGACTCAGCAGCCGCGTGGCGCGATCCGGGCAAAGACATATTCGTCGATGATGCGACCATCCTTGAAGATCCGCTTCTCAAGAAGCGCCTCCTTGCGGAATCCGCATTTCTCCAAAACACGCGAAGACCCGGGATTCCATGAAAAAACCCGCGCTTCCAGCCGTACGAGCGCAAATTCCGAGAATACATGGGGGACAAAGGCTTCGACAACTGCGGTTGCAATGCCCTTCCTCCAATAGCGCTCGCCGATCCAGTATCCAAACGAGCCGGTCTTGCTGAGAACGCCGTCGTGAAGGGTTAACCCCACTCCCCCGATAGCGAAACCCAAGTACTCGACCGCGAAGTTTTGCTCGGGATCGGCGGTCGATGACGCGGCAATCCATTCCTTGGCGTCGGCATCCGTGTACGGATGAGGGAATGCATCGAGGAGATTCAGCCAAACGTTGCGGTTGTCGGCGTTCTCCACGAGGGATCGCTCATCGCCGGTGCGCCACGAGCGAATCGAACAACGGGGCAACGATGTGATAATTGATTGCATCGCCGGAGACTATCCTCCAACCGTCAGGTCAGGCGACACCTTCGGTTTGGCGCCGAGACGGCCACTCCTCTGCTGCGAGCCAGCCCGCCCCGACAGCAGACCCGACACAGGGAGCAAGAAAGAGAAGCTGCGAAAGCGAGTCGACGCCGATGACGAGGATCACGATTGCGCAACCGGCAGCGACAAGGCAAACGCATGCCGCCCCCAACCATCGGGTGCGGGCGCTGAAACCGAGCGCCGTCACGAGCAGCACGGCGCCGACGATCACCAGACTTCGCCATGAAACGAGCCATATCGCTTTGTAAAGCAGGGATTCGACAAAGCCGAGCAGCGACCCGCTTGCCATGGCGTGGCCCAGAAGGAGAAAACCGACGGCAAGAGCGAGGTAGGGAAGGACCACGACAACGCAGAGAATGTGCAATGCAATGCGCATCGGCCGGTAGTCCGGTCCTGTCGGGTCGACGTCGAATGCAGGAACCGGCATCCGATTACTTCTTCCAGTAGTCAAACTCGGCCTCGTAGCGCGTACCCCCAAGGTCGGTTGCCCGCTCCTGGAAATAGGTCTGCGCATCGGCAATGGCTTGATTGTAGATGCTAGGCCCGATCTCACGAACACAAAATTCCAGTACGGCGGACGCCTTGAGGTCGCCGATTTCGTCATCCAGTCTTTCCGAGAAAAATCGCTTGATCGACCCGATCAGGTATTTCTCGGAATCCTCTGTCAGCTTGATTGACAAGTGTCGCCTCGGAGTTATTGGGCCACCTCGCTCAGGCGAAGCGGTGGCGCTTGCGGAATCGTCAGATCGATCGCCTAATTTTCGCCCGCGGGCGATTCCTGCAGGAATCGCAGCACCGTTTCAGTGGGCATGACTCCGTGCTCGCCGCCCGGAACCACGCAGAGCTGCGCACTCGGGATCGTCCGGAACATCTCGACCGCATGCTCCGGCATCACAATGTCCTTGTCGCCGACGACGATCAGGGTTGGCGCTTAAATCTTCCGGATCTCTTCGGCGTTGTAATGGAACGAGCGATCCGGCGCATCGACGGTCCGGCCATGCCCCATCTGCTCGTTTACGATCACGCGGTTATGGGGTGAAAAGTTCGGAATCCACTCTGCGGGAATGGAGCCGGATCCGCCATGGAGAAGCAGCATCGGCGCGCCGACGCCGTGCGCTTCGACCCGGCCGAACGCCCGTCGGATGGGGTTCGCGTTGAGGGCACGTCCAGGCGGCTAGGCACTGCGCTTGTACCGTCGGTACTTCTCAGCGCACGCGATGACTTCGCGATTGGTCGGAAATTCAAGACAAACCCGGGCGTCCGCGTCTGTTGCGGCGTCGCGGTCTGCTCGCGGCGTAGGTTTCGGTTCATTTTTGGGCACCGCAACGACTGACGGGCTGGCGCTTGCACTTGGAGTCGAACTTTGGGCGACCGCCTGCGGTAGGGCGGCAAGTATTGTGAAGACAAGAACGGCGATTTCTCTGAGCTTCATCGGGTTGCCTCATTGGCTGGGATTCACAAGCGCAAAAGCGGCGCCGTGCCACGAATGCTGGACCAAGTCGCCTGGCGGAGCAAGCCAACCGGTGACCCACGTAGGGCTCCTTCACGAGAGGGTCCGGGACGAAGGCGGGTGCTCGAGACGGGAGACGGCTGCGCGCAAGAGTACCCGAGAGTAGACCTTGTGAAAACCGAGCAGCACGCGGAAAACGGCGCCCATTCGTGCCTCTCCCGACCGCGAGGTCGCCTTGGGCATAACGGCGGAGCCAAAGTACAAGCGCGTGCTCGACAAAGCGTCGATTCCGGCCGGGGCGCACATCAGCCACGATCGTGTGCGACCCTGCAAGTCGGACAGCAGCACCTGGTCAGGACTTCGGGCCTCGACGGTCCAGGCCGCGAACGTACTGGCCTTCCCCGAAGCCAATTGCCGGGCTTGCAGATTCGTCGAAGGTCTCGAGACGAACCAGGCAAGCAGCAGCCTTTCGATGCGAAATATTGCAGTGGTATAGAAGGCCTCGACGTACTCGGCGTGGGAAACCGGTCCTGCGACTTCAGTGACGTAGCAGTCCGCGTAGGCGCCTCCCCCCAAGTACTTGCACAGGAGTGCATCGGCGGGCAGTTCGCACGCCTGTATGGTGGACATGGCCGGCCTCATTGGTGCACCTTGCGCATGAACACCCGACAAAGGCCTTGCTCCCGGCGACGCCCGTACTCGAGGTAGCCGGCCTTGGCGTACAGGGAGATGTTTTCGACCATCTTCTCGTTCGTGTAGAGATAGATTGAACGGTAGCCTCGAGCCTTTGCCTCGCGCTCCGCGTGAATGAGCAGCGCTGTGCCGATGCCGCGGCCGGCAAGCGCTGGAACGACCGCGACATTTCCCGCGGTCGCTGCGCGCTAGAAGCGGATGCTGACGCCCAGGTTGATGCCCTGCGCCCAGAAGTTCGAGCTATTGAACGAGAACGACGGCTGGGCCGGGCCCTGAGGGTCGAGAATCGGATCTTCCGTCCAGGCCGCGCTCAGCGTGGGGTTGATGTTTCGGTTGATCTGGTTTCCCGGCCGGGCAACATTGTTTGCGTAGAGAAAACTGTAGCCAACGTAGACCGAGGCCGACGGGGAGAACGCGTAGCCGGCGTTGAGCCGCACTTCGGGAACGACCGCGAATACGGTTCGGGTGTGCCCGCCGATGTTGGTGGGCAGCGCGAAGTAGCCGCCGGGATACGTCTGAATCGGTCCGAAGTGGTTGAAGTCGTTGGTGGCGAGCGACCCGCTGACATCCATCGTTTGCACCATCGCACCCAAGCCGACCTTGACGAGGCCGCCGGCGAACCATCCATTGGAGTCGTAGCGCGCCCGCACCCCTACTTGCGCACCGTAGAAATTGTTGTTCGCAGAGAACTTGTCGGTCGTCATCCAGACGTCGCCGCCCGGATTGGGCGGGATGAACGGACTGCTGGTGCTGATCGTGTACTCCTCTTTCAGCTGCATCCACCGGAAGCCGCCGATGAGGCCGACGTCCCACGGCCGCGCTGAATCGAGTGCGTAGGTTGCATTGGCTTCGACGCCGGTGAGGCTGTTGCTCAATTCCACCCTTGCGCTGCCCGCGTAGACGGGCGCAAGGGAAATCTCGGTGACGTTCTCGCGGTTCGTCGTGACGTCGAAGTAAGGCAGCAAGAGATCCGTCGAGCCGGTCGTGCCGGGCGAGGACACGCTCCGGCTGTCGGAGCGAGAACCGATGTAGAGAAAGTTGCCCTCCAGACCCCAGCGCCTGTCGAGCGCGTAGCCGGCCGTGAGGCGGAATCCCGGATTCGGGTTCGTATTCATTTCGCCGCCGCCCAGCAGGACATTGGTGTTCGGCTGACCATAGATACCGTCGGCAATGATGGGCGTCGGTGTCGGGCTGTTCTTGAACCACCACACCAGCGCCTCGACATCGAGCGTGAAAGGTCCGGCCGTGCCCGAACCGGGATTGCCGGTTTGCGCGGAGGCCGCCCCACCGGCGAGCAACAGAACCCCGAGCACCGCAGCGATCACCTTTCGCATAAGCAGCACCTTCGTCTCAGTTGGTTGGACAGCTGTTGGGCGTTCCCGGGCCGCACCACGCCGGGATGTTGAGGTTCATCAGCGGCCGCCCGCATGCCGGATCGAGCCCGGAGGGGCAGGTCGCGAGATTCAGGTTCACGCCGACATAATTCAGGCGATCGCCGTGCGCCGAAAGATTGCCGGTGCATTTTCCGGCAGCCACGACGGCGCTGGTCGAGTTGGCCAGGCAGTAGTCGTTGTTCGGCGTGGGCACTTCGTCTCCCCGGGCCGCGAACACGCCGCTCAGCCCGAGAACCCCATGCTGTCGGCCGGTGTAAGCGTCCGTAACGACGTAAGCCGGGCTTTGGTCGCTCGGCTCGTCGAGATCGCGGCCGATCTCCTTGACGAGGTACTTCACATAATCCTTTTCGGCGGGGTCGGCGTAGAGGACGATCTCGCAGGTTTTCAACTTCTTCCCGTTGTTCCAGAACGAGATCGGGTAGTTGTACCCGAGTGCCTTGTTCTTGAAGCTGACCGGGCGTCCGCATACCGACCCATGGTCCCAAAACTGCCAGCCGGCAAAGTACTGCGTGAACGGATCGTAAGCATTCTTGTTCGGCAGGAACGCCGTGCCGCCGACGTTGATGATCATGCCCGTTCCCGGGCCCCCGAAGTTTCCGTAGAAATCGTCGATCGAGAACGAGTACGCACCCGGCGCCGCCAGGCCCTCACTGACGTTGTGAACGAAACGCGTGAACGGATTGAGGTTGTACACACTGTCGTACCCGGCCCAGAAGTGCAGGAACTTGTCGTAGTGCCAGACCTTGGCGTCGGGGGCCGGGGTGCTGGGAACGACACAGACGTCCACGGGACACTTGGTGCCGTCGAGGCTCGGGCATTGCGCGCACTTTGCCTGTGGACCGAAGCCGGTATAGGGAAGGCCTCGCATCAGGGCCTGTGCACTCTCATTGCGCTGTTTCTCTTCTCCGCACTCCGAGGGCAACGGCTTGTCCGGGTCGAGCGGATCCACGATGCACTTGTTCGCGTCGTAGCCGGACTGGATGCTGTAGCCGATGATGGACGAGATGAGGCATTGCTTGTACTCGTCGGCCCGCAGGCCCTGCGTGCCGCACCCATTCGGTCTCTTCGTCTTGGGGTCGACCTGCGTCGCGTCCTTGGCCTTGAACTCCTCGTAGACGAAATTCACCGTCCGACCGAACGCGTCGCAGAAGGCCGACTTGTCGGCGGCGATAACCGGCGTGTCGGCCGGGGGGCTCGAGCAGTTGGGCCGGTTGTCCCTGTCGATCCACCTGAGCCAGCGCGCGGTGAGACTGTCCACGGTGATGTTCTTGCTCGGCGTGAAATTGCGGGCGGGATGAACGGGGTCTGCATCGGACGTGAGGCGCCACTTCCGTGACACCTTGTCAATGAGGAAATTGTCGATGTCGCAGCACGCGAGCGGTCCGGCGCGGACACCCTTGACGCTGTCAGGCACCGGGCAGCAGTGATCGCCGACGGCGTTCTGGAACACGCACATCTGGTTGTTGACGGAGTCGCCCGCCTTCTGGCAATACTCGGGTGCGCCGTTCCATGGCTTCTGATAGTAGTAATACCCCGAGGTCGACGTGATGCCATCCTCGTTTCTCTTGATGAAGGCGATGACGCTGCTCCCTGAGGGCAGCTTGTCGATCCGGTCCGGCACGAGGCCGCTGAAAACAGCGGTGGGATAGTTGAGCGGCGTGTATGCCGCGAATTCGGACCACTGCGAGGCCGGATTGTTGAGGAAGCTCGTCAGCCGGTCGGCGAACGTTCGAACGGACAGCTTGCTGCCCATGTATGCCGTGATCCCGCCGTCGATGGCCATCGCGATCGGCAGGTAGGCATCGTCCACATACGAAACGTCGAAATCGAGCACCGAGATGCCGTCCGGATCGTTCTGGTCCTTGGTCGACTTGGCGTTTCCGACCTGGGAAATGATCGTGAATTCGAGCAGCTGGGCGGGCGCGTCGGGCAGGTAGGCGCCGCTCGCCAGACCGACCCAGCACGCCGGATCCGCGTCGTTGGCGTTTACGCAGATGTCCTTCGCCCAGGGGACCTTGAGATCGGTAGCCTTTTGCGCGCCGTCGCTCAACAGTGCTTCAAACTTCGTCACGTCGGCGAGGAACACCAGTATCCTCGCCGCGTCGTAGAAGCCCCCCTTCGGGCACGGCTTGTCTTTCGGGACATTGACCCTGACGAGGCCTTTGGGCGGGACGCCAGCGCCCTTCTTCCCATCGTTGACGTAGATTCGGAGTAGCGTGCTGTCGTCTGTGTGCGAGCAATTGCTGGCCTGAGGTGCCTGAATTACGGGGTAGACCGGCGTGCTGAGCTCATTGTAGAAGAGGAAGTAGCGCTGCATCGGGTCGACAACTTCGGTGACCGTCTGCGCAAATACAACAGTGGCCGCGGACATGAACCCCGTCCAAAGGACGGTCGCGGCAAGATGGACGAACTTCATCGACCCCTCCTCCATGAAATACGTTCGAAGCGGTGGGATCACAGCACGCGATACGAGTGTTGTCAACGATGTTCCGCGGCTTGCAACAATGTTTCGCATGTGCGTGCAATCCAGAATTTTCAAACGCCGGTACACCCGGCTTCTGGTTGGGTGCCGGTCTGTGAATGACGGTAGGACCGTGCTCGCGTGGCAGTAACGGCACTTCAGCTTGCCTGGTGGCGAATGCGAGAGCAAAGCGAACGGTTTTGGCCTTCTTGATGTCGCGAAGCATGGTGACTCCGACCAGGGAAGCCAATTCCGATTCGAATGACGATGGAGCGCCGACCAAGAGGATCTCGCGGTGCTGCTTGAGATTCAGCTTCTCGAAGACCGTAGGCATGCTCAGCGTTAACCGGCCCTAACCATACCGACGCCTGACTTCAGCCACTGACTCCACGACCAGAAGTTCCATAACACTCGCATCGAGGTCCGCGAGCTTTCGGATGTACAGGCACGACTTGCCCATCTTGTGTCTTCCGAGTTTCTGCAGCAACTCGGGCTGCCGAGCGGAACTGGCCACCAGATAGACGCTGATATCTCCCTTCCGCGAGGAGAATCCCGTGAGTGCGGCATCACCTTCGCGTCCGCTCGCATACTTGTAGTGATAGCTTCCAAACCCGACGATGCCGGTTCCCCACATCCTCGGCTCGTGCCCGGTGACCTTGGTCATCAGCTTGGTCAGTGCACGGCAATCTTGACGCCTGACCGGGTCCTCGATCGCTTCGAGGTAACTCTCGACGCTGGCGTCGGTTTGCCTGGTCTTGTTTTCAGCCATGGCTGCCTCGACTGCCCGCTCGCCGTGCGGCCGGACCCACCGGTTCACTGTCGCGCCGCGCCAACACGCACCTTATTGAAAGGTCAAGCCGGCCCGTCCGGTTGAGCGCAGGGCTAGGTGCGGTCATACGCTGTGATGTTAAAGCGTTCTTCCATTGAAGGCGCTTCAAAATAGGCCGTAATGGCGTCGAATTCCTGATCCGTCGTCCAGGCAGTACCTGCAGCCAGCCCGTCGCTCCGTTCCCCGAGCTGACGTTTACATAGGTCGTCGGGCGCATCGACGAAATGCAGCTCAGGGTCTGCGCCGGCGCTCTCGAACAACGAGCGAAACCAGGCTCGCTGGTTTCGCGTGTTGTCCGGAAAGTCTCGGACGACCGAGACGCCTCTGGACGGCAGGGAGCAGATACGCGGCGTCAGGGCATGGTTAACCGGCCCTGGCAAGCGCTCGCGCAAGACCCGCGGCAGCGACCACCGCCCACACCGCTTCCAACAACACGAACGGCATGAAATTGATCAGGTAGGACGAATAGCACGCCATCGACGCACCGATCACATTGAGCGATGTGTAGACATAGCCATCAGACCCTAAGAATTTGACGAGATTGAGAAGGAACGCGACCAACAGAAAGGCGACTCCGATGAATCCTATAACTGTGGCTAGTGACTCGTGATCCATGCGTTGCGTCCGATAAGGAGTGGTGGTTGCGGCCTGACGCGAAAGCTACATTGCAATGGATCGTCCGGGTGCAAGGGAATCCGACGGGTAAGTTTTCGCTCGGTACAGGTTTTGCGTTGACGCATGATGCACCCGTCAATCGGCCGTACCCGTTCGCCCAATACCCTGCCGCCTGGGGTCCCAAGCGTTGCTCCGGTGCGGTGGCGAAGCCCTGCACCGGGACGCGCAGAACGGGAAATCTGACGCAGGGCATAGATGATGTCGAGTGTCGCGGCGATACCATTACGCAGCACTACTGCGACGGTGGGGCGAGAAGTCGGGGGCCGGTCACGTTGGATAGGGACTCCGAAGCTTATTTCGCAAACCTGATGGCGGCACGAGTGCGCGCCTTTGCAGCCTCGTCCTCGCGGTTCCTCGGGGCGGCATTCGTTTGCAGGGAGTCCAGGAGCTTGCGTGAAGCCGCGGCGATTTCATCAACGGCCAATTGGAATGCCGGTTCATTCGTATTCGATGGTTTGTTGAATCCGCTTACCTTTCGAACAAACTGCAAAGAGGCGGACCGAATCTCGTCATCGGAAACGGGCGGCGCGAAGTTGAAAAGAAGCTTGATATTTCGACACATGAGCTAACCTCGAACGCTGCAGGCATTCATCGCCAACCTGACCGTGGGCGCGGCCGCCGCCTCCGGCGCTACTTGATCTCGGTGAAGTAACCGCTCACCGAACCGTCCGGATCGAGCACCGTTATTCGATCGCCCGATTTGCTCGCCGAAAAGCAACGTTCCTGGCCGGCGCGAATGGTCTTCCAGGTTGTGCAGTATCCGGTGTCCGAGAGTCGCCAGGTGCCACTGTCGTTTGTGCGTCCGGCGCTGAGTTGAGCGGTGCCGTCCGCCAGGAGTTTCATTGTGACGGGTGCTCCAGGGGTGGCTTGGCCCGACAAGGTCTTCCCGACCCGGCCTAGTTGAATCTGATTCGGAGTAATAGCCTCCGACTGCGCGGTCGATGGGACCGGTAGGCTTGTGAGCACAACGGCCGCTAGCCACGTGAATTTCCGCATTTTATCCCCTTGTCCAGGTCGTCCGTGAATCCCAACCCGACGACACGAAGCCGAGTTTGCGATGGTCCGTCCTCGTGGAAGTACAACACCGTCCACATCTCCTTCATGGCGTTGGGAAAGGGAAACTTGGCGGGTGTCCGATCGACCTGGATGGCCAGCATGCGCTGCCTGGAACGAAAGTCAGACGCCCTCGAGAGTGAACAACATGTCGAGATCGCTGGTACAGGCCTTTCGCAGGGCAATGAAGGGCTGGTATTCCGATGACTTGTACCAGGCGTTGAGGGACTCCATATCCGGAAACTCGATGATTACCACTCGCTGCGGCGCCCAGTGACCCCCTTCGGGCATTTTGTGAGTGCCCCCCTTCGTCAAGTACTTGCCTCCATGTTTCGCCATTATCGGCGCCACTTTGGTTCGATATTCCTCGAATTTGACCGCGTCAGTAATGATGTGCTCAGCGATCAGGTAGGCTGCCATGGATCCGCTCCTGGAAAGGGCAACGCAAGGCGCTTGTGGTAGCTGTACAACTTCACGTGACAGTTTACGCGCGCCACGAGTCCGGCCGAAGTCCCGCCGGTGGGGGGCCGTGTCGAACGCCGGGTTGGGCCGCATCACACCGCCAGGGCGGCCACCCGTTGTGCTGCTTCCTGAGACGTGATGACCGGATGGACTTCAAACTCGACCAGGTCCTTCCAGTTTCGCATCCATTCATCCAGAAGCGCCCGAGCGGCGGTTTCCATGATTTGGAATCACGTCGCCAAGTTCTCATCGATCCAACTCGACACATAGACGAGTCCATCGGGCGTCATCCGACCGCGCTCCCTGAACCGGCGATATACGGGTGCCGCCTCGCCATTGCGGAAGTTCTCGACAATCATGAATAGAGACACACTGGTCCTCCTGCGAGATGCGAGCCTCCGGGCAGGACCGACCAACTTCGGATCACGCGTAACCCGTCAAGCCAGCGCTACGACGAGGCGCTGGCATCGAATACATCATCGATCGGGACTTGCAAACCCGTGGCCAGGTGATTTGTCTTGGCCGCCAACGAGACGATCGCCAGAAGTTCCGCGTGCTGGGCATCCGTCATGCCGTTGGCGCGCGCAGCCGCCGTGTGGGAGTGAACGCAGTAACCGCAGGAGTTGGCAATGGATACCGCGACGTAGATCATCTCCTTCGTCAGCGGATCGAGGTGCGTTGGCGTCGCCATCAATCTCTTGACTTCGGACCACGTGTTCTCAAGGAGCCCCGGATCGAATGCGAGCGTTCGCCAGAGGTTGTTGACGAAGTCGGTCTTGCGCGTGACTCGAATGTCATCAAAGACCGCTTTGACGCGCGGGTCGTCTTCCGGGCTCGACAGAGGTTTGGTTGTGACCATGGTGATGATTCAGTTGTTTTCGGTATTGTGTGTCCGGACCTTCAAAACCAATGATCCGAAACACAGCGCCCGTCTCTGGGCAGATCGTCGAAGGAAACCAATCCGTCGAAATGGTCGATCGGCACGTTGGCGACGGGATCGGGTTCAGTCAATCGCAAGTTCACAGCCATCCGGCGACGGCCATCGTCGCCTATCGACTGCGCCCTCCAATACGCTACGCAACCGCAACTCGGACAGAAGTGAAACTCGACCGACTTTCCGCGGATGTAGGCGGTAGTTTTCCCGGCAACACGGATGCCTTCATTTTCGAAGTCATAGATCCATAGGGCACCGTACCTTCTGCACACCGTGCAGTTGCATGCGGTCGCGCCCTCGGGCATTCCCCTGAACTGCCAGCTTACCGATCCACAGTGACATGTGCCCTGAAGCATATTTCCTCCGATCTTGATGTCTCCGTCGAGGCTTTAGCCAAGTCGCGCTGCTTGATCTGCGAACGTTGCATCTCGGGTCGTTGAAGATTACTCGGAGGTTTGGCAACACGTGTACGGGAGCCCGGCGCTCGAGCAATGCGCTACCGCTGGACGATGACGACATGCGCTTGAATCTTGCCATCGACACTGCCGGAGCCGAACTGGCGTTCCATCGCCAAGGTTGCGGCATCGGTGGCTTCGACCAGACGCGAAGCGCCGCGTGCCTCGATTTCGCTGCGAAGTGGAGTGCCTTGGCAGTAGGCCAACGCAGCAATGCGCGAGGATTCCGCACGACTTCGTTGGGGCAACGTCGTGATCTCTGGCGCTCGCGCGAAATTGCCCAGCGCCAGGTCTTTGGCGATGACGGAGGGCTCGTGGTAGCCGTGCGGAATTCGGGCCATGAAACGCGGCGGGTCTCCCGGAAAGACGGCTTCGAGCGACCGGGTCACGGTATCGGCGAACTCGTTCTGATCGATCCGATCCCACACATTGAAGACGAATGCGCCCCCGGGCCGAAGTACGCGCCTCGCCTCGGCGAATGCCTGCACTTTATCCGGAAAGAACATGACGCCGAACTGGCAGACGACCACGTCGAAGGCACCATCGGCAAACGGCAGCTGCATCGCATCGGCCTGCCGCCACTCGATCGGACGGGTCGTGCCTATCGTGGATGCGTGGTCGAGCATCGGTTGATTCAGGTCCGTTGCAACGATCGATGCGCTGAACGGCAGGACTTTCGCGAGTTGACGCGTGACCACACCCGTGCCTGCGGCCATCTCCAGCACGCGAGAAGGATCGTACCGCGCTACGCGCAATGCCAAGTCAACGGCGTAGGACTCGAAGATGAGCGGTACGAGGTAACGCTCGTAGATCTGTGGAATGGAGTCCACGAACGCTGCATCTGCATTCCGGGGTTTCATCGCGGGTACCTCCATGACGGTTGACCGGCGCGGAAGGTGCGAAGGCGAAGCCCCGCACTCGCCGGGCCGGGGGTGAATGACGGGTCAGGTGGCAGTAATCGACCGGTATTCATACAATACATCGGGACACCTTTCCTCGTTGGCACTGCCATCCGTGAACTCGATTGCTTCATAACCGAGCCTCTCGTAGAAGCGCCTTGCGCGGACATTGGGTTGAAACGTGAAGAGGCGAATGGGTAGCGGGAGATCCGAGTGAGCGGATGCGAGCAGGCGGGTGCCAATGCCGCGGCGAACATACCCGGGCAGGACACAGAGTTGATCGATCCACGACACCGCGCCATCGTGCGAAGTGGCCAAGACAGCGATGACTCGCCCTTCGACTTCCGCTACGGTGACCCTGTCGGTGGGGATAAGCTTGCGCGCAACCCAGCGCCGGACGTCGTCAGGCGCATGTGCGCTGGGCGCGAACGGCATGAAGACTCGGCGTGACTCGATGAGTACCTCTGCAACTTCCGCCGCATCGGTTTGGACGGCGGGACGGATACCCGGAGGTCGACACAGTGTCATGATTTGGGTTGCACCAACCGCTTGAATAGGACCTTCTGATGCCTCGTTGCGTCGCCTGGCGAGGCTTTGGCAACGGCTCTCATGGCTCGGGAATGGCAAAGGTGGCTTGCGTTTCAACCAACCATCGGCCTGCGCTGCGTGCAACGGTGATTACGAAATATGCTGGCCAAGCCTTGTCATTCGGGCGATCAGTGCGGCCGAATGAATAAGTGCCGGTGATGACGGCGGAATCGCTTGACAGCGCGTGGACGCGCTGAGCTTCCACTTTCATGATCGCGCGAACGCTGCCGGTACATGCGCCGGTGAAATGGGCATGAAGCGCGGCGCGCCCGACGATTGGTGTCGGAGTGCTTGGTGAAACGAACTCGACGGCGGGCGAATAGCTCGCTATTAGGGCATCGAGGTTGCACGCACTGAACTGGGCGGCAATGTCCGGCACAACAGTTTCAATGCCGGAAGCGCCTTGGGTCTGAACCGGCGCCGGTGCACAGCCTAGCAGCACGATCGCGGAAATTACGATCGCGAAACGGTTCGGCATAAGTGCCTTCCTGTGACGATTGACGTGCCAGCTAACCGGTGGGCCGCGCCGATGGGGACCAACGACGAGCCGCGTGCCGGCCGTCCGGTTGAGCGGCGATTTACGCAACAGGCGCGTTGGCCGGAGCAGTTCGGATTGCATTGGCGATTGCATCCAAGGTGATGCGGTCGGGCAACGAATGGTATTCCGGCGGGTGCCGCAATCCAAATCCATCGCCGGAAAACCGCGGAAAGACATGAAGGTGGGCGTGGAAGACCTCTTGTCCAGCGGCAATCCCGTCTGCCAGGAAGAAGTTGATGCCCTCACAACGTACCCCGCTGTTGTGAATGGCGGCGGCGAGGCGCTGGGCGACATTGAACATGCGCCCGCCGAGAGCTGCGCCAAGATCGGACACGTGGGGAGCATGAACGAGTGGAATCACCAGAAGGTGTCCGGCATTGACCGGCTGAATGTCCATGAAGGCGCAAACGAGTTCATCGCGATAAACGACGCTAGCGGCCTCGCGACCCGCAACAATCTCACAGAAGACACAGCGGTCGCGCTCGTCGGGCACGTTGGCTAGTATCCTAAGGAGGGCCTGGCCCCGAGCGAGGCGTTTGGCAGCGCCTGGCAGATCCGGCGAATGCGCTCGGCTACGGACAGGTCGCCCTCCAGTCGGAGCACCGGACACGCGCGTTCACTTAACCAAACGCTGTGCTTGGCAAGACTGCGACCCTCGCGAGGTCCCTCGTCGTACTGTTGAGCCCATTCGAGAAATTCGGGGTCCGCAACACCGCAGCGCTGAATCTCACGGTTGCGCAGTCTTTCAACCCTCAGTTCAGCGATCACGTAGAGAAATACCACGAGATCGAAAGCGTCTTCCAGGTCGGCTCCCCAGCCGACAATGGAGCCGGATAGAACCAAATCAGGGATCTTATGGAGGTCGCTGCGCAAGGCGGCATGGCGCTCGACGGCTTGACGCTTCACCTTGAATGGCGGCTGGGTCGGAAGCCAATAGTAGGCGTCTCCATCCAGGTGAACAAGATTCAGCACCGCGGCAAGAGCCTGACCAAGCGTGGTTGTACCGGTGCCGGAAGCGCCTGTGATATGGATACGCATGTGCTTACGCTGCCAAACGTACCAGGTTAACGGGTCCCCTCAGCCGCGCCGAAACCCCAAGGGTTGGTTGTCATGACGCTGCAGGACGGTGTTTTCCTACCCGTCGGTAAGGACGTGCTGAGCCACGTTGTCGACCACCACGGGACATTCGAAGTAGGTTACGGATGGATCCGTGCCGTACTTCTTCCGGACAAACGAGCGCCACGATTCCGTATACATTGCTTCCGCCTCCGGCCTCGAATTCCAAAGGTAAACGCCACCTGCCGTCACGCCGTCTTGGGAGAGCACGTAGTGCTTTCGAAACAAACCTTTTACGCCTTGATACGTTGGCGCCGTGCTCAGGAAGATGGTTCGAGCTTCGTCGAGAGTGATCGCCTTTGGCAAAGTGAAATTAGTAAAGACGATAATCATCTGCACCTCCGCACGACCTCACGCATTCGACTCGACGATCGGTGTGCTCTTTTGCGACGAAACAAAGATCGTCGCATCGGTCACCGCGACCACGTCGTGCTCCTCGCCAGGGTTCGTGAATAGATAATCTCCGAGACCCAGTTCGACACCGCCGATAACCACGATCCCGGCGAGGACCAAAACTTCTTCAGTCCCTTGGTGGGCGTGGCGGGGGAACCGAGAGCCCTTGGCCAGACGCACGACGGAAGTACGCCCACCCGTGTCGTTGTTGCGGAAGAGACTGCGCTCGATGCCGTGGTAGTCCGAGGCGGTCCACTCGCGACTGGTTGCCTTGCTCACTAGCATGAGTGCTCCTCAAAAACCTGGATTCTGACTGTAGCGCATGCACTAAAGCGAAGTTTGTGACGCTCGACCCACCTGTCAAGCGGACTTGCCTGCGGCGGGCCGCTGATAGCCGACGTTGGGCGTCAGCTCGATTGCATTGGTCGTCACGTCCCTCTAGACGACAGGAGGATGGTTGGTTGGTGGCTTTGGTGACGCCTGACGACCAAGTCGATCGGAGCGTGCCACAGTCGCCAGCGGACGGCCGCCGGACACGCGCCGATTGTCGCACTCGTCCAGTCCTTTATCGGCGACCTTATTTGCGAAATGGGTGTCAAATATGTTGACGAATGCAATCTTCTTCGCCGTCCGGTCTTCGATCTTTTTGGCGTCGCGCGTCCTCCATCCTTCCCAGATCGAACGAATGGAATGGCCTCCCCCTACTCGAACGGCATCGGTTGTGCCAGATTGGAAATCGGTTCATGTCCAATCGCTGAGAGGAGGAGGCATCATGAAGATTACTACCGTCGGTCTGGATTTGGCAAAGAGCGTGTTTTCTCTGCACGGTGTGGACGAACGTGGGAATGCGGTGCTGCGCAAGGCGGTGCGCCGGGGGAAGCTGCTGGAAGTGTTCGCGCAACTGCCGGCGTGCGTGGTGGGGATGGAGGCGTGCTCGGGAGCGCAGCATTGGGCACGGGAGTTGCGCAAACTCGGTCACGACCCACGCATCATGGCGGCGGAGTTCGTCGAGCCGTATCGCCAGGGCGGCAAGAACGGACATCACCATGTTTAGGCATGGTGCCCAGCCGCTGTTTGCCGCCGGTGGAATGC
>JBDTRG010000168.1:0-24153 GCA_039931775.1 Betaproteobacteria bacterium | reverse complement strand
CACAATCTCGACGTGATCAAGACCGCGGACTGGATCATCGACCTCGGCCCCGAAGGCGGGGCGGGGGGCGGCACGATTCTGGCCGAAGGTCCGCCCGAGGAAGTCGCGAAGAACGGCGCGGGCTACACCGGCCGGTACTTGAAGCAAGCGCTCGATGCGCACACGGGACGGAAGTCGCGTGGGGGGCAGGATGCCTCACCGCCGGTGCCGCGAACTGCGCGCCGCCGAAAGGCGTCGGGCGACCTCCTCGGATGACCGAGAGCACCAAGGTCATCATCCGCGGCGTTCATGCTGCGGCATTCGCCGCCGAGGCGGACGCCACGGCAACGATGTTCATCGCTTCGCGCCGCGCGATGCTGCCCGGACTGCTCGAACCCCACACCGAAGTGGAAACGCGGACCTGGATGCGCGACACCGTCTTCGCGCGGCACTCGGTGCGCCTGGCCGAAGTCGACGGCGAGATCGTCGGCTTCGCCTCGCGGGACGGAGCGTGGCTCATGAACCTCTACGTCAAGCCGGGCTGGACCGGTAAGGGCATCGGATCGCGCCTGCTGACGACGATGCTCGAGAATGCGGCGATTTCGACGCCGGTGCTCCGGCTTTTCACGTATGCGCGCAACGATGGCGCGCGACGATTCTACGAACGTCATGGGTTCGCCTTGGTGGCGACCGGCGACGGCACCGGCAACGAGGAGCACGAGCCCGACGTTCGCTACGAGCGCTCGACGCGCGGATGACGCGACCATGACACTCGCGAGCATTTACACCCGCGCCCGGCAATCGCCGGACACGACCGCCGTCGTCTGCAACGGCGTTCGCTGCAGCTATGCCGACTTTGCGCGGAGGATCGACGCAGCGCGCCAGTTCCTCGCGAAACGCGACCTTCCGGCCGGCACGCTCGCCGTGACCTGTTTTTCGAATCCGTTCGACGACTGGGTCGTCGGTTTCGCGCTGCGCAGTCTCGGCCATACGACGGTCGCCGCGAGCAACGCGAAGGAGGCGTCGGGGCTCGGCCTCCGTAACATCGGCAGCCTCGTCACCGCGACGGCCGAGAGCCGCCCCGAACTGAGTGCGCTCGCTTCGGCGGCGAGATGGCGATACGTCCGCGTTCCGTTGGACGTCCAGTGGCGGGCGGCGGACGTCGTCGTGCGCGAGGCCGACGAAGCGACGACGCATTGCGGCGGACACATCCTGCAAACGTCCGGCACGACGGGCGAGTACAAGATGGTGGTGCGGGACCCCGCGACCGAAGCCGTGGCGATTCCGTTGCTCGCCGAGATCAATGGGGTCGACGAAGCGTCGGTCGTCTACGTGGCAAATTTCGGGTTGTGGACCGCCGGGGGCTACCGTTGGCCGCTCATGACCTGGAGCGTTGGGGGTACGGTGGTGATCCAGCAGGCGCCGGACCTGCATCTGCCGTTGTCCCGGCATTCGATGACCCACATGTTCTCGACGCCGGAAATGCTCTCGGTGCTGATGCGCACGTCCGCGGGAGCACTCACGCGCAACGACGCGATGCGATTGCTGGTGACGGGCGGCGCGATGCCGGCAGGCCTGCTTGCGGACGCCAAACGCTTCCTGACGCGCCAGGTCTATTCGATGTTGGCGTCGACCGAGGCTTCGACGCTTGCCATGACACCGCTCGAACACCCCGAGGATCTGCTGTGGCATCGCATCCTCCCGTCCCGGGAGGTGCAGGTGGTCGACGAGGCCGGCGTGGTTTGCGCGCCGGGCCAGGAAGGCCTGATCCGTGTGCGGATCATCGACGGGCTCAAAGGCTATCTCGAGGACGAAGCGGCAACCCGCGAATTCTTCCGCGACGGATTCTTCTACCCCGGCGATCTCGGCGTCCTCGGCGCGGACGGTCGCCTGTCGCTGCACGGACGCGCGTCCGATGTCGTCAACGTCCTCGGCCACAAGGTCGCGACCGCGCCCCTCGAGCGCGCGTTGCAGGACCGGCTCGGCGTCGATGGCGTGTGCATCGTGTCGATTCGCGGCGGGAGCGGCGACGACGAGATCCACGTCGCGATTCAGTCGGGCCGGAAAATCACGCCGGCGGAATGGGACGCCGCCGCGACGATCGAGCTGGCCATGATGAGGCGCGTGCCCGTGCATGTCGATTTCATCGACGCGCTGCCGAAGAACGCGATGGGCAAGGTCGTGCGGCAGCAGGTGAAGGAGCAGGTGCTGGAGGCGGTGAGGATCCGCGACGCGGCCGTACGCGACGGGCATGAGCCGGGCATTCGCCTCGAGGGCCCGACGCCGATCTGACGGGAGGTCAGCGGACGCGCGACTTGGGTGAACGCTTCGGCGGACCGGGATGCAGCGCCTTGCGCGAGATCTCCAGTTCGTCGTGCAGCCAGCCTCGCAACGCCGCAAGCGGCGGCCAATCGCGCAGCGTTGGCGGATAGACGAGATGGTAGGTGTGCGCCGGTTCATAGGTGATCGAAAGCCCGGTCAGCCTGACCAGCCGCCCGTCGCGTAACGCGTCGGCCGCCAGCAGCTCGCGGCTCAACGCCAGACCGAGTTCCTGCTCGGCTGCCTGGAGCATCAGCCCAGCGTCGTTGAAAACGGCGACGGGCGTCACCTTGATCGGCACGCCCGCCTCGGCGAACCAGCGTTCCCAGACATCGCGATCGCCGAGCAGCGCCTCGCGTGCCAGCGCCTCAGGTTGTGCGCCCTGGAGGCGGCTCGCCATCGAAGGCGATGCGACGACGATCATCCGCATCGGCATGTCGAACAGGCGCTCCGATTCGAGTCCCGCCCACGGTCCCGGACCGTAGCGGAGCGCCGCGTGAAAGCCCTCGCGCTGCAAATCCACCAATTGCTGCGACGAATCGATCTCCAGCGCCAGGGTCGGGTGACGCTCGCGCCATCGTCCCATCCGCGGCAGCAACCAACGCTGCGCGAACGAAGGCAATACGGTGACCCGAAGCCGCTGTGCGGATCCGGTGGCCGCCGCCGCTGCTTCCTGCACGCCATCATCCAGCAGGGCAAGGGCCGCGCGTGTGCTGCGCAGCAGCGCTTCGCCGGCGGGGTTCAGGAAGACGCGCCGCCCACGACGCTCGAAGAGCTCGAAGCCCAGCCGCCCTTCCATGCCGCGGATCTGCTGGCTCACCGCGCTGTGGGTGAGGTGGAGCACCTCAGCGGCAGCCCGCAGGTTCTGCAGTTCGGCAACGACGCGAAACGCCGGTAGCGCGTGAAGGGGGAGCCTCGACATATTGGTAAGTATATCTTACCGATATGGCAAGAACAAACCGATTCACAAGGACTATTTAGACGCTTAATCTTACCAGCGTCATCCATCGAAAGGAGTCGGTCATGAACGCGCGCCAAAGCCAAACCACGTGGTACGTTTCGACCCCGACGGCCCGCCCTGGGGTTATTGCCGGCCACGCGCTGATTACGATTCGCGATGCTCTTGCGGGGGCATGGCGGCGGTGGAAAGAACGAAACGAAGAGCGTCGGGCGTTCGACGCCATCGCCGACCTCGGCGAGCACATGCTTAAGGACATCGGTGCGCCGAACTCGCTGGTGGCAAACGCCGTCGAACGGCGGGAAGCGCGCCGGCTCGAATGGATCAACGTCGACTTGCCGTGAGCGCGCGGGCGGCGTCGGCTAACGCTCGTGCGCGGAGGCCGTGACCGGTGGCCGCGCCGTAATCGCGGCCAGGATGCCCTGCAACAACGCCGTCGGCGTCGGGGGGCATCCCGGGATTTCGACGTCGACCGGTATCACGTTGCCGACTCGCCCCAGGCTCGCGTAGCTCTCGCCGAAGATGCCGCCGGTGCACCCGCAGTCGCCGACAGCGACAACGAGCTTCGGGTCCGGCGTCGCGTCGTACGTTCGTTGCAGTGCGATGGCCATGTGCTTCGACACCGGCCCCGTCACGAGCAGCAGGTCGGCGTGCCGCGGACTCGCGACGAAACGGATGCCGAGCCCCTCGATGTTGTAGTACGGATTGCCGAGCGCGTGGATTTCGAGCTCGCAGCCGTTGCACGAGCCCGCATCGACGTGCCGGATCGTCAGCGCACGACCCAGTGTCTTCAGGACGTCCGCCTGCAGGCGATCGGCGACGGCCAGCGCGTGATCGGCGGCGGGCGCCGGGTCGGTCTTGATGCCGGTTCTGGCGATCTGGCGAAGGATGTGCAGCATGGCGAGTCTCGGGTCGTGGGGAAGCGGGCGCTACAGGTCGTGTCCGCTGTACGTCAGGTTGAACGATTTGTTGATGAGCGGGAAGTCCGGAACGATGTTGCCGATGACCGCGTGCTCGAGCACCGGCCAGTTCGACCACGAAGGGTCGTGCGGATGGCAGCGGCGAATCGTTCCCTCCGGCCCGCACTCGAGGCCGACCAATACCGGGCCGCGCCAACCTTCGACGTATCCCAGCCCCTTGCGGAAGGCCGGGGGCTCGGCCACCGGCACGTCGATGTCCCCGTCGGGCATCGCGTCGATGATCGCGCGAACGAGGCGCAGCGATTCGATCGCCTCGTCGAATCGCACGGCAACCCGGGCGGCGACGTCGCCTGCCACCGCCGCCGCCCGGCGCACGTCGAGCGCATCGTACGGCGCACAACCGAAATCGCAGCGCAGATCGTGCGCCTGTCCGCTTGCGCGGCCGGCCAGCCCCGTCAATCCCAATTTGGCCGCGAGCGCGGGTGTCACGATACCGCAGCTGCGGAATCTGTCCTGCAGGCCCTCGTGCTCGTCGTAGATATGTTTCAGCGTCCCGATCTCGCGCTCGAGCATCGTGCATTCGTCCCGCATGGCTGCGGCCGCCGCGGGCGCCAGGTCGCGTGCGACGCCGCCCGGCACGACGTAGTCCATCGCCAGCCGGTGTGCGAACGCGATCGAGTTCGTGCGCAGCACGTGCTCCTTCAGGCGCGAGAACTGCGCGAGCCCGAACGCGAATCCGCCGTCGTTGCCGAGATAGCCGAGATCGCCGAGGTGGTTTGCGATCCGCTCGCGCTCGAGTACCAGGGCGCGCAGCCACAGTGCGCGCGGCGGCAGCGCGGTCCCGGCGATCGCCTCGAGCGCCTGCACGTACGACCATGCATACGCGACGGTGCTGTCGCCGGAAATCCGTCCGGCGAGGCGATGACCCGTCGCCGCGTCCATCGCCTCGAAACGTTTCTCGATTCCCTTGTGGACGAACGACAGCCGCTCCTCGAGTCGCAGCACCTTTTCGCCAACGACCTGGAACCGGAAATGCCCCGGCTCGATGGTGCCCGCGTGGACGGGTCCGACCGGAATCTCGTGCACGCCGTCACCCTCGACGCGGACGAACGGGTATTCCTCCTGTCCCGGTTGCCAGTTCGGCGACGCTTCGAAGTCGCGGCGCAGCGGGAAGCAATCGATCGGCCAGCTCGCCTGCCAGACCCAGGGTCGCTGATCCTCGGCCTCGGAAGCGATGCCGACCAGGTCGAATGCCGCACGCTGCATGCGATTCGCCGCGGGGAAGACCACGGCGAGATCCGGATACGTCGACTCGCTGGTCTGCAGCGAATGCTCGAGCAGGGTCAGCCCGTCGCCATCCTGGAGCACGACGTTGATCTGGTAGCCGCGATCGCGGTCGCGGTCGTCGCATGCCCACAGCGCGACGAGCCGTCCGCCCTGTTCCCACATGACGCGGCATGCGGTCAGCAGGCCGATCGAATCGACGGGGCACCGTCGTGCCGGCACGCCCGAAGGCAATGCGGCCGCGGCAAGTCCCAGGCGCGAGAGGTCCATGGATCAGCGCCCGCACGGCCGCCCGAAGGGCGCTGTGCGCCCCCGCCGGGGGCAGCGAACGTATTGAGCGTGGGGGTCGTTCATTTCAGCCGATGAGGCGCGCCGCCTGCCGGTACCACTCGGCGAGAAACGGCGGAATCCAGAGGCCCAGCATGAGGACCAGCGCGAGGTGTACGAAGACCGGAACGATCGCCGGGCGCAGCGGCAGCCGCGCCCCGGTCGATTCTCCGAACACCATCGCCTGGATTTTCGAGAACACCGCCGCGAACGCGAGTCCGAGCGCTCCCAGCAGAAACGGCGTCGCCCAGGGTTGGTCGCTCATCGCGGTGACGAGGATCAGGAATTCGCTCGCAAAGACCCCGAACGGCGGCATGCCGAGGATGGCCAGCGTACCGAGCAGGAGCCCCCAGCCCAGCATCGGGCTCGTGGTGATGAGGCCGCGAATCTCTTCCATCGCCTGCGTGCCGCACTTCTGGGCCGCGTGACCCACGGTGAAGAAGATCGCGGACTTCGTCAGCGAGTGCACGGTCATGTGCAGGAGGCCCGCGAAGTTGGCGACGGGCCCGCCCATGCCGAACGCGAATGTGATGATTCCCATGTGCTCGATCGACGAGTAGGCGAAGAGCCGCTTGACGTCTTTCTGTCGCGACAAGAGCAGCGCGGCGACGACGACCGACAGCAGGCCGAAGCCCATCATCAGCTCGCGCGCGAACGAATTGCTGAGCGAGCCCTCGACCAGCACCTTGCAGCGAACGACCGCGTACAGCGCGACATTGAGCAGAAGCCCCGAAAGCACGGCCGACACCGGCGTCGGGCCTTCCGCATGGGCGTCGGGCAGCCAGTTGTGCAGCGGCACCAGGCCGACCTTGGTCCCGTAGCCGACCAGCAGGAACACGAAGGCGATCGAAAGTACCGTCGGCTCGAGTTGCCCCTTGACGCCGTTGAGTTCGGTCCAGAGCAGTGCGCTGCCGCCGGCGCCCAGCAGCCGCTCGGCGGCGAAGTAGAGCAGGATCGTGCCGAAGAGCGCCTGCGCGATGCCCACGCCGCACAGGATGAAGTATTTCCACGCCGCCTCGAGGCTTGCCGGAGTCCGGTACAGCGAGACGAGCAGCACGGTGGCAAGCGTGGCCGCCTCCATCGCGACCCACAGGATTCCCATGTTGTTCGTGAGCAGTGCCACGAGCATCGTGAAATTGAAAAGCTGGTACATGCTGTGATAGAGCTTCAGTCGCCCCGCCGTCAGGCGGCCGTGCTCCTGCTCGATGCGCATGTACGGCCGCGAGAAGATCGCGGTCGTGAATCCGACGAACGCCGTCAGCGCAACCAGGAACACGTTGAACGGGTCGACGAAGAACTGGCGGTCGAGGACGAGCAGCGGTCCGTCGACGATTACGCGCGCGGTCAGCGCAATGGACGCAGCGAACGTAGCGAGACTCACCGCGACGTTGAACGCGGGCGCGCCGCGGCGCTCGCCGATCAACGCGAGCAGCCCGGCGCCGACGAGCGGAAAGCCGAGGACGGTGAGAATTTCGATCACACACTCACTCCTACTCGCCCTCTCTGAGTTTTTCGAGGTGCTTCAAGTCGAGGCTGTCGAACTGCTCGCGGATCTGGAAGAAGAAGACGCCGAGGATCAGCATTCCGACGAGTACGTCGAGTGCGATGCCAAGCTCGACGACCATCGGCATTCCATAGGTCGCGCTCGTTGCCGCGAAGAGGAGGCCGTTCTCCATCGCCAGGAATCCGATCACCTGGGGAATCGCCTTGCGGCGCGTGATCATCATCAGGAACGAAAGCATCACGCTGGCGATCGCTATCCCGAGCGTCGCGCGCGTGACGGTGCTCGCGAGCTGCGAAATCGGCGAGGCGAGGTTGAACGCGAACACGACAAGCACGATGCCGATCAGCATCGTCGTCGGCACGTTGATCAGCCCTTCGACGTCCCACTTGACGTCCAGCCGGCGGATCAGCCGGTGCAGGAGCCACGGCAGCAGCACCACCTTGAGCGCCAGCGTGAGACCGGCCGAGTAGTAGAGGTGCACCTGGTGGGTGCCGAACGCGACGATGGCGGTCGACACGCCCAGAGCGAGGCCCTGCAGCGCGAACAGGTTGACGAGCGAGAGCACGCGCCGCTGCGTCAGCATCGCGAAGGCGAGCAGCAGCAGGATCGCCGCCAGCAGATTGATGAGTTGAGCGTAGAGCGGGACGTGCGCCACGGTCAGCTGCCGAGCAGTTGATTGACCAGCATGCCGAGGACGGCAAGCAGGAAAGCCGTACCGAGGAACTCCGGCGCGCGGAAGATCCGCATCTTCGCCGAAAGCGTTTCGATCACCGCCAGCAGAAACCCGCCGAAGGCGAGCTTCCCGATGAGAGCGGGAGCGGCGCCGAGTATCGCCTGCCACCCGTCTCCGGCAGCGGCGATGCCGATCGGGAAGAAGAGCGCCAACCCGATGCACGAGTAGTTGAAAAGCTTGAGCGCGGCGGCCCACTCGATCAGCGCGAGGTGCCGCGCCGAATACTCGAGGATCATCGCCTCGTGGATCATCGTGAGCTCGAGGTGCGTCGCCGGGTTGTCCACGGGAATCCGCGCATTCTCGGCGAGCGAGACCATCGTGAAGGCGACGCCGGCGAACGCGAGGCTCGGGTAGATCGCGAGCTCGCGGTGGGCGAGCGTGTCGACGATGGTCGTCAGCGATGTCGAGCCCGAGATCAGCGACGCGGTGAACAGCACCATCAGCAGCGCCGGTTCGGCGAGGAATCCGACGAACATCTCGCGGCGCGCACCGAGCGAGCCGAAAGCGGTTCCGATGTCCATCGCGGCGAGCGCCATGAAGACGCGGGCGAGCGCGAACAGCCCCACGAGCGCGATCGCATCGGCGGCGCGGGCGAATGGCATGTCGGTGGCGAGCGACGGTACGATCGCCGCCGCGCAGCACATGGCGCCGAACACGATGTACGGCGTGACCCGGAATATCGGCGACGCGCCCTCGGCGACGACGGCATCCTTGGCGAAGAGCTTCCGTATCGTCCGATAGGGCAGGAGGATGGAGGGCGCGCTCCGGTTCGACAGCCAGGCGCGGCATTGGTTGACCCAGCCGACTAGCAGCGGCGCCAAGGCCAGCGCGATCGCGACCTGCAACAGCTGGGAGGTGACGGCGGCAAGCGTCATCGGACGAAGAAGAGCAGCGCCAACAGCGTGCAGAAGCTGTACGTGAGATAGACGGAGATGCGTCCCTGCTGGATGCGCCCTGCGGTGCGGGCGACCCACTCGGCGCCTCGGATGACCGGCACGAACAGCCAGAACCAGAAGGGGTCCTCGATCTGCACCGAATAGCGAGGTGCCGCGTCGAACGGCGATGGCAGGTGGCGCTGCATCCGGAAGAACGGTTCGAAGATCTGCCGGATCGGCTGCCCGAAACCTTCGGCGGTGTCCTGCATCCGCGGCGTCTGCAGCGGGAACCCGCAATCCCAAGGCGGCGCGCGCCGCACGCGGCCGTGGTAGAGCCGATGCACGAGCGTCATCGTCAGCAGCACCACGCCGACGATCGCGACCAATACGATGAGCGGGCTGTAGCTCGACCGGTCGGGACTGATCGGAGCGAGCAGCAGCCAGTTCACGGCGGTCGTCGGCGTGGCGGTCGAGCCGATCAGCATTACATTGATCGGATCGATGAGTTCGATCACGTGGACGGGAACCACGCCCAGGACGACGCAGCCCGCGGCGAGATAGACCAGCGCGGCGCGTTCGAACCGTCCGGCGTCCTTCGCATAGGCGAGATTGGGCTCGCGCGGCCGGCCAAGGAAGATCACGCCGTAGAACTTGACCATCACGTACGCGGTGAGCGCGACGGTGAGCACCAGCGCCGCCGCGGCGATCGGCACCAGCATGTTGACGAATGTCTGCGGAAGGCTCGGCGTGAACAGGAATGCCTGGAGCAGCAGCCACTCGGAGACGAAGCCGTTGAGCGGCGGGATGCCGGCGATCGCCAGCGTGCCGACGAGCGCGAGCCAGGCGACCCACGGCATCCGGTGGATCAGTCCGCCGAGCTTGCCGAGGCTTCGCTCCTTCGTTGCGTGCAGGACCGATCCGGTTGCGAGGAACAGCAGGCTCTTGAAGAACGCATGGTTCAGCGTGTGATAGAGCACCGCGGTCAGCGTGATCGCCGCGAGCAGCGCCTTGTCGTAGACCTTGAACAGGATGACGAGGCCGATCCCCGCGACGATGATCCCGATGTTCTCGATCGACGAATAGGCGAGCAGCCGCTTCATGTCGGTCTGCACCGCCGCAAAGACGACGCCGAACAGCGCCGTGACGAGTCCGAGCGTCAACGCGACCACACCCCACCACCAGACCTGGCTGTTCAGCAGATCGAATGTGACGCGGAGCAAACCGTAGATCGCGGTCTTCAGCATCACGCCGCTCATCAGTGCCGAGACCGGTGACGGCGCCGCGGGATGAGCCTCGGGCAGCCAGACGTGCAGCGGCAACAGTCCCGCCTTGGCGCCGAAGCCGGTCAGCGCGAGAAAGAACGCCACCGACGGCCATGCGTCGTTCAGGACCATCGAGCGCATCGAGCCGAACGTGTAGTCGCCGCTTCCTCCTTGCAGCACGCCGAAGCAGAGCAGGATCGCGATGGCGCCGACGTGGGCGATGACGAGGTACAGTAGGCCGGCGCGGCGAATTTCCGGGATCCGGTGCTCGGTCGTGACAAGGAAGTAGGACGCGAGCGCCATCACTTCCCAGGCCACCATGAAGACGTACGCGTCATCGGCGATCAGCACAAGTGCCATCGCCGCGACGAACGCATGGTATTGAAATGTAATCAGGCCGGGCGCGGTGCCTTCGTTGGAGCGGAAATACCCCGCCGAGAAAAGCGAGATCGCCGCCGTCGTGGCGCCGAGCAGCAGCAGAAAGAATGCCGAAAGCGAATCGATGCGCAGATGGAACGGCAGGTCCGGCAAGCCGAGCGGCAGCACTGTCGATTGAGGCGGCGACCCGATCGCGAAGCCGCCGATGAGCGCCAGCGCCAGCGCGACCGTGGCGCTCAACGGGAACAGCGCGCGGCTGATGAACCGCAGATCGCGCGGCCGCAAAAGTCCGAGGCCGCCTATCATGAGCCATGCCCCGATTGCGGTGATGACGAGGTGGAGCGGCGTCGGAGTCATCGCTGCCGCGCCTGCGTCAGCGTTGTCGCCGCGGCGGTAGCGACGATGGACATGCGATCATTTGACGCGCATTCCCGGCTCCGCGCCGGAATCCGGCGTGAGCAGAAAGATGCCCGGACCGTCGCCGGAGGCGGCGAGCACCATGCCCTCGGAAAGCCCGAACTTCATCTTTCGCGGCGCCAGGTTGGCGACCATCGGCGTCAGGCGCCCGATAAGGTCTTCGGGCCGGTAGGCCGACTTGATCCCGGCGAATACCGTGCGGGGCCGCGCGTCGCCGACATCGAGCGTCAGCTTCAAGAGCTTGTCGGCGCCTTCGACGCGCTCGGCGTTGACGATCCGCGCGATGCGCAGATCGACCTTGGAGAAGTCGTCAATAGTAATTTGTGCGGCATCGGCCGCAGACGAATTTTCCCCTCGCCCGGTTGCGGGAGAGGGGGTAGGGGTGAGGGTTGCAGATGCCGGCGCCGCAACCAACGCCGTCTTCGGCCCGTCGAGCAATTCTCCGATCTGCTTCGGATCGACGCGCGCCATCAGGTGCCGATACGGCTTGATCGACGCCGGCACCGCCCAAGCGTCGGCCCACGCGAAGTCGCGATCGAGCCCGAACAATTCGCGCGCCACGCGCGACGCGACTGCGGGCAACACCGGCGCGAGCAGCACGGTGAGGAGCTGAAAGCCCTGCAAGGCCTTCGAGCAGACGGTTTGCAGCAGATCGCGCTTCGCCGGATCCTTGGCGAGCAGCCATGGCTCGGCCGCGTCGAACGCTTCGTTGATTCCGTCGGCGATGCGCATCGCTTCGCGAAGCACCTTGCCGAACTCGCGGGCGTTGTAGAGCTGCGCGATCTCGAGCGCCTCGTGCTTCGCGGTATCCATGTGCTGCTTGCGGCGCTCCGCCGTGTCGCTCGGCGTGCCGAGCACGCCGTCGAAGTGCCGTGTCAGGAACGGCGAGGCCCGGCTCGCGATGTTCACGAACTTGCCGATCAAATCGCTGTTGACCCGTGCGATGAAGTCGTCCGGATTGAAGTCGATGTCCTCGACCTTCGCATTGAGCTTCGCCGCGAAGTAATAGCGAAGCCACTCCGAGTTGAGGCCGAGGTCGAGATAGAGATCGGGACTGATCCCGGTGCCGCGCGACTTCGACATCTTTTCGCCGAGCGCCGTCAGGAAGCCGTGGACGAAGATGTTGTCCGGCACCTTGTACGGCGCGCCGGCGAACTTGAGCATCGCCGGCCAGAACAGCGTGTGGAAGTACACGATGTCCTTGCCGATGAAGTGGTACTGGTCGACGTCGGGGCTCTCGAGGAACTGCACGAAATCGATACCCAGTTTCGCTAGGTGCGCCTTGAGGCTCGCGAGGTAGCCGACCGGGGCGTCGAGCCATACGTAGAAATACTTTCCCGGCGCGTCCGGGATCGGGATGCCGAAATAGGGCGCATCGCGCGAAATGTCCCAGTCGGCGAGACCCTTGCCCGCATCGGCCGCCGCGCTGCCGAGCCATTCGAGCGCCTTGTTGGCGACGTCCGGTTGCAGGCGTCCGGGTGTTTGCGTCCATTGCCTCAGGAATTCGCTGCATGCCGGATCGGAAAGGCGGACGAAGAAGTGTTCCGACGTCTTCAGTACCGGTACCGCGCCGGAAATCGTCGAGTACGGGTTCTTGAGGTCGGTGGGCGCATTCAACCCCGCGCAATTTTCGCACGCGTCGCCGTACTGGTCCTTCGCGCCGCATCGCGGGCATTCGCCCTTGATGTAGCGGTCGGGGAGGAACATCTCCTTCACCGGATCGTAGAACTGCTCGACCTGGCGCGTGGTGATCAACGACGGGCTGCGATCGCGCAGCCGCCGGTAGATATCCTGTGAGAGTTCTACGTTTTCGGGTGAGTCCGTCGAGTGCCAATGGTCGAAGCTCAGGTGGAATCCGTCCAGATGCTTCCGGCGCGTCGCGGCGAACTTCGCTACGAGTGCCTGCGGAGTCATACCTTCCGCATCGGCTTTCAGCATGATCGGCGCGCCGTGCGCGTCGTCGGCGCAGACGAAATGCATTTCGTGGCCCTGCATCCGCTGGAACCGCACCCAGATGTCGGCCTGGATGTACTCCATGATGTGGCCGATGTGGAATGGCCCGTTCGTATAAGGCAGCGCCGTCGTGACGAATAGGCGGCGGCGGCCAGACGGGGCAGCGGAAGGCGCGGACATCGGGGAAAACCTTGAGCAGGACAGGGGAAAGCGGGGATTCTAGCAAACGAGCCCCTTGCGGTCGGGACCTCGGATATCGAAAGCGGCGGTTTTTCGCTACTATCGAAGAGTTTCGCTGCCCTTTCGCGATTTGAAGACGGAGCTTCCAATGGCCATCACCGAGGCCGATGTACAAACCTGCCTGCGCGCGCTCATCGATCCCCATACCGGCAAGGATTTCGTCAGCGGCAAGTCAGTCAAGAAGATAGAGGTCGGCGCCGACGAAATCGTCGTCGACATCCAGTTGGGATATCCGGCGAGGTCGCAGCATGGGGTTCTGAGGAAGCTCATCGCGGGCGAGATTGCCGCGCTGCCTGGGGCTCCGCGGGTCACCGTCAACATGGCGCAGAAGGTCACGTCGCATTCGGTCCAGCGCGGCGTCAAGCTGATCCCGGGCGTCAAGAACATCATCGCGATCGCGTCGGGCAAGGGGGGCGTCGGCAAGTCGACCACGGCCGTCAATCTCGCGCTGGCGCTCGCGTCCGAAGGTGCGACCGTCGGCGTGCTCGACGCCGATATCTACGGCCCGTCGCAGCCGATGATGCTGGGGCTCGCCGGCCGGCCCGAATCCCGGGACGGAAAGACGCTCGAGCCTCTGGAAGCCTACGGCCTGCAGGCGATGTCGATCGGCTTCCTGATCGACGCCGACACGCCGATGGTGTGGCGCGGACCGATGGTGACGCAGGCGCTCGAGCAGCTGTTGAAGGACACCAACTGGCGCGATCTCGACTACCTGATCGTCGACATGCCGCCGGGAACCGGCGACATCCAGCTGACGCTGGCGCAGAAGGTGCCGGTCACCGGAGCCGTCATCGTCACGACGCCGCAGGACATCGCGCTGATCGACGCGCGCAAGGGCCTCAAGATGTTCGAGAAGGTCGGCGTGCCGATCGTCGGCATCGTAGAGAACATGAGCATGCACGTCTGCTCGAACTGCGGCCATGCCGAAGCGATCTTCGGGGAGGGCGGCGCGCTCAAGATGTGCAAGGACTACAACGTGCCGTTCCTGGGCGGGTTGCCGCTCGACATCCGGATTCGCGAGCAGACCGATGCCGGCCGGCCGACCGTGATCGCCGACCCCGACGGCAAGATCGCGGAGATCTACCGCGAGATCGCTCGCCGCACCGCGGTGTTCGTCGCGCAGAAGGCCGAGGACTTTTCGGCGAAGTTCCCCACCATCAAGGTCCAGAACACGTGACCATTCTCGGGCACGCCGCGTCCGCCGCGCCCCGGAGACTGCTGCAATGATCAAGTCCGATAAATGGATCCGCCGCATGGCGGAATCCACGCGCATGATCGAGCCGTTCGAGCCCGGGCAAGTGCGCGAGGTCGACGGGCGCAGGATCGTGTCCTACGGCACGTCGAGCTATGGCTACGACATCCGCTGTTCGCGCGAATTCAAGATCTTCACCAACATCAACTCGACGATCGTCGACCCGAAGGCGTTCGACGCCGGGTCGTTCGTCGATTTCGTCGGCGATGTCTGCATCATCCCGCCGAATTCGTTCGCGCTCGCCCGCACCGTCGAATACTTCCGCATCCCGCGTAACGTGCTGACGATCTGCCTCGGCAAGAGCACCTATGCGCGCTGCGGCATCATCGTCAACGTGACGCCGTTTGAGCCGGAGTGGGAGGGATTCGTGACGCTCGAGTTCTCGAACACGACGCCGCTGCCTGCGAAGATCTATGCGAATGAAGGCATCGCGCAGGTGATCTTCTTCGAGTCCGACGAGGTCTGCGAGACGTCGTACAAGGATCGCGGCGGCAAGTACCAGGGTCAGCAGGGGGTGACGCTGCCGAAGATGTGACTGCCCGAAGTCTGTTCGTTGTGGTGCGGTCGTAATCGAATGCAGGCGCTGAACATTCCCTGCTATGGCGCGGCAAGACCGGCAAGCTGCTCGGCGCCACGCCGGCGTGGGTCTGGAGGTGGCCAGCCGGTTCATGTAGTGCAGACGGCTCGTTCGTCAACATCCCACACTCATGGTGCGAACCCGGGCCGGTAGGAAAACAGCGGGATGGCCCCCATCAGGATGCCGGAGGATGTAAAGCCTTCCTGCTTCAGCTCGAGCAAGGGGTAGGCGTACTTGAACGCGCCCGCGAAGAGCGACGCTTCCAGGGACGCTGTCAGCTGCGCGACACCAAAGCCTTTGCTGCCCGCCGTGGCGCCATCGTCGTAGCCAGCCCCCAGCCCACCCTCGATCTTGGCCACGATCTTGCCGACAGAAAGCAGATGGCACACCTGGAAATTCTTGAGCTCAATTTCGCCTGCTACCTTGAACAAGCCTTGCACTTTCACCGGCGGCGGAATGAACAACACCTGGCCTTCGAAACCAGGACCGTTGTAGACCTCGACGGCGCCGTTCAATCCGAATTGGCCACCGCTGCTTTTCATCGTGAACGAAAAGCGTTTGAGACCATTTCCCTGGATGACGCCGGAGTCGTAACCGACATCGGACGATCCGGCATAGCCTGGGTCGCTCGATCCGTAGGCCGCATTGATTCCTCCACTGATCGCCGCCGCGGCGCCGAGGAACGCCACCGCAGTCTGCGTCAGGACGATGGCCGTATTGGCCTGGTCGATTCCGGTCACCGCCGAGCATCGTGCACCGAGGCTCGTCACCAAACCACTCGCGTCGAGCAACGAATTCAAGCCCTCCACAATGGTCACCTCCGCCAGCGTATTGCGGCCGGTGGGATCGCTGTGATTGACCGGATCGCCATTGGCGTATTGATAGCGGTGCCGCGAAACCGGGGCCTCGGCGCTTCCCGAATACGGATCGCGCGACAGGAATCGACCCACCGACGATTGGTAGTTGCGTGCACGCAACGGATACAGCCCCGAGTCGGCATCAAAGCGTTCCCCGCGGTAGCGATGTGGATTGATCGTGCTGCCGGCGCTGCCCGCAGTGTTGCCCCAGGCGTCGTACTGGTAGCGATCCGTGATGGCGCCACCGCTGTCGGCCAACGCGCGCGTGCTGCCGAAAGGATCGCTCAACTGGAACGCCTGAATGCCGCCGCGCGCCATCGCCAGCACGCGGTTGCCGTACGTATAGCGCGCCTGCAGGCTGCCGCCGCTGTCCCGCTCTTCCAGCACTTGCGACAATCGCGTGTTGTTGCCCGAATCGACGAGATAGCGCGTGGTGCCCGACGCCGTCGTCTGCTGCACGCGGCTGCCATCCGCGTCGTACGCGTACTGGTTCGACAAGCCACCACCGAGAATCGACACCAGGCGATTGCCCCCATCGTAGCCGTAGTTCGTCACGACGGCACCCTGGGTCTTGCGCACCAGGTTGCCGTTGGCATCCCACGCATAAGTGGCCGTTCCGTCGGCTTGCAGCCGATCGTTGTTGTCATAGCTGTAGGCCGTCGGCACGCCACCGTGGGTGGACAGCACGCGATTGCCGACACTGTCGTAGGTGTACGTATCCGCAAACGGGTTGGTGCCGGCACGCGTCTCGCCGACCAGGCGACCCTTCGCGTCGTAGGCATACGACTCGACGGAACCGTCGAGCTCCGCGATGTTGAGGCGTCGTCCCGCCGCCGAAAACCCTGTCGCGTAGGACGCCAGCGTGGTGGCGCCCGACTTGTGCGTGAGCAGCGTCGGCCTGTTACGCGCGTCGTACACGGTATCGGAGACAATGCCGTTGCCCAGTGTCTGGCGCACGCGATTGCCCACCAGGTCGTAGTAGGCGGTCGTGAGCCCCTCGGGTGCGGTTACCTGGACGAGACGATCCAACGCATCGTAGGCGTAATTCACGGTCGCAGCCGGCGTGGCCAGTGTCAGCAGGTTGCCGTTGGCATCTCGCGTGTAGTTCAACACTTCGCCGGTGGGCTGGGTCAGCGTGGCGAGTCGGCCCAGGCTGTCGTAAACATAGCTGGTGGTACCGCGTTGATCGGTGACGGTGGCGCGCTGACCGCTCGTGTTGTACGTGTAGAAGATTGTCGCGCCGCCGGGCAACGTGGTAGTCACTACGCGGTTCATCGCGTCATAAAGATGCGTCGTAACCTTGCCGTTGGCGTCGGTCGTGGCCACGAGATTGCCGACCGCATCGTACGCGGACGATTCAGCCTCTCCGCCCGGATACGACTTTCCGATCAGGCGATTGAGCGCGTCATAGCGGAACCGCGTGATGCGGCCCAGCGCATCGGTCTGCGTGATCAGGTTACCGGCTTCGTCGTAGGCGTAGCTCGCATCGCCGGCGAGACCCGCCACGGCGATCAGCCGCCCCAGACCGTCATAGGCGTAGGTGGTGGCCTGCCCTTCCTCGTTGGCGATGCTCGTGCGCCGACCGATCACATCGAAAGTCTGCTGGACCGACGTGCCGTCGGCAAACATCGTGGTGTCCGGGCGCCCGGACGCGTTGTAGTGCAGCGTCGTGGCCTTGCCGTTGAAGTCCGTCACGGTTGTCGGCGCACCCAGCGCATTCAGCGCCGTGGTGGAGATCGGTCGCACCAATGGACCGGGGCTCGCGCCATTGGCCACGGCGGGCAATGTCCTGGCAGTGCGCCTGCCGGCAGTGTCGTAGGTGTAGTCGACGCGATTGCCGCGTGGGTCAATCGTCGCCAGGATCTGCCCGCCGGCTGAATACAGTGTTTGCGTTGACGCGCCATCCGGGCGTGTGGACCTCACCCGCCGCTTCAATTCGTCGTAGACGTGTGTGGTCACGCGACCCCCGCGATCAGTGGTCGCGACGGCATTGCCTTCGGCGTCGTAGCTCGATGTCTCGAACGTGCCGTCGGGATACGCGGTGCGCGTCAGCCGGCCGAGCGCGTCGTAGCTTCGGTCCGTGCGGCGGCCGATCGGATCGGTCGTGGCGACGACCCTGCCAACGATGTCGTACGTCGTGCGCGCGACACCGCCAAGCGGATCGGTCACCGCCACCAGACGGTTGGCAGCATCGAAATCGAATTGCGTGGTCAACGGCGTGACAACGCCGGCAATGGTGCGATGCAGCGTTGAGCTTGTCCGGTTGCCGTTGGCGTCATAGGTGTAGTCGAATTTCCTCAGCAACGTCGACGCCGCGTTGAATGTTTCTTCGCGGGTCACGCGGCCAGCAGAGTCGCGTGTCGACACGGTCGTCGTTCCGATGGCATCGGTAGTCTGGTCGGGCTGCCCCTGCGCATTCATGGTCGCGGTGGCAACACCACCCAATGGCGTGGACGAACTGGTCAGGTTGCCATTGACGTCGTAGGTGAACGCGAAGGCGCGGCCTGCGGGGTCCGTTGCAGTGGTGACATCGTTGCGCGCGTTGTACGCATACGCCGTGGTCAAGTTGACGCCGGTCGGATCGGTCACGCTCATCACTGGCAGCACGCCGTTGTACGCAGTCGCTTGCCGCAGCCCGTCAGCATTGACGCGCGACGTCTCGTTGCCATTCGCGTCATAAGTGGCCGTGGTAACGGCGTTTACCAACGTGCCGCCTACCGTCACCTGCCGCTCCTGCGACACGACATTTCCCTGCATGTCGTAGACGTTCCTGGTCGTACGGCCCAGGCGATCCGTGACGATGTCTTCCTGCGCGCCCGGATTGTGCGTGAACGTGATCTGCTTGCCATCGGCGTCCGTTACTGCAATCAGGCGCCCTGCCGCATCGTAGTCGCTGCGCACGACCTGCGTGCCAAGCGCGTTTTGAACGCGAATCAACCCATGCTGCCGGTTGTACGCGTAGCGCGAAACACCGCCGATTGCGCTCGTATGGCTCACGAGATCGCCGTTGCCGTCGTAACCGTAGGCTTGCACGTTGCCGGCGGGATCGGTGATCGACACGATGCGACCTTGCCCATCGCGAGCAAACGCCACGCTCTGCCCGCCGGAATGCGCGATGCCATTCGGCCCGAAAGTGACCGCGTTGCCGTTGGCGTCCGTGATTTTCTTGACCCCTTCCGTGCGATGGATGTCGATCTGCGTCCCTTCGAACGTCGTATAGCGAAAAAACTTTGGATCGAAGGTTTCCAGCGTGATGTCGTCGAGCAGTTCATCCTGCAAGCCGCCATTCACGATCAGCAGGCTGTTGTTTCCGATTGCGGCCAACTTGCCGAGCGTTCCCGGCCGTGCTGCGTAGCCCACCGCCGATGTGAAGTCGAGCGAGCCGATGTTGGCGGTGGGCGAGACGACCAAGTCGAACTCCTCGACCCGCCCGTCCGCCAGTGTCACGCTGACCTTGTGTGGCGAGGTGGGCGCAAGGCTTACCGTAGGCCCGACGGTGTTGCGTACCCATCCCGTACCAAGGGCGCGATTGGCGCGAATGCGGATCGTCTGCAGTATCTGCCGCCAGCCGATGCCGAAATCGCCCAGCCCCTTGTCCCGGCTGTCGTAGACGCGTGTGACGGTAATCGGGATGCCGGCCAGTGCTACGTTGAGATCCTGGTAGCCGAGCGTGAAGAGCCCTACTTTACGATCCCCGCGCACCTGCACAGTGTTCGTGGCCTCGCTCACGTTGCCGCCGCGATCGAATACCAGTAGCCGCAGCGTGTAGAGGTCGTTGACAAGCAACGTTGGGTCGAACGTACCGAGCGTGGCATTTGTCACCGAAGTCGTGCCCTCGGCGATCATCGTCCAGTTCGTCTCGCCTGCAAGTGCGTAGGCGAGTTCGAACCGCGCCAGGTTGGCGTCGGTCGCGGTGCCGACGATCGGCGTCGGGCCAAAGGCATCCGCACCGTCCACGGGCGACGTGATCACCGCGACTGGCGAAACAGAGTCCGTCCCGATCTTCGACACGACGTTCAGCGTGGATTGCCCGGTCTTGGCGCCGACCTGCGCCGCAAACGTCGCCGTCCCGGGACTCACCGCGAGCGCGCCCCCTGTGCCATCCACAGTTGCCACACCTGTGGCGTTCGACGTCCACAGCGAAAGAAGTGTCACGTCCGCGCTCGTGCCATCGACAAATACGGCGGTCGCCTTGTACGACACCCGGTCGCCGACAAGGCGCGTGGTCGGTCCCGGTTCGACGACGATGCTGGCAATGGTGCCGACCGGCGGCGAACCGGCGGAGGCGGTCAGCTGCACCGGACTCGCAGCGGAGGGGACGATCTGCGTGCCGTATGCCGGCAGTTGCGCCATCACTTCGTTGGCGGGAACGGTCGCTGACGCGGCCGCCGTCACAACCGAGCTGAGCCCGAGGCTGGCAAGCGTGTTGTTCGCCGTTGTCAGCGGCAGGCCCACAACGAATGGCATCGTCACTGGCGCAAGTCCTTTCGACACGGACAGTGCGATGAGTTCACCCAGGAACGCGCTGGTCCCTGCCGAGGGCGACTGCGACAGTACGCGCCCCACCGGCGCCGTGTTGAACACCTGCGTCACATCGCCGACCGCAAAGCCCGCGCCGACGATCGTTGCCGCGGCCGCGGCCTGCAACTGTCCGACGACGTCAGGGACGTTGGCGGTGCCGGTGCTTCCGGAGACATCGAAAGACTGATACGCCTTGGCGCCCTGGCTGTCGGTCGCAACGATGACGAAGCCGTATTGGCCACCACAGAACGAGACGCCACACAATCCCGTGCAGCTAAACGCGCCGGTCGTAGCCCCGATGGAGCAGCTTGGAGAAAAGCCGGAGGTGATCGCAATGGAATAGGTGATGGTGTCGCCCAGATCCGGGTCAGCTGCGTGCGCCGAATAATTAAATCCACCAAAGTGCGCGCCACTCCACCGCGTCGGCGGTGTCGAGGTGAACACGGGCGGACGGTTCGCGGGCAGGATGTCGATCGTCACCTTGGCCGCATTTGACGCAAGGCCACCGGCGCTTGCAGCGTAGTCGAAGCTCGCCTGCGAGCGAAGCCTCGGATCGACTGGCGCCAGCACCTGCGCCTGCGTACCGAACACATTGGTGGCCGGATTGGCAAAATTGTTGACGAACATCGGCGGAACCGAGCCGTTGTCGTTGATGTTGCCGACGTGATACGAAGTCTGATTGAAGATCTTGCGTGCCGGACGCCAGTCGTTGTTCTGCGCCGCGACGATGTCGAGGCGCCCGATCGCGCCACCCCACGCCGAGAGAATCGACGCGTGCCCGTTGTTCTCGAAATCGGCGATGATCGGCGAGCCGACGATGGCGGAGCCGCGCAGCAGCGGATACGATTGAACGGGGGGGCGGCCGGCCGCCATGTCGTAGTCGAATTTCACGTTGCCGGTGGCGCCGTCTAGGAACAGCAGACGTTCACCGAACAGTGACACGATCACCTCCGGAACACCGTCGCCGTCCAGGTCGTACACCGCGGTGCGAATCCCGGTCTGCAGGTTGTTGGCGAAGGCGAAAAGCGGGGAAACCCCTTCCGCGTGGCACCATTTGTATTGGCCGCGGTAGTCGATCGCGCAAACGCTCTGGCTGTCGATCAACACGACCGAGGGACGCCCGCTGCCGTCGACATCGGCGATGGTCGGGAGGCCGACTTCGGTATCGCCGGACAACGACGTCGACCACAGCAGCCTGCCATCGGCCTTGAACACCGCAAGGCGTTTCGGTCCACTAGGGCTGTCGCTCGCCCGGCGGTCGAGACGCACGATCTCGATGTCAGGTGTGTCGTCGAAATTTCCCAGGCCATTCCAGTACGTGTAGATGTGCGAGTTCGGGTCGGTGGCGTTGGAATCGGTGAGGTTCCACTTGACGGTGCCGTCGGCATTCCACACCGTCGCGCCAAAGATGATATTCATGTTGCCGGTGCCGTCGAGGTCGGCCACCACGGCTGCCGGCTGGGCGTTGGGGGTACTCCGTGTCGGCCCGATGAGGTTGTCTACTGCCAATGCCGCCATCGTCTGCCTGACCGTCCCGTCGCGACCGTCGAGCACGAAAGCCGCGCGGCAGATGGCTCCGATGAAGCCGGGGACTATGTGCTCGCAGCGCTTGTCGACGCCCCACGGGTCGTTCGCGTATTCGCCCGCGAACACGATAGATGGCGACTCCCCCGGACGCATCCGCGTGATCGCGGGGACGGACAGCAACGCCACGCCATCTTCCGAAGTCCCACCCCAGATCGGCTCGGGACGCGTGCCGCCCAAGCTTGGCGACAGCCACTTGAAGGTGCCGTCGCGGGCGTTGACCGCCATGTACCGCGCCGCGGTAAAGCTCGGGACGGTCGGAATGTCGCGTTTGCAGGCGACCGCGAAGACAATGGATATCTGTCCGCTGTCGTCGATATCTCCCGCAGCCATGCGCATCGGCTCGCCGCTACTGTAGAAGTTGGTGCAGTCGGGAGTCTCGGGGAAGACCGATATGTCCGCCCGGTCCCACAACACTTCGATTGCGCCGCCCCGGATGTGCAAGGCCTTCAGTCCATACGCGCCGGGGGTGTTGCTGTGGGTGATGATCTCCGGCACACCGTCGCCATCGACATCGATGACCAGGGGCTGGTGTGACGGCGCTGCCGTCTCGTCCGTGCTGTACTTGACCATCGGCGTGAAAACCGGACCCGGCAGCGTCGGTGGCGCCTGGAACGTAAACGAGCCGTCGGCATTGAACGCGGTCAGCGTGCCCTTGTCGGGGTTGGTGAGTTTCTGCGCCGTGAGCGTGCCGTACGGGGCACTATCGTTGGTCAGCACGCCCGCGGGATTGATCGGGAGCGTCTGGCCGAGGCGGGTCTCGTAGTTGTCATCTCGGGCAACAGGCGCGGTCGCGGGCAACAAGGTGACGGTAAACGAGCGCGTATCCGACAATCCACCCGAGTCCGTGACGCGGACTGTCGCCGCGTAGTCGCCCTGCGCCTGGCCCGTCGTGGACCAACTCAGGTTGGCGCCGATGAGCGTCATGCCCCCCGGTCCCGAGAGCAGCGCAAAAGTCATCGTGTCGCCGGCGTCGGAATCAGTCGCGTTCAACGTGCGCACGAAAGTGGTTCCGATCGAAACCGTTGCATCGGCTTGCAGCGAAAGCAGCGGCGGTTGGTTGATTCGCACCACCGTCACATGGAATGTCGTCGACGCCGTATGCCCGGCAGCGTCGGTCACGGTGGCTGTGAACGTGTTGACGCCGAGCTGCGCTGCAGTCGGCATCCAGTCGATCAGCGGCGCAGGATTCAGCGTTCCACCGGCCGGCGCCGCGGTGAGCGCAAAGGTGAGTGTGTCGTTGATGTTGCCATCGCGGGCCTCGAGAACCTGCTGGAACCGGGTCCCCAGCAAAATCGTGCGGTCCGGAATGGCGCTCAGAAGGGGGGCACCGTCCTGCGCGATGACTTGCATCGTGCTGCTGGCGCTGAGGGTCCCATCGTTGGCCGTGAGGCTGAGGACATAGGTTCCGGCCGCCTGGAAGGTCGCGGTGGTGACCGGCGCGGAACTGTTGCCAAACACGACGCCCGTACCTGGGCCGGACACTAGGCTCCAGTTTGTCGTCAGCGCGCCGGGCGGATTCGGCAATCCGTCGTCGGTCGCGGTGCCATTGAGTGTCGCGGTCGCGGGCAGGGCGATCGTCTGGTCGGGACCGGCGCTGACGACGGGAGGCTGATTCCCTGTACCTGCAGGATTTACCGTTATCGTCACATCGGCACCGCTCGACAATGCGCTGTCGCTCGCGGAAAGATGAAGCACATAGGTGCCGGCGGCGCCGAACGTTGCCGTCGTCGCCGCCGCCGCAGGGTTGCCGAACGAGACCGACCCGGGACCTGACACTTTTGCCCAAAGTATCGTCAGCACCGACGGCGGATTGGGCAGCCCGTCGTCCGTTGCCGAGCCGTTGAGTGTTGCGGTCGCCGGCAGCATGATCGTCTGATTGGCACCGGCATCGACCCGCGGCGGCTGATTTCCAGGACCTGCCGGATTGACCGTGATGGTGACGGCTGCGCTTGTGGAAAGCGCGCTGTCGTTCGCGGTCAGGCTCAGCACATAGACACCGGCGACGCCGAACGTCGCGGTCGTCGTCAGATTGGAAGGGGCGGCGAACGTCACGTTGCCGGGACCGGAAACCTTCGCCCACCCGAGGGTCAGCGCGGCAGGCGGATTGGGCAGGGCATCGTCGCTTGCGGTGCCGATCAGCAAGGCGAAATTGGGCAGCGTGATCGTCTGGTTCGCGCCGGCGTTGACCACAGGCGCCTGATTGCCCGCCG
>JBDTRG010000167.1:0-2584 GCA_039931775.1 Betaproteobacteria bacterium | reverse complement strand
GGGATGCTCCGACCCTGGAGCGCCCATTGGTCGCACCCATGCGCATCGGCATCGACCTGGGGGGTACGAAGACCGAAATCGTCGCGCTTGCGCCTGACGGAGGAGAACGGCTGCGCCGCAGAATTCCCACGCCGCGCGACGATTACCAGGCGACTCTCGACGCCCTGGCCGACCTGGTTGTTGCTGCCGAGCGCGAGCTCGGCGAGCGCGCAACTGTCGGCCTCGGGACTCCGGGCTCCCTTTCGCGCGCTACGGGCCTCCTGCGCGGGTCGAATTCGGTCTGCCTTAACGGGCAGCCGATCAAGCGCGATCTCGAGAGGATGCTGGATCGCGAGATCCGCATCACCAACGATGCGAACTGCCTGGCGCTGTCCGAAGCGACCGATGGCGCCGGCCAGGGCGCGGGCGTCGTCTTCGCCGTGATCATCGGCACGGGAGTCGGCGGCGGCGTCGCGGTGCATGGCCGCGTGCTCGACGGCCCGAACGCGATCGCAGGCGAGTGGGGCCACAATCCGCTGCCCTGGCCCACCGACGACGAGCGGCCCGGCGCGCTGTGCTTCTGCGGGCACTCCGGATGCATCGAGACCTGGCTGTCCGGCCCGAGCCTCGAACGCGACCATACGGCCGCGACGGGGGCCTTCGTTTCCTCGCGCGACATCGTGATGCGCGCGACGGGCTTTGATTCCGCCTGCATCGCGACGCTGGAACGCTACGAGGAGCGTCTTGCGCGCTCGCTCGCGCACGTGATCAACCTGCTCGATCCCGACGTGATCGTGCTGGGAGGAGGCATGTCGAACGTCGAACGGCTCTACACGAACGTGCCGGCGAGGTGGGGACGCTGGGTGTTCTCCGATCGTGTCGATACGCGCCTCTTGGGCAACGTTCACGGCGATTCCAGCGGCGTGCGCGGCGCGGCGTGGCTATGGAGGGAGCAGTGATGCACACGATGACGCTGGTCGACGCGCTGAAGCGCGCGCTGAAGGGCAAGGGCATCACCTATGCGAAGGTGGCCGCCGGCCTCGGATTGAGCGAGGCCAGCGTCAAGCGGATGTTCTCGCGCCGCGATTTTACGCTGCAGCGGATGGACGACGTGTGCCAGGCCGCCGGCATCGACTTCGGCGAACTCGTGCACGAAATCAGCACGGACGAGGCAGGAATGACGCACCTCACCGTCCGCCAGGAGGAGGAGATCACTTCCGACCCGAAGCTCTTGCTGATCGCGCTCTGTGCGGTCGGCAACTGGACCCTCGAACAGATCGTCGACGTCTACGACATTCCGCGCGCCGATTGCATCCGGTACCTGACGCGACTCGACCGCCAGCGGGTCATCGAGCTGCAGCCGGGCAATCGGATCCGGCCGCTGATCGGTCGCAACTTCTCGTGGCTTCCCGACGGGCCATTCCAGCGGTACTTTCGCTTGCGCGTCGAGTCGGAGTTCCTGTCGAGCAAATTCGATCGTCCGGGGGAGCTGTTTCTGTTCGCGAGCGGAATGCTTTCGCGCAAGGGGACGGCGGAGCTCATCGCGCGGATGCGCAGGGTCGCCGCCGATTTCGCCGATCTGCATTCCGCCGATCGCCCGCTCCCGTTGCCTGAGCGACACGGGACGAGCGTCCTGCTCGCGGTACGTCCGTGGGAGCCGCGTGCCTTCCGAGTGCTGCGCCGCGAGGGACGCGATCCCGTGCCCGTCGGGCGCCTCCTCAATCCGATGCTGGACGCCAGGGTGCAGCCGGCGACGAAGCGCCACCGGCCGGGATAGCCGACGCGGGGCCGGCGCCGGGTCGCCGGCGAACCCCGATCCCCGGCAGTCCCGGCGCAACGGGTAGCGCGCCGCGGCACTCGCGGTATCGCGTGGCGCCACCTTTGGGGTCCCGCTTTACATGTCTGCGCGACAAGGCCGATCGTGCCGGTGCGGGCATCTGCCCGCGCTGACGCGAGGAAGACACCATGTTCGGCATCTCGAAACGAGTTGCGTTTGTGGCCGCCGTTCCGGCGATTGCGCTGTCGGGTTGCTACATCGTTCCCATCGCCCCCGACGGCTCGCCGATGTATCCCTATCCGTATGCGCAGACGCCCCACCCGGGATACGCGCCGCCGCCGGTGGTCGTCGGCGCGCCGTCGGCGTCGGTGCTGCAGGCCCGACTCTACCCGGCGAACGAGCTCGCGTCGCAGACCGGCATGATCGCGGGGACGGTCACCAACATGATGACCGGCAAGGGCCGCTTCCAGATGGACTACAAGGGCGAGCTCCTGACGGGCGAGGCGACGCGCGTTTCGGGCGACGATCGCCGCGGCGTCGCGAGCGCGTACGGCCCGCGCGGAACCTACATGAGCTGCGAATACAAGATGACCTCGCCCTACCAGGGTGCTGGTATGTGCACGATGTCGACGGGCGCGCAGTATCAGGTTCACCTGGGAGGCTGACCGGCCGCGTGGTCGGGTTGCTGTTGGCGCGGGCCGCGCACCTACATGCCCGGGTAGTTCGGCCCGCCGCCGCCCTCGGGCGTCACCCAGTGGATGTTCTGCTTCGGGTCCTTGATGTCGCAGGTCTTGCAGTGCACGCAGTTCGCCGCGTTGATCTGCAGCC
>JBDTRG010000166.1:0-20522 GCA_039931775.1 Betaproteobacteria bacterium | reverse complement strand
TGTACGAAGGAGTACGCGCGCGCGTCGAGTTTCTCGACGACGATCGTTCGCTCGGTCCCGACTTCGAAGCGGTCGCCGGGTGGCTCGCCGACTGAGACGGCTTGTCGTGGGCCGCGGCAGACAAAGCCGTCCGCCGGGAAATCGTCGGCTTCCCTCGAATTCAGGACGGAGTCGGTTCCGAAATCTTCGACAGAGCTTCGGCGGCGGGCTGGATTTCCGAACGGTCGACCGCGAAATCGCCGAGCGCGACGATGCCGACGAGGCGCTTGTCGCGATTCACCACGGGCAGACGTCGAACCTGATGTTCGCTCATGAGCTCGGCCGCGCGCTCGATCGTCTCGTCTTCGTAAGCCCAGTAGATGCCTTCCGACATGATTTCGCGCACTTTCGTCTCGGGACCTTTGCCGTCGGCCACGGCCCGGATCGCAATGTCGCGATCGGAAATCGTCCCGATCATGCGGTCGTTTTCGCCGACCGGCATCATCCCGAAGTCGCCGTCGCCCATGGACCGAGCTGCCTCCATGATGCTCATATCGGGGTTGATGACCTTGACGTCGCGACTCATCACATCCTTGATCTTGTGGTGCATGTTCGTTCTCCTCGGAAAACGACATTGCACCACCCGCGTGCGCTGCTTGTCTGTCGGTGTATGGACTAAAAGCGCAACGCGGCCCCGGATTTCGGCCTTTGGCGAGCCGATGGGGCGAATCGGCCCGGAGGTGCCTACTTGGTCGTCGGCATCATGAACTCGGCGCCCGCGCGCACACCCGCGGGCCAGCGCTGCGTCACGGCCTTCTGCCGTGTGTAGAAGCGAATGCTCTCCGGACCGTAGATGTGGTGATCGCCAAAGAGCGACGACTTCCACCCGCCGAAGCTGTGGAACGCGACCGGCACCGGGATCGGCACGTTGACGCCGACCATCCCGATCTGCACGCGCTGAACGAAATCGCGCGCGGTATTGCCGTCGCGGGTGAAAATCGCTGCGCCGTTGCCGAACTCGTGCGCGTTGACGAGTCCGAGCGCCTCCTCGTAGGATTTCGCGCGCACCGACGAGAGCACCGGTCCGAAGATCTCATCCTTGTAGATCTTCATCTGCGGCGTCACGTGGTCGAAGAGCGTCGGGCCGACGAAATAGCCGTCCTCGAATCCGGAGACCTCGAGACCGCGGCCGTCGACCACGAGCGATGCACCGTCCGCGGCGCCGCTGTCGATGTAGCCCTTGACCTTGTCGCGATGGGTCGCCGTGACGAGCGGGCCCATCTCGGCGCCCTTGTCGTCCGACGCGCCCACCTTCATCGCGGCGATCTTCTTCTGCACGCGGCCGAGCACGTCGTCGGCGATCGCGTCACCGACGAACACGGCCACCGAGATCGCCATGCAGCGCTCCCCTGCGGAGCCGTAGGCCGCGCCGACCAGCGCGTCGGCCGTCATCTCGGGCTCGGCATCGGGCATCACGACCGCATGGTTCTTGGCGCCCCCCAGCGCCTGCACGCGCTTGCCGTGCGCGGTGCCGGTCGTGTAGATGTAGCGCGCGATCGGGGTCGACCCGACGAAGCTCACCGCTTGAACGTCCGGGTGCCCGAGCAGCGCGTCGACGGCTTCCTTGTCGCCGTTGACGACGTTGAACACGCCGTCGGGCAGTCCCGCTTCCTTGAGCAGCGCGGCCATGATCAGCGCCGCCGAGGGATCGCGCTCGGAAGGCTTCAGCACGAACGCGTTGCCGCAGACGAGCGCCATCGGGAACATCCACAGCGGCACCATCGCCGGAAAGTTGAACGGCGTAATGCCGGCAACCACGCCGAGCGGCTGGCGCAGCGTGTAGGCGTCGATCGCGGTCCCGACATTTTCGCTGAACTCGCTCTTGAGGAACTGCGGCGCGCCGCACGCGTACTCGACGATCTCGATGCCGCGCGAAAGCTCGCCTGCCGCATCCGAAAGCACCTTGCCGTGTTCGCGCGAGACGACGGCGACGATGTCGTCGGCGCGCGCTTCGAGGAGGGCCTTGAAGCGGAACATCACACGAGCGCGCGACAGCGGGGTGGTCGCCGCCCAGCCGGGGAACGCGGCCTTGGCGACCTCGACGGCCCGCGCGACTTCGGCGCCGGTCGCGAACGGCACGCGGCACCCGAGCGTGCCCGTCGCCGGTGTGAACACATCGCCGAAACGGCCGGAAGCTCCGGGCGTGCGTTTGCCGCCGATCCAATGGGCGAGCGTCGGGACATCGGCTTGGCGAAGGGCGGGGGTGGCGTTCATGGGCAAGACTCCGAAGAATTCGCGGCTTCCGGTACAGACTGCCCGAGCCGCTGCGGCAGGGTCGATAGTTTAGCGCTTTGGTCCGATGCGAGCGAATCGCCCGGCGAACCCGGTAAAATGGACCGTTTGCGCGGCGCAAATTCCGGCGTCACCCGCCCGGACGCCGCGCGGACACGCAAAGGACGAAGGATGGATCGCAAGGTTCTTGTCGCAGGCGTCGGCCTGATTCCGTTTTCGAAACCCGGCACGAGCGATCCGTATGACGTGATGGGCGCCGGTGCCGCGGCGGCGGCGCTGGCCGACGCCGGCGTCGCGTACGTCGACGTCGAGCAGGCCTTCGTCGGCTACGTCTATGGCGATTCGACGTCGGGCCAGAAGGCGCTCTACCGCGTCGGCATGACCGGGATCCCGATCTTCAACGTCAACAACAACTGCTCGACCGGGTCGACGGCGCTCTTCCTCGCCCGGCAGGCCGTCGAAAGCGGCGCCGTGGAGTGCGCGCTGGCGCTCGGCTTCGAGCAGATGATGCCCGGCGCGATCACCACCCAATTCAACGACCGGCCTACGCCGTTCGACGACTTCAACCGCGAGACCGATGCGCTGGTCGGCGCGCCGGACGTGCCGCTCGCGATCCGCTACTTCGGCGGCGCAGGCCTCGCGCACATGAAAAAATACGGCACGAAGATCGACACGTTCGCGAAAATCCGCGCCAAGGCGAGCCGGCATGCGACGAACAATCCGATGGCGCTGTTTCGCAAGGAGGTGACGGTGGACGAAGTCCTGGCCTCGCCGACGCTGATGCCGGGCGTAATGACCCGGTTGATGGCGTGTCCGCCGACCTGCGGTGCCGCGGCCGCGGTGCTGGTTTCGGAGGCCTTCGCGCGTAGACACCACCTCGATCGCACGGTGTCGATCGCGGCGCAGGCGATGACCACCGACACGCCGACCACGTTTGCGGCGCATGACATGATGCAGCTCGTCGGTTGCGACATGACGAGAAAGGCGGCGCAGCAGGTGTACGCCGCCGCCGCGATCGGGCCCGGCGATGTCGATGTCGTCGAGCTGCACGATTGTTTCGCGCACAACGAGCTCTTGACGTACGAGGCGTTGGGACTGTGCGCCGACGGCGAAGGCGAGAAGTTCGTCGAGGCGGGCGACAACACCTATGGCGGCGCCGTCGTGACCAATCCGTCGGGCGGTCTCCTGTCCAAAGGCCACCCGCTCGGCGCAACCGGACTCGCGCAGTGTTTCGAACTCACGCAGCAGCTGCGCGGGACCGCCGACCGCCGCCAGGTCGACGGCGCGCGGATCGGCCTGCAGCACAACCTGGGGCTCGGCGGAGCGTGTGTCGTCACGCTGTACCGGGCCGAGTGATCGGTGCCGATGGTCGACAGCTCCACCGTCGGTCTCAAGTTCGCGCCGCATTCGGCGGATGTCGAAGCGGGACGCCTTCGCCTGTTCGCCAAGGCGACCGGCGAGACGCGACCGGAGTATCTCGACGACGCGGCAGCGCGCGCGGCCGGGCACCCGGCCCTGCCGGCGCCGCCCACCTACGCAGCGTGCCTCTATCTCGACATTGCGGATCCGTTCGCGTGGTTGCGCGAGCTCGGCGTCGATATCGCCCGGATCCTGCACGCGACCCAGGCCTTTCGCTACATCGCGCCGATCTATGCCGGCGACCGGCTGACGTTCTCGTCGCGAGTCGCCAACGTATTCCAGAAGCAGGGCGGGGCGAAGACGTTCATCGTCAAGCTGACCGAGGTGGACAACCAGCACGGCGTGCGTGTCGCCGAGGCTCGCGCGACCCTCGTGGTTCGCGGCGGCTGATCGAGTGATCGCGTTGCCCACCTACGAAACGGTGAAGGTCGGCGACGCGCTGCCCGAGCTCGCGCTGCCGCCGCTCACGCGCGCGACGCTGGCGCTCTATGCCGGCGCGTCGGGCGATCACAACCCGATCCACATCGACATCGACTTCGCGCGCGCGGCCGGGATGCCGGACGTGTTCGCACACGGGATGCTGTCGATGGCCTGGCTCGGGCGTTTGCTGACGAACTGGACGCCGCAGCGAAATCTGCGGGAGTTCAGCGCTCGTTTTACCGCGATGACGCTCGTCGGCGAGCGCATCGTCTGCACCGGCCGCGTCGCGGAAAAGCTCGAACGGGATGGCGAACGGCTGGTTCGCGTCACGGTCGCCACCGCAAACGAAGCGGGTGACATAAAAGTCTCCGGCGAAGCGCTCGTCGCCCTTGCCTGAGGATTTGCGCATGGACACATCGCCGTACCCACACCTGCTGGCGCCGCTCGACCTCGGTTTCGTCACGCTCCCGAATCGCGTGCTGATGGGATCGATGCACACGGGCCTCGAGGAAGCCTCGGACGGTTTCGAGCGGATGGCGGCTTTCTACGCCGAGCGCGCGCGCGGCGGCGTCGGATTGATCGTCACCGGGGGAATCGCGCCTAACTTCGCCGGGCGGCTCGAGCCGCGCGCGTCGCAGCTGTCGTTCCCGTGGCAGGTGGGCAAGTATCGGGCGATCACGAGCGCCGTGCACGCCGCGGGCGGGAAAATCGCACTGCAGATCCTGCACGCCGGGCGATACGCCTACCATCCGTTGTCGGTCGCGCCGTCGGCGTTGCGCTCGCCCATCTCGCCATTCAAGCCGCGCGCGCTGACGCGCTGGGGAATCGGCAAGACGATCGCCGACTACGCGCGCTGCGCCGTCCTCGCGCAGCGCGCGGGATTCGACGGCGTCGAGATCATGGGGTCCGAGGGTTACCTGATCAACCAGTTCGTCGCGCCGCGCACCAACCACCGCGATGACCACTGGGGTGGGTCGTTCGAGAACCGCATCCGCTTTCCGGTCGAGGTCGTCCGGCGCACGCGCGAAGCCGTCGGCCCGAACTTCATCATCATCTATCGGCTGTCGATGCTCGACCTGGTCGACTTTGGTAGCACGTGGGAGGAGGTCGTCGCGCTGGCGCAGGCGGTCGAGGCGGCGGGCGCGACGATCATCAACACCGGGATCGGCTGGCACGAGGCGCGCATTCCGACGATCGCCACGATGGTGCCGCGCGCGGCGTTCGCGTGGGTGACGCGGCGATTGAAAGGCTCGGTGCGGATTCCGCTGATCGCGACCAACCGGATCAACGATCCGACCGTGGCCGAAGAGGTGCTCGCGCGCGGCGACGGCGACATGATTTCCATGGCGCGCCCCTTTCTCGCCGACGCCGATTTCGTCGTCAAGGCGGCGCGCGGGCGCGCCGACGAGATCAACACGTGCATCGCTTGCAACCAGGCGTGCCTCGACCAGATCTTCACACGGCAAATCGCCTCGTGCCTCGTCAATCCGCGCGCCTGCCACGAGACGAAGATCGTGCTCAAACCGGCGGCGCACAAGAAGCGGATCGCCGTCGTCGGCGCGGGTCCCGCAGGGCTCGCCTGCGCAACGACTGCGGCGGAAGCGGGGCACCAGGTGACGCTGTTCGACGCCGCGTCGGAAATCGGTGGCCAGTTCAACCTCGCGCGCCGCATCCCGGGCAAGGAGGAATTTGCCGAGACGCTGCGATACTTCCGTCGCACGCTCGAGCGCCTGGGTGTGTCGCTACGTCTCGACCGTCGCGTCGGCGCCGCGGACCTCAAAGGGTTCGATCATGTGGTCCTCGCCACCGGAATCGTCCCGCGCACGCCGGCGATTCCCGGGATCGATCATCCCAAAGTCGCGGGCTACACGGACATCGTGATGGGCCGGCGTGAAGCCGGCCGGCGCGTTGCCATCATCGGTGCCGGCGGCATCGGCTTCGACGTCGGCGAGTTCCTGACCCACAAAGGCGGCATCGATGCACCGGACGACTACTGCGCGGAGTGGGGAATCGACACCCAGTATCGCAAGCGGGGAGGCATCATGCCCGCGGACGATGGCACGCCGGCGCGTCAGGTCTTTCTGCTGCAGCGAAAGTCGGGCAAGGTCGGCGAAGGACTCGCCAAAACGACCGGCTGGATCCGGCGCACGCTGCTCAAGAAGCGCGGCGTGACGATGATGCCCGGCGTCGAGTACGTCCGGATCGACGACGCCGGATTGCACCTCGCGATCGACGGGAAGCCGCAAACGCTCGACGTCGACACGATCGTCGTCTGCGCCGGGCAGGAGCCGCGCCGGGAACTCGTGGAACCGTTGCGTGCGGCCGGCGCCACGGTGACGCTCATTGGAGGCGCCGACGTCGCGACGGAACTCGACGCGCGCCGCGCGATCGCGCAGGGAACCGAGGTCGCGCTGCGCCTTTAGGAGAAGCCTACCGGGTCACTCGTCCGCTTTAATGTTGTTGTCGCGGATCAGCTTGCCCATCCGCTCGTACTCGCTACGGTTGAGTTCGGCGAACTGCGCCTGCGTCATCCCGCCGGGTTCGCCGCCCAGGCCGCGGAGGCGCGCCTGCACGTCGGGGAGTTTCAGTATGCGATCGAGTTCAGCCGAAAGCTGGTCGACGATCGGTTTTGGCGTGCCGCCGGTGACGAGCAGCGCATACCAGGTGCTTATCTCGAATCCCGGAAACCCGGCTTCGGCAAGGGTCGGGACGTTCGGCAGTTCGGCCGAGCGCTTCGGCGTGGTCACCGCCAGCGGACGCAGCTTGCCGGCCTTGATCTGCGGCATCGCCGACGACGTCGTGTCGAGCATGATCTGTACGCGACCGGTGATGAGGTCGGTATGCGCCTGGCTGCTGCCCTTGTAGGGAACGTGCACGGCTGTTGTTCCCGTCAGCGTGGTGAAGCCCACGCCGGCGATGTGCTGGGTGCTGCCGATGCCGGAGGACGCGTACTGGAACTCGTTCGGCTTTGCCTTCATCAGCGCAACCAGTTCCTTGACGTCTTTCGCCGGGACGCTTTCGCTGACCACGAGCACGTTCGGAACGGTCACGACGAGGCCGATCGGCGTGAGTCCCTTCAGCGGGTCGTAGCTGAGCTTCAGCAGGTGGGGTGCGATGGCCTGTCCGGTGTTCGTCGCGACAAGCAGCGTGTAGCCGTCGGGCGGAGCCTTTGCGGTCAAATCGGCGGCGATCGTGTTCGACGCGCCCGGCTTGTTCTCGACGACGAACGATTGCTTGAACGCTTCACTGAATTTATCGGCGAGCATCCGGGCAATGATGTCCGTACCGCCTCCCGCCGATGCGCCGACCATGATGCGGACCGGTTTGGTTGGGTACGGCTGGGCCGCGGCAGGCGCGACGGCAACCGTGGCGGCGAACACGGCCATGGCGAGCCGGAATGTGGTCAGTGGCACGTTTCCTCCCATCGAATCGCGTTACGGAAAATCCCGCGGCGCGTGAACTCTGCATGGGGCACCAAAATGTGGCGCCCGCGGGAACGTTCGCCCGTGAGGGTAGAGGGAAGGCCGCCGCACCGCAAGCGAAACTCGCGGCGGTGCGACCATGTAGAATAGCCGTCCGCCAAAGACGCCGTCCCGCGCGCGGGACGTCACCGCCGGCCATGGTACGCAATACCAAAGGAGCAAAAATGGGCATGCTGGATTTCGTGAAGGATGCAGGAGAAAAGCTGTTCGGCATCGGCAAGGCGAAGGCCGCGATGCAGGAGGTCGCCGCGGCGCCCGCTGACGAGGCCAAGATCAAGGCCGCCAACGACGCGGCCGCTGATGCGATTCTTGCGTACATCGGCTCGCAGAACCTGACGGCGACCGGGCTGGTGGTGACCTTCGACGGAGCGAGCGCGAAGGCCAGCGTCTACGGGGTCGCGCCGAACCAGGCAACGATGGAGAAGATCGTGCTGTGCTGCGGCAACGTCTCGGGTGTCGCCGCCGTCAACAACATGATGAGCGTCGACCAGAGCGAGCCCGAAGCGACCTATTACACCGTCGTTTCCGGGGACAACCTGTCGAAGATCTCGAAGGCGAATTACGGCGACCCGAACAAGTACATGAAGATCTACGAAGCCAACACGCCGATGCTGAAGCACCCGGACAAGATCTATCCGGGCCAGGTATTGCGCATCCCGCCACTGTAGGGGCGATGCTCCAGGCCACCAATCAGGCGCGGCATGGATCCCGCTGCATCGTCGTTCCCGCGCGGAGAGCCTGCCCCCGAATGGTGGAATCGGGGGCGGGAACCTAGCGGCTTCGACCGAGAGCGCCGCGACGGCGACGAAGCGTCGCTGGTGGGTCCCCGCGTGCGCGGGGACGACGGTGGCTTCGATGCATCTGCACATGATCCTCCCGAGGCGAACGGTCCCGACGACGACGACGATGACGACGACGATGCCGGCGGTGGAGGCAGTGGCGGCAACATCGACCCCGACGACGACGAAGGCGCCGACGACGAGGACGACGACGATGACGACGAGGAGCCGCTCCGCTGCGCTTCGTCCGTTCGCTGACCGACGAATTCGCCGCAGCGCAGCATTCCATGGTATGATGTCGTTGTGCGGCGATCTGCGAAGTACCGGCGGTTGCCCGCCGCACGCGTTTGGTTAAAGGCAACCCGATCATCGGTTTCTAATCTCTCGGTTCATTCTCCCGGCAGTTCGAGTCTGAGCGGCGGCATCCGGTTAGCGACGATGGCTTTGCAGTCTGTCGACCCGGTTGCGGCTCGTTGCGCGCGCCCGAAGCGTCCTGCCTGACGGCGATCTGCGCCCTCGGCGGCTTCGCAGCGCATTCCTGTTCCGCTGATCCGGATTTTTGGGCACGGGCCGCCGCCTTGGCGCCGCCCGATTCCTGCCCGTGCCCGCGCGCATTGCGCCCGCGGGCGGCTTTACAGGAATGGACATGACATTCGAAGAAATGAACCTCGCACCGGAGCTCCTGAAGGCGCTCCTCGATTGCGGCTACACCGAACCGACGCCGATTCAGGCGCAGGCGATACCAAAGCTCCTGGCCGGTCGCGATCTCATCGGCTCCGCGCAAACCGGCACCGGCAAGACGGCCGCCTTCGTGTTGCCGGCGCTGCAGAAGCTCGCCGCCTCGGGCGTGCGCGCCACGCCGCAGAAGCATGGCGTCGCGGCGCCGAAGATCCTGGTGCTCGCGCCGACGCGGGAACTCGCGCAGCAGGTTGCCGAGCAGGCGATCCGCTACGGCGCGGGCCTCTCCGTGCAGACGGTCTGCATCTACGGCGGCGCGCCGTATCCGATCCAGAACCGCGAGCTCGCGCGCGGCGCCGACATCATCGTCGCCACGCCGGGCCGCCTGATCGACCACCTCGAGCGCGGCCGTATCGATCTGTCCGCGCTCCAGATGCTGGTCCTCGATGAGGCAGACCGGATGCTGGACATGGGCTTCGTCGACGACGTCGAACGCATCGCATTGCTCACGCCGAAGTCCCGCCAGACCGTACTCTTTTCGGCGACGTTCGACGCCGCAATCGCCAGGCTGACCGCGCGGCTGATGAAGGAAGCGGTCCGCATCGAGGTTAAAGGCGAAAACGCGGCGCCGGTGGCGATCGAGCAGCGCGTCCACTTCGCCGACGATCACCTGCACAAGCACCGGATCCTCGATCACCTGCTGTCGGATGCTGCGATGACGCAGAGCATCGTCTTCATCGCGACCAAGCGCGACGCCGAATCGCTGGCGCTGCGGCTCAAGGGCGAAGGGCACGCCGCGGCCGCGCTGCACGGCGACATGAACCAGTTCGAGCGCTCGCGGACGATTTCCGACATGCGGCGCGGCCGCGTGCGCACGCTGATAGCGACCGATGTCGCTGCGCGCGGCATCGATGTCGCCGGCATCAGCCACGTGATCAACTTCGACCTGCCGCGCCAGGCTGGCGACTACGTGCATCGGATTGGCCGCACCGGGCGCGCAGGCGCCGCAGGCATCGCGGTCTCGCTCGCCAACCACGCCGAGCGCGGCACGCTTCGACAGATAGAGCGCTTTACCGGCGCGGCGATATCGGCGCACGTGATCCCGGGTCTTGAACCGCGCCGTCGCGAGGAACGCGCCGCGCCGCGCTCCGGATACGCCAAACCCGCGTATCGCGGGGCCGCCCCGACGACGCATGCGCGTCCCCCTGTGCGTTGGGAGGATCGCGTCGCGGCGACGGGCGCCGGCCGCCATCGGGATCGGGATCGGGACGCCGGGGGCGCGTCGCAGGGCTTTCGCAGCGACGGCTACGCGAAGAAGCGCGACCGTTCGCGCTGAGTCGTCGTTTCACGCCTGACTGATAGAACCACAGCGGCCGCCTTCGAGGCGGCCGTTGTGGTTGGACACCCCGAATCGGTCTCCCCGTTCAGTTCGTCGGACACGAAGGTAAACGCAATGCGGTCGGTGCGATAGAAGTTGATGGTCTGCGGTCGGGCCTGTAGCCTACGGTCGCAACGGAGTCAGAACAATCGAAATGGGCGCGGATTGAAGTCAGCGTGGTGCTTTGTCGGGGCCGTCGCGATCCTGACCGCAGGATGCGCGAGGGTCGAACCTGCGCGGCCGGCGGAGGTTTCCGTGCCTTCGACGTCCAGCGCGGCCTCGAAGGTGGCACCTTCGGTCGCGCCCGTCGAGCCCCCTCGCGACGTGCCTCCAGCGCCGAGCGTCGAGCCGAGCGCCGCGGCGCCAGCCACTGCGCCCGCGGCTGCGCTGCCGAGCGGCGCAGGGCAGGACGCTGCCGTAACCGCGCCGTCGGCCGCTAAACCGCCCGTCGCGCCGACAACCAGACCACCACCCGCGGCCGCGCCCGCGGCGAAAGCAAACGTGGCGACGCCGAGCCCCGCAACCGCGAAAGCGTCACCGCCGCTCGACCTCAAGTCGCTGGAGACTCGGTTGAAGGCCACCGAAAGGATCGGCGTATTCACGAAGCTCGCACTCAAGAACCAGGTCGACGATCTGCTCGACCAGTTTCGTGCGTATTACGGTGGAAAGCTCAAGGTCACGCTCACCGAACTCCGGCAACGCTACGATCTGCTCGTCCTCAAGGTGCTGGCGTTGCTGCAGGACGCCGATCCGCCGCTTGCCCAGGCGATCGCAAGCTCGCGTGAAGCGATCTGGGGCATTCTTTCGGATCGCGCCAAGTTTGCGTCCGTCTGACTCGACGAAGGAGGTACGCGATGGACTACCGCATTGACCGACGAAGGCGCGGCGAGATGAACCGCCGCATTGGAACCCTGGCTTCGATCGTCCTCGCGGCGTCGCTCGGCGCCGCGCCGTCGCGTGCGGCAGACGACGTGACGCAGGCGAAGGACCTGACTTCGGTGATCGCCTTGCTCGGTCTGCCGTGCGGGCAGGTGAAGAGCGTCGTTCGCCTCGGCGAGAACGACAATGTCGCGACCTGCGAAAACGGGATGCGCTACCGCGTGTTCATCAACGCCGAAGGTCGCGTCGTCGCGCAAAAGCAGTAGGACGAACCAGCGAGAGAAACGACGCCCACCCGGGCGCACGTCAGCTCACTCGCGATTCCATCCGGACCGGTGCTCGGTCTCGAACTGAGCCTTGTCGCGTTCGAAGAATTCCCGCAACTCCTCGCGACCGGCCTTCGATGCGGACGTCCATTTCGCCTCGTCGCGAAAGAGCGGCATCAACGCCTCCATCGTCATCACGTTGTGCCGCCGGAAACCGTCCGCCATTTCGCGGGCGCGGAAGCGGTCGACGCCGAGGGACTCCAGCGCGCGGCGTCCGGCGCGCAGCGCAGACTCGAAGGTTTCGCGCTCGACGATGGTCACGCCTCGCGCGCGCAGGCCGACGTAATGCGTGACGTTGCGCGCCCGCGCGATGATCGGCAGATCGGGAAAGTTCTCGCGCACGCGGTCGGTCAACGCCAGGCTGTCGTCGACGTCGTCGATCGCGTTGATCAGCAGGCAGGCCTCGGCCACACCGGCGGCGCGCAGGATGTCGAGCCGCGTCGCGTCGCCGTAGAAGACCTTGTAGCCGAACTTGCGCAGGATATCGATCTGCTCGGGATCGTGGTCGAGCACGATCGCCCGGATGCCGTTGGCGAACAGCAGCCGGCCGACGATCTGGCCGAAGCGTCCGAATCCGGCGATGATCACCGGGTTGCCTGTCTCGTCGATCGTGTCCGGGGTACGCTCGCCAGCGGACGCGCGACGCGCGGAGAGCTTGTCGAGCAGGAACAGCATGAACGGCGTTGCTGCCATCGACAGCGCGACGGCGATCGTCAATCGTCCCGCCCAGCCTTCCGACAGCAAGCCGGCGATGCGCGCGGCGCCGAAGACGACGAATGCGAATTCTCCGCCTTGCGCGAGCAGTCCGGCGAAGAGCAGCCGCTGCCGCGATTCCACGCCCATCGCGCGTGCGACCAGCACCAGCGTCACCACCTTGAGCGCCAGCAGGCCGGCGAGCAACGCCGCGATCGCGCCGGGCGCGCTGGCCAACAGGCCGAAATCCATCGACATGCCGACCGAGATGAAGAACAGACCCAGCAAAAGACCCTTGAACGGCTCGATGTCGGTCTCGAGTGCGGTGCGGTATTCGGAGCTCGCGAGAAGCACGCCTGCGAGGAACGCGCCCAACGCCATCGAGATGCCGGCGAGCGTCATCAGCTGCGCGATGCCGATGACGAGGAGCAGCGCGAAGGCGGTGAACACTTCGCGGATGTTCGCTGCGGCCACGATGCGCAGCACCGGGCGCGTCAGGTAACGGCCGATGATCAGCACGCCGCCGATGGCGCCGGCGGCGATCAGCGCCTCGCGCCACAGGTCGGCGTCGACGCCGGCCCTGCCCGCCGCGAGCAACGGTATCGCCGCCAGCAGCGGTATGGCCGCGATGTCCTGGAACAGCAGGATCGCAAACGCGCTGCGTCCCATCGGCGTTGTCGTCAGGTTGCGCTCGCCCATCGTCTGCATCGCTATGGCGGTGGATGACAGGGCCAGCGCGAGGCCGGCGACCGCCGCCGCCTTCCACGGCATGCCGAGCGCGAAACCGCCGGCAGCAAGCGCCGCGCCCGACAGGGCGAGCTGCAGCGTGCCGCCGCCGAAAACCGCGCCGCGCATCGCCCGGAGGCGCTTCGTGTCCAGCTCGAGCCCGATCACGAACAGCATCAGCACGACGCCGATCTCGGAAAAATGCAGCATCGACTCGACGTCTTCGACGAAACCGAAGCCCCACGGCCCGATGGCGGCACCCGCAATGAGATACCCCAGCACCGAGCCCAGGCCAAGCCATTTGGCGAGCGGCACGCACAGCACCGCCGCCGCCAGGTAGACGAGTGCGTCGGCCATCATCGCGCGGTCCCCGCGGTGGCCGACGTCTCCGGCTCGCGCAATGCCGAAACGCGCTCGACCAGCGCCGCCGAGTGTTCTGCCAGCCGAGCGCCGTCGAGATCGTCGGCGCCGTAGACGACATACGGTTTCTCCCAGCGCATTGCGCAAAAGCGCGCGGTCTGCTCGATCACCGGCACGTAGGTCGAAAACGCATGCGCGTGCATTCCACCCGGTTGGTAAGTTGATTCGGCGCCGCCCGTCGTCGGCACCCACAGGCAGCGCTTGCCGGAAAGCGCGGTGCCGCCGTCGCCGTAGGCCCACCCGAACGCCAGCACCTTGTCGAACCAGTGCTTGAGGAGCGCCGGCACGCTGTACCAGTAGACCGGGTGCATCCAGACGACGAGGCGCGCTTCTTCCAGCGCCTTCTGCTCCGCGACCACATCGATGTCGAAATCGGGGTAGAGATCGTAGAGGGATCGCACGTCGACATCCGGCAATCCGGACAGCGCGGCCGCCAGCGCGCGGTTCGTGCGCGATCGGCCGGGGTAGGGGTGTGCGTGGATGACGCGGATCATGCGGACGTCTTGCGCGGCCGCGATCGCGTCACGCGAGCCGGATCGTTCGCCCCGAGTCCGACGACTCGCGCACCGCGTCGAGCACCTGCTGGCAACGCAGGCCGTCGGTGAAATTCGGTGCCGGCGAGGTGCCGTGCTCGATGCCCGCGTTGAAGTCGCGAACGAGGAGGCGGAACGCGGCGAGGCGATGGTCGCGGTCGTCCTTCAGCGGGAGATAACGCGCGGGCGTTGCAAGCGTCTCGAATTTCGAGCCGTCGCGGCTGCCGAGCACGACGCCGTCCTCGGTGGGATTGGGTCCGGCCTGCTCGGCGGTCAGCGTGCCGCGGTCGCCCATCACGGCGATTCGCGCGCCGCGCGTAGGCGTCGCCGCGAACGACGCGAGCATCGTCGCCATCCCGCCGTTGCGAAACGTCAGCGTGAACTGGAACGTGTCGTCGGTTTCGGACTTGACGATCTTGCCCGTCGCCGCGTCGACGAGGTCCGGTCGAAGATTCTCGAGCCGACCGCTGACCGAGGCGACTTCGCCGAACCAATGGCGCAGCCCGTCGACGTAGTGGGAGCCGAGCGCGCCGAGCAGCCCGCCGCCGTCGGCCTTGCGGGCCATCCACGCGTAGGGACGCGGCGTCGGCGTCACGTAGCGATCGAGGAAGAGTTCGATCGTGCACATCCGAAACGTGCCGATGTATCCGTCGGTCAGCAATTGCCTGATGAACGCGCGCTGCGGCGTGTGCCGGAACTCGTGGCCGACCATCGCCGTCTTCCCGCTACGCTCGGCCGCGTCGCGCATCTCCTTCGCCTGCGCGGCGTCCATCGCGAACGGCTTTTCGCACATCACGTGCTTGCCCGCGCCAAGCGCGGCGATCGCGAGCGGATGGTGCGCGTTGGGCGGCGTCGTGATCGCGATCGCGTCGAGGTCGTCCCGCCGGATCATCTCGAGCGGATCGGTGTGCACGTCCGCGACGCCCGCGTCGTGCGCGGCCTTGGCCGCCTTGTCGCGATTGCGGCTGCAAATCGCCGCGATGTCCCAGCCTTCGGAGCGGAAGGCCGGAACATAGACTTGCGTCCCGAAACCGACGCCGATGACGCCGATCTTGCGCTTGGATGAGGGCATGACATCTCCATCGGCGATTTGCCGAGCAGGGGTTGCGGGGGGCCGGTGTCAATTATGACGCCAAATGCAAACAGCCCGCGCCGGGAGGCGCGGGCTGGGTCGATCGCGGGATCGACGCGGAGCGAGCGGTGGCGCTGCGTCTAGCGCTGCTGGTTGTAATCCTGCGGGCGCATGGGATTCTGCTGCACGCCGGGTTGTCCCTGCGGGGGTCGCGCCGCCGGCGGCCTGCCGCTGCCGGACCCCGATGCGTCCTGGTGCTCGTAGTGCGGGCGCACGTCGGCATCCCTCGGCTGGTAGCGGTAGTTCTGATTGCGGATCGCCTGCTGGTCGCCGCCTTGCGGGTAGCGATTGCCCGAGTACCGTTGCTGATAGTAGGGGATCGGCGCCGGAGCCGGTGCCGCATGGCGATTCCAATTATCCCAACCGGTTCGGCGCTGCTGCCAATCGGGGCCCCAGTACTGGCCCCAGCGCGGCGGCGAGTTCACCGGCCATCCGCGGAAGTATTGCGGAGGCGCGCGGTAGTAGCGTACCGGTACGCGCAGCACGTAGGCCGGCACGTATTGCGGATCGACCGTCGACCACGGGCCGTTGTACCAGGAGCTCGCGTACCAGTTGTTGCTCTGGTAGACCCAGTACATGCCGTCGTAGAAGAAGTAATTCGAATCAAGGCCCGGCGCGTAGTACACCGGGTACCCGGGAACCCGGGTGAGCTGCGGATACACGGGCACGTTGACGCCGATGGACAGGCCGGGCACGCCCACGCTGAAACTCACCTGTGCGAGCGCCGGCACCGCCGTGCAGCACAGGAACAACAATACGATCAGTCGATTGCGCATGATGGATCTCCATTTCCGCCGGCCCACGCGGGCCGGGGACTCGCTTCCTGAAACGATCGGATCGAGCGTTCCGTTGACCGCTACCTACACTAAAGCGTCGGAGCATCATCGGCTGGCGAGCAGCCTCCCATATCCACGTAGGACAAAACAGGACAGGTTTCGTCCGCTGCGTTGTTTTCGCCGCGAGCGCAAAGAGCATTGCCGTCCGGATGGGGTGCGCGCCGGTTGGGTGCGTTGCAACACGATTTCAAGGTTGACGCGCACGCGCGACGCGACTAGCCTCGATGCTCGTCCGGCCCGATCCGGAGGCATCATGTCCTCGCATCGCAAGAAGAAACGAACACCCGAAGACCACGCGGCGATGTTCAGGTTTCTCGATGCGTTCGACAACCACACGTATTCGAACGACGTCGGCGGCCTGCTCGGTCAGCTGTCGATGCTGCGCGAACGCGACGCGCTCGAGCCCGCCGACGAGCGCCTGTGGCGCAAGGCGGTAAGCCTCGCCGTCACCGCACACTGATCAAGCGCTGCCGGGCCGCCCCAAAGCGCTCGCCCCCTGGGGGGAGAGAAGCGCAGCGACTCTCGGGGGGACCCTATTCAAGCGCTGCCGGGCCGCCCTAAAGCGCTCGCCCCCTGCGGGGAGAGGAACGCAGCGACTCTCGGGGGGGCAACGTGCCGGTCACTCGCCGCCGAATCGCCGGTAGAAATCCGCCGACGCCGGAGGCAGCGTGCCGCGATCGGTCGACAACGTCGCCAACAGGTGGCGTTCCGCGGCGCGATGCGTGAGCCAGTAGAAGTCGCGGCAGAGCGCAAAGGCCGCTCTCCCGGGCCAATCGAGCGGCAGCAGCGCGGCCGGTAACTGCGGGTCGCGCAAGAGCACGCGCCGATACGCGTGGATCAGCAGCGTGCGGACGATGAACGATTGCGCCGGGTCGTGCGCGTCGCCGTCCCCGGGCCGGAAGCGCTGGATGACGCGGCCGAAGCGGACGAGAAACCGGCGGTAGTCGGCGGCGACGCGGGCAAGATCCCACGCGCGGGGCACCGCCGATGCGAGCGATTGACCGCCGAGCGCTGCCTCGTCGGTGGCGCGCGCGACGACCACCCGGTCGGCGATTCGGAGGGCATGGATGATTCGCGGCAACGCGGTCGGTTGCTGCGCCGGGCGGAGGTAGAAGCCGGGCGTCATAGTACCGAAACCCTCCCAGCGGAGCTCCTGTTGAAGGTTTCGTCGCTGGGTCGCGGTCGAGTCGTTGGCGACGACGAGCTCCCACGTGTCGTCCCGGCGCTCGACAGGGAGTGCATAGATCCGCCGATAGGCCTGCTCGAACCGGCCCGCGCCGTCGCTCGTCAGCCGATAGAGGCTCTCCCGACCGACGGGCTTCGCGTTTAGCCAGCCCTCGCGGGCAAGTCGGAACACGCTGGTGCGTACCAGCCGCTCGTTGATGCCGAATGGACTGAGCAGGTCGATGAGCCCGGCCAGCATGACGGCGCCGCCGTGCGGTGCGATCGCGTCGCCCCAGACGGTGATGACGAGCGACGGCGTGCGCGGGGGCGACGTTGAGAGCTCGTGTCGGATCCACCGGCGAACATGGGGATCGGGCGTGGCAGCTTCCGGGGAGCGGCTGTCGCGGGCGTCGGGGCGCATGGGGAAGGATCGAACGGGGTTCGGGTGGGCGTCGCGAGGCGGAGCGGGTCCGGTAAACGTGATACAACTTTTGCATAAAATATTGGAATAATGTATCGTATTGCTCCGGAGCCGGCAACTGAATCATCCAGCGCCGCCGCCGGACGGACCGCGCAGGATTGCGGAGCGAGGAGAAGCCATGTACGCACAACTGGTCGACACCGGCGTCAATGCGGTGCGCTCGCTCGCCGACATGGCGCCCGACGAGCGGGCGTTCCAGCAGCGCATCGACGCCGACGTCAAGATCGAGCCGAAGGAGTGGATGCCGGCCGCCTACCGGAAGACGCTGATCCGGCAAATCTCCCAGCACGCGCATTCCGAGATCGTCGGCATGCTGCCGGAAGGCAACTGGATCACCCGCGCGCCGACATTGAAGCGCAAGGCGATCCTGATGGCCAAGGTCCAGGACGAAGCGGGCCACGGCCTCTACCTCTATTCCTCGGCCGAGACACTCGGCGTGTCGCGCGACGAAATGGTCGAGGACCTGCACGCCGGGCGCGCGAAATACTCGTCCATCTTCAACTATCCGACGCTCACCTGGGCGGACATCGGGACCATCGGCTGGCTCGTCGACGGCGCGGCGATCATGAACCAGATTCCGCTGTGCCGCTGTTCGTACGGCCCGTATGCGCGGGCGATGGTGCGCATCTGCAAGGAAGAGAGCTTTCACCAGCGACAGGGCTACGACATCGTGATGACGCTTGCGCAGGGCACGCCCGAGCAGAAGGTGATGGCGCAGGAGTCGCTCGATCGCTGGTGGTGGCCGTCGCTGATGATGTTCGGCCCGCCGGATGCGCAAAGCGTGCACAGCGCGCAATCGTCGGCGTGGAAGATCAAGATCCTCGGCAACGACGAGCTTCGCCAGCGCTTTGTCGACCAGACGGTGCCGCAGGCCGACTATCTCGGCCTCGTCATGCCCGACCCGGACCTCAAATGGAACGCCGAGCGCGACCACTACGACTTCGGCGCGATCGACTGGGCCGAGTTCCATAACGTGCTCAAAGGCAACGGTCCGTGCAACCGCGACCGGATGCGCACGCGCGTCAAGGCGTGGGAGGACGGCGCGTGGGTCCGCGAGGCGGCCATGGCGCATGCGCAGAAGCGCGCCGCGAATGCCGCAAAGGCTGCATAGGCGCCGGACCCCCGCTCCCGGCGGGCGGCGAGAGGGTAGCGGGGAGGGGCACGAAGAACCACCGAGCGAAACAAGGAGCACGCAATGAGCAGTGAATGGCCGCTGTGGGAGATTTTCATTCGAAGCCAGCACGGGCTCGCGCACCGGCACGTCGGAAGCCTGCACGCGCCCGATTCGGAGATGGCGATCAAGAACGCCCGCGATGTGTACACGCGGCGCAACGAAGGCGTGTCGATCTGGGCGGTGCGTTCCGCCGACATCGTCGCGTCCGCGCCGGGCGACAAGGAGGCGCTGTTCGAACCGGCCAACAGCAAGGTCTACCGACATCCGACGTTCTTTCCCATGCCCGACGAAGTGAAGCACATCTGAAGCCCCGGAAAATTCCGATGCCGCACGACGAGACGCTGTTCCAGTACCTGCTTCGCCTCGGCGATTCGCCGCTGATCCTGGCGCAGCGGCTGGGCGAGTGGGTCGGCCACGGTCCCATCCTCGAGGAGGACATCGCGCAGGCGAATGTCGGACTCGACCTCCTGGGACAGGCGCGGCTGTGGCTTGCCCACGCTGGCGAAGTCGAGGCCCGCTACGCAGCAGGTAGTCGCGACGAGGACGCGCTGGCCTTCCTCCGGGATGCCGGTCAATTCCGCAACCTGCTCATCGTCGAGCAGCCGAACGGCAGCTTCGCCGACACGACGGCACGCCAGTTCCTGTTCGATTCGTGGCACCTGCTGCTGCTGCGCGCGCTGTCGAATTCGGCGGACTCGCGGATCGCCGGGATCGCCGCGAAAGGCGCCAAGGAGGCGGCGTACCACGCCGAGCGTTCCGGCGACTGGGTGATCCGTCTCGGCGATGGAACGGACGAATCGCACGCGCGCATGCAGGCGGGCATCGACGACCTGTGGAGGTATACCGGCGAGATGTTCACGCCCGAGGCGACCGAGCAGCCGCTGATCGACGCCGGTATCGCGGTCGATGTTCGTACGCTTGCGCTCCCGTGGAGGCAGCACGTCGACGCCGTGCTGGCTGAGGCGACGCTCGACGCACCGGGCGACACGTTCATGCAGCAGGGCGGCAAGCGCGGCGTGCACACCGAGCATCTCGGGCACCTGATCGCCGAGATGCAGGTGCTGCAGCGCGCGCATCCGGGAGCGCGCTGGTGAGTGCCGCGATGCTCGCGACCGGGGCCGGAGTCGCGGCGGGCGTCGCGGCCGCGGTGTCTTCGCCGTCGCTTGGCGTGTTTTGGATTGCGCTCGCGTCGGTACCCGATCCGGAAATCCCGGCGGTATCGGTGGTCGAGCTCGGTATCGTTCGCCGCGTCGCGTGGGATGTCGGCGATCCGTCGACGCTCGTCGTCACCGTCACGCCGACCTATTCCGGCTGCCCGGCGACCGAACTCATTGCGACATCGATCCGCGATGCACTGACGGCGTGCGGAGTCGGGCGGGTTCGCATCGACACGCAGCTCGCGCCCGCATGGACCACCGACTGGATCACCCCTGAAGGCAGGCGCAAGCTGCGCGAATTCGGCATCGCGCCGCCGGACGGATCGAGAGCCGTATCGACGGCGTCGCCGATCGACGTCGCCGGCATCAGTCCGCTGCGCCGCTCCACGGTCGTCGTCCCGTGCCCGCGCTGCAATTCGCCGCAGACGCGGCTCGTCTCGCAATTCGGATCGACGGCCTGCAAGGCGCATTACCGCTGCCTCGAGTGCCTCGAGCCGTTCGATTACTTCAAGCCGCACTGACAAAAGTAGGGTCAGACTCGACTTTCTCGTGAGCGCCCTACAAGTGCAACACC
>JBDTRG010000165.1:0-13461 GCA_039931775.1 Betaproteobacteria bacterium | reverse complement strand
ACACCGACTTGATCGAGCGGTCGATGAACACCGACGTGTCGTAGGCGACGACGAGCTTCATGCCGTTCGCCATGCCTTCGTTCAGCTTCGCGACTTCGACCCGCACCGCCTTCGACAGGTCGAGCGGATTCGCCACCGCCTGCTTGATCACCCCTACGTTGAGCGAAGGCTTGCCGTTGTAGCGCGAGATCACGCGCTCGTCGACAGGCCCGATCTCGGCCAGCCCGACGTCCTTGATGCGCACCGGATAACCGCCGACGTTAGCGACGATGACGTTGTTGAACTGTTCGGGCAGCCGGACGTCGGTCTCGGCGACTACCGTAAATTCGCGCGTCGACGACTCGATGCGCCCGGCGGGAATTTCCGCGTTCTGCCGGCGGATGGCGTCCTCGACGTCCTGCACCGTCAGCTTGTACGCGGCGAGGCGCGTGCGGTCGAGGTTGATCCGCATCGACACCTGCCGTTCGCCGAAGATCCGGACGTCGGCGGCTCCAGGCAGCACCGACAGTCGCGGCTGCACGTAGCGCTTTACGTAGTCCGACGCTTCGAGTGTCGTCAGCGACCCGGCCTGCACGGCGATGTAGATGATCGGATTCGAGTCTGCCTCGACCTTCGCGATGATCGGTTCGTCGATGGTGTCGGGCAGCTTGCCGCGCGCGCGCGCCACCTTGTCGCGGACATCGGCGGCGGCGGAATCCGGATCGCGCTTAAGCGTGAAGCGCACGTTGATCCGGCTCGTTTCAGACCGGCTCTGCGACGTCATCACCTCGACGCCTTCGATGCCCGCCAGCGAATCCTCGAGCGGCTTCGTGACCTGCGACTCGACGACCTCGGCGGAGGCGCCGCGGTAGGTGACCGAGACGCTGACCACCGGCTCGTCGATGCGCGGATACTCGCGCACCGAAAGGCGCGTGTAGGAGATGATGCCGATCAGCAGGATGATGAGCGACAACACCGTCGCGAAGACGGGCCGCTTGATGCATATCTCGGGAAGCATCATGGCCGTGCCTCCTCGATCTCAGGACTTCGGGGCCGGCGGCGGCACGGCACCGTCCGCCTTCGCCGGTGTCGGGCCGCGCAGCGCGGGACTGGGCGCGGCGACCTTGCCCGCCGGCTTGTCCGCCGCGAGCGTCGTCACGGTGGTGCCATCGCGAATCTTGATCTGACCGGCGATGACGATGGTGTCCCCCGGCGCGATGCCCCTGACGACCTCGACGCGCCCGTCGCGGCGCTGGCCGACTTCGACCTTGGTGCGCACCGCCTTGCCGTCGACGACGCGGAATACGTACTGGTCCTCACCCTGCGGGACCAGCGCCTGCTCCGGTAGCACAAGCGCGTCGACATCCTGCTTGGTGAGGAGGCGCACGCGCGCGAACATGCCGGGCCGCATCGCGGTGTCGGCATTGCGAACCTGCGCGCGAACCACGATCGCGCGCCCGGCGGCGTCGACCAGCGGGTTGATCGCGAATACCTTGCCGTCGTAGGTGCGCCCCGGCAGCGCGTCGAGGGTGACCTGCAGCGTCTGGCCGACCTGCACCTGCTTCAGGTAGACCTCGGGCACCCTGAAATCGACCTTCAGCGGATCGATCGATTCGAGGTTGACCATGTCCTGGCCTTCTTTCACGTAGTCGCCCAACGATACCGAGCGCAATCCGATGATTCCCGAAAACGGCGCGCGAATTTCGGTCTTCGCAATGCGCGCTGCGGCGAGCGCCGCGGCGGCGTCGGCGACCTTCAGGTTGTTTTCGGCTTCGTCACGCGCCTGGCCCGAGATGAAGCCCTGCTTCTGCAGGTCGACCGCCCGCTCGTACTTGGCCTTGGCCAGCGTGACGTTCGCCTTGGCCTGCTGAACTTCGGCCGCATTGATCGCAGGATCGAGCTTCACCAGCATCGAACCCTTCGCCACCGGTTGGCCTTCCTGGAAGCCGATGAACGTCACGCGCCCGGCCACTTCGGGACGCACGGTCACCGATTCGTCCGAGCGTAGACTGCCGACGGCGGTGATCGTCTGCGGCATCGACGCGGTCGCCGCGGTAATGGCTTCGACCAGAATCGCCGTCGGGGCGCCGCCCGGTCCCTTGTCCGCTGCGGCGGGAGCCGCCCCACCGCCCGGTGCGGATTTCGGCGAAGCGCCGCCGCGCTGCTGGCCGAACCAGTACCCGCCTCCCGCGGCGATGGCCAGGGCGATGAGCGTGATGACGGCAACGACGGATATTTTCATTGTGGACGATAGACGAAGGAAATCCGCGCCAAACAAGGCAAAGCGACGATTATGCGCCGCCCGGAAGAGCGCGGCAAACCGGCGGCGACGTTCGTCGAGCTACCGGGGCGCTCGCGGGATCGAGGCCTTCCGCGGGTTCGACGCGATGCGGCTGGTAGAATTCCAAATGATCCCGCGTCGTTCCCGGCCTCTTGTCGTACGCAGGATAACGATGCCAGATTCACCCTTTTCCGGATGCACGATGACTCGAACCCGTTTTTTGTGTGCGATGGCAGGCTTTGCGGCGATCGCGTTGGCAATCGCGCTTCCCGCGCACGCCCAGGCGCCGGCCTACCCGAACCGGCCGGTGAAACTGGTCGTTCCCTTCCCGCCAGGAGGTCCACTCGACATCGTCGGCCGGTCCATCGCGCAGAAGCTCACCGAGGCCTGGGGCCAGAGCGTTGTCGTCGACAACAAGCCGGGCGCCGGCGGCAACATCGGCGCCGACATCGTCGCGAAATCGCCTGCCGACGGCTACACGATCCTGATGGGGGCGTTGTCGACGCACGCCGTCAACCCGAGCCTCTACTCCAAGATGCCCTACGACGCCGTCAAGGACTTCGCGCCGATCACCCTGGTGGCGGTGACGCCGAACGTGCTGGTGGTCAACGCCGCGCTGCCCGTCAACTCGGCGAAGGAATTCATCGTCTACGCGAAGGCCAATTCGGGAAAGCTCGCGTTCGGCTCGGGCAGCAACGGCAGCGCCGGGCATCTCGCCGGCGAATTGTTCAAGGTCGAGACCCGCACCGAGATCATCCACGTCCCGTACAAGGGCGGCGCGCCCGCGGCGCAGGCGCTCCTGGCCGGCGACACGCAATTCATGTTCGACAATCTCGCGAACGCGATGCCGCAGGTCAAGGCCGGCAAGCTGAAAGCGCTCGCCGTCACGACGGCGGAACGCTCGAAGCTCGCCCCCGACCTTCCGACGATGGCGGAAGCCGGGATCCCGGGATTCGACATCTCGACGTGGTTCGGCCTCTTCGCGCCGGCCGGCACACCCAAGGACATCGTTGCCAAATGGAACGCGGAGGTGACGAAAATCCTCATTTCGCCGGAGATGCGCGGGCGGCTCAATGCGCAAGGCGCCGAGCCGGTACCGATGTCGCCGGAGCAGTTCGCCGCTTTCGTGCAGAGCGAGATTCTAAAGTACGCGCGGATCGTCAAGGCGTCGGGCGCGAAGGTGGATTGATTCTCGCGCGCCGCCATCGATCCCTGTAACCAACGAATGCCATCGAGGAACGCATGAACCCGAAATCCCTGTGCGCATGGGCGGCGCTTGCCGCAGTCTCCGGGATCGCATTCGCCGCGCCGGCGATCGCGCAGGAACCGGCCTATCCGACGAAACCGATCCGCCTGGTCGTGCCGTTCCCGCCCGGCGGGGCCACCGACATCATGGCGCGCGCCGTCGCGCAGAAGCTCACCGAAGCCTGGGGTCAGGGGGTGGTCGTCGACAACCGTCCCGGCGCCGGCGGCAACATCGGTTCGGAGCTCGTCGCGAAGGCAGCGCCCGACGGCTACACGCTGGAGATGGGCACGGTCGGCACGCATGCGATCAATTCGAGCCTGTACGCGAAGATGCCTTACGACCATGTCAAGGATTTCGCGCCGGTCGTCCTCGTCGCGGCCGTGCCGAACGTGCTCGTCGTCAATCCCGCTGTGCCGGTGAACTCGGTGCAGGAGCTGATCGCGTACGCGAAGGCAAATCCGGGCAAACTCAACTTCGCGTCGTCCGGCGCCGGCACGTCGATCCACCTTTCCGGCGAGCTCTTCAAAGTGATGGCCGGAGTGCAGATGACGCACGTTCCGTACAAGGGAAGCGCGCCCGCGCTGCAGGACCTGCTCGGCGGCCAGGTGCAATTGATGTTCGACAACCTGCCGCCATCGCTTCCTCAGATCAAGGCCGGAAAGCTCCGCGCGCTGGCGGTGACCACACCCTCGCGTTCGCCCGCGCTCCCCGACGTACCGACGATCGCCGAATCCGGATTGCCGGGCTTCGATGCGTCGTCGTGGTTCGGCGTGCTGGCGCCGGCGGGAACTCCGCCCGCGATTATCGCCAAGCTCAACGCCGAGATTGCGAAGTGGCTCGCCTCACCCGAGGCGAAAGAAAAGCTCGCCTCGGTCGGAGCGAACGCCGCCGGCGGGACGCCCGAGGATTTCGCGCGGCACATCCAGATGGAGACCGCGAAGTGGGCGAAGGTGGTGAAAGAATCGGGCGCGAAGGTGGACTGATAAGTCAGGCCGCGGGCCGTCGGGCACCATCACCACCGCCACGCCGCGCACCCCAGCGCCACCCACGCCGCCAGAAACGCGGCACCGCCGAACGGCGTCACGGCACCGAATCCCCGAACGCCGGTCAGCGCGAGCGCGTAGAGACTGCCGGAGAACAGCACGAGCCCCGCGACGAGGAGCCACGCCGCGGCGGCGAGCAAGCCGCTGTCCGGCCGGTTCAGCAGCAGCATACCGACCGCAAGCAATCCCAGCGCATGCCAGAAGTGATACTGCACCGCCGTCTGGTAGACCGCCATCAGGTCCGGCGCCAGGCGCTCCTTCAGCGCATGCGCGCCGAACGCGCCGACCCCGACCGCGACGAAGAGAAAAGCCGCGGCCAACGTCATCGCTAAGCGGGCACTCATGTCGTTTACAATGGGCGGACCGCGCCCGGAACGGGCGCCTCTGTCAGGATAGCACCATGACGATCGAACGCCGGCACGTCGGAAAACGCCTCTCCGGGCTCGTGATCCACCGGGCGTCCGGTACCGCCTATCTCGCCGGGCAGGTCGCCGACGATCCGAAGGCGGACGTCACCGGCCAGACGAGGCAGGTGCTGGCGCTGATCGACAAGCTGCTCGCGGAAGCGGGCTCCGACAAGACGAAGGTCCTGTCGGCGACGATCTTCCTGCCCGACATGGCCGACTTCGCCGCGATGAATGCCGTGTGGGAGCAGTGGGTCGTGCCGGGGCAGACGCCGGCGCGCGCAACGGTCGAGGCGAAGCTCGCGTCGCCGGAGTATCGCGTCGAAATCCAGGTCATCGCGGCGACGTCGTCCGGCTGACGATACGCCGATGCCGACTCCCTCCGCCGCGGCCAAGGCCGTGATCGCCGCGACGTCGCGGCGCGACGTCGCGAGCGTTCCAGGCAACGCTCATGCGATGCCGGTGACGCGCCAGATGTTCGACCAATGGATGGTGCCGTGCTATGCGCCGGCGCCGTTCGTTCCCGTTCGCGGCGAGGGCTCGCGCGTGTGGGATCAGGCGGGCAGGATGTACATCGATTTCGCCAGCGGCGTCGCCGTCACCGCGCTCGGCCACTGCCATCCGACGCTCGTGAAGGCGTTGACCGACCAGGCGGGAAAACTCTGGCACGTTTCGAACTGGTTCACCAACGAGCCCGCATTGCGGCTTGCCAAACGGCTGATCGATGCGACGTTTGCCGAGCGGGTGTTCTTCTGCAATTCGGGCGCCGAAGCCAACGAGGCCGCGTTGAAGCTAGCGCGGCGCTTTGCGCACGACCGGCACGGCGCGGACAAATACCGGGTGATCACGGCGCAGAACGCCTTTCACGGGCGCACGCTCTTCACGGTGACCGCCGGCGGCCAGGAAAAGTACGCGCGCGGCTTCGGGCCCAATCCGGCCGGCATCACGCATCTGCCGTACAACGACATCGAAGCACTCGAAAGCGAATTCGCCGCGCACGGCGCAGAAATCTGCGCCGTGCTCCTCGAACCGATGCAGGGCGAAGGCGGCATGGTTCCGGGCACGCCTGAATATCTGCAGGCGGCGCGCCGCCTTTGCACCGCCCACGGCGCGCTGTTGATCCTGGACGAGATCCAGAGCGGGATGGGTCGCACGGGCACGCTGTTCTCGTACATGCAGAAGGGCGTCGTCCCCGACGTCCTGACGAGCGCCAAGGGCCTGGGCGGCGGCTTTCCGATCGGCGCGATGCTCACCACGAACGACATCGCCAGCGTCTTCTCGGTCGGCGTGCACGGCACCACCTATGGCGGCAACCCGCTCGCCTGCGCGGTCGCCGGTGCGGCACTCGACGTGATCGACACCACGGAGGTGCTCGACGGCGTGAAGGCGCGGCACGCGCTCTTCATCGAGGGCCTGAAGGCGATCAATGTGCGACGCCACGTTTTCGCGGATCTGCGCGGCGAAGGCGTGTGGCTCGGCTGCGAACTCGACGCCGCGTGGCGCGGCAAGGCGATGGACGTCGTCCGGGCGGCCGGCGACGCCGGAGTCCTGGTGCTGGTCGCCGGGCCTGACGTCGTGCGCCTCGCCCCGTCGCTCGTGATCAGCCTCGACGAGATCCTGGAAGGCCTCGCACGGCTCGAAACGGCACTCAATCGCGCGTTGACGTAGCGCAGCTCCGACGGGGGACTGGCATGTTCCACGTCCGGCCGATAGCGAAGGACGACCTCCCCGCTGTGCTCACGCTGTCCGAGCGCACCGGCACCGGGCTCACGACGCTGCCCGCCAACCGCGAGCGCCTGTCCGAACGCATCGACCGCTCGCTCGCATCGTTCGCAGGCACCGCGTCGCGCGCGGACGCCTGTTACGTCTTCGTGCTCGTCGAATCCGCCGTCGACCGCGTGGTCGGCATCGCGGCGATCGAGGCCGCCGTCGGCTTGAAGGAGCCGTGGTACAACTACCACGTCGGAACACTGGTTCACGCGTCGCGCGCGCTCGACGTCTACACGGCGGCACCGACGCTCTTCCTCGCCAACGATCACACCGGCCACACCGAGCTCTGCTCGCTGTTCCTCGACCACGGATATCGCCAAGGGCGAAACGGACCGCTGCTCGCCAAGAGCCGCTTCCTGTTCATCGCCGAATTCGCGGATCGCTTCGCGCCGAAGGTGATCGCCGAGCTTCGCGGCAAGCTAGACGCCGACAGCCGGAGCCCGTTCTGGGAGGGCCTCGGACGGCACTTCTTCGCGATGGAGTATTCGACGGCGGACTACCTGACCGGCATCGGGCAGAAATCCTTTGTCGCCGAGCTGATGCCGCGCCATCCGGTGTACGTCAATCTGTTGCCCGAGTCCGCACGGGGAGTCATCGGCGAAGTCCATGACGACACGCGCCCGGCCCGCGCCCTGCTCGAGCAGGAGGGCTTTCGCTACGAAGGCTACGTCGACATCTTCGACGCCGGACCGACGCTCGAATGTTTTCGCGACAACATCCATGCGGCGCGCCAGAGCAGCATCCTGCCCGCGGAAGTCGCGCGCCCGAACGCCGCGCCCGCCACATCGAGCGCCGACATTCCCTGGCTGGTCGCGAATCGCCGGTTCGACGAATTTCGCGTCACCCTCGCCCAGGCGCCGATCCGCGTCGCGCGATTTCCGCTGACGGCAGACGCCGCGACAGCGCTCGGCATCGAGGATGGCGACTCGGTGCGCGCGGTGCCCCTGGCGCCGAAGGACCGGTGAGAATGGGAAAAGTAGGGTCAGACTCGACTTCTCGTCCGGCGTACTTGCCAGGTCCTCGCGTCGATTCCCGAGAAGTCGAGTCTGACCCTACTTTTCCCGTGATCGACATCAACTTCGATGGCATCCCCGGCCCGACGCACAATTATTCCGGACTGGCGCGCGGCAATCTCGCCGCCGAAAAGAACGCGCGCCTCGTCGCAAATCCGCGCGAAGCCGCTCTTCAAGGGCTCGCGAAGGCGCGCGCGCTCGCTGCGCGCGGTCATCCGCAGGCGGTGCTCCCGCCCCACGAACGTCCGGACGTCGACGCCCTGCGCACACTCGGCTTTTCCGGCAGCGATGCCGACGTCGTCGTGCGCGCTTCGCGTGATGCCCCGGAGCTTCTCGCGGCGTGCTCGTCGGCGGCGCCGATGTGGGTGGCCAACGCCGCGACGGTCAGTCCGTCGGCCGATACCGCCGACGGGCGCGTTCACTTCACGCCCGCCAACCTGGTCGCGCACTTTCACCGTTCGCTCGAAGCGCGCACGACGACGCGGATCCTGCGCGCGATCTTCGCGGACCCGAAGCATTTCGCGGTCCACGATCCGCTCCCGGCCGCGCCGCAGTTCGGCGACGAGGGTGCGGCGAACTTCACGCGGTTCGCCCCTCGCGACGGGGCGCGCGGTGTCGAGCTCTTTGTCTACGGGCGCGCGGCCTTCGATGGCGCCGCGCCCGCGCCGCGTAAATTTCCCGCACGCCAGACCCGCGAAGCGTCGAACGCGATTGCCCGCCGCCATGGCCTCGATCCGGCCCATTGCGTGTTCGCGCAGCAGCTCCCGGACGCGATCGATGCCGGAGTGTTCCATAACGATGTGATCGCCGTCGGCCACGGCAACGTCCTCTTCTGCCACGAGCAGGCGTGGCTCGCGCAGGATTCGGTGCTCGCCGAACTTCGGGCGAAGATCGGCGAACGCTTCACGCCGATCGTCGTACCGGAGGCGGCGCTTCCGCTTGCCGATGCCGTCGCGACGTACCTCTTCAACGCTCAGCTGCTTCGACGCGCGGACGGCCGGTACCTTCTGGTCGCGCCGGCGGAGTGCCGTGAGAATCCACGCGTCGCCGCCTACCTCGACGCGCTCGTCGACGCCGATGGACCGATCGCCGAGGTACTCGCCTTAGATCTTCGGCAAAGCATGAAAAACGGCGGCGGTCCCGCGTGCCTGCGCCTGGGCGTCACGCTGACCGGCGCGCAGCGCGACGCCATCGCGGCTCGCGTGTTCCTGGACGACGCGCTGGCGGCCGATCTCGACCGCTGGATCCGCACGCATTACCGCGACCGGGTCGCCCCCGACGATCTGGGCGACCCGGCGCTACTCGACGAATCCCGGCGCGCGCTGGACGAATTGACGCGGATCCTGCGGCTGCCCGCAATCTACGCGTTCCAGCGCTAGACTAGTCTCCGGCGATCGCCGGCATCTCGCGATGCCTGCGCACCGGAGACCACAAGACGGCGCCGGCCACCAGCATCAGACCGAGGACGCCGATCGTCAGCAAGGTTCCCCGCAGACCGATGACGGTTGCGAGCGCTCCGCCGGCGAGCGAACCCAGCGGCGCCGCCGCGACAGTGAGAAAGCGCATCGTCGCCGTCATCCGGCCGAGCAGGCGGTCGGGCGTGATCGCCTGGCGAAGCGCCAGATAGTTGATGCCGAACAGCACGCCGCCGAAGTCGAACATCAGCATCGCACATCCCAGCGCCAGTGTCGCGAGCCACACCGGGCCGGAAATGAGGCCGAACGCCTGCCAGCCGAGCGCCGTCAGCGTGAGACCGTGAACGATGATCGGCCCGACGCCGAAGCGCGCGGTCAACCGCTGCGCGAACGCCGACGCCATCACGCAGCCGACGCCGCCGAAAATGTACGCGAGGCCGATCTCGCCGGCCGAAAGCCCGAGCTCGCGCGTCGCGAACAGGATCAGCACGGCAACCTGCATGTGGTGCAGGATCTGCCACAGCCCGGCGAGCCACGCGAGCGCCAGCAGCGTCCGATTGTTCCAGACGAGCTTAAGGCCCTCGTGGATCTCGGTGCCGACCGACGGCCGCGGACCGGGATCCGGCACGTCGTGCGGCAAGCGGATCCGGCGCAGCATCAGCGCCGACACGAAGAAGGTCAGCGCATCGAGCAGGATCGCGAACGGCGCCGTGACGAGCTGGATCAGCCCGCCGGCGAGCCCCGGGCCGACCAGCGCCGACGACGTCTCGCCCAAGGCGATCTTCGCGTTCGCTTCGACGAGCCGGTTGCGTCCCGCCAGCTTCGCGAGCAGCACCTGATAGGCGGCCCCGCCGACGACGTTCTGCACGCCGCACAGGAAACCCACGACGAACAGGATCTCGATCGACAGCGTTCCCGTGAACGCCGCGACGGGAATTACGAGCAGCGCGAGGCCGCGCCCGATGTCGGCGGCGATCACGATCGGCAGCTTCCTGACGCGGTCGATCAGCACGCCGGCATGCAGGCTGACGAGCGCGAACGGCAGCGTCTCCAGCGCAACCAGCACGCCCATCTGCCACGGCGTCGCGTGCAGCAGCACCGCAGCCGTCAGCGGCAGGGCGAGGTTCGTGATCTGCGAGCCGAACGCCGTGATCGTCAGCGACGCCCACAGCTTCATGAACTCCGGACTGCGCCAGAGGCCCTGGAAGTAACGCCCGAATTTTCTTTGTAGCGTACGCATGACGGTGCCTGCCTCATCTCCGGCAATGCCGGAACGCGCCGCAAACGACGGCGAAAATACGCAAAGGACAGGCGGGTACTACAAAGGAACCGGATCCCGCCTGCTGCCTGGCGGGGACTCCGGCCAGGCGATTACCGCGTGACGCCGCGGTAGATCGGGAACGAGGCGGTTCGTTGCGCCATGTCCGGCAGTCCCGGGTTCAGGATGCTGCCGCGCGCGCGCAGAGCCGTCTCGCCCGCGAGTGCGGACGAAAGCGGAATGTGAGTGCGCGCATTGAACATGCTTACCTGCTCCGAACAGTGGCTTATGGCGGAAAGTTTACGCGACGGCGCGGCGCGCGGCAATCGCCTGCATCGCATTTCGGCACTCGGGAGCGACCGCCTGTCGCGCCCGCGCAACTCGGACGCCGAAAGGCGACGTTCTAGCCGGCCGGTAGCGCGCGCGGAATGGCGTCGGGCGGCGCCCCGCGAGCCGTCATGGCTTCGGCCAGGCGGCTGCCGTATCGATCGACGATCAGCGTTTCCCGGATCTCGTTGCAGGCCTCGTTCACCGTGAACACCCACGCGTGATCTTCGGTATGTTCGGCTCGCGATTTGCCGGTATCGGCCCGCTTTCGGTGAAGTTTCGTATTCCACTCGGCTTTCGACTTCGTGAAGTAATGATTCAACTGAATGACGTCGATGGTGTGGTTCTCGTTATAGGCGCTCGCAATCCTGTTCCCGTGCGGGTCGACGTACAGCGAGCCCTCACGCAGCGTCGCCAGATGCGGGTGCCCGATTTCGACGAGCTTCCGGGTCTTGACCACGGACTTGATGCACGGGTGCTGTTTCGCAGCCCGATACAGGTAATTCGCGATCACTCCGCCGTCCGGTCTCGTGTCGTGATGCCCGTCACCGAACATGACCCAATTGATGCCGATGCCGTCGCAGTGGTCGTAATCGGCCAGGAATTCCCTTAACGAGCCATGCTTGTGAGGCAGCACGAACTCGTCGATGTCGAAGATGGCCAACCAGTTCGTTTCCTGCTTGAAATGCCTGCAGAAGTGCGCATAGGCGCGAACCTGGACGGCATCGCCCGATGCTTTCAGGACGGTGCAGCAGTCGCGATACTCGCGGATGACGTCGACGACCGGGATCTTGCTGTCGTTATCGTAGAAGTAGAAGTGATCGACGCCCTGGATCAGGTAGTAGTTGATGAACTCGAGGAGGTAGGATTCCTCGTCCTTGACCGGCGCCAGCAAGGACAGGAAGTGCTTCTGTTGCGAACCGCCGGCAGTCAAGTGCGCGGTCGTTCCGGCCGTCCAGACGAGGTTGCCGCTCATCCCGGTCTTCCGGCGCGCACGACGCTGTCCACGCCGACCACCGATCTCACTTGCCGGTCTTCTGCCGCGCCGAGTCGACGTCGAGGTACTTCCAGTCGTGCTCGAGATTGACGTGCTTCTTGTACCCCAGCACCCAAGGCCGGACGAGCGTGTTCTCGATGCGGTAGACGCCCAGGTCCCACGGGTTGTACGCGGCGACGATCTCGGCCATCTTCCGATACAGAGCATTGCGCTCCGCACCGTCGGGAACGCGCTTGGTCTTCCGGTAGAGCTCGTCGTATTCGGGCAACGCGAACCGCGAGTAATTGGACTGCCCGATGTTGCGGCTGTAAAGAAGCTGCATGAAGGCGTCGCCCTCGCCGTAGGTGTTGATCCACCCGACGGGCCACATCTGCAATTGCCCGGCGCGGCCCATTCGCAGCAGGTCGGGCCACTTCTGCTTCAGGAAATCGATGCGGATTCCGAGGGCGGTCATGTTCTTCTTCCACAATTCGTCACGCTCGCGATCGCGCCCGGTCGGCGTGGACGCCATCACGATCGCGATCGGCTTGCCATCCGGCGTTTCACGCCAGCCGTCCTTGTCGCGGTCGACGTAGCCGAACTTGTCGAGGAGCGCCTTGGCCGCAACGGGATCGTACGGCTGGCGCGCGACCAGACCGGGCGTGTGACCGGCGACACCCGGCGGAATCGGCTGCGTGGCGACAAGCGCCTGACCCTGCCACCAGACCTTGATCATTTCCTCGGTGTTGAAGCCCATGATCATCGCGCGGCGGAGCGCGATCCTTTCCGCTGTGTAGCCGCCGACGATCGGGTCCTCCATGTTGAAGTACGTGTACGACAGCGCCGGCTGCGTCACGCGGTGCAGCGACACGCCCTGCCGCGTGTACTCCGGCTTCAGTGCGTTGCCGGATTCGAGCACGTTGGCGACGAGGTCCGCCGGCACGTTGAGATAGTCGAGCTCGCCGCCGTTGAAGGCGAGGAGCTGCGGATTCGACTCTTCGATGATCGAGATCTCGACGCGCCCCGCCTGCGGCAACCTCTTGCCTTTCATCTTCGCAATCAGCTCGCGGTCGGAGGGATCGGTGCTCTCCGGAAAATAGACTTCGCGGTAGTTCGGATTCGCTTCGAGCACGATCTTCTGCCCGCGCCGCCATTGTCCGAGCCGGTACGCTCCGGTGCCAACCGGATTGGCCATTGCCCAGCCCGACGCGTCGCCGTAGGCTTCGATCACCTCGCGGGCGACCGCGGCCATCCCCGATTGCGTCAGGTAGCCCTGCAGCACGTAGTCCGGTTCCTTCAGCGTGATCTGCAGCGTGTAGCGATCGAGCGCCTTCAGCCCGTCGATCGGCGCGTCGTAGTCGAGCTTGCCGTCCTTCTTCGCTTTCGCGAGGACCTCGTCGGACCCTTTGAGCTTGCCTTCGAGGAACCACAGGAACGGCGCGCGCATCCGCGGATCGAGGAGCCGCTTGAACGAATAGACGTAGTCTTCGGCGACGAGCTCGCGCTTCTTCCCCTTGAATGCGGAATCGTCGGAGAAATGGATCCCCGGTCTGATGCGGATTATCCAACTCCTGCCGTCCGCCGAAATTTCAGGCATCGCCGCCGCGGTGTTCGGGATGATTTTGTGCGGCCGAGCCAGGTAGTCGAACGTGTACAACGGGTCGAAGATCGCGCGCTCGACGTGGCTCGAGTAGTAGTCGGACGTTGCCTGTGGATCGAACCCGGTCTCGGCGACCGGGAACATCACCC
>JBDTRG010000164.1:0-44038 GCA_039931775.1 Betaproteobacteria bacterium | reverse complement strand
GCGTGATCACTGCGATTTATGCGCGGCGCTTTTGGTTCGGATAGCTCGCTTCGCGGCCGCAAGGGTATGCTTATGCCCATCCACATACCGTGTAACCCTTCGCTCAAGCGGACTCCGCGAGTACGTGGCTGCGCCACGGCGCTGGGTCGACGCTTAACTCGCATCTGTTGGATCCCAGAGGCTACTATGCTCTTCCGATCTCGCATCGGTGCCCTGATATTACTCGCAGCAGTTTCGAGCTTGGGCGGTTTGCGGTATTCGCCCGCAATGTTCGGCCGCATGTGGAACGCGGAGAACGGTGGCCCGGCGAGCGTGGGCTGACCCAGCGCGGATATGCCATTGGCCGAAACCTCGTTACTGAATATCGTTTTGCTGCCCGATCCTGCGCGTCTTTAGGCTTCGCGCGGCTTCACACACTTCAGGAAAACTCATGTTTGACCACGTCAAATTTGGAGTCAGCGACTAAGCAGCGAGCAAAGCGTTCTTCCTCAAGGCACTTGAACCGCTCGGCGTAGCTGTTATCTCGGAGGGGCCGCCGGCGTACGGTGTCGAGCTTAGCCCAAAGGGTAAGGCTTCATTGTGTCTGTACCAAACCAAGGAGAAGCCGGCGCATCTTCACTTGGCGTTCACGGCCGAGAATCGTCAGCAAGTTGAAGCTTTCTATCGCGCGGCTCTGGAGGCGGGTGGCAAAGACAATGGTGCGCCTGGTCTGCGCCCGCACTACCACGCGAACTACTATGCAGCTTTCGTCATTGGTCCGGACGGGCACAACATCGAAGTGGTTTGCCACGAACTCGAGGCCTAACCCTTTGCGAATCTCGCGGCTGGAACAATGCGCCACCTACGCCTGATGCCTGACCCTTAAAGCGCCTACTCGCTTATCGCAAGGTCGGCACGCAACAGCCGCGCCGCGAGTGTCCTCGGGCGGGAAGGTTCAATTGCCTCGGCGTCGACCGTTACAGGCAGCCAAGGTCAGTGTGTGCGTTGTCGCACATTCAAAAGACTTATCCGTTGGTATCCTGCTTTCATTTGGCGCGGTCAAAGGTCTATTTACGTCATCCCTTAGTCGACATTGCAGCTCCGAAGGTCGTTGATGCCCACGCCTCACATCCCGACCGCGCCGGGAATTGCCGTCACAGGCGAGGGCAACCAGCTCGCGCTCGAGGGCGTTCTCGACATCCGCACGCTCACGGCCGCGGAAACATCCCTCAAGCATTGGCAGCGGGCGGGTAAGTCACGCGCACTCGACATCGGCAAGCTGAGCGGAATCGATACACCCGGCGCGCTGTTCCTATGCGGGCTTCGCGGCAAGGGCGTGGAGTTGACCGGGATCCGAGAAGAACACAAGAGTTTGCTCGACCTCATCTGCGGCCTTGAGCTCAAGCCGCTTGCGGCACCGCCGAAGGTTCCCCGTTGGCGCCAGCTCGTCATGGGTCTCGGCAAAAGCGCGGACGAGACGTGGCACGACATGATCGATGTCATCACTTTCATCGGTCGGGTCGCAAGCGCCACGGTCCACGCCCTGGCGCATCCGCGATCCCTGCCGCTGCCCTCGATCTCGCGCCAGGTCGCGGAGACCGGAATCAATGCGCTGCCGATCGTCGGAATCATGGCCGTCATGATCAGCGTGGTCATCGGCTATCAGGGCGTCGCCCAGTTGCGTCCCTACGGCGGCGAGGACTTCACGATCAACCTCGTGGCAGTGTCGGTGATGCGTGAGATGGGGGTGCTGATCACCGCGATCATGGTAGCCGGGCGCACGGGCGCCGCATTCGCCGCCGAGATCGGCGTGATGAAGTCGCGCGAGGAAATCGACGCCCTCGAGGTGATGGGACTGGAGCCCATGAAACTTCTGGTCGTGCCGCGCGTGATCGGTCTCATGATTGCCCTGCCGCTGCTGACATTCTTCGCCGACATGATGGGTTTGCTCGGCGGGGCGGGGATTGCCCATTCGCTGCTCAATGTCTCGCCGCTGCAGTACCTGGATCGCGTGCACCACGCTCTATTGGGCAGCGATTTTTTCGTCGGCCTGATCAAGGCGCCGGTCTTTGCCTTTCTCATCGCCACCGTCGGCTGCATGCACGGGCTGCGGGTGAGAGGATCGGCGGAGAGCGTCGGCAAGGAGACCACCCGCGCCGTTGTCAAGGCGATCTTTCTGGTGATCGTGCTGGATGCGCTGTTCTCCATCTTTTTCGAGAAGCTCGGCTGGTGAACCCCGCATGAGCGCCAGTCGCAAGCACGCTCCCGAACCGATCCTGTCCGCGAGTGGCATCGTCAACCGGTTCGGCAGGCAGGAGGTGCACGACAAGATCAGTCTCGACGTCATGTCCGGAGAAATCCTCGGCATTGCCGGTGGCTCGGGTTCCGGGAAATCGGTTCTGCTGAAGACGCTGACCGGCTTGCGTCGGCCGAACGCCGGCAAGGTGCTTCTGAACGGCAAGCCGATCGACGAGCTCGGCAACGCCGAAAAGGCGTCGCTGATCGGCGTGCTGTTCCAGCAGGGCGCGCTCTTCTCGTCGCTGTCGGTGGCGCAGAACATCATGTTGCCGATGCGCCAGCACACCAATCTGCCGCCCGCACAGCAGGAGCGGATCGCGGCGATGAAGCTGGAGTTGGCCGGCTTGCCGGCGGAAACCGGCCTCAAGCTTCCGTCCCAGCTCTCAGGCGGCATGGTGAAGCGCGCCGCGCTGGCGCGTGCACTCGCGCTCGACCCACGGATTCTGTTCCTCGATGAGCCGACTTCAGACCTCGATCCCATCGCTGCAAGCGGCATCGATGCGCTTATCCAGCAATTGAACCAAAGCCTCGGCATCACCGTGGTCATCGTGAGTCACGATCTCACTACGCTCTTTACCGTCTGCCAACGCGTTGCCATGCTGGCGGACAAGAAAATCACCGTCGACACCGTCGACAAGCTGATGCGTTCGCACCAGCCGTGGATACACGACTTCCTCCACGGAGCGCGGGCGCAAGGTGCAATGAACGCGAGGAAGCACGCCCATGGAACCGGATAAACACTATTTCATCGAAGGTCTGTTCATCATCGGCTTTTCGATCGCCGCGGCATTGTTTACCCTCTGGCTGGTGACGAGCGGCCAGCGCGACGACGTGCTCTACCGGATCCATTTCAACGAATCCGTGAGCGGGCTCGCGCTGGGCGACGCCGTGAAGTACCACGGCGTCGATGTCGGAACGGTCAAAGCGCTGAGCCTCGACGCCGACGATCCGCGCCGGGTACAGGTGGATGTCAAGCTGCGCAAGGAAGCGCCGGTAAAGACCGACACCAAGGCAATTCTCACGCCGAAGGGAATCACGGGCGTCGTGTTCATCGAATTGAACGGCGGCGACGCTGCCGCGAAGGATCTGGTCGCCGTGACGCCGGCGGGTCAAATCCCGGAAATTCCCTCCGAAAAAGGCGCGATCGCCTCCATCCTCGAGCAGTTGCCGAAAGTCATCTCGAAGTTTTCTTCCATCGAGGACAAGGTTCAGAAGGTGGTGACTGACGTGGGCAGCGTCACCAACAAGATCAAGGACGACCCGTCCCTGCTGCTGCGACAGCCAAAGGAAAAAGACAAACCCGCCCCGACAGGTAATCGGGGCAACTGATTCGGCTTCGCGGCTGCGGCCGGGCGTGTTACGCTTTTTCGTGGGCACCAGCAACAAAGCGGGAAGCGCGGTGACGAAGCACCTCGCAGTGGCGTCGGCCGTGTTGGCATTCGCCACCGTCTCGCCCAACGTCGCCGGTGCCGAAAAAACGGGTACGCCCCCCAACGCGCGCGTCGATATTCAGCTCAGCCTGTGCTCGCCCCCGGAGCAGGTAGAAAGTGCCCTTCATCTGCAGCGTCGCGGCGCGCCTCTGGAAGTGTGGCTGTTCGACGACCCTGCGCTCAGCCTGTTCGAACGCGGGCTGCGCTTTCGATTGCGCCTGACAAAGGGTCAAGCCGAGCTGACGGTGAAGGTAGCCAACCAGGATTGCGCAAAACTCGCCCTGGGTCTTGTGCCGTCAGGGGAAGGCAAGTGCGAATACGATATCCATGGGACAACCATGGCCGGCGCCGTATCGCTATCCCGTAGCCTCGACGCGAGCGCCACGCGAGATCTGCTCGGCGGCCAATTGCCGCTTGCCGAGGCACTGAGTGCCACCCAGATCCATTACCTTCGCAGCATGGTCGGCGTGTGGCCGCTGCCTGCTGGCGTGCGCGCGCTTGGCCCGCAACAGGTCGCGAGCTACGGCGCAAAGGGCAAGCCGTACGGTGTGGACGTGTCGCAGATGCCGACCGGCGCACCGTATGTCGAGATCTCACGCAAAGTACCGGCGGTGGACGCTACACGGCTATACGAAGCACTGGTCAGTGAACTAACTCTCGCAGGTGTAACCATATGCACCGACCAATCGTCTCAGGCCGGCAATAAGTTGCGCTCGCTCAAGCGATAGCCCTCGTGGCGCGGCCCCGCGCGGTGTCGAGACGTGCTACGCTTTTCGCTTTGTTCCCACCCGAATCAGGAGGCTTCGATGCGAATCCCCGCGGGCTTGCTCGTCATGGTGGCCGGCATCTCCGTCGCCTGCGCCGCGGACATCGAGGCCGGCAAGGCCAAGGCGGCTACCGTGTGCGCCGCCTGTCACGGCGCGACGGGGACCAGCGTGAGCGACGCCATTCCCAACCTCGCCGGCCAGAAGGCGAGATACATCGAGCTGCAGCTCACCGCGCTCAGGGATGGGGTGCGCAAGAATGCCGTGATGAACGCGGTCGCGGCGCAGCTTTCGACTGACGACATCGCCAATCTCGCCGCGCATTTCTCGGCGCAACAAGGGGCGGCCGCCGGCGCCAAATCCGATTTCCTCCCGAATCTTGCGAAGACCAGCCTGCCCTTCCCCGAGAACTATAAGTCGACGTTCACCAAGTACCACGCGATCAATTTTCCCGAGACGCGGCAGGTTCGGTATTACTACGCCAACAATGCGGCGATCCAGGCGGCGAAGGCCGGAAAGAATTTGCCCGACGGCTCGGTACTCTTCGCCGAGGTCTATGCGGCGAAACTCGACGCGGACAAGAAGCCCATGATGGGCAGCGACGGCTTTTTCGTGCCGGCGGATCTAATGTTCTACACGGCCATGGGGCGCGAAGCGGGCTGGGGCAAGGACATTCCCGCCATGCTGCGCAACGAGGACTGGAACTACGCGGTGTTCACGACGGCGAAGGCGCTTCGACCCGGGGTCAACCAGGCCGAATGCCTCGCCTGCCACAAGCCGCTCGACAAGGTGAGCTACACATTCACGCTTAAACAACTCGCGGACGCGGGCAAGGCGAAGTGACCTTTCGCACCCCGGTCGACCTGATCGCACGGGTAGCCGGCAAGGCCCGTTCGGGCACGTCGATTGCAATCGCGGCGCTTCTCGTTCCGAGACTCGTCGGGTGCGCCGCCGAACTTGGCGGAACACGCCGGCCGAAACAGGAGATTCAATGATGGGTGGTAACCGTTGGCCTCGAGTCGTTGCACTGCTGGCGTTCTGCTGCCTCGCGAGCGCCGCTTCCGGACAAGAGTCCCAGTCTCCGGACCGCCTGGTCCAGATCAAGTCACGGCAGATGGAAATGGCGTGGCTGCTGCCCGGCGTCGATTTTCGGACGTACACCAAGGTGAACATCAGCAGGACCCAGGTCGCTTTTCGGCAAGACTGGATGAAGGACTACAACCTCAACGCCCAATTGGGCAATTGGATCTCACAGGAGCAGGCCGACAAGATCATGGCCTCCGCGCAGACCAATTTCGATGACATCTTTCGCGATGCGTTTCAAAAGGCCGGGTACGAAGTCGTCACGACCACCGGGCCCGACGTGCTGCGCGTGAACTCGTCGATCCTGGACCTCAACGTCAACGCGCCGCTGGGACAGAGCACCGGACAGATGCCGTGGATCATCAACGCCGGCGACGCCGCGCTGATCGTGGAAGTCCGCGATACCGTCACCAATGCCATCCTCGGGCGCGTCGCGGACAGGCGCGCGACGCGGGATGTCGGCCGGCAGATGGCGACCATTGCGACGAACGTCTACGATTTTCGGCTGCTCTTCGCCCATTGGTCCGGCATCTGCGTCAAGGCGCTCGCAGAATTGAAGTCCCTATCGCCGGTGCCCAAGGTACTGACGCCCAATCAGAGCCTTTGAACGCGCACCGCCTCCACGACGCCAGCCTGGTTGTGAACGCGGCGCTTTTTTCGCCCTCGAGGACAGTCATGAAAAGGCAGAACTGCGTCCGTCGGACGATGCTGCTCGTGGCGCTCGCGCTCGCGGCGCTTGCGACCACTGGTTGCGAAACGGAATCGATCGCCGAACCCGGCGGGCGCCCAGTGGCCCAACGGGTGCTCGTCTCCGGCGCCGCGAGTCGCGCGGTGGAGGACCGAATTCTGGCCCTCGATCCCGAACGGGTGACGGCGAGCGACGTCCGCGACACGCTCGCCCTCGGTCCCACGCCGCAAATCATGCTGATGCACGGAGGCATTGTCGGGGTCTATCTCGCGATGATTTCGACGGGCAAGTTCCTGGTGGCCATGGGCTACCCGCAGGATCGCATTCGGCATCCCGGCGACGGACGGTGGTCGCACAGCCCCTATGAAAACAGCGCACACATTGCCGGGCTCCTCGCCTGGTACTACGAGCGCGACGGCATGCGCCCGATGATGATCGGTCACAGCCAGGGTGGCGTTCAGTCGGTCAAGGTGCTCTACGAGCTCGCAGGGCAGCTCGACAATCCGCTCCATGTGTGGAATCCCTACACCGATTCAGCCGAGGAGCGAACCAAGATCCTCGATCCGCTGACCGGCAAGGAGCGGCCGGTGATCGGCGTCAGCGCGTCGTATGTCTCGGGGCTGGATTCGGGCGGGATAATGATGATCCTGCCCAATCAATGGAAGATGCTCGACAAGCTTCGGAATATTCCCGATACGGCGGTCGCGTTCACCGGTTACACGATCGGCGTCGATTTCTGGCCTTGGCCCATACCCGGCTTCGAAGGGTCGGCGCCGTTCGTCGCCATGGGAAACACCACGATTCGCAACGTGGTCCTTCCTATGACGTATGACCACGTGAACGCGCCATACATCTTGCCGGTCGCGGACATTCCCGCGGCGCGAGACTGGCTCGACGCCTACCATCCCGACAAGCTCATGGCGCACCTGCCTCCGGAAACGGAAGAATTCGCGATGTTCTGGGCTGGCGACATCTGGTACAGCGTAAAGAAGTACTGGACGCTGGAGGCGCAACGCCTGATCCGCGCCAAGCGCAATTCGCCTCCTGCGCACTAGCGGGCAGCGTCGCGTTTTGGCGTCCGGCCGCAGGGCTTTGCCGACCAACGCGAAGGCGATGCCCGATGTCGATCGCGTCGGCGGGTTCCTACGTCACATTCGGCCGCAACCGATATCCCTGCCGCGACCCTCTCCGGCAAAATAGCGCAGGTGTTGTCTCGACCAACCATCCACAGCCTGGGAGCGAGCGATGGCCGGCAGGTCAAGTAACCATCAAAACCGCCTGGTAGGCGCCGATGATCTCCTGGGTTGCGAAATCGTCGACCTCGAGGGCCGGCCGGTCGGAGCCCTCCACGATATCGTCATCGACATCGAATCCGGCCGGATCGCGCACGTCTTCATCGCGATGAACAAGCCGACGTACGCCGATCAATGCGTCCTCGCCCCCTGGAATGCGCTGCACGTTGAAGCACAGACACGGCGGCTGCGCATCCAGGTGCGCAACGGCACACAGGAGCGCGGATCGCCGGTGCCTGTCGAAGGGTCGAACGAGCGCTTCGTCAATGACTAGCGCGGCACCTTCCCTCGTGGCGCATTGACCTCGGGCACGGCAATTCGCCCCGAACGGACGTCGGTGCTATCGTACCTAAGGTCTTACACGCGCCGCTTGGCGATGACTCCCCAGATGAACAGAAGGACAATGGCGCCGACAACGGCGCCGATGAGCCCGGCACCTTCGCCGGGCGCATACCAGCCAAGCGCTTGCCCGAGAAAGCTCGCAATGATCGCTCCGACGACGCCCAGGATCGTCGTCAATACGAAACCCGAGGGCTCGTTGCTGCCCGGCATGATGAACTTGGCGATCACGCCGGCGACAAACCCAATGACGATCGTCCAGATGATACCCATGGCTTGCTCCTATGAGAGGTCGATGACGACCGAGCTGCCACCTACGATACACCCCGTCAGTCGTTGCGGGGACTTACCACCCCGGTGCCGGCGTTTTTTCAACGGCGCCGAGGTGTTCCACTTAGGACAAAGAGGAGAATGAAATGAGCCGCGGAATGCCTTCCATGATTGCACTTTTGGGACTGCTCGCTGTTGCGGGTTATCAGAACCGGGACAAAATCGCCGAAGTGCTCGGCGGGGGAAGCCAAGGATCGAGCAACGGACCCGGGCCGGACAATCAGCAGGGTGGTCAGGGCGGCGTGCTCGGCAAGCTCGGCGGGCTCCTCAGCGGTGCGAGTGCGGGAAGCGTGCTGAGCGGCGGACTCGGCGACCTGATCGAGCGCTTCAAACGAAACGGCCAAGGTCAGGCGGCGGATTCCTGGGTCAAGACAGGCCCCAATCAACACCTCGGTCCCGATCAGCTCGAGCAAGCGATTGGCCCCGATGTGCTGAACACCCTTTCGCAGCAAACCGGCCTCTCGCGGGAAGAGTTGCTTACCCGATTGACACGGGAACTACCCGGAGCGGTAGACAAATTTACGCCGGAGGGCCGGCTGCCGACCGAAGACGAAGCGGCGCGGTTGATCTAGTTGCCGAGTTTGGTTTCGGAGAATGTCGGCGTCGCCCCGCTTATCTCAGGCGGCCGCCGCCGTGCGCCGCGCGATCGTGCGCTCTCGTCGAAGTTGACCGAATATCTCCGGTCTGGCGACCGCATATCCCTGTGCGTAATCTACGCCGATCCTGCCCAACGCGTCGAGGATGTCCAGACTCTCGACCGATTCGGCAATTGTCTTTTTGCCCAGGATGTGACCGATGCTGTTGATTGCCTCGACCATCGCGTGATTGACCGGATTCTGCAGCATGTCTGCAACGAAGCTGCCGTCGATCTTGACAAAATCCACCGGCAAATGCTTCAGGTACGTGAAGGACGATACGCCAACACCAAAATCATCCAAGGCAAAGCTGCAACCTTGTGCCTGCAGCGCCACGATGAAATCAGTGGCTCGTGAAAGACTTGTCACCGCGGTCGTCTCGGTGATCTCGAAGCAGATGGACGAGTGAGAAATCCCGAAGCGCGTGAACTGCTCGCGTACGAAATTGAGAAAATCACTGTCACCGATCGATGCTCCCGAAAGATTGATTGCAATCGTGTCGCGGACCCGGTCTTCTTCTCGCGCGTGGGAACTCTGGGCAAGAATCGCGAAGGCGGTCGTTATCACCCAGCGGTCGATGTCCGGCATCAGGTTGTAACGCTCTGCCGCGGGAATGAACTCGTTGGGTAGAATCAATTGGTTCTGCTCGTCCCGCAGCCGCAGCAGCAATTCCACGTACGGCCGCGTGGAACGATCACCCCGCGTGGGGCAGACGGGCTGTGCATACAGGCAGAATCGATTCTCGCCCAACGCGCGCTGGATACGATTCACCCATTCCATCTCGTCGTGGCGCGTCGTTACTTCGTTGCTGTTTGGGCTGTAGACTTGAACGCGGTTGCGGCCCTTGTCTTTCGCCATGTAGCAGGCCGCGTCCGCGGCGGACAGCACGCCAGCAAGCGTTTGCGGACCGTCGCCTATGTGTACCAGGCCCACGCTGACGCTGCTGTTGCACAAACGCTCTTTCCAAACGAAATGATAGTTGGCCACCGCGGATCGCAAGGTCTCGGCGATGCGAATGGCGGGTTCCGTCGGGCAATGTTCAAGGAGAACGCCGAATTCGTCCCCCCCCAGTCGTGCCAGCGTGTCGCCCTCGCGAAGCAAGGGTCGGAGCAATCCCGTTACCTGTCGCAGAAGTTCGTCGCCAGCCGCGTGTCCGCAGGTGTCGTTGACGACCTTGAATTGATCGAGATCCAGGTACAGCACGGCATGATCGAATGGCTCCCGGTGGTTATCGGCAAGTGTCGCGCCCAGCCGCCGCTCGAATTCGCGGCGGTTGAGCAGACCCGTCAGCGGATCGTGACTAGCGAGATGAACAAGGCGCGCCGCATATTGGCGCTCGCGGCTCATATCGTGGAACACAAGCACGGCGCCGACAATTTCGCCCGGACGATTCCGGATCGGGGCGACGCTATAGTCGATCGCGATCTTGGCGTCATTGCGCGGTCGCAGAACCAAGTTTCCCTCTGACTTCACAATGCGCCGCTCACGCAACGCACGGGCGACGGGATCGGGAATTGCGGTCCCCGTGCCTTCGTCCAGCACCGAGAATACTGTCGACAATGTCTGGCCACGCGCTTCCGCATATTCCCAACCGGTCAATCGCTCCGCGACCGGGTTGATGAATTCGACGAGGCCGGACATGTCGACCGTGATCACCGCGTCGGCGATGGACGTCAGCGTCACCTGGGCGCGTTCCTTTTCTGCGAATATCTGCGCTTCTGCTTGCTTGCGCTCGGTGATGTCGGTCAGCGAACCAGCCATTCTTTCCGGTTTGCCCTCGGGCCCAAGGACCGCGCGTCCGCGTGTTCGGTACCAGCGAAACGTGCCTCCCTGCATTCGAATTCGGAATTCCAGATCGAATGCTTCGCCGTGTACCAAATGATGGCGAAGGTGCGTCGCGGTTGTTTTTCGGTCGATTGGATGAATCCGCAAAAGAAAGGACGCTACCGTCTCACGCATTGACCCTGTTTCATACCCAAGAAGGTCCTCCAGACGAGGAGAAAGGTAAAGATTGGCGCTCCCCAGCGACCAGTCCCAAATGCCATCGTTGCTGGCGCTGACGATGTACTCGAAACGCTCCTCGCTGGTCCGCAACTGATTCTCGAAAAGCCTTCCCTCGCGTATCAGGCCGCGGGTGCGCAGAACCACGATCAGCACCAACGCGATGGCCACGCTGGTGTTGGTCAGCATGAGCAGGTTGCTGATTTGCCGTGACTCCTCCTCCAATGTCGCCGAAAAAGCTTCCTCCCACGGCGTCAGTTGCTGATCAAACGCCCGCACGCGAATCAGCAGCGCTTGAAGATCGTGGTCCCGTGCCTTTCCCGTCACGACGGCGGCGTGCAACGCCCGTGCCGCTGCATCGAGTTCAGCGATTTGCGTATCCACGTTGGTCCAGATCGCAACGGTCAGATCCATGAAACCCACGTTGCGAAACAACCGGAACAAGGTGATCATGTTTTCAATGTCGTCTGGATGATTCCGAGCCTTGCGAAAGCCAACCCGCGCAACGTCAAAATCGGGGTCGGGTTTTTCGAGTTCGATGCGTGCGTCTCGCAACCCGGCAGGAACGGAGATTTCGTCGAGATAGCGTTGGTATGAGTCCTCTCGCCGAGTCTGGGCGTACTCCTCCAGATGACCCACGGCAGTTTTCTGTGCCTTCGACGAAAGGCTCTCCGCGCTTACAAAGCCGCGGAGGCCAGCCATGATATTCAGGCTCGCGTTGCCAAGCGCCAGGAGCAGTGCGACGGTCGCCAAAAAAGGCCAGCTGATGCGTACCCACCGCGACTGGTCGCGGTGAATCGTGGCGGTCGATCGATCGCTTTTCATCTTATTTGGGGGCAGGATGTCGGCACGGAGGCTCCAGATTCAACGCCTCCTGGCGGCCGCCCAACGGCACCGAATGGTGGAGAAGCAATTGATGGGCCAAGCCATCCTTGGCGTGGCGCGATGCACCGACCTGGATGAATATGTGACCGAACAGGGACCTCTTTGCCGTCCTTGGGCCGCGGCATATGGATTGCCCCACGCACGTAGCCGTGACCCTGTGGTGCACAGGCTGGCTTGGCCGCCCGGGCAGCCTAGCTCTATCGAATCTGGCGCAACGGCGGCAGGCGCAGCGACTTGCCGGGATAGTTGCGCGACAGGTGCCGCGACGCGATCTTGATAAACGCGCTGGCGTGCGGCGGCAGTTTCCGGCGACGTAGCCAGACCAGGCTCGTCGTCGAGCCTAGAGGATGGCCGTTCTCGAGGATGGCCATCGCCGCCACGGACCGGGTATCCAGGTTGATCGTCGACGGTGCGATGGCGACGCCATACTCCGCTTCGGCGAGCGCCACCAGCGTGTTGAGGTCATGGCTTTCCAACGCGATGGAAAGGCGCACGCGATGCAGGTTCAGCACCGAGTCGAGGATCATCCGGCTCGTGAAGCTCGACGGCGGTACGAGCAGCCGTTCGCCCTCCAGGTCCTCGACGGTGACGGCGCGCCTGCGCGCCAATCGATGTTTGCGGCCGACGACGGCCACGAGGTGAGTCGGGAAGACGACCTTGGACTGGAGCAAGTCGCTGTGGGTCGTTCTGACGATGGCGATGTCGAGTTCTCCGCGCTCCAGCGCGGTCAGCAATCCGGTACCGCCTTCCGAGTGGAGCAGCACTTCGACGCTGCTCCATTGCTTGCGATAGAGTCGCAGCACGTCCGGCATCACGCGCTCCAGCGTGTTCGACGCCCCGCCGACGCGCAGCGTAAAGGTCTGCCCGCGCGCGAGCTGGCGCGCATTCTGGAGCAAGCGGTCCGCGTCGGAAACGAGCGCGCGGACTTGCGCCAGCAGGTGCGTGCCTTCCGGTTTGAGCTGGATGCGCCGCCCTACTCGCTCGAAGAGCTCGATGCCGAATTCCGATTCGAGCTCCTTGATGCTTCGCGAAAGTCCGGGCTGGCTTCGACTCAGCCGCTTGGCGGCCAGCGAAAAGCTCAATTCGTCGGCGACCACCAGGAAGTGTCGAAGGCTTCGGAGATCCATCGAAAAACCATAACAAAACCGCATTCAAATCACAACTATTTGATATTAGACAAGCATAGATAACCCGGACTATCTTGGCAGCCGACGCGCAGGACGACACAAATACGGAGGACGCTATGACCACTTGGAACACGCTGCGGGTGGAGAACCCCGAGCCGTATATCGTTTCGATCGTGTTGAATCGGCCGGAGACTCGCAACGCCATCAGCCTGGAGCTCGCCCGCGAATTGGACGCGTGCTTCGCGAGTCTCAAGGGCGACCCGAAAGTACGAGTGCTGCTGTTCACCGGCGAGGGTACGGCGTTCGGATCCGGCGCCGACCTCAAGGAACGGGGTCGACTGACCCCCGACCAGACGCGCGGCCACCGCGAAAGCGTGTTGCGCGTCATCGAAACAATGGAGACGTTTCCGATTCCCATCGTGGCCATGATCAACGGCCCCGCCATCGCAGGCGGCTTCGAGCTTGCGCTGGGCTGCGACATCCGGGTGGCTTCCGACAAGGCGACATTCGCGTTGAGCGAAGTGCGCAACGTCGGCTCCTTCCCTGGTGCCGGAGGACCCATCCGGTTGGCGAAGCTCGTGGGACGAGGCCGTGCGAACCTCGTGGTGCTCACAGCGAGAAAGTTCTCGGCGCAGGAGGCCTTCGACCTTGGGTTGATCGAGATGGTCGTTCCGCATGCGGAATTGCGCGAGGCCACACTCGGCGTCGCGCGCGAGATCGCCGGCAACAGTCCTACCGGGGTGGCGGCGGCCAAGAAGCTGATCCGCCAAAGCAACGACCTCGACGTGTATGCCGCGACCGAATTGTCGCGGGCGTTGCGCGATCCTCTGGACAAGAGCGCCGACTACGCTGAAGGTCTGCACGCGTGGTTGGAAAAGCGTACCCCCGCCTTTACCGGTCGCTAGAGAGCACCGGCCATGGATACGATCGAGTTTCGCCCTGCTGCGAGGGTTCGCCCGGAGCAATCAAACGCTGTTTTCGGACGCGCGCGCATCGCGTCGATCGTCGCAGCAGTGCTGACGCTGACGTTCGGGGCGCTCACACTCGGCCTGTCGATCGCGCAGGCGCAGGAGTATCCGTCGAAGCCCGTGCGGTTCGTCGTGCCCTACCCTCCGGGCGGAAGCGGCGATCTGCTGGGTCGCTTGTTCGCCGAGCATCTGGCCAAGGCGCTCAACGCGCCGGTCTTCGTTGAGAACAAGCCGGGCGCCGCAACCAACATCGCGCTCGAATTGGTATCGAGAGCATCGCCCGACGGGTACACGCTGATGCTCGGTACCGGGCAGACCGCCATCAACGAGGTCTTCGGCCCCAAACCCACGATCGATATCCAGTCCGGCGTCACGTCGATCGGGCTGATCGCCGAAATGCCCTTCATCATCCTGGCCGGTCCGGAGACCGGCATCAAGACTGCGCAAGACATGGTGGCAAAAAGCAAGATGGGCCAAGTCACCATCGGACACGCCCAGTTCGAGCCTCAGATCAACCTCCTCAGCGCCGCGACGGGAGCCAAGCTCGATTCGATTCCCTACGCCGGCGGGGCGGCCTCGATCATGTCGGCGATCGGCGGTCAGGTGGCCCTCGTGGGGTCGTACGTGCCGGTCGCCACCGCGCAGGTCAAGGCAGGCAAGCTCCGGGGCATCGGGGTGGCGTCGCCCAAGCGGATCAATGCGCTTCCGGACGTGCCGACCTTTGCCGAGCAGGGCTTTCCCAAGTTCACGACCAGCCTTTCGTACAGCGTGCTGACGCCGAAGGGCACACCCGAGGCGATCCTGAAGAAGCTCGCCGCAGCGGTTGAAGCCGTCGCGACAGACCCGATCTATGTCGAGCGTCTGCGCGCGCAAGGCAGCGAGCCTCTGTCCGGAAGCTCGGACGCCGCCGCGGCGCTCCTCAGGGAAGACCTCAAGAAGTGGGAAGAGGTCAAGAAGGCGAACTAGGGCCGGGTTCGAGAGTCGATTCGGCGCGTATCGTGGCCATGATTTCCGCGTTGATGAATCCGTTGGCCCTTCTGCAGGCCGCCCGCGCCGACAGGCGCAACGTGCTGAGCGAACCCGACGCGAAAAGCCTGCTTCGGAGTTACGAAATCAGCGTGCCGCGCGGCGCAACGGTCCTCGCGGCAACCGACCCGAGCCTCGACGATCTGGCCTTTCCGCTCGCGGCGAAACTCGTCAGCCGTGACGTCGTGCACAAAAGCGAAGTGGGCGGCGTTCGCCTAGGACTGCGCGATCGCCCGTCCTTGGAGCGTTCCATCGACGACCTGACGGAGCTTGCCCGCCGCCTTCGGATCCCCTTCGACGGCATTCTCGTCGAAGAGATGGCGCCCGAGGGCGTCGAGCTGGTCGTCGGGGGGACCATCGACGTACGCTTCGGTCCCATCCTGATGTTGGGCATCGGCGGGATCTTCGTCGAGATTTTCGGCGATTGCGTGTTCGCGGTGTGCCCCATTACGCGAACGGACGCGGCGGAAATGATCGGCGCGCTTCGAGGCGTAGCGATCCTGCGCGGCGCCAGGGGGCGCAAGCACGTGGACGAATCGCTGATCGTCGATGCGCTTGTCAAGATAGGCGGAAAAACGGGGCTCCTGGTCGCATTGCAGCGAGAGATCAGCGAGATCGATATCAATCCACTGATCGTGTCGGACGACGCCGCCTGGGCCTGCGATGCCCGGATCGTCCTCGCGCCCGCAACGGGGAACCCGGGTGCCTAGCGACCACGACGCCTTTGCGCCGCTGTTCATGCCGCGGGTGGTCGCCGTGGTCGGCGCGTCCGCAACGGGAATCAACCTCGGCAACGAGTTCATCCGGCACACGCAGGCGCTGAAGTTCACCGGCCGGATCATTCCGGTCCACCCGACGGCCGCGACCATCGAAGGATTGCCGGCCGTCAAGTCGCTATCCGACATCGACGGCCCGGTCGACTTCGCCTATATCTCGGTCAAGGCCGACGATGCCCCTTCGATGATGGCAAGTGGCGCAGGCAAGGTGCGCTACGCCCAGGTGGTGTCGAGCGGTTTTCGCGAATCAGGCACCGGGCAGGCACTCGAGCAGCGACTCGTCGCGGCTGCCAGGAGCGCTGGAACGCGCCTGCTGGGCCCGAACAGTCTTGGGACCTATTCGCCGCGCGGTCGCATATCGTTCATCGGCCAGGCGAGCGACGAGTGCGGGAATGTCGCGGTCATCGCGCAAAGTGGCGGCCTCGGCGCCGACGTGATCCTGCGCGGGCAGAACCGCGGTCTGCGCTACCGCGCCGTCGTCACGCTGGGCAATAGCGCCGACGTCGGCCCGGTGGAGATGATCGAGCACTTCCTCGGGGATGCCGACACGAAGGTGATCGGGCTCTATGCGGAGGACATCGGAGACGGACGGGCATTCTTTCGGGTGCTTCGAGGCAACGGCGGCAGAAAGCCCGTCGTCGTGCTCCTTGGAGGGCAGACCGACCAGGGCAGCAAGGCCGCGGCCTCGCATACGGGGTCGCTCGTCACCGGTACGCAGATCTGGAAAGGCATTGTGCGCCAAACCGGGATCGTGCTCGTGCAGACGCTGGACGAGTTTCTCGACGTGCTACTCGCGTTTCAGACGCTCACTCCACACCGCGGCACGCCCACACGGCGCTGCGTCCTCTTCGGCAATGGTGGTGGCACGAGCGTATTGGCGGCCGATGCGTTCGATCGCCACGGCCTTGCCCTCCTGCCCATCGGAAAGCGAGCCCTCGATCGTTTCGCCGCGCTCAAGCTCTTCCCCGGAACGTCGGTGGAAAACCCGATCGATACGCCGATCACCACGCTTCGGCAGAAAAATGGCGACATCGCGCACGACATCCTGCGCATCCTGCTCGAGGAGGGAGATGCCGATGCGGTCGTGATGCATCTCAACCTCACGATGTTCGTGGGCTCCGCGGACCAGACCGTCGACTTTCTGCGCAACGTGATGACATCCGTCTTCCGCGCGCACGAGCACCCGAGTCCGCACACGCATCTGCTTCTGGTCCTGCGCACCGACGGGTCCGAGGCGGTCGACAAGCGCCGGCGCGAATTTCGCGCCGAGGCGGTGCAACGCGGCGTTCCGGTCTACGACGAACTCGTGAATGCCGCGGTTGCGCTGACCGGCCTGGCAGGCTTCGAGCGCCACGGCTGACGGACGAATCATCTACGCGGATACGTCGCTCAATCCCGAAAAGCACTTAGAGAACACACTCAACGCGCTGAAGGAATGGTCGGCAAGGAAGAAGCAGCAGCATGAAGATCGATGAACCGTGCGATTTGCTACGGACTCAAAGTCGGTGCAGACTGCCACGTTGCGCCCATTCCCACTGAACGATCACAAGGAGGACACGATGTCCGTTGCCCGCGTATCCGAAATAATCGCAATGAGCAAGGTCAGTTTCGACGATGCGCTGAAACAAGGTGTCGCACGTGCGCACAAAACGCTGAAGAACGTCAGAAGCGCGTGGGTTCACGATCAGTCGGTCGATATCGAGAAGGGCAAGATCGTCGGTTACAAGGTATCGCTCAAGGTGACTTTCGTCCTGAACGATTGACGCGGGGCCTCCCGCTGCAACGCCTGCTCTCCGTAGACTTGCACTTCCGCTTTGGTCTTTTCGACAAGGCTCGAAGCGCACGATCCTGTCGCCTTCGAGACGAACCGCGGGTTCCGCTTGGCGGCTCCTGTATCGCCGTCGAAAACGCGATGTCGAGCGATGCCGAGCCGGCGCCTTCGCGCCAGGTCCACGTAGAAATCGTACATGCCGCGAAATGTGTGCGGAGGTTGCCTTCAGCGCAGAAAGGCCAACAACTCGGCGCAGGTCGCCTCGGGAACCTGTTCCGCCGGGTAATGGCCGCATGGCAGCATCCGGCCGCGCACATCGAGCGCCCTTTCCTGCCACGCCTCGATCGGGCGATAGCTCCGATTGACGTGGCTGCGTTCCCCCCATAGCACGAGCATCGGCATCGCGAACTTGACGTCGAGATCGGCCGCGTCGTGTTCGAGGTCGATGGAAACCGCCGCGCGGTAGTCCTCGCATACCGCATGGATGTTCTCGGGCGTGCAGCAGCGGATGTACTCGGCCAGGGCCTCCGGCGTAAAGGCGTTCATTCCCACGCCCGGTTTGTCGAGCTTCTTCCTGATGTACCGCTCGAGCCCATACGCGATCAGCATCCGTTCCGGATAGTCGTAGGGCTGCGCCATGAAGAACCAATGATAGGAATCGACGGCCCAGGCCTTTTTGATGTTGTTGAGCATGTGATGCGTCGGCACGATGTCGAGGAAAGCAACCTTGGTGACTCGCTCCGGATAGTCGAGCACCATCCGGTGCGCAACGCGGCCGCCGCGGTCGTGGCCGCAGACATGCCACGCCGAGTGGCCGAGCGCAGTCATGACGGCAACCTGATCGTCGGCCATCGCGCGGAACGAGTATCCGGCGTGGTCCGACCCACCGTCCGGCTTCGAGCTGTCGCCGTAACCGCGCAGGTCCGTCGCGACCACGGCGAACTCCTCGGCGAGCCTTGGTGCGATCTTGTGCCACATCACGTGCGTCAGCGGATTGCCGTGCAGCAGCAGCAGCGGCGGACCGGAGCCGCCGACGCGCAAGTTGATACGCGCGCCGGGGGTGTCGATCTGTGTGAGGGTGAAGCCTTCGAACATGGGTGCGCTCCCCAACCGAATACGCGGACCTTGGTCAGGCGCGACCGGATCGCCCGCCGCGCCGCGAGCACCTATGCCGCACGAGGATCGCGCAGCAGGTGCATGAGCTCCGTCACGTCTTGCAATTCGTCGATGCGCCAGACGAGATCGATGATCTGCTGCGCGCGCCGGGCGTCGAGGCCGCCCCATTCGGCGCACTGGCGAAACTTGTCGGCGAGCTCGGCGTCGGTCATCGGGTTGGCCGGACTGCCCTTGCCGAAATCCGCCGAACCCCGCACCTTCGTGCCGTCGGTCATCTCCACTTCGACGATCGTGGTCATCTTGTCGAAGCCCGCGGCCTCGGCGTCGGGGTGCACGCCGAAGTCCACCCGCTCGATGAGCGCCTTGACGTCCGGCCGGTTGACGACCTCGTCGGTGAACTGCTCGAGTCCCGCCTTCCGCTCGAGCAACAGGATCGCCATGCAGAACTCCATGCTGAACTTGGCCTGGAGCTCGTTCGTGGGCCGATGGTGGATCAGCGCGTTGGGCATGTTGTGATTCGTGCCGACCGCCACCCGACGTACACGCTCGGCCTTGATGTCGTGGCGCTCGATGAGCTCCAGCATCACGCTCATGCCGGGGTGGGTGAGCGAGCCGCTCGGGTGCGGCTTGATCGACACGCCGGGAAAGCTGAAGGTCCACGGCTTGCCGAGCTTGCCGTCGATCGCTTCGGCGCTATGGCCGCCTCCGGCCGCCCGAAAGAAGCCGCGGTCGGCTTCCAGCACGATCGGCGACGCGGTGAACCCGAGCGCCGCGATCTCGGCGGCGACGAGCCCGCTTTCCGCGGCGCGGCCGGCGTGGAACGGCTTGGTCATCGTGCCGAAGTTCTCGCGCAGGCCCGCGGCCTGGCTCGCGCCGATGCCGAGGGCGCGGCGCGTGGTCTCGCGATCTAGCCGAAGCAGATGAGCGGCGCCGGCGGCGGCACCGATCGCACCGCAGGTTGCGGTGCTGTGGAAGCCGTGCTGGTAGTGCCGGGGCAGGATGGCTTCCGCCACCTTGCACTCGACCTCGACCCCGACCTGGTAGGCGGTCATCATGTCGCGGCCGCTGCGGCGGTCGCGTTCCGCCACCGCCAGCACGGGCGGAAGCGCCGGCGCGGTCGGGTGTGTCAGCAATCCGTAGACCCGGTCCTTGGCGACCGCGAGCTGCGTGTCGTCGTAGTCGTCGGCGTGAATGGCGAGGCCGTTCGCGAAGGCGGCAAATCGCGCGGGCAGGCGCATGCCGGTGCCGATCACGACGCTGCCGGCGGTACCCGCGATGCCCAGTCCTGCCAGGTAGCGCTGCGCGATGCGCCCGGTCTCCGACACGCAGCCTGCGAGTGCGAGTCCCAGCCCGTCCAGAACGGAGCGCTTGCCGAGGTGCGCCACATCCGGCGGAATGTCCTCCGCCCGCGTCGCAACGACGAAGTCGGCGACGTAGGCGGTGAGCGAGGATCCAGCGGGAGGCACGGCGGACGTGTTTGCCATGAATTTGCTTTCCTGGAAGGAGAACGTCAGCGTCAGTGGGTGCGTTGCTGCCTGCGTCCAAGCGCGAGGCGGGCCGCGAGATGCACCGCCTGCTCCAGGGCGCCAGTGGACGCGATCCCCTTGCCCACGATATCGAAGGCGGTGCCATGCGCCGGCGTGGTGAACACCGTCCGAAGTCCGCCGGTCACGGTGACGCCGCGATTGAATCCCTTGAGCTTGGTCGCGATCTGTCCCTGGTCATGGTACATCGTGAGGATGCCGTCGAAGTCGCCGGCGAACGCCTTGAGGAAGATCGTGTCCGCGGGAAACGGTCCGCGGCAGCGAATCCCGCGGGCGGCTGCACTCTCGACCGCGGGCGCGATCACCTCGATTTCCTCGCGCCCGAAAAGGCCGTTCTCGCCACCGTGAGGGTTGAGCGCGGCGACCGCGATCCGGGGTTCGGCGAAGCCGGCATTGCGCATCGTCGCGTCCGCCAGCGAAAGCGCCCGGTCGATCCGCTGAGCGTCGATCTGGTCGAGCGCCGTTCGCAGAGACACATGGGACGTCACGCGCGACATCCACAGGTTGTCGAGGACGTTCATCTCGCCGAAGAAGCCGTCGTGTCGCGTCAGGTGCGCGAACAACTGGTGCTCGTCGTTGAAATGCCACCCTCCGGCGTGCAGCGCCCCCTTGTTGAGCGGCGCGAACGTGATGCCGTCGATGCGCGAAGCGAGCGCGAGCTCGATCATGTACGCGAGCGTCTCGCCGGCGATTCGACCCGCTTCCGGCGACACCCTGCCGCGGGGAAGGGCCGCCGGATCCGCATTCGCGAGATCGATCACCGGCACTTCGGGGCGCGACCAATCCACGTCCTCCGGGTTCGCGCAGCCGCGCGTGGCAACGGCGACACCGGCGTCGCGCGCGCCGGCCTGCAGCACGCGCATGTCGCCGACGACCAGCAGGCGCGCAACCGAGGCCAGACGCCCATCGGCCAGAATGCGCGCGCATTGTTCGGGACCGATGCCCGTGCAGTCGCCCAGCATCAGGCCGAGGACCGGACGGGCGCTGTCTTCCGATGGCGTCATGCGATTCTCCGGCGGGTGAAGCGGTTGATGAGCACGATCATCACAAACGTGATGACCAGCATGGATACCGACAGCACCGCGATCGGCCCCCAGTCGTTGCTTTCGCGCAAGTCGAACATCGTGACGGAGATCGTCTTCGTGCGCGCGGTGAACAACAGGATCGTCGCTGACAGTTCGCGGATGCTGCCGATGAAGATGAACATCCACGTCGCAATCACCCCATTGCGCACCAGCGGCGCCGTAATGTCGAAGAGCGCGCGCAGCCGATTGGCGCCGAAGATGCGCCCCGCGTCCTCGAGCTCCGGGTGCACCGACTTGAGCGAGGCCGCGATCTGCTGGTAGCCGACCGGTAGCTCCTTGGTGAGATAGGCGAGAAAGATGATCGACAGCGTGCCGTACAGGATCAGCGGCGGGTGCGTATAGCTGAGGAAGAGTCCGACCGCCAGGACGATCCCCGGAATGGCCACCGGGGCCGTCGCCAGAAACGCGAGGTAGCGGTGTCCGCGGACGAGTTGCCGCACGCTCAAGTAGCCGACGATGGTGACCAGCAGCGTGCCTACCGTCGCCGCGGCGATGCCGAGGACGAACGTGTTCTGGAAGGCGAGCTTGGTTTGGCTGAATTCGAGGAAGACGAAGCGCCAGTGCTCGATGCTGAGGTTGGCGAAGGTCATCGGTGCCGACCAGTTGCGCACGAACGCGGTGCGCAGCAGCACGCCGTAGGGCAGTACGATGGAGCAGCCGAGCACCACGGCGAACAGCGCCAGTGCGGGAACCTTCCACGCTCCGAGGCAGATCACGCGCACGCCGCCCCCCTTGCCTCCGACGATCGAGTAGCCGCGCCGTCCCATGATCCCCGCCTGCGCGCGGAGCAACGCGACGGTGATGAGCAAGAGCGGCAGCGATACCGCCGCGGCGAGGCCTAACTGCGGCGGGAACTGGAACAAACTCCAGATCTTGGTGGTCATTGTGTCGATCCCCGCGGGCAGCGCAAGGATCGCCGGCGTGCCGAACAGCGTCATCGACTGCAGGAAGGCGACGATGAACCCGGCAAGCAACGCCGGCGCAGCGAGCGGCAGCGTGACATCGAGCGCGGTGCGCCATGCGGGGGCGCCGAGAATCGACGATGCGTCCTCGAGATCGCTGGGAATGAGGTCGAGGCTGTTGGAGACGAACGTGAACACATACGGAAACGTGTACAGCGCCATCACGAACACCATGCCGCCGGCCGAGAAGATGTTGACCAGCGGCGCGGCTTCGAACGGCTTCACGCCGATGAGCGCGTAGTAAGCCTGGTTGATGAGTCCCGCATTGGGGCCGCCGAGCAGCACCCACGCGAACGCGCCGAGAAAGGGTGGCGTGACGAACGATGCGAGCACGAGCATCCTCAAGAGCCGCTTGCCCGGCAGGTCGGTGCGTGCGACGAGCCAGCTCATCGGCGCCGCCACGAGGACGCACAACAGGCCGACCGCCGCCGAGGTCCACAGCGTGGTCAACAGCGGCCTCAGGAACGACGCGTCGACGAAGATCTGGCGGTAGTGGCCGAAGGTGAACTGCCGCGCGTCGTCGACGAGGCTCGTGTGCACCAGCCACGCCATCGGCAGCAGCACGAGCGCCGCGAGCAGCAGCGCCAGCAACGCCGAGAACGGCAGCGTCCAGTCGACGAAGCGCCGCCGGGACGCCAGCGGAACCACCGCTACGGCGGCGGTCGAGCTCACGGCCGCCGATCGGCGGCGATCGTCACAGGATCGCGCGCGGCGGGTGCTAAGCGCGGCGGAGGAATCAATTGCCGAATATCGCCGTGTACCGCTTCTTGATTTCGGCCACCTGCGGCAGCATCGCCACCGGATCGTCCGGCAGCATCTTGATCTGCGCGAGCGGCGTCCGGCCGGGAGGTTCCTTTACGTCCGGGTGCACGGATCGCGTGCCGCCCGTGTCCACGGCCAGTTGTTGCGTCTTCGCCGTGTACAGGAAGTTCTGGAACACGCGCGCCGCGTTGGGATGCGGGGCCTCGGCGAAGATGGCAGTCGGCGAGGTCACGAATGGGGTGCCCTCCTTCGGATAGATGATCTTCACGGGGCTCTTCGCGTTGATCTCGATGAACATGTTGTACTCGTTGCCGTCGACCATCACCGCGCGCTCGCCGCTGGCGATGCTCTTCGGCGTCGCGGTCGTCGACTGCAGCTGCTGCACGCCCTGCTTCGCCAGCTTCTCCAGGTATTCCCAGCCCAGGAGCTTGGTGATCGCATAGGTGCCAGTGAGGCTGGTGCCGCTGTAGCCGGGGTGCGACTTGACGAGCTTGCCCTTCCATTTCGGATCGAGCAGGTCCATGTAGCCGGTCGGTGCATCCTTCGCGTCGACGAGGTTTGTGTTATAGCCCATCACCGAAAGCGTCGCGCGCCAGGTCGCGTAGTAGCCCTCGGGATCCTTGAACTGCGCAGGGAAGCGCTTGACGTCGGGCGGGGTGTGCGGGGCAAGCCATTTCTGCTGCTTCCAGAAGATGAAGTGCGACGCATCCGACGAGTTGACGACGTCGACGTTCTTGATGCCGGACTGGTACTCCTGATTGATGCGCTGGAAGACGCGCTCGGAGCCGGAACGCTCGACATCGATCTCTATGCCGGGATATTCGGCACGAAACGCCTTCGCGATGGTTTCGGCGACTTTCACGTCGACCGACGAGTACCAGACGACCTTGCCTTCCTTGACGGCCGCCGCAACCATCGCCGGTGTCGTGTCCTGCGCAAGCGCGGGTCCCGCCATCACCCACGCAAACAGCGGTGCGAGCAGTGCAATCCTCAACGTGCGCATGTCATTCCTCCTTTGGTTCATGGAAACAATGGCGGGGGCCGCCCGCCCCTATCCTAGCGCACCAGGCCGCGGCAGCATTCGGGCTTGAAGCGAACCGCCACGCGTGCGCCCGTGGGCATCGCGAGGCTCGTCGGCGCAGCGATCATGATTTCCTGACCTATGTCGACGATGTAGTCGCGATGGCCTCCGAGGTAGGCCTGGCTGCGGATCACGCCAGGCACCGTATTGGCGCCCGACGTTCCCTCGGTCAGCAATTCGACATCGTGCGTCTTGACGCAGAAGCTCATCGGCTTGCCGGCGCCTGCGAACTCGCCTTGCCCGACCTCCACCGCGTTTGCGCCGAGATCGACGCGGCTGCCGCCGGCGTGCGCCACTTTCAAAATGTTGCTGCCCCCGATGAAGCGCGCGACGAACTCGGAATCGGGGTGTTCGTACACATCCTCGGGCGTGCCGATCTGTTCGATCCGCCCTGCGTTCATGACGACGATGCGATCGGCCATCGTCATCGCTTCGACCTGGTCGTGCGTCACGTAGATCGACGTGTATTGGAATTCGTCGTGCAGGCGGCGGATCTCGAAGCGCATGCTGCCGCGCAGGTTGGCATCGAGGTTGGAGAGGGGTTCGTCGAGCAGCAGGATATCGGGCTTGGGCGCCAGCGCGCGCGCCAGCGCCACGCGTTGCTGCTGCCCGCCCGAAAGCTCCGACGGATAGCGCTCGGCCTGCGCGGTCAGCTGCGTGGCCGCGAGCAGGACGTCGACGCGACTCTGCATTTCGCCCGCGGCCATGCGCTTCATCTTGAGCGCATAGCCTACGTTCTGGCGCACCGTCATGTGCGGCCAGACGGCGTAGCTCTGGAAGATCATGCTCATGTTGCGGCGCTCAGGCGGAACCACGGCGCCTGGCGCGGAAATCGTCGCCCCGTTGACGCTGATCGTGCCGGCGTCCGGTTCGAGAAATCCGGCAATCATGCGCAGCGTCGTGGTCTTGCCGCACCCGGAGGGCCCGAGCAGGCAGACGAACTCACCGTGGCCGATGTCGAGGCTTATCGCGTCGACCGAGACGACGCCCGAATAACGCTTGGTCAGATTGTCGAGCGCGAGAGTAGCCACGTTGGCGGGAGTGACCGGCGTTAGATCCGCGGCTGCAGCATCGTCATGTGCGCGGGCTTGCGCTCAGGCCGCCGTGAACTTTCGCGTTTCGATCAGGGCTTTCCAACGCGCGAACTCGCGCGCCTGGAACGCCGTCATTTCCGTAGGCGTGTTAGCGACAATCTCGAGTCCCTGCTCGGTCATTCGCGCCGCGACCGCCGGATCACGCATCGCGGCGATCGCTGCGGCGGCGATGGACCGTCACCGATTTTTCCGGCCAGGCGGCCTGGGCAAACGAAATCGGCGGGAGCGCGGCGGCAACGCAGGCCACGGTGGAGAGCAGCGCAACGAGTCTCTGATTCATGAGGTCCTGTGAGGTAAGTGCGGTCAGTGTTTGGCGTGACTTTCTTTGATGGTCGCATCCTCCCGCGTTCTGACCGCGGGATCGAGCCGAGTGCAGAGCCCATGCCCTTCCGGTGCGAGCACCATGCCATCGCGCACGACCGGCAGCTCGGTGACAAGCTCGCGGTACCACGTGGAAAGCGTCGCGCGCACCACCTCCTGGAAGATGGCGGTCGGCGCGTGCACCGCCAGATGCAGCCCTGCCATCAGCGTGACCGGACCCGTGCAATCGTGCGGCGCGAGCGGACGCGCATGGGCTTCGGCGAGCGCCGCGATCTTGCGACCCACGGTGAGTCCGCCGCACCACGCGAGGTCGAGCATCACGACATCGAGCGCGTCGGCTTGCAGCAAGTCGCGAAACGGGACCACGCCTCCGAGCGTCTCGCTGCCGCAAATCGGAGTGCGGGTCTGGTGGCGAAGGTCGGCCAACGCGCGCGCATCGCTCATCTTGCCGATCGGATCCTCGGCCCAGAAAACGTCGAACTCCTCGAGCGCACGGCAAATGCGCGTGGCGGCGTGGTTGGTCCAGAGGCTATGCATCTCGCACATGATCTCGATGCGATCGCCGACGGCCTTGCGCACCTTCCGGAAAGGCTCCAACCCGGCATTGAGGTCCGTCAGCGAAATCATGTGCCCGCCGGTCGCCGCCGCGTAGACGTCGAACGGCCAGATCTTCATCGCGGCGTAGCCTTCGCAGAGCAGGCTCTCGGCCAATGCGCCGGCGTCGCGCATGAACGCAATCTGATCGTCGTACGGGCCGGCCACCGCGTCGGCGGCACCGATGTCACGCCGGCCGCCTTTCGAGTTGTACGAGTACCCGGCGCAGGTGTTGTAGGCGCGGATGCTTTCGCGCACGTTGCCGCCCAGCGCCTGGTAAATGGGGACGTTCTGGCGCTGGCCGGCGAGATCCCACAATGCGATGTCGACCGCACTGGCGGCCCGCAGTTCGGCGCTGGCGTTGTGGAAGCCCAGGTAGGGCTGGGTGAGCTGACGCGACACGCCTTCGATCTGACTCGCCTCGCGTCCGAGCAGGTAAGGCGCCACCTGCTCGTGAATCACGCCTTCCACCGCCTGTGCCCCTCGGAAGGACTCGCCGAGGCCGGTGAGGCCATCGTCGGTCTCCACCTCCAGCCAGATCAGATTCGGATGTTGGGCGATACGGATAGTGCGCAGGGATTTGACGAGGGGCATCGGTTGTCCTGACGCGTGGGGTGCCCCCCAACGGTTTGGCAACCGGATTCTGCTGGCCCGGGGTCAGCCTGTCAAAGCGGGTACCGCGCCTCGCCGGCGTTACGTTTTGCCACCCCGCGGGCCGAGGAAAAACCACAGGATCAAGCCCAGCACGGGCAGCAGCACCACGACGAGTGTCCAGATCAATTTCTTCTCGTTGGACGCGGAGCTCTGGAAAATATTGATGATCGCCCAGATGTCGCCTGCGAGTATCAGCACACCGATCAGGCTGTTGTAGCCGTAATTGAACATTCCCGTTTCCCCCCGTCGTGACGCTAAGGCGCCGATCAGTGATCATCCTCCAGCGCGCCCTTCTCATCAACGCCGTCGAACCCAGTCGCAGGACTGGCAGACGGGATACGCGTCGTAGCGAAGCTTCTTGAAATCGTCGCGAACGCCATTGACCACCGGCCCGGTCCACACCTCCTCGACGGTCCGGGAATTCAGATCCCCGAGAACCTGAAGGCCGTTGGAGTCCATGCAGCAGGTCACGACGCGGCCATCCCAGAGCACGGACATGCTGGTCCAGGGGAAGTAGCAGACGGACACGATCTTTTTGCCCACCGGATTGTAGTCGCGGCCTCCGCCATAGTTGTGCAACGCGGTCACGTTCAGGCGATCCCCCGCCTTCTCGTCGATCAGCGGCTCCCACAGGGCCCGGAACACTTCCGGCGGCGCGCGGTTCGTTTCCGCCGGCAGGTACTGGATGATCAGGCGCGGATTGCTGCGCTTCATCTCTTTCCTGATCCGCAGGAAGTTCTTGATGTTCTGCAGGGTGACCTTGAACTTCAGCCGCTTCATCGTGGCGTTGTACGACGCCTCGTCGGTACCGTAGAAGCTGATCTTCATCTTGTCCAGCCCGGCTTCGATGATCTTCACGGACATTTCGGGAGTCAGCAGCGACGCATTCGACACCAGGTAGGTGCGTTTGATGCCGTAAGCCTTCGCGATCCGGATCCGCTCGGGCAGCAGCTTGTCCAGCATGGGCTCGCCGAATCCGTGCAGATGAACGGTGGGCTGGCGCGGCACCGCCGACACTTCCCGGATGATCTTCTCGAACAGGCCGAGGTCCATGAAGCCGCGTTTGCGCGAAAGCAGCTCCCGGGGGCACATGATGCACTTGGCGTTACAGTGATTCGTATTCTCGATCATCATCACCGACGGCAACGGCAGATGATATTTGTAGTGCGGGTAGTAGATCAGCGGCGATCCGGCAAGCGACAGCAGAACCTGTGTTTTCCGGTCGCTGATGTTAAGTATCATCTTGTCTTTCGTCGGGGCGCGAGCGTCGGGGCGGCCTGACCCTTGTCCGGGCGCGCACGCCTCGAAGGCCGAGGCGCCGCATTGCGACAGATAGCGCGTGCGCGACGATCAGTCTGTTCGGTATCGAACACAATTCCAGCCCGCCGCCTGCGGCGATGCAAACGCGGGGCCTGCGCGCGGCGCACCACGGGCAGCGTCGAATCCCACGGCCCTACCCTTTTCCGGCGGCTATGCCAGAATCGGGCCATGGACCCAAGCCTGATCGGGTAGCCGCGGAATGACCGCCGACGGGTGCTTGTATTCGAGGGAATCGAGCGCGCGCGGGCGCGGGCGACCCCACCCGCCGGGCGCACGGTGCAAGGCAGGAGCGACCAGATGCTGATCTTCCGACAACTCTTCGATCCGCAATCGTCGACGTACTCGTACCTGCTGGCCGATCGTCGCAGCGGCGACGCGGTGCTGATCGACCCGGTCTTCGAACAGGCGCGGCGCGACGCGGCGCTGATCCACGAGCTCGACGTGCGTCTGGTCGCCACGCTCGACACGCACGTGCATGCCGATCACGTCACCGGCGCGTGGCTCTTCAAGGAGCGGATGGGCAGCGCGATCAGCATCTCGACGGCAAGCGGCGCGGCCGGCGCGGATCGGCATCTGACCCACGGCGACCGCGTCGCCTTCGGCAATCGCCATCTCGATGTGCGCGCGACGCCAGGGCACACGCAGGGCTGCCTCACCTACGTGCTCGACGACGAGAACATGGCGTTCACCGGCGACTGCCTGCTGATACGCGGCAGCGGCCGCACCGATTTCCAGCAGGGCGACGCCCGCGAGATGTATCGCTCGGTGCGCAGCCAGATCCTGACGCTGCCGCCGTCGTGCCTTCTGTACCCCGCGCACGACTACCGCGGGCTCACCGTGACGAGTGTCGACGAGGAGCGGCGCTTCAATCCGCGCCTGGGCGGCGATATCGGCGAGTCCGATTTCGTCGGCTACATGAATAATCTCGGCTTGCCGCACCCGAAACTGATGGACATCGCGGTGCCGGCGAACCTCCGCTGCGGCCGGCCCGAGGGCGCGGTGCCGATTCCGGCCGATCCGTCATGGGCGCCCCTGACGTTCACGTTCGCCGGCATTTTCGAGATCCAGCCGCACGCGCTGGAGGAACATGCGTCGCAGGTCCAGATCGTCGACGTGCGCGAGCCCGACGAATTCAACGGACCGGTCGGGCGCATCCACGGCGCGAAACTGATCCCGCTGGGCGAACTGTCGCGTCGTATCGGCGAGCTCGCCAAGGATCGTCCGATCGTAGCCGTCTGCCGGTCGGGCGCGCGCTCGGCGCAGGCGTCGGTGGTGCTGACGAAGGCCGGATTCACCGATGTCGCCAACCTCGCCGGCGGGATGCTGCGCTGGCGCGCTGAAGGGAATCCGGTCGTCGGGGCAGGCAACTAGCCGAATACCGAAAGCCCTCTGCGCCGGCCGCCTGTTGCGTTTCCAGCAGGGCGCCGGGTGCAAGCGCATCACGATGGCTGCCCCCTGCTTCGGGACGCCGTTGCGGCGACGACGGCAAACAGCAGGAGTCCCGCGATGCCGAACAGCGCTTCGACATAGAGCATTCCCCCAGAGCCCCAACGCGTCTGCGCCGCTCCATCGACGAGCGTCATGTACATGATGGGCACGTTCGAAAGCGCGGCGAATACAGTGTACTTTGTTGCAGCGGCGCCGAGCCCGATGGCTTCGAGGGTCACCGCCGAGAAACCGGCGTAGGTGAGGCCCTGAATGAATGCGTAGACCGTCGTGAAGACGATGAACATGATCTCGGTTCGCGGTGCCAACGCCATCGCCACGGCGCACACCGCCAGCACAAAGCCGTACAGCGCATAGGCACTCTTGCGATCCATGCGGTCGCTCAGGAAACCGCCGACGAGGCAACCCGCAGCCGAAACCAGGCCGCTCAACACCCCGTTGACCAGGGCAACCGTGTTCGACGAGGCGCGCCAGTCGTCGGCGACGGCGGACCACAGGCCGGACGCCGCGCCGGCCCCGATCGGCAGGAAGCAGATCAGCAGCGCGAGCATGCCGAGTCGCGAGCGCAGGACCTGCCACAGGTCGTACAGCACGTCGAGAATTTGCGAGGCATAGTTGCCCGCTCGCACAATCGTCGGAGCCTCGCGGACGAAGGCGAGCGCAAGCGCACAGGCGGCGCACGCCATGCCCAGCACGGCGCCGGTGATCCACGGCTCGGACAGTCGCTCGGCCAACCACAATCCCGCTCCACCCCCAAGGCCGTATCCGCCGAGGTTACCGGCCTGGAACCAGCCTCCGGCGCGGCCCTGCCGGTCCGGCGGCGTGCCGTAGACCATCAGGCTTTCGACCGACATGGAAAGAAAGGTGACCGCAAGGTTCGACACGAGAACAACGAAGTAAAGCATCGGAATGAAGCGGGCCTCGGCGGGGACCGCGCCGGTCGCGTAGACGCCCACGGCGCTGAGCGCACCCGACAGGAGGTACCACGTCTTGCGCGTGAGCGTCGTGTCGACAACCGGTGCCCACAGGAATTTCCATGTATGCGGAATGAAGCTGACGGCGACCAGTTCGGCGATCGATTCGACGGAGAGTCCGGCCCGCGACAGCTGATAGGCAACGGCCACGACGAGGTAACCCCCCATCACGCCGAAGGGGATCATCAGGATCAGGAAGACGATCGGGTGCGTGTAGCGCGAGGGCAGGTCCGGGTCGAGCGCGGTCATGGCGCGCAACCGGCAACCAGGCGGCGCACGCCGGGTGCCCGCGCATCTGGTATCGTCGCGCCGATGCCCGCCATTATCTCGATCTCCAATCTCTCCAAGACCTATGCCTCGGGCTTCCAGGCGCTCAAGAGTATCAACCTGGACATTCGCCGTGGGGAAATCTTCGCGCTGCTCGGACCCAACGGCGCGGGCAAGACGACGCTGATCAGCATCATCTGCGGCATCGTCAGGGCGAGCGAGGGCCGCGTCGTCGTCGACGGCCACGACATCGTCGCCGACTACCGCGCCGCGCGAGCGCTCATCGGCCTCGTCCCGCAGGAACTGACGACCGACGCCTTCGAGTCGGTGTGGGATACCGTGTCGTTCAGCCGTGGCCTCTTCGGCAAGCATGCGAACCCCGGGCACATCGAAAAGGTGCTGAAGGACCTGTCGCTGTGGGACAAGAAGGACGACCGGGTGATGACGCTCTCCGGCGGCATGAAGCGACGGCTGCTGATCGCCAAGGCGCTGTCGCACGAGCCGCAGATCCTGTTTCTCGACGAGCCGACGGCCGGGGTCGACGTCAACCTGCGCCGCGACATGTGGGAGCTGGTGCGCGCGCTGCGCGCTTCCGGCGTGACGATCATCCTCACCACCCACTACATCGACGAGGCCGAGGAGATGGCCGACCGGATCGGCGTCATCCGCAAGGGCGAGATCATCCTCGTCGAGGGAAAGACCGCCTTGATGGCGAAGCTCGGCCGGAAGCAATTGACGCTGCACCTCGCGGCCCCGCTGGAGCGCATTCCACCCCAGCTCGCCGCGGCGCACCTGGAGCTCGCGAACGGCGGCACCGACCTGACCTACACGTATGACTCGGATGGCGAGCGCGCCGGCATCGCCGCGCTGCTCAAATCCCTCGACGACGCCGGGATCCGGTTCAGGGACCTCCAGACGAGCCAGAGCTCGCTCGAGGACATCTTCGTGGACCTGGTCAAGGAAGAGGCATGAACCTGCCGGCGATGCGCGCGATCTACGGGTTCGAAATGGCGCGGACCTGGCGAACGCTGATGCAGAGCATCATTTCGCCGGTGCTGTCGACGTCGCTGTACTTCGTCGTCTTCGGCGCGGCGATCGGCTCGAGGATGCAGCAGATCGAGGGGATCAGCTACGGCGCCTTCATCGTGCCCGGGCTCATCATGCTGTCCCTCCTGACGCAAAGCATCGCCAACGCATCGTTCGGGATCTACTTCCCGCGATTCACCGGCACGATCTACGAACTCTTATCGGCGCCGATCTCCCATCTGGAGATCGTGATCAGCTACGTCGGCGCCGCCGCGACAAAGTCGATCGTCCTCGGGCTCATCATCCTGGCGACTGCCGCGCTCTTCGTGCCGCTGCAGGTGCTCCATCCGCTGTGGATGATCCTGTTCCTGCTGCTGACGGCCGTGACGTTCAGCCTGCTCGGATTCATCATCGGCATCTGGGCCGACGGCTTCGAAAAGCTGCAGCTCGTGCCGCTCCTGATCGTCACGCCGCTGACGTTTCTGGGCGGCAGCTTCTATTCGATCGATATGCTGCCGCCCTTCTGGCAAACCGTGACGCTGTTCAACCCGGTCGTCTACCTGATCAGCGGGTTTCGCTGGAGCTTCTACGGCATCGCCGACGTAAGCGTCCCGGTAAGCCTCGGCATGACCGTCGTGTTCCTGGCGATTTTCGTCGGGATCGCCGGCTGGATGCTCAAGACCGGGTACCGGCTCAAGACCTAGTTTCAGCCCTCTGCTCAGAGAATCGAGGTTTCGACCATGCCGCTCGACAAGATCGCCGTTCTTGGCCTCGGAAAGGTCGGCACGCTCGCCGCCAGGCTGCTTCACGACGGCGGGTTCGACGTCACCGGATTCGACAGCCGGGCCCCGCATCACGCAGTGCCCTATGCGGTGCGCACCACGAACCTCGAATCCGACGAAGGTGTCGCGGCAGCGACGAAAGGGTTCGACGCCGTACTCTCGTGCCTGCCGTATCGAATCAACAAGCGCGTCGCCGCCGCGGCGCATGCGCGAGGCATGCACTATTTCGACCTCACCGAAGACGTGCCGACAACAAAGGCGATCATCGAGCTCGCCAAGACCTCCCGCGCGCTGATGGCGCCGCAGTGCGGCCTCGCGCCGGGCTTCGTCGGCATCGTCGGCGCGGCGCAGGTGGCGGCGTTCGAAAAGTGCCGCTCTCTGCGGCTTCGCGTCGGCGCGCTTCCGCAGCATCCGACGGGGCTGATGGGCTACGCGTTCAACTGGTCGCCCGAAGGGGTCGTCAACGAATACCTGAACGACTGCGAGGTAATCGAGGACGGCGTGCGCAAGACGGTGTCGTCGATGGAGTGGAACGAGACGATCTACGTGGACGGCGTGCAGCTGGAGGCGTTCACCACGTCGGGCGGGCTCGGGACGATCTGCGAAACGTTTCACGGCAAGGTCGCCAACGTCGACTACAAGACGATGCGCTATCCCGGACACATGCGCCTGATGAACTTCTTCTTCCACGAATTGCTGATGCGCGAGCGCCGCGACCTCGCCGGTGAAATCCTCACCAACGCGAAGCCGCCGGTGAACGACGACATCGTCTACGTCCACGTCTCGTCGGAAGGCATGCTGGACGCGCGGCTGCAGCGCCGCGAATTCGTCCGCGCGTACCGCCCGATCGAGCTTGCCGGTGGCATGCAGACCGCGATCGCGTGGACGACGGCGGGATCGGTCGTCACGATCATCGCGATGGTCAGGGACGGCGCGCTGGCGCAGCGGGGTTTTCTGAAACAGGAAGAGGTGCCCTTGGACAAGTTCCTGGCCACCGCGACCGGCCGATTGTTCGAGTAACCCGATGACCAACGACCGCGACATTGCCGGGCACTACAGCCAGGGCAAGCTGCTCCAGCGCCTTACCGCCGCGCTCGCCGGCGACGGCGTCGATGCGGCGCATCCGACGATCGACGCGCTGAGGCCGTACGACCAGTTCCATGGACGCGGGTTCGAGGCGACGGTGGAGATGGCCGATTCCCTCGAGGTCGCGGCCACTGACCGCCTGCTCGATGTCGGCAGCGGGATCGGCGGGCCGGCGCGCTACTTTGCGCACCGCTACGGCTGCGCGGTCACCGGGATCGACCTCACCGCCGAATTCTGCGACGTCGCCCGCGTGCTGACGCGATGGGTCGGACTCGACGGAAAGGTCGCGTTCCAATGCGGCAATGCGCTGGCGATGCCGTTTGCGAACGACCACTTCGACGGTGCCTATTCGATGAACGTGTCGATGAACATTTCCGACCGGGCCGGACTCTATCGCGAGACGCATCGCGTGCTGAAGCCGGGCGGTTGGCTGATGCTGTCGGAGCTCGCTAAGGGCGCGGGAGGCGAGCTCGACTATCCGACCCCCTGGGCCAACACTGCGGACACGAGCTTCCTGTCCACGCCCGAGGAAACGCAGCAGGGCCTTGTCGATGCGGGATTCGATGTCGTCAGGCTGCATGACACGCTCGAAAAGACGCTGACCTCGATCGCGGCGACCCGGGCGATGGTCGAGCGCGGCGAGCAACCGCCGCATCGCGCCGTCCAGCTGATCCATGGCGACTCGGCCAAACAGGCGATGGCTAACACGGCCCGTGGCCTTACCGAAGCGCGTATCGTTCCGATCGAAGTGCTGTGCACGAAACGCCGATAGCGTTTTGACGACGTCGGCGGGCCGCTTCCCTACCGCCCTCACCCACGCTACCGGAGTCCCACGGCAGGATGGCAACGCCCCGAGAGCTCCTCCACTCCGTCTTCGGCTACCCCGCATTTCGCGGATTGCAGGAAGCGGTCGTCGATCACGTCGTCGCCGGCTTCGATGCGATCGTGCTGATGCCCACCGGTTGGGGCAAGTCGATCTGCTATCAGATTCCGGCGCTGGCGCGCGACGGCATGGCGATCGTCGTATCGCCGCTCATCGCGTTGATGCAGGATCAGGTCGACGCATTGAAGGAGTCGGGTGTTGCGGCCGAATTCCTGAACTCGACGCTGACCGCGGACGCCGCGATCAGCGTCGAGCGCGCCGCCGTCGCCGGGTCGATCAAGCTTCTTTACGTGGCGCCCGAGCGACTGTTGACGCCGCGATTTCTGGCGCTCCTCGATCGCCTCCGTTGCGAGGGCCGCCTTGCGCTGTTCGCGATCGACGAAGCGCACTGCGTGTCGCAATGGGGGCACGACTTCCGCGAGGAGTACCTGCAGTTATCGGTGCTCGCCGAGCGCTACGGCGGTATCCCGCGCATCGCGCTGACCGCCACCGCCGACAAGATGACGCGGCAGGAAATCCGCGCGCGCCTCGGCCTCGAAGATGCCCGCGAATTCGTCGCGAGCTTCGACCGGCCCAACATCCGGTACGTGATCGCGGAGCGCGACGACGAGCGAACGCAACTGCTGGCGTTCCTTGCCGAGCATGCCGGCGAGGCGGGAATCGTCTACTGCCTGTCGCGCAAGAAGGTCGACGCGATCGCGGCCTGGCTCGCGAAGGCGGGGTTTCGGGCCTTGCCCTACCACGCAGGCATGGACGCAGACGAACGGCGAGCGAACCAGCTCGCGTTCCTGCGCGAGGACGCCGTGATCGTCGTGGCGACGATCGCCTTCGGCATGGGAATAGACAAGCCCGACGTGCGCTTCGTCGTCCACCTCGACCTGCCGAAGAGCATCGAGAGCTACTACCAGGAGACCGGCCGCGCGGGACGCGACGGGGATCCCGCCGACGCGTGGATGCTGTACGGACTCTCCGATGTCGTGCAGCAGCGGCGCATGATCGACATGGGCGAGGCCGACGAGCTATTCAAGCGGGTCGCACGGGGCAAGCTCGAGGCGCTGCTCGGGTTGTGCGAGACGCCGACCTGCCGGCGCGCGCGCCTCCTCGCCTACTTCGGCGAAACCCGCGAAGACGGCTTTCGCTGCGGCAACTGCGACAACTGCCTGTCGCCTCCGGTGACCTGGGATGCGAGCGAGCCCGTGCGGATGGCGCTTTCCGCCATCTACCGCACGCAGCAGCGCTTCGGCGCCGCCTACCTGATCGACGTGCTCCGCGGCAACGCGACGCCCGTCCTCAAGCAGCGTGGCCACGAGGGCCTGTCAGTCTTCGGCATCGGTCGCGACATCGCCCTGCCGCAATGGCGCAGCCTCTTCCGCCAGCTGGTCGCGCTTCGGTGGGTCGAGGTCGACACGGAAGGTTACGGGACGCTGCGTCTCACCGACGCCGCAAGGCCGGTGCTGCGCGGCGAAGTGCCCGCGCTCCTGCGCCGCACCGCGGATACCGCGGGCCGGCGGACGAAAAAGAGCCGCAAGGCGAGCGCGGAGGATGCCGAGCTGGGTGCCGAAGCACAGCTCCTCTTCGAGCGGCTGAAGGCATGGCGCCGCGAAACGGCCGCCGCCGAAAACGTGCCGGCCTATGTGATCCTGCACGATCGCGTCCTGCGTGAAATCGCGATGACCTTGCCCGCGTCGCCGGCGGCGCTGGGTACGATTTCCGGGATCGGCGAAAACAAGCTGCGCCGATTCGGCAAGGCGCTACTCGAGCTCGTCAACGACGGCTAGCCCGGCGTCCTGGTTACGCGGTCGCCCATCGAAGTTGCAAGACCCCGGGCGGATGCGTGTACAGTCCTCCGATGCCACAAGGAGGCACCCGATGCCGCGCCAGACGATGATGCAGGGATTTCGATTTCTCGGGTCGTTGCGATGGGCGGTCGCCTTCGCCTTTTGCGCGGCGGTGCCGATCGCCAACGCCCAGGTCTACAAATGCACCGACGCCAACGGCAAGACGACCTATGGCGACAACGCGTGCGATGCCGCCGCCAAGCCGCTGAAGCTCCCGGAGGACCCGAAGAAGAACAACACGAATCCCCGGATGTGCGAACAATTGCTCGATGAAACGACCCGGCTCAACGCGGAAGCCGACCGCGCCGCCAAGCGTGGCGCGGCCGAGAGCGCGGACAACGCGAAGCGCCGCGTCGCGATGACGAAGCAATACGAATCGCGATGCGCCGGCATTTCGCGCGCCGTCACCAAATGACCGCGGCCGGGAATGCCGATGATCGCGGTCTACCCTCCGTCCACGTCGGGCAGGCAGGCGAACTAGTGGGGGATGAAGGGAGCGGCGCCCCCGGCGTGTTTCTTCTGCTGCTTGATCTGCTTCTTTTCCTTCGCCGTATGTGCTGCCTTCTTTTTGCCCTGCTTGGGGGGCTGGTGAGACATGGTGTTCGCTCCTCGTGGGTGGACGACACGCGTCGACTATAGGCCATTCGCGCGACGCCGCAATACCCGGCACGCGATATTTCCGCGTTGCATTCGGAGGAAAAATGCAAAGCGGCCCCGGGAGGCCGCTTTGCTCGACAGCCGGCGAACCCTCTACCCGCGCGGCTCGCCCTTGCCGTTGACCCAGATCGTCGGACCGGGCGGCGTGCTCACCTGCACGCGATGCTGAACACCGCCGAAGTAGTACGTCACGTCCCAGTAATCGGGCTGGCCGGTCCCGGGGACCGCCGCACAGCGTTGAACGTCCTGCGTGTACGCGCCGCCCGGGCCGCGTCCGACGTTGGAACCGACCGCGGCGCCCGTCACCGCACCGACTCCCGTCGCCACATCCTGCCCCCGCCCGCCGCCGATCTGGTGGCCGAGCACGCCGCCCAGGATCCCGCCGATGATCGCGCCGCCGATATTGGGCTGCGCCGGTTGGACCACCTGCTGGCGTTCGACCCAGCAACGCTGCTCCGGCGGGCCGACCACCGCGCGCACGTCGGAGACCGGGACCTCGAAGAGCTTCTCGTTGGGGCGCCAGCGATAGTCGTACGAAGGCGTGGGATTGACCGGGGCCACGACCGGGTTCGGGTATTGGGCATTATTTCCGACGAAGCGCACCGACGAGACCCGGTTGTTGAGATCGTAAGGCGCCAGCGACGGATACTGACCTGGCTGCAGCACCACGCAGCGCCCGCGAAAGCCGGCGTCCTCGCACACCTGCCAGCGTCCGCGCTCGACGACGACCGACGAGGCACGGTCGTTGAAGCCGACCGGCGAGAGATTGGGGATCGTCTGGCTGACCGGAAAAGCGTTGCCGCGGAAGCCTTCGGCCTCGTAGAACGTCAGTTGCGCCACCGCGCTCGTCGCCAGAAATGATACAGCCGCGCCCAGAATCAGATTGTATTTGTATCGCATTTCCCGTCCCACCTGTCGTTGTCGAACGGCGGAAATCCCGCCAACCCGGCCTGCGATCATGATAACGCGCGCGGCCCGCATCCGGTTGTCACCGCGCAGGCCCTGTAACATCGGGTTACACCTGCGCATCATGGCCGCCCTCGCCCGACTTCTCATCCCAGCCGGCGCGCAGCGCGAGGTCCTCCCGCTGATCGTCGGGCGAGGCCTTCGCGCCTTCGCCGACGGATACATCGCCGTGCTGTTGCCGGCGTACCTGCTCGCACTCGGATTCGGCCAGTTCGACGTCGGGCTCCTGAGCACTGCGACGCTTGCCGGCTCGGCGCTCGCGACGCTCGCCGTCGGCGCCGTCGGTCATCGCTGGCCGCCGCGCGCACTGCTGCTCGGCGCTGCGCTGCTGATGGTCGCCACCGGCGTGGGCTTCGCCGGGCTGTCGGCATTCTGGCCGCTGCTGATCGTCGCCTTTTTCGGCACGATCAATCCGGGATCCGGCGACGTCAGCGTATTCCTGCCGCTCGAGCACGCGCGCCTCGCGCACGCCGCCACCGGCGACGCACGGACCTCGCTCTTCGCGCGCTACTCGCTTGTCGGCGCTTTGTGCGCCGCCGTCGGTGCGCTGGCGTCCGGTCTCCCGCCCTGGCTGGCCGCGTACGCGGGCGTGTCCCTCCTCACGGCGCTCCGCGCGATGTTCGTCGTCTACGCGCTCGTCGGCGCCATCGTGTGGTCCATGTACCGGCACCTCCCGCAGGCGGAAGGCGGAGCGGCAGCGTCCGCGGCGCCGTTGACGCACTCGCGCCCTGTCGTGCTCAAGCTCGCGGCGCTGTTTTCCGTCGACGCGTTCGCCGGCGGTCTCGTCGTGAATTCGCTGCTGACGCTTTGGCTCTTCGAGCGCTTCGGGTTGTCGATCGGAGAGGCCGGCGTGTTCTTCTTCTGGACGGGACTGCTCGCCGCGCTCTCGCAACTCGCGGCGCCGATCGTCGCCAGGCGCATCGGCCTCCTCAATACGATGGTGTTCACGCACATCCCCGCCAACGTGTGCCTGATTGCCGCTGCGCTTTCGCCGAGCGTCGAAATCGCGCTGGGCCTGCTGTTCGTGCGCAGCGCGCTGTCGCAAATGGACGTTCCGACGCGCACCGCGTTCGTGATGGCCGCGGTCACGCCTCCCGAACGCGCCGCGGCGGCCGGCTTCACCGCCGTGCCGCGAAGCCTCGCGTCGGCGGCGAGTCCGACGCTGGCCGGCGCCTTGTTGGCCGCAGGGCTGTTGAGCACGCCGCTGGTCGCTTGCGGAGCATTGAAGATTGTTTATGATCTCGCGTTGCTCGTGTCTTTTCGGCGCTTGCACCTGCCGGACGACTCGACGTAGCGGATGCAGCGCATCCGCGATCGCACCCCTTGGAGGAATCATGAAATCGTCAACGCTGGGTCGGATACTGGTGGCCGCGCTCGCCTGCGGGGGCACCCTTGTGTCCGCGCAGAATGTGAAGATCACGCCGCTCGGCTCGCACGCGGGGGAACTGTGCGATCGCGATCGCGCGACGATCTTCGAGGACCCGACCGGGGTCCGCATCCTGTACGACGCCGGACATTCGGTCACCGGCGCGGACGACGCGCGGCTCGGCCACGTGCATGTCGTGCTCCTGTCCCACGCGCACGGCGATCACATGGGCGAGCGAAAGCTGAAGGCGCTCGAAGCCGGAACCTGCGACCGGCCGGACACGGTTTCCGCAGCGCCCAACTCGACGACCGGCGAGATCGCCGCGGCCAAGAACGCCGCGATCACGATGATCGCGCCGATGGCCGCGTTCATCGCAAAAAAGGTCGAGACGATCCGCGGCAAGCCGACCGGCGCGTGCACGCAGGCGGGCCCCGACATCGTCGTCCCCCAACCGGCGCCCTGCCTTGCCGCCTTGCAATTGGGCGGCGCGCGCACGTTCAAGGCCGCCGGCGCGCAACGCAGCGTCGAGGTCACGACGGTGACCGCGGCGCACGACAGCACGGTGGCGCGCGAGCTTTTGACCGACCCCGAGAAAAAGAACCTGGACGCCGACGGCGTCAGCCTCACGCTGGGCCCGTCGAGCGGCTATGTAATCCAGTTCACCAACGGGCTCAAGGTGTACCTGTCGGGCGACACCGGCATCCACGCCGAGATGAAATCCATCGTCAACGAATATCACAAGGCGAAACTGGCGGTGCTCAACATGGGCCCGAACGCGGTGACGCTGACCTCGGCGGCCTACGCGGTCAACGAGTTCCTGAAACCCGCCGCCGTCATCGTCACGCACGTCAACGAGGGTGCGACGGCCGGCGGCAAGGCGAAGCCGACCTCGCGCACGGCGGCGTTCCTCGAACTCGTCAAGGGCCGCCCGGTGTACCTGGCGTTGAGCGGCAAGACCATGGAATTCGACGGCAACGCGAAATGCGTCGCCGGTTGCTGATCCGCGCAGGGTCCGGCCGGGTCGGTGGCCGAGCGCCCCGGATCGCGGCCGGCGTCGCGATCGCCGCCGCGCTCGGGGCGTGCGCGATGGCGCCAACGCAACCGGCGCCGTCCGCGGCGATCGCCCAGCTCGCCCCGTCCGGCAAGCTGCGCGCCGCGATCAATTTCGGCAATCCCATCCTCGCGACCCGGGATCCTTCGACGGGCGAGCCGCGCGGCGTCTCCGTCGATCTGTCGCGCGAACTCGGCTGGCGGCTCGGCGTGCCGGTGGAGCTCGTCCTCTACAACGCCGCGGGCAAGGTGGTGGAGGGTCTGCAGGCGAAGTCGTGGGATGTCGCGTTCGTCGCGATTGATCCGGCGCGCGCGGTCGACATGGATTTCACCGCGGCCTACGTGGTGATCGAAGGCGCGTACCTGGTGCCGCAGGGTTCGCCGATCCGGAACAACGCCGACGTCGACCGCGACGGGCTTCGCGTTGTGGTCGGCGCCGGCAGCGCCTACGATCTCTACCTCGCCCGCGAACTCCGAAAGGCGCAGCTCGTTCGCGCGCCGACCTCGCCGGCGGTCGTCGACATGATGGTCGCGCAGAAACTGGACGTCGCCGCGGGCGTCAAGCAGCAGCTCGAGGCCGACGCGAAGCGCGTTCCCGGCGTCCGTCTGCTCGACGGTCGATTCATGGTGATCAACCAGGCGATGGCGACGCCGAAAGGCCGCACGGCCGGCGTCGCGTATCTCGCCGCGTTCGTCGAGGAGATGAAAGCGTCGGGCTTCGTGGTCGCCGCGCTCGCCCGCCACGGCATCGAGGGCGCGTCGATCGCGGCGCCGGCAACGCGCAGCCCCTAGACCGCGCCGACGGCCGGCACACGACGCGCCGAGCGCCTCCTGCGCTAGGGCGCTTTCGTTCTCCTGGCAAAGAGCAACGGATATTCGGCGCGCACGACGAAGCCCAGCGCTTGATACAACGCGATCGCGCGCACGTTGCTGCTTTCGGCGTGCAGGAACGGAATCTGTCCGGCGCGGATGATCCGGTTGAGCGTGCGGCCGATCAGCGCGCGGGCATAGCCGCGACCCTGCACGTCCGGGTGGGTGCACACGGCGCTGATCTCGCGATAGTCGCCGATCCACATCCGTTCTCCCGTCATCGCGACCAGCCGTCCCTCGTCGCGGATCCCGATGAAAGTGCCGAGTTCCACCGTACGCACCCGAAACGGTCCCGGACGCGTGAGTTCGACGAGCGCCAGCATCTCGCCAATGTCCTCTGCCTTGAGCGGCGTCACCTCCACGTCGCCTTCGGGGGCAGGCGCCGAATCGCTGCGAACCATCTGGACGAGGTGCGCCTCGAGCAGCGACTGCCAGTCGGACGACAGCTTCGGTACGAACTTTCCGGCCGTGGCGAACTCGTCGCCGACGTCGAAGAGCGCTTCGAGCGCCGCGACATGGGCGGGCGCGGGACTCAGGACGCCGGCGAGCGGCGAGACGTCGGGCGGATACCGCCTCGCGAATTCGCGGCCCTCGGCGAGATGGGCGTGGCGCGTCGCAAGACACGACCACACCGGATTGTCGAGCTCCATCGCATGCCTCGAGGATTGGGTGGCGCCGTGGTACACGCACGCCTGCCCGACCCTGTAGGATAGCGTGCCGGGCCGCAGCGCCCGTCCGCCCCCTTTCCATCCATTCGCCGGAGGCCCTGCCCGTGACATCTTCCCCCTCGAAGCCCTACACCGGGATCTACCCGATCGCGCCGACCCCCTTCACCGAAAAGGGCGACGTCGACATCGAAGGGCAGCGGCGCGTCCTCGACTGCATGATCGACCAGGGTGTGGACGGCATCTGCATTCTCGCCAACTATTCGGAGCAGTTCCTGCTGACCGACGACGAGCGCAACACGCTCCTCGACGTGTGCATGACGCACGTGGCGGGACGTGTTCCCATCATCGCGACCACCAGCCATTTCAGCTCGCGAATCGCCGCCGAGCGGTCCAGCGCGGCGGCCGCGGCCGGTGCCGCGATGCTGATGGTGATGCCGCCGTACCACGGCGCCACGCTTCGCGCCGACGAGAAGGGAATCCTCGAGCACTATGCGCACATCGCGGACGCCGCCCGCATTCCGATCATGGTCCAGGACGCCCCGTTGAGCGGGGTCAACCTCTCCGTGCCGTTCCTGGCGCGGCTGGCGCGCGAAGTCCCGCTGATTCGCTATTTCAAGATCGAGGTGCCGGGCTCGGCCGGGAAGCTGCGCAGCCTGATCGAAGCCGGCGGCGAAACGATCGTCGGTCCATTCGACGGCGAAGAGTCGATCACGCTGATGGCGGATCTCGATGCCGGCGCGACGGGGACGATGCCGAGCGCGGTGATTCCGGATCTCATCAAGCCGGTGTTCGTCCATTACCGTGCCGGCCGCCGCAAGGAAGCCGCGCAGGCGTACGCGCGCATCCTGCCGTTCATCAACTACGAAAACCGGCAGTGCGGCCTGCGCGCCACCAAGACCGTGATGGCCGCGGGAGGTGTCATCGCGAGCGACGCCGTGCGCCATCCTCTCGAACGGCTCCACCCGGCGACGAAGGCCGGATTGCTGGAGCTCGCCGCCGAGCTCGCGCCGGTCGCGCTGCGCTGGGGGAAGTGACGCGAGGACGGTCCGCGGCGGTCGCTACAGGCGCGACGATGGAATCATTCCGTCGCCCCGCCTGTTCTCCGGGGGGTGTCGTCACCGACGCGGAACGGCCGGGTCATCGCACCGGCCGGGCGCCGGCGGCATTCGGAGGTGGTATCGTGTCGGGCCGCCGCGGTGCGTGGCATCGCGGCACCCGGGAATTGAGACCTACAACGCGGAGAATGAACATGAACACGACGTTTCGCAACAATCGCCTGATCGCCGCGTTCGCGCTGGCCGGTGCGATGGGATTCCTGGCGAGCTGCCAGTCGATGGGGCCGGTTACCTCCGAGACGATCACCCTGCTCGGGGCCAACGAGGTGCCGCCGGTGATGACCACGGCCTCCGGTTCGGGAACCGTCACGATCAAGAAAGACGGGGCGGTCAGCGTGCATATCATGGTCTCGGGCATGACAGCCACTGCCGCGCACATCCACGAGGGCGCGGCCGGGGCCAACGGCCCGGTCATCGTGCCGTTCACCAAGACGGCCGACAACGTGTTCGATGCGCCCGCCGGCGCGAAGCTTACGGATGCCCAGATGGCCAGCCTCAAGGCCGGCAAGCTCTACGTCAACGTGCACAGCGCCAAGAATCCTGGCGGCGAGGTCCGCGCCCAGCTCAAGGGCAACTGATCCTGCAACAAACCGCGGGCCGGTTGGGCACAACCGATCCGCGGCGCGCTGTTCGCACGACACGATCTGGCATACTCGACACCGGGGATGCCGCGCCGCCTTTTGCGACGCGGGATCGGAATGTCCCGGGAGCAGGAGCTCATGCAGGAAGTCGGACGGTACCAGATCGACGAAATGTCAGGCGAGGGAGCGATGGCCCGCGTTTACAAGGCCTACGATCCCAAGATCGACCGCACGCTCGCCATCAAGGCGCTGAAGTCGCACCTCCTTGCCGATGACGAATACCGTGCGCGGTTCCTGCGCGAAGCCAAGGGCGCCGGGATCCTCTCGCACCCCAACATCGTCACCGTCTTCGATGTAGGCGAAGAAGACCGCCAGCCGTACATCGCGATGGAATGGGTGGACGGCCCGACGCTGTCCGACCTGCTGAAGAACGGCAAGAAGTTCACGCCGCGCCAGATCGTTGAAATCGGCATCCAGCTGACACGCGCGCTCGACTACGCGCACAAGAAGGGCATCGTCCACCGCGACGTCAAGCCCG
>JBDTRG010000163.1:0-13058 GCA_039931775.1 Betaproteobacteria bacterium | reverse complement strand
ACTTAGGGACCAAGCGATGATTGTCAAGCAGATCTGGACCGCCAATGCCTACCGCAATTTCAACTATGTGATCGCGTGTGGCGAAACCGGCGAGGCAATCGCCATCGACCCTCTGGATCACGAGAAGTGTTTGAAGGTGGCCAAGGAAGAGGGCTGGAACATCACCCAGATCCTGAACACTCACGAACACGGCGACCACACCGGCGGGAACGAAGCCATGGCCCGCAAAACCGGTGCGAAGATCCTGGCGCACAAGAATGCGGGCGGCAAGATCCCCGACATGGCGCGAGGCCTGGGCGCGGGAGATATCGTCAAGGTGGGCAAGACGGTGGAGTTCGAGGTGCTCGACACGCCCGGCCACACGATGTGTCACGTGTGCCTGCTATCGCATACCAACCAGCCGGCCCTTTTCTGCGGGGATACGCTGTTCAACGCCGGCGCCGGGAATTGCCACAACGGCGGTCATCCGGCGGAGCTCTACAAGTCGTTTTCCGGGCAGCTCGCCAAGCTGCCGGCGTCGACGTCGATCTACCCGGGTCACGACTACATCGAAAACAATCTGCGCTTCACGCTGGATCGCGAACCCGACAATAGTGCCGCGCAAGGAATGCTGGACAGGCTTGAAGGTCAGGATCCCGACGACGCCTATGTATCGACGTTGGAGGTCGAGCGGGAGATCAACACGTTTTTCCGGCTGACGAGCCCTTCGGTCATCGCCAAATTGCGCGAAGCGTTCTCCGATTTACCCGAGCACCCTGACCAGCGCACCGTGTTCCTGAAGCTTCGCGAGCTGCGCAACAAGTGGTGATGGCGTCCTGAGTCCGCCGCGCCCCCCTCGCTGCGCCGTTGACGCAAGCGCAAGAAAAAAAGGCGCCCGAGGGCGCCCTTTTTCATCGGTCCAGACGGGATCACGCTGCTGGCGTCGACTCCGACGGCGCCGGTGCGGGTGCAGCCGCGGCGGCCGCGTCTTCGGCGGCGGCCTTCATCGACAGGCGCAGCCGGCCCTTGTCGTCGGCTTCGAGCACCTTGACGCGCACGACCTGGCCCTCCTTCACGTAGTCGGACACCTGGTTGACGCGCTCCTTCGCGATCTGCGAAATGTGCAGCAGGCCGTCCTTGCCCGGCAGCACCTGGACAATCGCGCCGAAATCGAGCAGGCGCAGCACCGTGCCTTCGTAGATCCGGCCCACTTCCACTTCGGCCGTGATGTCCTCGATGCGCTTCCGCGCGACGTTGCACGCGTCGGCGTTGACCGACGCGATGGTGATCGATCCGTCGTCCTGGATGTCGATCGTGCAGCCTGTCTCCTCGGTCAGCGCGCGGATCACCGCGCCGCCCTTGCCGATCACGTCGCGGATCTTCTCCGGGTTGATCTTGAACGTCATCATCCGCGGCGCATGCTGCGAGACTTCCGTGCGCGCGTGCGGCAGCGCTTCCTGCATCAGGTGCAGGATGTGCATCCGGCCTTCCTTCGCCTGCGACAGCGCCACCGCCATGATGTCCTTGGTGATGCCCTGGATCTTGATGTCCATCTGCAGCGCCGTGATGCCGCGGTCGGTGCCGGCCACCTTGAAGTCCATGTCGCCCAGGTGGTCCTCGTCGCCGAGGATGTCGGTCAGCACGGCGAACCGGTTGCCGTCCTTGATGAGGCCCATCGCGATGCCGGCGACGTGCGCCTTCGTCGGCACGCCGGCGTCCATCAGCGCGAGGCTCGCGCCGCAGACCGAGGCCATCGACGAGCTGCCGTTCGATTCGGTGATTTCCGACACGACGCGCATCGAGTAGGCGAATTCCTCGGCCGTCGGCAGCACGGCGAGGAGCGCGCGCTTGGCGAGGCGGCCGTGGCCGATTTCGCGGCGCTTCGGCGTGCCGACGCGGCCGGTTTCGCCGGTCGCATAGGGGGGCATGTTGTAGTGGAGCATGAAGCGGTCGGTGTATTCGCCCATCAGCGCGTCGATCCGCTGCTCGTCACGCGCGGTGCCGAGCGTGGCCACGACGATCGCCTGCGTCTCGCCGCGGGTGAAAAGCGCCGACCCGTGCGTGCGCGGCAGCACGCCGGAGCGGATGGTGATCGGCCGCACCGTGCGCGTGTCACGGCCGTCGATGCGCGGCTCACCGGAGAGAATCTGGTTGCGCACGATCTTCGACTCGAGTTCGAAGACGAAATTGTTGACTTCGTTCGCGCGGCCCGCGGGTGCGTCCGCGGGGATGCACTCGGTCGCGACCTTCGCGTAGATGTCCTTCAGCCGCTGCTGGCGCGCCTGCTTCGAGCGCAGCTGGTAGGCTTCGCGCAACGACGCGTCGGCGACCGCGGTGACCGACGCGATCATTGCCTCGTCCTTCGCCGCCGGCTGCCAATCCCACAGCGGCTTGCCGCCCGCTTCGACGAGATCGTGGATCATCGCGATCGCCGCCTGCTGCAGCGTGTGGCCGAATACCACGGCGCCCAGCATCACTTCCTCGGACAATTCGTTGGCCTCGGATTCAACCATCAGCACGGCGGCTTCCGTTCCGGCGACGACGAGATTCAGCGCCGACGTCGTCAGCTCGGTCTTGGACGGATTCAACACGTAGTGGCCGTCGATGTATCCGACTCGCGCCGCGCCGATCGGGCCGTTGAACGGAACGCCGGCGAGCATCAGCGCCGCCGACGCGCCGATCATCGCCGGAATGTCCGGATCGATTTCCGGGTCCACCGACATCACGGTCGCGATCACCTGCACTTCGTTGTAGAAGCCGTCGGGGAAGAGCGGGCGGATCGGGCGGTCGATGAGGCGGGAGGTCAGCGTCTCCTTCTCCGACGGGCGGCCCTCGCGCTTGAAGAAGCCGCCGGGGATCTTGCCGGCCGCGTAGGTCTTTTCCTGATAGTCGACGGTCAGCGGGAAGAAGTCCTGGCCGGCCTTGGCCGACGTGCGGGCAACCACGGTGACGAGCACGACGGTGTCGTCGAGACTCACCAGCACCGCGCCGCCGGCCTGGCGGGCGATCTCGCCGGTTTCGAGTGTCAGGGTGTGGCGGCCGTAGGGAATCGATTTCTTGATGGGGTTCACGTTGTCCTCAATTCTGCAAAATGACAATGGCCGCGCAGGGTTGGCGCGGCCATTGAATATGTCTTCATGAGTGTTGCGGCGACGGCGTCCGATCCATCGGCAGTTTCGGGCGACGCATCGTTCGTCCGCTTGCGCGACGGATGGTGCGTCGGAGGAACCGGCTCGAAGGACTCGCGCGCACTTACTTGCGCAACCCGAGCTTCTCGATCAGCGTACGGTAGCTGTCCGCGTTGCGCGACTTCAGGTAGTCGAGCAGCTTGCGGCGACGCGACACCATCCGCAGCAACCCGCGCCGCGAGTGGTGGTCCTTCACGTTGGCCTTGAAATGATCGTTGAGACCGTTGATGCGGGCGGTGAGCAGCGCGACCTGCACTTCAGGCGAGCCCGTGTCGCCCTTGATTCTCTGATAGTCGGCGATGACCTTCGCCTTCTCCTGCACAGTAACTGACATTGCCGTCGTCCTTCTCTCTCGAATTTGCGTGCTGCGATGCGCGCCAGAGCCCAAAGAACCCCGCGCGCGGGTTGCCTTGCCGTGCGTCAGGCAAAGTCCGTCATTATACCCAGAAAAACACTTAGGATTCAAGCGCTAAAGAGGACGGCGACGCACACGCGCCGCGTACCCGCCGCGCGCAGGGCGCTCACGGCTGCACGGCCTCGTCGGTGCGCGCCAGGCGAACCGCGCGAAGTTCGCCGCCGGCGGATTCGACCAGCCCGACGAATCGTCCGGACGGACCGTAGCACCGGTACCGTCCTGGCGCGTCGGGCGGCGCCCTTCCGACCCGTCCCTGGACGAGCGCCAGCGCGGTCGGCGCATCGACGTCGAGCCGCGCGACTTCGGCGAGCGCGGCGTCCGCCGGCAGCAGCAACCTGTCGCGCGCCGCGGCGTCCATGGCTTCGAGCGCTTGAAGCGTCACCGCGTCGGCCAGCGCGAACGCGCCGGCCGCGGTCCGGGAAAGCGCCGCGAGATGCGCGCAGCTGCCGACCGACGCCGCGAGGTCCTCGGCGAGCACACGAATGTAGGTGCCCTTGCCGCAGGCGACGCGCAGCACGGCCTGCGGCGGCGCCCAATCGACGAGCTCGATCGCGTCGATCGTGATCTCCCGGGGGACGCGCGGTATCTCGACGCCGGCCCGCGCATATTCGTAGTAGTTGCGGCCGCGATACTTGAGCGCCGCGAAGGCTGGCGGCGTCTGGGCGATCGTGCCGACGAACCGCGGCAGCGCTTTGATCAGATCGTCGCGGGAAAACGCGATCTCGCAAGTGGAGATCGCCTCGCCCTCCGCGTCGCCGGTTGTCGTCGCCGTCCCGAAGCGCACCGTCGCGACGTATTCCTTCCGCGCGTCGAGTATCGCATTCGCGAACTTGGTCGCATCACCGAAGAAGAGCGGCAAAAGCCCGGTCGCAAGTGGGTCGAGCGTCCCCGCGTGGCCGGCCTTCTCGGCGGCGTATAGACGCTTCGCCCGCTGCAGCGCCGCGTTGGACGAGAGCCCGAGCGGCTTGTCGAGCAGCAGCACGCCGTCGACCCGCCGGCGCGCCGCCCGCGGGGGACGCGCGTCGCCGCTCATCAGGGGTTCGGCTTGTGGTCGGACGCGACGGCCTCGTCGATCAGCTGCGACATGCGCATGCCCGATTCGATCGAGTCGTCGTAGGCAAAGTGAATCTGCGGCACCGAGTAGAGGTTCATTCGATGCCCGAGCTCCGTCCGCAGAAATCCGGCCGTGCGCGAAAGCGCCTCGATGGCTTCGGCGGCGTGCTCGCGGCCGGCCAGGTGCGTGACAAAGACCTTCGCGTGCGAAAGATCCGGCGACACCTCCACGGCGGTGATCGTGACCCGGCCGACGCGCGGGTCCTTCACGTCGTCGCGCAGCATCTGCGCCAGCTCGCGCTGGATCTGCTCTGCGACGCGCTGCGCGCGCTGCGAATGCCTTTTCATGGATCGACCTTGATCGATCGTCGTCCCCGCGACGGCGGGAGATTCGTCATTCCCGCGCACGCGGGAATCCAGTGTCGGGTGTCGCAAGCCACTGGGTCCCTGCCTTCGCGGGGACGACGATTCCCCGGTTCCCGGGAATGACGGATTACAGCGTCCGCGACACTTCCACGATTTCGTAGACCTCGAGCTGGTCGCCCTTCTCGACGTCGTTGAAATTCTTCACCGAAAGGCCGCATTCGAAGCCGCCCTTGACCTCGCGCACGTCGTCCTTGAACCGCTTCAGCGAATCGAGCTCGCCGTCGTGGATCACGACGTTCGCGCGCAGCAGACGCACGCGCGAACCGCGCTTCACCACGCCGTCCAGCACGTAGCAGCCCGCCACGGTGCCGACCTTCGAGATCTTGTACACCTCGCGCACTTCGACCAGGCCGATCTGGCTTTCCTTCTTGTCCGGCGTCAGCATGCCGGACAGCGCCGCCTTCACTTCGTCGACCGCGTCGTAAATGATGTTGTAGTAGCGGATGTCGATCCCGCTGTGCTCGGCCAGCTTGCGCGCGGCAACGTCGGCACGCACGTTGAAGCCGATCACGACGGCCTTCGACGCCAGCGCGAGATTGACGTCCGACTCGGTGATGCCGCCGACCGCCGCGTGAACGATGTTGACCTTGACCTCGTTCGTCGACAGCTTGGTCAGCGCCTGCGTCAGGGCCTCGTAGCTGCCCTGGACGTCGGCCTTGACGATCAGCGCGAGCGATTTGATCGCGTCTTCGGCCATCTGGTCGAACATGTTCTCGAGTTTCGCCGCCTGCTGCTTCGCAAGCTTCACATCGCGGAACTTGCCCTGGCGGAACAGCGCGATCTCGCGCGCCTTCCGCTCGTCGCCCAGCACGATGACGTCCTCGCCGGCGAGCGGCACGTCGGACAGGCCCTGGATCTCGACGGGGATCGCCGGACCGGCGGCCTGAACGCTCTTGCCATTTTCGTCGGTCATCGCGCGCACGCGGCCGAACACGGCGCCGGCGAGCACGATGTCGCCGCGCTTAAGCGTCCCGGAATGCACGAGAACCGTCGCGACGGGGCCCTTGCCCTTGTCGAGCCGCGATTCGATGACGATGCCGCGCGCGGGCGCATTCTTCGGCGCCTTCAACTCGAGCACTTCGGCCTGCAGCAGGATCGCGTCGAGCAGCTCGTCGATGCCGGCGCCGGTCTTGGCCGACACGGGCATGAACTGAACTTCGCCGCCATATTCCTCGGGGATCACGCTTTCGGCGACGAGCTCCTGCTTGACACGCTCGAGATTCGCTTCCGGCTTGTCGACCTTGTTGATCGCGACGACGACCGGCACGTTGCCGGCCTTCGCGTGCGCGATCGCTTCCTTCGTCTGCGGCATCACGCCGTCGTCCGCCGCCACGACGAGAACGACGATGTCGGTGACCTTGGCGCCGCGCGCGCGCATCGCGGTGAACGCCTCGTGGCCCGGCGTGTCGAGGAACGTGATCACGCCCTTCTTGGTCTGCACGTGGTAGGCGCCGATATGCTGCGTGATCCCGCCCGCCTCGCCGCTCGCGACCCGCGTGCGGCGAATGGTGTCGAGCAGCGACGTCTTGCCATGGTCGACGTGGCCCATCACGGTGACGACCGGCGGGCGCGGCTCGGCCTCGACGTGCACCGCTTCGGATTCCGCGAGCAGTGCATCGGGATCGTCGAGCTTGGCGGCCTTCGCCTTGTGGCCCATCTCCTCGGCCAGGATGATCGCGGTCTCCTGGTCGAGCATCTGGTTGATCGTGACCATCTGGCCGAGCTTCATCAGCGCCTTGATCACTTCGGCGGCCTTTACCGAAAGCTTCCGCGCGAGGTCGGCGACGGTGATCGTCTCGGGAATCGAGATGTCGCGAACGAGCTGGCCCGGCGCCGCGGCCGCCGCACCGTCGACGCCCTCTTCATCGTGGCGGCGCGGACCCACCTTGGGCTGGCGCCAGGCGCTGGTCGCCGCGCCGCCGGTGACGTCGCCGCGCAGCTTCAATGCCCTGCGGCGCGCCGCCTCTTCCTGGAACCCGGAGCCGCTCTTCTTGATCGGCTTCGCGCGCTCGCCCGGCTTCGCCGCGGGGCGATGCAGCGTGCCTTCGGTCGGCGCCTTGGCGACCGGGGCCTTCGCCCCCTTCGGCGCCTCGGCGGTCTTCGCTTCCTCGGCGACGACTGCGGCGGCGGCCTCGGCTGCGGACTTGGCAGCGGCTTCCTCGGCGTCGCGTTCCTTCTTGGTCTTGCGCTTGACCGCCTGCTCCTGCTTCTTCTGCACCTCTTCCTGCTGGCGGGCGATGAGTTCCTGTGCCTTCTTCTCCTCGGCGTCGCGCGCGGCGAGTTCCGCGTCGCTGATGAGCGGCGCGGCCACGGGCTTCGGCACTTCCTCGACGGGCGGCGCCACCTCGGTTTCGTCGCGCTTGACGAAAACGCGCTTCTTGCGCACCTCGACCTGGATCGTCCGCGCCTTGCCGGTGGACCCCGCGGCCTTGATCTCGCTCGTCTGCTTTCGCGTGAGCGTGATCTTCTTCTTCGGTTCGCCGGCGGCGCCGTGCTGCTTCTGCAGGTATTCGAGCAGCTTCGTCTTGTCCTGTTCGGACAGTTCGTCGCCCTGCTTCTTGCCGTCGACGCCGGCCTTGGCGAGCTGCTCGATGAGCGCGCCTGGCGGCAGCTTCAGCTCCGTCGCGAATTGTTCAATCGTCGTATGCGCCATGTGCTTCTCCCACGTCCCCTGTTTCCTTCGTCGGGCGCAATGCTCAGTGCTGCGTCGGCACGGCGGCCGCTTCCACAGCCACGTTCCCGGAATCGGCCGGCGCTTCTTCGAACCAGTGCGCGCGCGCCTTCATGATGAGGTCCTGCGCGCGATCCTCGGCGATACCGGTCAGCTCGACGAGTTCGTCGCCCGCCAGGTCGGCGAGCGCATCGCGCGTCGTGATGCCGTGGACCGCCAGTGCGCTGGCGATCTCCGTGTCCATGCCTTCGAGGTTCAGGAGCGCCTCGTCGACGTTCTCGACGTTTTCCTCGCGGACGATCGCGTCCGTGAGCAGCGCGTTGCGCGCGCGGCTGCGCAACTCGTTGACGGTCTCCTCGTCGAACGCATCGATCTCGAGCATCTCGTTGATCGGTACGTACGCGACTTCCTCGAGCGAGGTGAAGCCCTCGCCGATCAGGATGTCGGCGACTTCCTCGTCGACGTCGAGCTTGTCCATGAAGAGCTGGCGAAGCCGCGTGCCCTCTTCCTCTTGTTTCTTCTGCGAATCCTCGACGCTCATCAGGTTCAATTCCCACCCGGTGAGTTCGGAGGCGAGCCGGACGTTCTGGCCGAGCCGGCCGATGGCGATCGCGAGATTTTCCTCGTCGACGACGACGTCCATGCTGTGCTTCTCCTCGTCGACGACGATCGACGAAATCTCGGCAGGCGCCAGCGCGTTGATCACGAACTTCGCCGGGTCTTCCGAGAAGAGGATGATGTCGACGCGCTCGCCGGCGAGCTCGTTGGTCACCGCCGTCACGCGCGAGCCGCGCATGCCGATGCAAGTCCCCTGCGGGTCGAGCCGCGGGTCGTTCGACTTCACCGCGATCTTGGCGCGAATGCCGGGGTCGCGAGCCGCGGCCTTGATTTCGATCAAGCCCTCCTCGATCTCGGGGACCTCGAGCTCGAAGAGGCGCATCAGGAACTCCGGTGCGATGCGCGACAGGATGAGCTGCGGTCCCTTCGCAGTGCGGTCGATCTTGGTCACGTACGCGCGGATACGATCGCCGACGCGCAGCATCTCCTTCGGGATCAGCTGGTCGCGCGGGATCACGCCTTCGATGCGGCCCGATTCGACGATCACGCTGCCGCGCTCGATGCGCTTGGCCGTGCCGGTCAGGAGGTTGTCCTGCCGCTCGAGGAAGTCGTTCAGAATCTGCTCGCGCTCGGCGTCGCGAATCTTCTGCAGGATCACCTGCTTCGCCGCCTGGGCGCCGATACGGCCGAACTCCACCGGTTCGAGTGGCTCCTCGATGACATCGCCCAGCGCGAGCGCCGGGTCACGGTCAGCGGCATCCGTGATCGCGATCTGGTACGCCGGCTCCTCGTGGTCCTCGTCGGGCACCACGGTCCAGCGCCGGAACGAATCGTAGTCGCCGGTTTCCCGGTTGATCGACACCCGGGCGTCGATCTCGTCGGTGAAACGCTTCTTCGTGGCCGAGGCGAGCGCCGACTCGAGCGCCGTGAAGACGATTTCCTTCGCGACGTTCTTTTCGCGCGCGAGCGCGTCGACCAGCAGCAGCAGTTCGCGATTCATGTTGCTTTTCTCCACTCGATCTTCGGTACGAGTCGCGCGCGGTCGATGTCCGCGAGCGGAATCGTCCGCATGCCTTGCGGCGTATCCAGGAGCACTGCGCCATCCGTCATGCCGCGCAGGATGCCTTTCATCCGCCGCGCATTCTCGACGGGGTTCGCCAGCCTGAAATCGGCCTCTTCGCCCAGGAAACGGGCGAAATCCGCCGGTTTCCGCAGCGGCCGGTCGAGGCCCGGCGAGGAAACTTCCAAACGGTCGAAATCGACGTTTTCTACCGCAAAAAGCCGCGTCAGCTGGCGGCTCACGCGGGCACAGTCCTCGACGTCCACACCGTTCGGTTTGTCGATGAAGACGCGCAGGTACCGGCCCTTGGGCGACATCTCCCAATCGACCAGTTCATACCCCATCGGGGGCAGCGTCATTTCGAGCAGTTCGGGCAGGTTCATCGCCATGCAAAAGGGTTTCGCCAAAAAAAAATGGGCTGCGCCCAGCCCATTTCTACTGCTTATCGCCCGCTATCGTAGCAGAAAATGGGGGCGAAATGAAGGGTTTCTAGGGGTTTCGGGGTGGCTTGGCCGTCGGCGGCTGGACGCTTTCGCCCCCCCCCCCATCGGGCGCATGAACACCCTAAGCCCGATGGGGTCCGGGCCTTGGACTGGCCTCTTCGCACCTAGCGCTGGTTCAGCCCCCCCAACAGCGTCCACTTTCCATCCTTGACTGACAAAAGGACGCGCCCGCGCCGGTCGAAGCCCGAATGGTCGGCCGGCGTCATGTTGTAGACGCCCTGCGTGGCCACGAGCTCCTTCGTGGCCTCGAGCGCATCGCGAAGGGCAGACCGGAATTCCTGGGTTCCAGGGGCGGCCTGGCGAAGCGCTTCGGGGATTGCCCGCTGCAGCAGGAGCCCGGCGTCGTAGACGTTGGCGCCGAAAGTTGCCGGCTTCGCGCCATAGACACTTTCGTATTGGGAGACGTACAGCGCGGCGACCTTTTTCGACGGCGCGCTGTCCGGGATCTGGTCCAGCACGAGCATGAGGCTCGCCGCCATGATCGCGCCCTCGACCTTCCTGCCGCCGATCCGGATGAAGTCGTCGGTCGCGGCACCGTGCGTCTGGTAGATCTTTCCGCCGTAGCCGACATCGACGAGCTGCATTTGCGGAAGCGCCGCGCCGGCTGCCACACCGGCGACCAGGACAGCGTCCGGCGCCGCTGCTTTGAGCCGCAGCACCTGACCGGTCACGCTCGTGTCGAGCCGGTTGTAGCGCTCGTCGGCGACGAGTGCGATTCCGGCCTTCTGCAGCATCGGCTGAATCGTCCGGTGCCAGCTCTCGCCGTAGGGGTCGTTGTAGCCGATGAACCCGATGGTCTTCACGCCGTTCCTGGTCATGTGCTCGATCAACGCGTCGGCGATGATGTCGTCGTTCTGCGTCGTCTTGAATGCCCAGCGCTTCCGGTCGTCCATCGGCAGGATCACGGTCGTTCCGCCGACGGGCGCCAGCATCGGCGTCTTCGCGTCCGCCATGACCGCGAGCACGCCCATCGCGTTGGGCGAGCCCGACGGGCCGATCAGCGCATCGATCCGGTGCTCGGCGATCAGCTTCTTTGCGTTGGTCACGCTTTGCGTCGAGTCGCTGGCATCGTCGAGGTAGAAGTACTCGATCGTCGTGTCGCCGACCGTTCTCGGCAGCAGCGCCACCGAGTTCTTCTGGGGGGTGCCGACGAAAGACGTCGGCCCGGTCGCCGACGTGATGACGCCGATCTTCACTTGCGCGTGCGCGCTCGACGCTATCGCGGCGCCTAGCGTGAACGCACCCAGAACGCGGACCATGCGCATCACGTGCTCCCGTCGTTGCATCGGTCGATGTTATCCGATCCGTCGCCCACTTTGCGTAGCCTACAGCGCGGCGATCCGCGCGCGACACGACAGGCGGCATCGAACCGGAGGCGTAGTGGTTGCCACTGCTCCGACGGGCGAAGTAGCATAAGCTCCTGTCCGCAAGTCGGAACGCTACCGGTCTGGCGCAAGAGGCGCGAGCGCACGACGCTCCGCCGCGGCAGACAGAGTTGTCTGCCATTTTGCCGGGGATTTTTCATGCAGCCAACGATCGCAAGGCATTGGAGTCCGCTGGATCGGTTGCGCCGGGGGCTCGTCGCCGCGATCGCGCTGCTCTGCGCCGTGGTGCCCGGCGCGCCAATCGCCGCCCCGCCATCGATCGACACGATCGTCGTCAAGCTTCGCGCCGACGCGGCGTCCGGCAACTCGGCGACGCTCGCCGCCTCCGATCGCGACGCGCTGCTCGCGAGCCTTCGATCGGCGTTCTCGATCGTCGGCCACACGCGCGAAGGCGCATACCTGTTGCAACTCGCCGCACCGCTCGCGATCGACGACGCGCGCGCATCGATCAATCGCGCGCGACTCCTTCCGCAGGTCCTGTACGTCAACGTCGAGGATCCCGGCGGGGCGTCGGCCGATCCCACCGGCGCGCGCGCGGCCCTCGCCAGGCATCCTCCGGTCTTCCGGTTGATCGTCAAGTATCGGGACGCGTCGATTTCGGCGGGGGCCGCGCGAAACGACGCGCTGCCGACGGGAAACCTCGATCGACTCGCCGGGCGGGCCGGCCAGCCCGTCGCGCAGCAGCGTGCGATGGCGGGTGGCGCCTACGTGGTCCGCCTGTTCCAGTCTCTGCCCGTCGACCAGGCGGGATTGCTCGCCCGCAGCCTCGAGAACGACCCCGCGATCGAATACGCGGTGCCCGACCTGCGCAAGATGCCGTTACTGGTGCCGAACGATCCGCTCTACACAAGCCAGTGGCATTACATGAGCCCGCCGTCGGAACCGGGCGGCGTCAACCTTCCGCCGGCGTGGTCGATCACGACCGGGGCCCCGAGCATCGCGGTCGCCGTCCTCGATACCGGCAGCCTCGCGCTGCACCCGGACCTGGCCGGCCGCTACACCGGCGGATACGACTTCATCTCCGATGCGCAAGTCGGCAACGATGGCGACGCGCGCGATCCGAACCCCGCCGACCCCGGAGACTGGATCACGTCTGCCGAGAACGCTGCGGGTCTGTTCCAGGGATGCGGGGCGCGCAACAGCACGTTCCACGGAACGCACGTCGCCGGGACGATCGGCGCCGCGAGCAACAACCTGACGGGCGTGACGGGGATCAACTGGGTCAGCAAGATCGTGCCGATTCGCGTTCTGGGCAAGTGCGGCGGATACACGTCCGACATCGCCGACGGCGTCCGCTGGGCAGCCGGGCTCGCCGTGCCCGGCGTGCCGGCGAACGCGAATCCCGCGCGCGTGATGAATCTGAGCCTCGGCGGGTATGCGTGCGACATCAACGGCCTCAATTGCCATTGCGAGGCCGTGATGCAGGACGCGATCGACGCCGCGGTAGCCGCGGGCTCCGTCGTCGTCGTCGCGGCCGGAAACAGCAATCGTCCCGCGACGGAGACCTCGCCCGCCAACTGCAACGGCGTGATCACCGTCGGCGCGACCGGGCGCCTGGGGGAGCGCGCGTCGTACAGCAACTACGGTGCGATGGTCGAGATCTCGGCGCCGGGCGGCGCCGGCAGCGGGTCGGTGCTGTCGACGGTGAACACCGGCGCGACGTCGCCGACGGCCGGAGGTTATTCGTACGGCGCCAAGCAGGGCACGAGCATGGCCACGCCGCATGTCGCCGGGATCGCGTCGCTGATGTTGTCGGTGAACCCTGCGTTGACGCCGGGGCAGGTGACGTCGAAGCTGCAGACGACCGCGCGTGCATTTCC
>JBDTRG010000162.1:0-4896 GCA_039931775.1 Betaproteobacteria bacterium | reverse complement strand
TCGGCGATCACTTCGCGCGAGACCAGCGAATACTTCATGCCCTCGGTGCCCATGCCGATGCCGTCGGTGACGGTCGGGATGCCGAAGACCTGCGGCATGGCGCCCTCCGCCTTCAACGCGGCCATCGCGCGATCGACGAGCGGCTGGATACCGGCGTTGCACGGGTTCATCGTGCTGTGCCCGTTGGCGACCCCGACGATGGGTTTCTCGAAATCCGTGTCGCCGAATCCGACGGCGCGCAGCATCGCGCGATTCGGCGAGCGGGCGATGCCTTGCGTGATCAGCTTCGAGCGGCGGTTGTACGACATGGCGGTACTCCGGTGTGGGCGGGTGCGGGCGAACGCGGGAAGGGGCGGGCCGATCGAATCGGACCGCCGGGACGGGCCGAATGCAAGGACCGATCGCAGGGTCTGACTGGGTATAATCGCCCGACACAATTCTAGCGCAAGCGCCGCCCTTGGCGTTCAATCCGCCGCATGCTGGTCCACCCGCAGTTCGACCCTATCGCGTTCACGATCGGCCCGGTGACGCTGGCGTCGCACACGCTCGCGCTGCCGGTGCGCTGGTACGGACTCATGTATGTCGTCGGATTCGTGCTGTTCGCGCTCCTCGGCAGGTATCGCGCACGGCAGAATCTTCTGACCGGCTGGCATCCGCGCGACGTGGACGACATGCTGATCTACGGCGTATGGGGCGTGATTCTCGGCGGTCGGCTCGGCTATGTGCTCTTCTACAAGCCGCTTCACTATCTCGAGCATCCGCTCGAAATCCTCTCGGTCTGGCAGGGTGGCATGAGCTTTCACGGCGGCCTGCTCGGCGTGCTCGTCGCGCTTTGGCTCTTCGCGCGAACGCGGCGCAAGCGCTGGCTCGAGGTTACCGATTTCGTCGCCCCGCTGGTGCCGCTGGGACTCGCCGCCGGGCGCCTCGGCAACTTCATCAACGGCGAACTCTGGGGACGGGTGACCTCCGGCCCCTGGGCGATGATCTTTCCGCAGGCGGGCCCCGAACCCCGACATCCGTCGCAGCTCTACCAGTTTGCGCTCGAGGGCCTGTTGCTCTTTGCCGTCCTCTGGATCTACACGCGGAGGCGCCGTCCGATGGGCGCCGCGTCGGGGCTGTTCCTGATCGGATACGGCGTTTGCCGCTTCGTCGCCGAATACGCGCGCGAGCCGGACAGCTTCCTCGGCTATCTCGCGCTCGGCTTCACGATGGGGCAATGGCTGTCGCTGCCGATGATCGCCATCGGTGCCTTGATGATGCGCTGGTCGTACCGACGCGCCGACAAGGCCGAGCCGACGCTACTCGATCGGATGAAATAGCTAATCGACGCGGTGGAACTCGCCGTCGATCGGCTTGCCGCCGCCGGCCGTGTGCGGCGCGAACTCGCGGCCGACGTTAAGCGGCAACGCGAGCAGCACCAGCGCGAAGAGGTCGCTGATGACTCCGGGGAGCAGGAACAGTACGCCGGCCAGCACTTTGCGCCCGCTGTCGAGCAGACCGCGCAACAGCGGTTGCTCGCCGTGCATGGCCGCGATCGTATTGGCGCGAAACGCGATCCGTTCATTGCGCAGCAGATACGCGCCGGCGATGAACGACATCGCGAGCCAACCCCAGACGGGCACGCCGGTCAAGCGCGCGAAGCGAATCGTCGCGTAGAGGTCGATGAGGGGGAAACCCAGTACAATCATCAGCAGTAGGAAACGCATGGAAACTCCTTGGCCGGCGCGGCGATCCTGATCCTGACGCAGATGCCCGATTGGGCATCCGCACAATCGCTCGCGCGCATCCTCGTCGAGTCGCGCCTCGCCGCGTGCGTCAGCATCGGCATGCCGGTAGAATCACTCTATCACTGGCGCGGTGAAATCGAAACAGCGCAAGAAATTCCCGTCGCCGTGAAAACGCAGCCGGAGCGCTACGCCGAAGTCGAAGCGGCGATTCGGGAGCGCCATCCGTACGAACTTCCGGAAATCCTCGCTGTCCCTGTTGTCCATGGCCTTGCTCCCTATCTCGACTGGATCGCCGCCGAAACGGCCGCTGGCTGACCGCCGTGCGCCGATCGGCCTCGCGATGGCGCTCATCGTCGCGAGCTCGGTCGGAGCGGGCGTCGCCGGGACCGAGGCGGCTGCTCCGAAGCTTCTCGAGCCGGAGCGAGCGTTTGCTTTCAGCGTCCAGGCCGTCGACGAACGGACGGTCGAGGCGCGATTCACCATCGCCAGCGGCTATTACCTGTACCGTGAAAAGCTGAAGTTCAGCGTCGAGCCGACGCCGCTGACCGCCGCGCCGGTGCTGCCTGCCGGAAAAATCAAGGAAGACGAGTTCTTCGGCAAGGTGGAAACCTATCGCGGGCAGATCGCCGTGCCGCTCGCGCTTGCCAGCGCCGAGCCTGGACGCAAGGTCACCGTCCGCGCCGAGTCGCAAGGCTGCGCCGACGCGGGTGTGTGCTATCCGCCTCAGGTTCAGAGCGTCACCGTGACGCTGCCGTTGCCCGGGGCCCGCCCGGGGGCGCCGGTTGCCGCCGTGCCGGCGCGCAAGTCCTGGTTCAACTGATCGCTGTACGCCTCTCCGTGAGGCGCACAATGAATGTGAGCACACACTTACTTCAATGCCCAACGCGATGAAGTCGCGGCGATGGCGAGTCGCGGCCGGGCTTGCGCTGGCCGGCGTAATCGCGCTCGCCGGAGGGATCTACGTCAGGCGTGACGCGGGAGAGTCGGCAACGGTCAATCTGCGGGGCAGCGACGCGGCGGCCCTGCTGGGCGTCGCCCTGCCGGACACGAAAGGTCGCGAGCAATCGCTCGGGCAGTGGAAGGGCAAGGTACTGGTCGTCAACTTCTGGGCAACCTGGTGTGCGCCGTGCCGCGAGGAAATGCCCGAGTTCGTGAAAGCCCAGCAGGACCTCGGGGCCCGGGGTCTTCAATTTGTCGGCATCGCCGTCGATCAGGCGGACAAGGTCGCCGCCTTCGAAACCGAACTGGGCCTCAACTATCCGTCGCTCGTCGGAGGCTTCGGCGCGGCCGAACTCTCCAAGACGTTGGGCAACCGATTGGGCGCGTTGCCGTTTACTGTCATCGTCGACCGCTCCGGACACGTGGCGCACACCCAGTTGGGGCCCATCAAAGCGACCGATCTACGCTCTATCGTCGGTCAATTGCTGTAAATAGACGGTAACGTCCAGGTTTTAAGCAGGTCAATCTGTCCTGATTCGACAGGAATACCAGGGGCTCACCCGAGGTAGCCGGTCGACGTGGCCTCCGTGGGCCGTTGAGTCGACCCGGCTCCAGCGGTATCGACCGACTGCGTCGATCTTGCGCGATCGCTGGACATTTAAGGCCGATCTGCGCGAAACTCCCGGCTCGCTTGAAACAGGGAGGCTCCGCAGCCCATGGCAAAACCAAGATGCAAGGCGGCGGTCCGGGTCGCGGCGGCAGCGATTTCGAGCGCTTTGGTCGAATCGCGTTGCCCGTACCGTCACGTATCGGTAACGAGTGCTGCCCGTGGCCGGAACGTGGCCTGCGGGGCGCCTGCGTCGCTGCCGGGTTGATCTCATGGACCTGCGCAAGCTGAAAACGCTAATCGAACTCGTCGAGAGTTCCGGGATCGGCGAGCTCGAAATCCAGGAAGGCGAGGAGCGAGTGCGGATTACCCGCGCCGTCGCGGCTGCCGCGGCGCCCGCGGCGCCGACCGCGCTCTACACGGCGGCGGGGGCGTCAGGCGCCCCGGCGCCCGTGGCCGTGGAGGCGGTCCCCGCGCCCATGGAGCCCGAAGGCCACCTCGTCAAAAGCCCGATGGTCGGCACGTTCTATCGCGCGGCCTCACCAGGCGCCAAGCCGTTCGTCGAGGTCGGCGATTCGGTCGAGGTCGGCGACACGCTCTGCATCATCGAGGCGATGAAGCTCATGAACGAGATCGAGGCGGACAAGGCGGGTGTCGTCAAGCAGATGCTCGCCGAGAACGGCCAGCCCGTCGAATATGGCCAGCCGCTCGTCGTGATCGTCTGATTTGCCTCCGCTTCGCCCCCCTTCGTCGCCGATCGTGGCCAAGAATCCGAATCAGCTGTTCGGGAAGATTCTGATCGCGAACCGGGGCGAGATCGCGCTGCGGATCCAGCGCGCGTGCCGCGAGCTCGGCATCCGGACGGTGATGGTCCACTCGGAAGCCGACGGGGAAGCGAAGTACGTGCGCCTCGCCGACGAATCGGTATGCATCGGACCGGCGGCGTCGTCGGCGAGCTACCTCAACGTGCCGGCGATCATCGCCGCGGCCGAGGTGACGGACGCCCAGGCGATCCACCCCGGCTATGGCTTCCTGTCGGAGAACGCGGACTTCGCTGAAAAGGTCGAGCGTTCCGGCTTCGTGTTCATCGGCCCGCGCGCCGACACCATTCGCCTGATGGGCGACAAGATCAGCGCCAAGGCGGCCATGTTGAAGGCCGGCGTGCCCTGCGTGCCAGGCTCCGAGGGCGTGCTGCCCGACGATCCGAAGGAAATCGTCAAGGTCGCGCGCTCGATCGGCTACCCGGTGATCATCAAGGCGGCCGGTGGCGGGGGCGGACGCGGCATGCGCGTCGTTCACACCGAGGCGGCGCTCGTCTCGGCGGCTACCCTCACCCGCTCCGAAGCGCAGGCCGCGTTCAGCAACCCGAACGTCTACATGGAGAAATTCCTCGGCAATCCACGGCACATCGAGATTCAGGTGCTTGCCGACGAACACAAGAATGCCGTCTACCTGTTCGAGCGCGACTGCTCGATGCAGCGCCGGCACCAGAAGATCATCGAGGAAGCGCCGGCGCCGGGCGTCTCGGTGCGCGCCCTGACGCGGATCGGCGAGCGATGCGCCGACGCGTGCCGGAAGCTCGGCTACCGCGGCGCCGGGACCTTCGAATTCCTGTTCCAGGAC
>JBDTRG010000161.1:0-5723 GCA_039931775.1 Betaproteobacteria bacterium | reverse complement strand
GGTTCGAATCCCTGCGTCTCCGCCAGTCACCTAGCGTGACGGACAGTCCCCGTTGCTGACCAGCAATGCGATCGTGGCAAGCCTCTGTGTGGTTGTGCCTGGTCCTGGCCTCAAATGCCTGGGCCGAGATCGGTGTCGTCACGCTGGTTGACGGCGGCGCGCGCCTGTTGCGCGGAGCGACGTGGTACAAGCTCGCCACGGGCGCTCGCGTCGACGATGCCGATATCGTTGAGGTCTCCGATCGCGGGCAGGTGCAACTCGAATTCGCAACCGGAACGATCGTCAACCTCGTCGGTCCCGGCCAGTTGTACCTGGGTCCTGCGCCGGCGAAGGGCGGTCCGCCCGTGGCGACGCTCGCCGCAGGCTGGCTCAAAGCCGTGGCCAAGGCGCCAGGATTGCGGATTCGCATGCCGCCGTTCGAAACGCTGGTGCCGGAAGGCATCGTCGTTGCGCGCGCCGACGGCGCTCTCGCTGCGGTGTTCCTGGAATCCAAGACGGCCAAGCTCGTCGAACTCGCGCCGAACGGCTCGGACGGGGCGAGTCGTGAGGCGAAAGCCGGCGACTACTGGACGAAGACCGTTGGCGCCGCGTTCACGACGGCGCAAAGCCCGCCGAAAGCATTTGTCGGTGCCATGCCGCGGCACTTTGTCGATGCGCTGCCGACGCTTGCCGCCAAAACCAAAGGAAAGCCGCCGCTGGTCGCGGACCGCGATATCACGTACGCTGAAGCGGCGCCGTGGCTCGTCGGCCGCGATCGCATCGCTTTCGAGAAGCGCTTCGCGAGCCGGCTCGGCGATCCGGCCTTCCGCAGGTCGGCCGAACCCGACCTTTCGCGCCACCCGTCGTGGGACCGCATCGTGCATCCTGAAAAATACGCGCCCAACGACGGTCCTTCGCCCAAGGACAAGCCCGCATCCAAGGACAAGCCCGCGGGATGACGCACGGATGCGACCGAAAGTGAGGTTCCGATGAAGCTGATCTGGAAATTCAACCTCGTGCTGTTCGGCATCTTCGTGCTGGGGTTCCTGATCGCCGGATACATCTCGTACCGGGCGCTGCAGGCGAACGCGCGCGAAGAGATCCTGCAAAATGCGCGGCTCATGATGGAGTCGGCGCTCTCGTCGCGCAACTATACGACCACTCAGGTCAAGCCGCTGCTCGAGACGCAGATGAAATACCAGTTTCTGCCGCAATCGGTGCCTGCCTACGCGGCAACCGAGCAGTTCAACGAGCTGCGCAAGAAGCATCCCGACTACACGTACAAGGAAGCGACACTCAACCCGTCGAACCCGCGCAATCGCGCTGCCGACTGGGAAACCGATGTCGTCGGCATGTTCCGCAACGTCACCGCGACGGGTGAGGTGATCGGCGAGCGCGATACGCCGGCCGGCCGCTCGCTCTACTTGGCGCGCCCGATCCAGATCAAGAGTCCGGCGTGCCTCGAATGCCACAGCACCGTCTCCGCCGCGCCGAAGACCATGGTCGATCTCTACGGCTCGGCCAACGGCTTCGGCTGGAAGATGGACGAGGTGATCGGCGCGCAGATCGTGTCGGTGCCGATGGCTGTGCCGGTCGAGCGGGCGAACAAGGCCTTCGGCGCGTTCATGGGTTCGCTCGCCGTCGTGTTCATCGCGATCTTCGTCCTGCTCAACGTGATGCTGTACACGATGGTGATCCGCCGCGTGACCAAGCTCGCCGGCATCGCCGACCAGGTGAGCCTCGGCAACATGGAGGCCGGGGAGTTCAAGTCGAAAAGCCACGACGAGATTGGCGTCCTGACCGAAGCGATGGGCCGGATGAAGGCAAGCCTCGTGCAGGCGATGAAGATGCTCGAGACTTGACCGATGGCGTCGTAGGCATCCGCCCACTGCGTCGCGACTGATGGCCGACCCCGAACGCCTCGGAAAGTACGTGATCAAAGGCCCGCTGGGCACGGGCGCGATGGGGGTTGTGTACAAGGGCTTCGATCCGCATATCGAGCGGCACGTCGCGATCAAGACGATCCGCAAGGACCTGGTCGATCCGGACCTTGCCATGCAGTACCTGGCGCGTTTCAGGAACGAGGCGAAGGCCGCGGGCCGGCTGCACCACCCCAACATCGTCGCCGTCTACGAATACGGCGAGGATGCCTCCGTCACGTTTATCGTGATGGAGTACGTCGAAGGCAGGGGCCTTCGCGAATTCCTGAACCGTCGTGCGAGCTTCGACTTCGCCCAACTGGTTGCGCTGATGTCCCAGCTCCTGGCCGCGCTGGATTTTGCGCACACCAACGGCGTCGTCCACCGCGACATCAAGCCGTCGAACCTCATCGTCACCAATCAAGGGGTGCTCAAGGTCGCGGATTTCGGGATCGCGCGCGTGGATCTTTCGAATCTGACCATGGCCGGTGTAGCAATGGGTACCCCGTCGTACATGTCGCCCGAGCAGTATCGCGGCCTCGAAGTGGATGCTCGTTCGGATCTCTTCAGCACCGGCGTGGTGCTCTACGAACTCCTGACGGGTGAAAGGCCATTTCGCGGAAACCTCGAAGCGATCGGATACGCGATATGCAACGAACAGCCTGCGCCGCCTTCATCGCTGTCCAAATTCAAGTTACCCCAGGCGGTCGACGAGTTGGTGGCGACAGCGCTCGCGAAGGACCCCGCGCAGCGCTTCCCGAGCGCGCGAGCGTTCAACGCGGCGTTGCACGAGATCGCGCAGATGACGGTGCCGGTCGACGACAGCAACGGCACGACGATGGTCAACATCGGGACCCTGATGCTGCAAACACCGGCGCCGGCATGGGACGACGAGACGCTGCGCACCGCCGAGCATGAGCTCGCGCGTGCGCTGGGTCCGATGGCCAAGCTGATCGTCCGTCGGGCGACGCAGAAGACCAACGACCGCGCCGAACTCTGTTCGCTCCTGAGCGCCTCGATCATCGACCCGGATGCGCGTCATCATTTCATCGAGGCGTTCAATCGGCACGGCAGTGGCACATTGGGAAGCACGGGTGGCCGTGCAGCACGGCCCACCGCGCGTGGCGAGACGGGCTTGTCGTCGTCGCCTTCGCGTCTGAACGCGGGTGCGTCGGGCGGCGCGAAGGCCGGTACGCCCGGAACCGCGCAATCGTCGATCCAGCGAGCCCCTCTTGACCAGGAATTCGTCGACTTCGTCGCCGGACGGCTGGCCGTTTACCTGGGTCCGATCGCGAAGATCGTCGCGAAGAAGGCGGCGGCCAATACGCCAACGCGAGTCGCGTTCCTGAAGCGTGTGGCGGAAAACCTTGGCACTCAGGAGCGGACCGCATTTCTGCGGGAAGTAGGCTACGGCGAGGACTGAAATCGAAGCGGGAGCCTACCGCTGCCGGCGATTGGTCAAAGCGAGGAGCAGGCAGAAGCAGGCGACGAGCATCGCCGTCGTACCGGCCTGCAGCAGGGTTCCAACCTGGAAGCCGCCGGCGAAGTACGAGCCGTTCAGGCGGTTATAGATTGCCCAGGCGCAGAGGGCCAAGCCTCCCAGCCCGGCGAGCCTACCGATCCAAAGCAGCACGATTTCCATCGGCGTTTCCTTCGCAAGGTTATGCCACATTACGGCCAGTCGAATACCCTGACCTCATGCCCGCATGTTAGCGCGCTGCGCGGGCCCGCGCGAGGCAGCGGACCACCACGTAAGCAAAGGCCGGCGCGAGCCCGCGTTCGATGAGTCGACTGTCGGATTCATTTACAGGCCGTGGTCACCGCGCGGGTTGATGACGGATGATGCGAAAAATGGTATTTATAAAACAATGACTTGCGATCCTGAAAATCAAGGGCACGAGTTTTGCACTCCTGTTTCTGCGAGGTGAGTCGGGCCTCGATCGACACGGAATGAATCGAGATCATGGTCTCTGCCTGGTGGATCATTTGGGCGTTCATCATCGGCGGCTACTCCGGCATGCTGCTCATTGCGCTGCTCGTCATTGCACGAAAGGCCCGGGCACCCGGTTCCGTGTTCGAATAGCGCGGCTCCGGCGAGGCGAGTTCGGTGCGCGTCACGCGCGCCACGTCGGTTGCAACGAATCCCTCGGTCACCTGAGTTTGGCGTAGTCGCCAGCCTTGCGCTCGCCTCGCGCGAACTCGGCTAGACTGCGGCGGCACGGCTACCGTTGCGAGCGACCCGCGTGACAGCAAATTCCGAGTCCGTCGACTTGCCCTATCCCGAGTATGCCGAGCGCGCATTTGCGCGCGCGGCCGGGTCGGACCCGATCGGCGGCAACGCCGTGCGCCTGCTCCTCGATGCCGGGGAAAACTACCCGGCGTGGCTCGCCGCGATCGGCGAGGCGCGGCGCTTCATCCTGTTCGAAAGCTACATCTTCGACGACGACGATGTGGGGCGCGAATTTGCCGAGGCGTTGGCGGCGAAAGCGCGCGCGGGCGTTATCGTCCGCGTCGTCTGCGATTGGCTGGGCACGCGCCGCGTCGGTGCGCTGAGTTCGATGCTGACCGAGGCCGGCGCGCAAGTCCGCATCTTCAACCGGCCGCGCTTCGACAGCCCGTTGGGATGGCTTTCGCGCGACCATCGCAAGACGATCGCGGTCGACGGGCGCATCGGTTTCGTCTCGGGGCTGTGCGTCAGCGCGAAATGGCAGGGCGATCCGGCGCGGGCGATGGAGCCGTGGCGTGATACCGGCATCGAAATCCGCGGTCCGGCGGTCGAGGAACTCACGCATGCGTTTGCCGACGTCTGGCGCGCGTGCGGCGGCCCCATCCTGCCGCTCGATCAATTCGAGGCGAGCGTCCCGGGGACGCCGGCGGGGGACGTGCGCCTGCGTGTCATCGCCGGCGCGCCGAACGGTACCGGCACCTACCGGCTGGACCTCGTCATCGCGTCGCTCGCCCGGCGTCAGCTCTGGCTGACCGACGCGTACTTCGTCGGGACGGCCGCCTACGTCCAGGCGCTCGCGGCAGCGGCGCGCGACGGCGTCGACGTGCGCCTTCTGGTTCCCGGCGCCAGCGACATTCAGGTGCTTACCCCGCTGTCGCGGGCGAGCTACCGCGCGCTGCTCTCTGCCGGCGTCCGCGTTTTCGAATGGAACGGAACGATGCTGCACGCGAAGACTGCCGTTGCTGACGGCCTGTGGTCGCGTGTGGGCTCGACCAATCTCAACATAGCGAGTTGGATGGGCAACTTCGAGCTCGACGTCGCGATCGAGGATCGGCGATTCGGCGCGGCTATGGCGGCGCAGTACGAGATCGACCTGACGCGCGCGACCGAAATCGTGCTGACGGACCGCAACCGCGTGCGCCTTGCCCAGGGGCGAACGGGCCCCGTGGCACGCCGCGCGAGGTCGGGCAGCGCGGGGCGCGTCGCGGCGGGCGCGTTCAGCGTCGGGAGCGCACTGGGTGCCGCGCTGACGAATCGGCGGGCGCTCGGTATCGCCGAGTCGGGACTGCTCACCAAAGTGAGCGGTGCCGCGATCTGTTTCGCCGTCGTTGCTGCGATGTGGCCGTGGGCGATCGCCTGGCCGCTTGCGTTGCTCGCGGCATGGTTCGGCGTCGCCTGGCTTCTCAAGGCGATCGCGGTTCGACGCCAGGCGCGAAACCGCAAAGGCGACGCCATCGTGCCGGTTTCGGAGCCGGATCGAAGTGGCGGGGACGGCGCCTAGCTTGGTATAATCGTCGTTCGCGCCCGTAGCTCAGCTGGATAGAGTACCTGGCTACGAACCAGGGGGTCGTGGGTTCGATTCCTGCCGGGCGCGCCAA
>JBDTRG010000160.1:0-73671 GCA_039931775.1 Betaproteobacteria bacterium | reverse complement strand
CGGGAACACTTCATAGATGCGGGCGAGCAGCAGGGCCCACGCATAGCGAGCGGCGCGGCGGCGGCACCAGGGCGGCGAGGCGGTGGATGAGTTGCAGCGGCGTCAGGAGCTGCGCGCCACGGCTCCCGGGGCCGGGTTTGCTGGCGGCGTAGAGCAGGTGCTCGGCATCCCGTTGCTGTAGCCGTTCCAAGGCGAACGGCGGGCGGGCGCAGTAGCGCAGCAGGCGCCCGCGCCCGGCGTGGTCAGCGGCCTCGATGTGCGCCGACGCGTCGAAGTAACGCAGTCGCTTCGGCACCGCGAGCACCCACTGCCGCACCGGCAGACGCGGGAAGACGTGATCGGCGAGATGCGCTGCCGTCTCGACCATGCGCCGCGTGTTGCACGACGGGCACACGCCGCGCCCCTTGCAGGAGAAAGCGATAAAGAAGTCGTGGCCACACTCCCCGCAACGGGCGCGGGCGAAACCGAGGGCGAGGATGCCGCATTCCAGGTAGCGGCGGAACAAGCGCTCGACGTGGCCGGGAACCGACGACCATCGGCGTGATGGTCATTGCATTCAGGCCGTTACTGGGGATCGTCGCCCTCGACGCCGTGGGGTTGATTCATTCGCTGCGACGCTACGAAGAGTCGCTGCTTCGGTCCGTCCGCCATCGAAGAGGAATCCATGAATTCCGGCGGATCCGTCGGAATGGAGTGCACACGAGGTAGACTTTCCGAATGAGCTCAGAGTCCCGCGACAGCGCCCCGTCGGTGCCCCCGCGCGGCGCGCAGGCCGCCCCCGACGCCGGTGGCGCCGCGACCGACAGCACGGTTGCCGCGTTCCGGGATTCGATCGTGGGCAAGCTGACGTACATGGTCGGCAAGGATCCCGAACATGCGCAGGAGCACGACTGGTTCATGGCGACGGCGCTCGCGGTCCGCGACCGCATCGTCGACCGCTGGGTCGACGCGACACGTCGGACCTACCGGGATGGCCGCAAGCGCGTGTACTACTTCTCGCTCGAGTTCCTGATCGGGCGCCTGCTGTTCGATGCGCTCGGCAATCTCGGCATGACGGACATCGCGCGCGACGCCTTGCGCGACCTCGGCGTCGATCTCGATCGGCTGCGCAGGCTCGAGCCCGACGCCGCGCTCGGCAACGGCGGCCTCGGCCGGCTCGCCGCCTGCTTCATGGAGAGCATGGCCACGCTGGGAATTCCGGCTCACGGCTACGGGATCCGCTACGACCACGGGATCTTCCGCCAGGTATTGAAAGACGGCTGGCAGGTCGAGCTCCCCGAGGACTGGCTGTCATCGGGCAATCCATGGGAGTTCGAGCGGCCCGAGGTCAGGTACGCGATCGGCTTCGGCGGCCGTGTCGACCGCCGTGAGAACGCAGAAGGTGCCTCCCGCTACGTCTGGGAGCCGGCGGAGAGCGTCAACGCGGTGGCCTTCGACACGCCGCTCGCCGGGTGGCGGGGACGGCACGTCAACACGCTGCGCCTGTGGTCGGCGCGCGCGAGCGACCCGCTGCGCCTCGAGGCCTTCAACCGCGGCGACCATGTCGGCGCACTCGCGGACCGGGTGCGGCTCGAAGCGGTCTCGCGGGTGCTCTACCCGAGCGACGAGACGGCCGCGGGACACGAGTTGCGGCTGCGGCAGGAGTATTTCTTCGCCTCGGCATCGCTGCAGGACCTGCTCCGCAGGCACAAGACGCAGCACGGCGATCTCCTGTCGCTCGCCGATCACGTCGCGATCCAGCTCAACGACACGCACCCCGCGATCGCGATCCCGGAGCTGATGCGGCTTCTGATCGACGTTCACGAATTGCCGTGGGAGATCGCCTGGGACATCACGACTTCCGTCTTCAACTACACGAACCACACGCTGCTGCCGGAAGCGCTGGAGGCCTGGCCGGTGTCGCTGATGGAGAACCTGCTGCCGCGACACGTGCAGATCATCTACCTCATCAACGCGCTGCATCTCGATCGCCAGCGCGCAGCGGGACGAATCGACAACGACTTGCTGTCGGCCGTATCGCTGATCGAGGAAGACCACAGCCGGCGCATCCGGATGGGCCACCTCGCGTTTCTCGGATCGCGCCGCGTGAACGGCGTTTCGGCGCTGCACACCGACCTCATGCGGCAGACGGTGTTCCGCGACTTGAACTCGCTCTATCCGGAGCGAATCGTCAACAAGACCAACGGCATCAGCTTCCGGCGCTGGCTGTTCCAGGCCAATCCCGGCCTGACCGAGCTCATCGTGGATGCGCTCGGGCCGGGGGTGCAGGACGATGCCGGCCGCCTCGAAGCGCTCGAGCCGCTCGCCGACGACGCGGCGTTCCGCGAGCGATTCGAGGCGGTGCGTCGCAGGAACAAGATCGCGCTCGCGCGGCTCGTTGCCGAGAAGCTCGGCGTCGGCCTCGACCCGGACGCGCTGTTCGACGTCCACATCAAGCGCATCCACGAGTACAAGCGGCAGCTGCTGAACGTGCTGGAAACCGTCGCGCTGTTCAATGCGATGCGAGCGCAGCCGACGATTCAGTGGAGTCCGCGCGTGAAGATATTCGCCGGCAAGGCCGCGGCGGGCTACCATCAGGCCAAGCTCATCATCAAGCTCGCCAGCGATGTCGCGCACGTGATCAACCACGATCCTGTCGTGCGCGGGCAGCTCAAGGTGGTGTTCCTGCCGAACTACAACGTGAGCCTCGCCGAAGCGATCATCCCGGCGGCGGATCTTTCCGAGCAGATCTCGACGGCCGGCATGGAGGCCTCGGGCACCGGCAACATGAAGCTCGCGCTGAACGGCGCGCTCACGATAGGAACGCTGGACGGGGCCAACATCGAGATCCGCGAGCGCGTCGGCGCCGAGAACATCATGATCTTCGGCCTCACCGCGGAGGAAGTGGCCGAGCGGCGGCGCGCCGGCATCGACGCCAGCGAAACCGTCGCCGCGTCGCGCGCGCTGGGCGACGTGCTCGACGCGGTCGAAGGCGGCGTATTCTCCCCGGACGACCGGGATCGCTACCGCGGGCTCGTCGACGCACTACGCCACCGCGACTACTTCATGGTCGCCGCGGATTTCGACGCCTACCGGACGACGCAGCAGACGATCGGGGCGCTTTGGCAGGATCGCCGCGGATGGTACCGCAAGGCGATCCTCAACACGGCGCGAATGAGCTGGTTCTCCGCGGACCGGGCGATTCGGGAGTATGCGCAGGACATCTGGCGCACCGGCCCCGGCGGACACTGAGGCCGCGGCCGGAACGATGCCGGCCCCTGCGGCGAGATGTCGTATGCACGTGACGAGGATGCCATGGACAAGGTGACGTATTCGACCCCGCTGGCCCGATCGTCGATGGCCTACGTACTTGCCGGTGGGCGCGGCAGCCGGCTGATGGAGCTCACCGAACGCCGCGCCAAGCCGGCCGTCTACTTCGGCGGCAAGTCGCGGATCGTCGATTTCGCACTGTCGAACGCGCTCAACTCCGGCATCCGGCGCATCGCCGTCGCCACGCAATACAAGGCGCACAGCCTGATCCGCCACCTGCAGCGCGGCTGGAACTTTTTGCAGCCGGTCCGCAACGAGAGCTTCGACATCCTGCCCGCGAGCCAGCGCGTCGCGCAGGACAAGTGGTACGCGGGCACGGCCGACGCCGTCTACCAGAACATCGACATCGTCGACGGCTACGCGCCCGAGTACCTGGTCATCCTCGCCGGCGACCACGTCTACAAGATGGACTACGAGCGCATGCTGGTGCAGCACGTCAACGGCGGCGCCGACGTCACCGTCGCCTGCATCGAGGTACCGGTCGCGGAGGCGAGCGCCTTCGGCATCATGCACGTCGACGCCAACGACCGCATCGTCGACTTCGCCGAAAAGCCCGCGCACCCGCCGGAGCTACCGGACCGGCCTGGCTGGGCGCTCGCCAGCATGGGCGTCTACGCCTTCCGGCGCGAGTTCCTCAACGAACAGCTGAACCGCGACGCCGCCGACCCGCACTCGACGCGCGATTTCGGCCGCGACATCATTCCGTACCTCGTCAAGCACGGCAAGGCCGCTGCGCACCGCTTCGCGCGCTCGTGCGTCCGGTCGCGCAACGAAGCCGAGATCTACTGGCGTGACGCCGGGACACTCGACGCCTATTGGCAGGCCAACGTCGACCTGATCGACGTGGTCCCGGCGCTCGACCTCTACGATCGGGACTGGCCGATCTGGACCTACGCGGAAATCACCCCGCCCGCGAAGTTCGTGCACGACATCGAAGGCCGCCGCGGCATCGGCACGTCGTCGCTCGTGTCCGGCGGCTGCATCGTCTCGGGCTCGTCGCTGCACCACTCGCTGCTGTTCACGGGAGTCCACCTGCATTCCTACGGGCGCGTGGAGAACGCGGTGATCCTGCCCTACGTGGAGATCGGTCGGCACGTGCGCCTGTCCAATGTGATCGTCGACAGCGGCGTCCGGATTCCCGAGGGACTGGTCGTCGGCGAGGATCCCGAGGTGGACGCAGCACGCTTTCGCCGCACGTCGCTCGGAATCTGCCTGATCACGCAATCGATGATCGACCGGTTGGGATCGTGAAGCGGCTCTCTGTGCTCTCCGTCGCGTCGGAGGTCTTTCCGCTCGCCAAGACGGGCGGCCTCGCCGATGTCGTCGCGGCGCTGCCGGGGGCCCTCGAGCGCGAGGGCATCGCCGTGCGAACGCTCGTCCCCGGCTATCCGTCGGTGATCGACGCATTGCACGAGCCGACGACAGTTCACGCCTTCGCGCGTATGCACGGCGGCCCCGCCAAGCTGCTCGCGTCGCGCACCGCGGGGCTCGATCTCCTCGTGCTCGATGCGCCGCATCTCTACGCGCGACCCGGCAATCCGTACGTCGGGCCGGATGGCAGGGATTGGCCCGACAACGCGCTGCGTTTCGCCGCGCTCGCAGAATGCGCGGCGGCAGTCGCACGCGGCGGCATCGCCGGGTGGTCGCCCGACATCGTGCACGCGCACGACTGGCAGGCGGGACTTGCTCCCGCGCTGCTCCATTACGGAGGCCCGCCGCGGCCGGGAACCGTCATGACGGTGCACAACCTTTCCTTCCCGGGCCGATTTCCGCGCGAGCTGCTGGCGACGATCGGTCTGCCGCCGCACGCATATTCGATCGACGGTGTCGAGTTCCACGGGACGATCAGCTATCTCAAGGCAGGCCTCGCGCTCGCCGACCGGATCACCACCGTGTCGCCGACGTATGCGGCGGAGATCCGGACTCCCGAAGGCGGCATGGGCTTCGACGGGCTCCTGCGCCAGCGGGGGGACGCGCTGACCGGCATCCTGAACGGAATCGACGACGCGATCTGGGACCCGGCGATCGACACGCATCTCGCGGCCCGTTATGACGCGAAGCACCTCGCGCGGCGCGCGGCAAACAAGAAGGCGCTGCAGGCGCGTTTCGGGCTCGACCCGGACCCGGGCGCCTTCGTTGCCGGCGTGGTCAGCCGGCTGACGCTGCAAAAGGGCGTGGACCTTCTGCTCGATGCGCTGCCCGCGATGGTGGCGTCCGGTGCGCAGCTCGCCCTCGTCGGGTCAGGCGAGAAAGCACTGGAGCGCGCCTTCACCGCCGCGGCGGCGCGCCATCCCGGACGCGTCGCGGCGCTGATCACCTACGACGAAACGCTCGCGCACCTCGTCCAGGGGGGTGCCGACGCGCTGATCGTCCCCTCGCGCTTCGAGCCCTGCGGCCTCACGCAACTTTGCGCGCTGCGCTATGGCGCGATTCCGATCGTCGCGCGGGTCGGCGGGCTCGCCGATACCGTGATCGACGCCAATGCAATGGCGCTGGCTGCACGGTGCGGCACCGGTGTCCAGTTCGCACCGGTGACGCTCGCCCATCTCGAGTTCGCCATCGGTCGCGGCATGGCGCTCTGGCGTGACGGCGCGCTGTGGCGCCGACTGCAGGCGCGCGCGATGGCGACCGACGTCGGCTGGACGCGCCCCGCGCAGCAGTACGCCACGCTCTTCCGCGACGTGGCCGCGCACCGCGCCGCCTGACCCGTGCCGTACGACGTCCTCGCGGGTTCCCTGTTTCCGTAAGGACGATGCGCGACTTCCGGCACGATTTCTGGCGCGGTCTGTGCAACGAGTTCGCCGGACGGCAATGGCTTGACCGCGCGGTCGTGCTCGCCTACGCGGCTCTCACCGGGCCGGTCGTGTTGCGTTTGCCTTATCCCGCGGAAGGTGTTGCATCGCGTGTCGGCAGAGCCTTGAGCAGCGGCGCGATGATGTCCATCGGCAGCGGAAAGACAATCGTCGAATTCTTGTCGGCGGCGATCACCGTCAGTGTTTCCAGGTACCGGAGCTGGATCGCCAGCGGCGCCCCCGCGAGCACCTTCGCGGCCTCGAAAAGCTTCTGCGCGGCCTGAAGCTCGCCCTCCGCGTGAATCACCTTCGCGCGCCGTTCGCGTTCGGCCTCCGCCTGCCGCGCGATCGCCCGGATCATCGTTTCGTTGATGTCGACGTGCTTGATCTCGACGTTGGCGACCTTGATGCCCCAGGACAGCGTTTGCGGGTCGAGCGCCTGTTGGATATCGACGTTGAGGCGCTCGCGCTGGCCCAGCATCTCGTCGAGGTCGTGCTTGCCGAGTACCGAACGCAAGGTTGTCTGCGCGAGCTGCGAGGTCGCCATCATGAAGTTCTCGACCTCGATGATCGCCTTCTGCGGATCGACGACGCGAAAATAGACGACAGCATTGACCTTGACCGACACGTTGTCGCGGGAGATCACGTCCTGGCTCGGGACGTCGAGCACGACGGTGCGCAACTCGACCTTGACCATCTGCTGGATTCCGGGGATGAGTATGACCAGCCCCGGACCCTTCACCCGCCAGAAGCGCCCGAGCTGAAAGACGACGCCGCGCTGGTATTCCCGGAGGATGCGCAGCGACGACGCGACGAGCAATATCAGCAGCGCCAGCAGGATCAGCGGAGTAAACAAGCCCATGTCACGCTCCTTCGTTGGCCGACACGCGTGGTTGTACGCCGTCGATTTCGACGACGCGGATCTGCTGCCCACGCGCCAGAGGGCTCGTGGTCGTTACCTTCCATGTTTCGCCGCGGATGCTCGCCCAACCGGTGCCGGCGGCATCGTCCAGCATCTCGCCGTCGGCGCCGATCAACGTGCGAACGCCGCTCACGATCGGCGCACGCCGGGCGCGCACCGCCATCCCCACGACGACCAGTACGAACGCCGCCGTCACGACGGCGAGCAGCGCGACAAGCTGCCAGGGGATTCCGAATCCGCCGCCCTCGGTGTCGATCAGCATCAGCGCACCCGCGGCGAAAGCGACCACGCCGCCCACGCCCAGTGACCCATAGGACGGCACGAATGCTTCGGCGACGATGAACCCGACGCCGAGGACGATCAGCGCGAGGCCCGCATAGTTGACCGGCAGCACGTGAAACGCGTAGAGGGCCAGCATCAGGCATACGGCGCCGGCGACGCCTGGAAGAAAATAGCCGGGATTGCTGAATTCGTAGATCAGCCCGTACATGCCGACCAGCATCAGGATCAGCGCCAAGCTCGGGTTCGTGATGACCGCGAGCAGTCGATCATGCCAGTCGGGGCTTCTCGCGGTCACAGTGGCGGCGGCGGTGTGCAACACGCGTTCGCCGCCGGCCATCTCGACCTTGCGGCCGTCGAGCTGGCGCAGCAGATCGGGAACGTCAGCCGCGATCAGGTCGATGACCTTCTGCTCCCGCGCTTCGGTGGCGGACAGGCTCGCGGCGTCGAGCACGGCCTTCTCGCCCCAGGCCGCATTGCGCCCGCGCAACTGCGCGAGACTCCGGATGTAGGCTGCCGCATCGGAGAAAGCCTTCCGCTCGTGGACGTCCTTGGCCGCGGGTTCGCCCGCCTTGTCGGACGTGTCGGTGGGCCTGGGGCCCGGCGAGCCGATGCCGATCTGCACCGGCGAAGCGGCGCCGAGATTCGTGCCCGGTGCCATCGCCGCGATGTGGCTCGCGTAGAGAATGAACGTGCCGGCGCTCGCGGCCCGCGCGCCCGAAGGTGCGACGAACGAGGCCACCGGCACCGGCGAAGCAAGGATATCCCGCACGATCCCTCGCATCGACGTGTCGAGTCCGCCGGGGGTGTCGAGCGTCAGCACGACGAGCTGCGCGCCGTCGTGGGCGGCGGCGGCAAGCCCGCGGTGCAGATAGTCAGCGGAGGCGGGGCCGATCGCCCCCTCGATGGTCAGATGGACCACAGGCTCCGGAGCTGCGGAGCAGAGCGCCGGAGCGATCGAAAGCGCCACACATGCGACGAACCGCGCAATTGTCATCGCCAGAAGGGTCCATTGCGCCGCGCTGACCGCACGATCCCGATCACCGCGTGCAAGTGGCCATTATCCCCTCCTGCATGACGCTGGGGGTGGGGCGCCGAGCCCGATGGCTACGGCGCATTTGGCGAGCGCGGTGGCGCGCTGGCTGACGGCGCCGATGTATCTCGAGCTTGCGGCGCTGCTGTCGCCCCCGGACCCGCCGTCTCCGCTGGAGGCTTCGTCGCGCTGACCGACAGCGCCTTCCGGATTTCGCGCAGCTTTGATTTGAGCCGCCGTTCGTTCGGCGTACCGATGCGCACCAGGATCTTCTGTCCCGCCGACAGGTTCTCGAGTTCGGGATCGGAAAATTCGAACAGGACTTTGGGCTGCGCCAGCGCCGGCGGCGCGTCGAGCTCGGGGGTCGCCAGCAAATGATCGATCACCGCGATCAGGCGATCGTTGAAGTATGCGTTCGGGTATCCGAGCTCCGCGTAGGCCTGTTGGAACAGCGGATACAGGCGAACATAGAATTGCGCCAGCCGCGCGGTGTCGACCGCTTCCGCGGCCTCGATATGCAACGCGTAACGCCGTGCATTGTCCGGCGCGACCGCCATTCCGCCCGGCACGCTCGCGGCGGCAAACGTTCCGGGGGCCGGATTGACCGGCAGGATTCGCGTGGCGATCGTCTTGCGCGGCAGATTGTCTATCGTCGCGACGATGTGCCGGATGAGCGTGGTCGGGACGAGCAGGCGCAGGTACGCATCGCCATTGAGGGTGGTCTCGATGACGTCTCGTGCGACCTGGTCGCTGTCGTCCAGCGAGGGCAACGGCGGCAGCGCGCTCCGGTCCACCGCCGAGGCGGCCGGGACCTGATCGATCGGGTTCTCGATCGCGGCCGCGGTTTTCGAGGGCCGCGCCGGCGAGGCCGGGGCCGGAGTCGCGACCGGCGGGGGAGTCGTCACCGCGCGCGGCCACAGGAAATAGGCCGCCAGAGTGGCCAGCATCAGCAGCAGCGCCACCCCCGCGGCGACCCTAGCACCCCCGGTGCGACCCGGGCCCGACGGATGTCGGTTGGGCCGGTCCGAGTCGGGCAAACCGGGGCTGACCGTAAAATCGGGATCGGGACGGAGCGCGTTTGTCGGCATGGGCCTTCTCTTTCGGAGCGAGGGTTGGATCGGGCGGACGGGGACGAGTTCCGCTCGAACCTGCGTCCCGGTACTCGGGCGAGCGCCGACGCGTCAACGAAGGCCCGGTGCGTCCTTGCGGAGGTGCGCGAAAATCTCGTCCATCACGCGCGTGGCCCTCGCCGCCGATTCTCCGCCATCCCGGGAATGTCAGCGCATCGAGCGCAGCGCCGCATCCGCGGTCGCCACGACGGCTTTGCACAGGCGCCGCCACCGCGGTCCGGCCGCAATCAGGCCGTGGTTGAGTCTTTGATAATTTGGTGCCGGTGGAAGGAGTCGAACCCTCGACCTTCGCATTACGAATGCGCTGCTCTACCAACTGAGCTACACCGGCGTTGACGCGGAACGGCTCGAACGACCTGCAAGTGCGGGCGCGCCGATTCCGGCCAAGCCCTAAAGTATATCCGGTCCACGCGCCCACCGCCAGATGCGGTCGCCAACGGCATCCGTCAACGCAGCGCTTCCCCCGGCACCTTCGCAAGCAGTGCGGCGGCCCCGGTCCAGAAGATCTGCACGCCGATGCACAGCATGATGAACGCCGAAAAGCGGATCAGCACGCTGGTGCCCGTTTCGCCCAGCAATCGCAGCAGCCGATCGGCGTAGCGGTAGCAGAGGAAAACCAGCGCGGCGACGAGGGCCGCGCCCACGGCGTCGGCGGTGCCGCTCACCAGCAGCGACCGAACGCTCTGCGGATGGTGCGCACCGATGGTGATGGCGATGGAGATCGTGCCCGGCCCGACCGTGAGCGGCAGGGTAAGCGGATAGAACGCGCGGACGCCGATATCGTCGTCCGGTTCGGAGGCGATCGCCACCTTCGTCGCGCTTTCGGCGCGCAGCAGATCCCAGCTCGTCGCGCAGACGACGATGCCGCCGGCGACCTGGACGATCGGCACCGACAAGCCGAAAAACTCCAGCACGTAAGTGCCGATGAACAGCGAGGCGAGGATCAGGATGAACGCGTTGATCGCGATTCGCTGCGCCAGCTGCGCGCGCACCTCCTTGGTGACGTCGGCCGTCATCGCCAGGAACATCGGCGCACCGCCGAAGGGATTGACGATCGGCAGGAGCGCCGCCAGCACGAGCAGCACGCCTTCGACGAAGAGGCGCATATTTCCGGTCACGGTTCGAGCTCGATCCTGCGAGGCGCGCCGGGCATCGTCCGGCGCTGCGCTACACTAACACGCCGCTGCGCTTCACCCGTGCGCATCGATCCGACCCCCTTGACGCCCACTCGATCGCTGTACGGCTTTCACGCGGTGACCGCGCGCCTCAGGCAGCGGCCCGAATCCGTGCGCACCATCTACCTTGTCGCGACGCGAAACGACGCGCGCACGCGGGATCTCGTCGCGCGCGCCGAGGCCGCCCGTTGCCCTGTTCACGTCGCCGACGATGAGCGGCTGACCGCGCTCGCGGGTTCGGATCAGCACCAGGGTGTTGTGGCGATCGTCGACGCCACCGCGGCCCAGCTGACGCTCGACGACGTCTTTGATACGCTGGCCGAGCCGGCGTTGCTGCTCGTGCTGGACGGCGTCACGGATCCGCACAATCTCGGCGCATGCCTTCGCAACGCCGACGCCTTCGGCGCGCACGCCGTCGTCGTTCCCAAGGACCGCGCGGCCAGCCTCAACGCGACCGTTGCCAAGGCGGCGAGTGGGGCTGCCGATACCGTTCCGCTCGTCACAGTGACGAACCTCGCGCGCGCACTTCGCGACTTGAAGGACAAGGGCGTCTGGATCCTGGGTGCCGACGCGGGCGGCGAGAGCCTGTTCGACGCCGACGTCGGCGGGCCGGTAGCGTGGGTGCTCGGCGCAGAGGGCACGGGCCTGCGGCGCCTCACCCGCGATCTTTGCGACCGCATCGTCGGCATTCCGATCACTGGAAGCGTCGGAAGCCTCAACGTCTCGGTGGCTAGCGGCATCTGCCTCTGCGCGTCGCGACGCGCGCGCCACGGCAAGCGCTGATCTCGCAGGGCGCGAACCCCCGCGCCGGCCTGGAACCGTATAGCTGCCGCTTGTCCCGGTCCCCGACCCTTCTCGCGACATCCACCATGGCTGATCGCACGCTTGCGCAGTCGCGGGGGCTGTGGGCTGGACTCGCGCAAAAGAAGGGATCAAGATTCTGCGGATTGCATTTCTTGGAGGAGCGGACATGAGCGAGAACGACAGGATCGTCGTCGCGCGCCGCAGGCTGATCGCGGGCGCGGGTGCGCTGGCGGTACTCGGCCCGGGACGGGTGCTGGCGGCAACGGTGGGCAGCACTGCGGACCGCGGCTATGCGGAGATCCCGGACGGTGCGCTGGCCGAGCAGACGCTGTCGCCGTTGTCAGGGAAAGTTCCGCTGATCAAGAAGACCTTCCGGCCGCCCAACTACGAGACGCCACCGGAGTATTTTCGCAGCGTCATCACGCCCAACAACGCATTCTTCGTCCGCTGGCATCTGGCCGGGATCCCCGAGGTCAGTGCCCGGGACTGGAAGCTCGCTATCGCCGGCGAGAGCGTCGAAAGGCCCGCGAGCTACACGCTCGCGCAGCTGCGCAAGGAGTTCCCGCAGATCGAGATCACCGCGGTGTGCCAGTGTTCGGGCAATCGGCGGGGACTGTTCGAACCGCATGTCGCCGGGGTCGAGTGGGGTGTCGGCGCGATGGGCAACGCGGTGTGGCGTGGGGTGCGGCTCAAGGACCTGCTCGCGAAGGCGGGCCTCAGGAGCAACGCGATCGAGATCGTGTTCAACGGTGCCGATCGCGCGCCGATCGACAAGACGCCTGATTTCGTCAAGTCGATCCCGGTCGAGGTGGCGCTGGACGAGAACACGCTGATCGCCTTCGACATGAACGGCGCCCCGCTCCCGCATTGGAACGGCTTTCCGGCGCGGCTGGTCGTGCCCGGCTGGACCGGTACCTACTGGATGAAGCAACTGATCAGCATCAATGCGGTGTCCGCGCCCGAGTCCAACTTCTGGATGAAGACGGCCTACCGGCTGCCCCGCGGCAAGTACCCCGGGCAGTCGTTCAAGACGCAACTCGCCGAGACCACCGAACCGATCACGAACATCGTCACCAACTCGATGATCACGTCGATACGGTTCGGCCAGCAGTTTCCGCACGGCAAGCCGGTCGACGTCGCGGGCATTGCGTGGGACGGCGGCTCCGGTATCGATCGAGTGGAGGTCTCGACGGACGGCGGCGATAACTGGAAGCCCGCGAAGCTCGGACGCGACCACGGGCGCTTCTCGTTCCGGGAATTCTCGATGACGGTTCCGACCCGCGCGCCGGGCACGATGGTCGTGATGGCGCGCGCGACGAGCCGCGGGGGACAGACGCAGACGGAACGGCTGAGCTACAACCCGGCTGGCTATCACCACAACGTGATCCAGCGTCTGTACGTCGAGATCGTGTGACGAGGAGAATGGCCATCATGCGTACCCTGATCGCGTTCCTGGTCCTTGCGCTCGCTGCCGCCGCCGCGGCGCAGGAATCGAAGTTCCAGCTGAAGGAAGGTCCCGGAAAGGACAAGGCGATGGCGTGCATTGCCTGCCACAGCCTCGACTATGTCCCGATGAATTCCCGCTTCATGACCAAGGCGGGCTGGACGGCATCGGTCAACAAGATGATCAACGTCTATGGCGCGCCGATCGACAAGGCGGACGTCGACGCCATCGCGACGTACCTCGAACAGAACTACGGTGTGAAGAACTAGGGTCGCGCTCGCCGGGAACGCACCCCAAAAAAACCCCGTGAGCCGGTCTCGGCCCACGGGGTTTCGGTGTCATCCTGCCGCCGGCCCCGCAACTTGGCGGTCGCGGCCGGCGGATGCTGCACGAGGCCCGCCTACTCCTTGATGTCGACGCCGTAGAACGTATGGCGGCCGAACGGGGAGAGCTTGAAGTCGATCACTTCACGGCGCACCGGCTTCAGCTGCACCGCGTGCGCGATCGTGAACCATGGCGCCTGTTCCTTGAAGATCACTTGCGCCTTCTCGTACAGCACGGTGCGCTGCTTCTGGTCGGAGATCACCTTCGCCTTCTGGATCAGGTCCTCGTAGGGCTGGTAGCAGAATTTCGCCACGTTGCTCCCGTTGGTCTTCGCGGCATCGCAACCGAGCAGCGTGGCCAGGAAGTTGTCGGGATCGCCGTTGTCGCCGGTCCAGCCCAGCATGCCCATCTGGTGCTCGCCGGCCTGCATGCGCTTGCGATACTCGCCCCATTCGAAGCTCTTGATCTCGGCCTTCACGCCAATCTTGTCGAGGTCCGCTTGCATGAGCTCCGCGATCCGCCTGGCGTTCGGGTTGTAGGGCCTCTGCACTGGCATCGCCCACAGGTCCGTCGAGAAGCCGTTCGGATAGCCGGCGTCGGCGAGCAGCTTCTTCGCGGCCGCCGGATCGTACGGGTCGTCCTTGATCGCCTTGTTATACGACCACATCGAAGGAGGAATCGGATTGGTCGCCGGGACGCCGGCGGACAGGTACACGGCGTCGATGATGGCTTTCTTGTTGATCGCCATGTTGATCGCCTTGCGCACGCGGACGTCGTCGAACGGCTTCTTGGTCGTGTTGTAGGCGAGGTAGCCGACGTTCAATCCCGGCTGCTCCAGCACCTGTACCTTGGGATCCTTGCGAATCGTGTCGAGGTCGGCGGGATTGGGGTAGGGCATCACGTGGCACTCGCCCTTTTGCAGCTTTGCCCAGCGCACCGAGGCGTCGGGCGTGATCGCGAAGATCAGGTCGTCGATCTTCGCCTTGCCGCCCCAGAACTGCGGAAACGCCTTGTAGCGGATGATCGCGTCCTTGATGTAGCGATCGAGGTAGAACGGGCCGGTGCCGATCGGCTCCTGGTCGATCTTCTCGGGCGTCCCGGCCTTGAGCATCGCGTCCGCGTATTCCTTGGACTGCACGCCGGCGTATTCCATCGCGAGGTCGGACAGGAACGGGGCCTCGGGCTTCTCGAGCGTGATCCTCACCGTGTAGTCGTTGACCTTTTCCACCGACTTCAGCAGCTTGGGCATGCCCATGTCGTTGAAGTATGAATGGTTGGAGCTCGTGATCTTGAAGTACGGATTGGATTCCTTCCACTGCCGCTCGATCGCGAAGATCATGTCGTCGGCGTTGAAGTCGCGCGTCGGCTTCCACGCGCGGTGGTTGTGCCACTTGACGCCTTTGCGCAGGTAGAACGTGTACACCTTCCCGTCGGGAGAGATATCCCACTTTTCCGCGAGGCCGGGGACGACCGACGTGCCGCCGCGCTCGAAGTCGACGATGCGGCCGTAGATCTGGCTGTTGGCGTCGAACGACGTGCCGGTCGTGTTGATGCCGGGGTAGAAGTTTTCCGGGCTGCCTTCCGAGCAGTAGACCAGCGTCTTCGCGGAAAGGCTGGCAGCGACCAGGAGTGCCGGAAGGGCAAGCGCTGCGACGAGGGCGTGGTTGATGCGGCGGGGCCAACGCGGGGCCGGCTTGGATTGGTTCATGTCGATGGACTCCTAGGGTGTTGGCTGCGGGTTACGCAGCGGTGGACGCAAGGTCGGTGCGACCGGTTTCGAGAAATTGGTGGGCGAGATGGCAGGATACCAGTCGACCCTCGAGGGCACGCAACACCGGGCGCTCCGCCCGGCAGCGGTCGATCACGTGGGGACAACGGGTGGAGAATACACACCCCTGCGGCGGATTCAAGGGCGACGGCAGTTCGCCCTTCAGCACGATGCGCTCGACGCGGGCGGTACCGGTGATCCCGGGGGTCGAGGCGAGGAGCGCCCGGGTGTACGGGTGCAGCGGCCGCCCGAAGATGCGCTCCTTCGGCCCCTGCTCCATCACGAGACCGAGGTACATCACCAGTACCTCATGGGCGATGTGCCGGACGACCCCCAGGTCGTGCGAAATGAAGAGGTAGGCGAGGTGAAGCTCGCGCTGCAGGTCGGCGAGGAGGTTCAGCACCTGGGCTTGCACCGATACGTCCAGCGCTGACACCGGCTCGTCGGCCACCAGCAGCGCCGGGCTCAGCATCAACGCCCTCGCGATCGCGATGCGCTGGCGCTGTCCGCCCGAGAACATGTGCGGATAGCGGGCGTAGTGCTCGGGGCGCAGCCCGACCTTGGCCAGCATTGCTCGGGCGCGTTCGGCCTGCGCGGCGGAACCGAGATCGGTATTGATGGCAAGCGGTGCCTCGAGAATGGCGCCGATCTTCTTGCGCGGGTTGAGCGAGCCGAAGGGATTCTGGAACACCATCTGCACGGTCTTGCGCAGGTCGCGCTGTTTCGCGGGTGACGCCTTGACCGCGTCGGCTCCGCCGAGACTCAGGGTGCCTCCTGACGGCTTTTCGATCAGCGACACGACGCGCGCCAGCGTCGACTTGCCGCAGCCTGATTCGCCGACGACCGCCAGCGTGCGGCCCGCTTCGATCGCAAACGAGACTCCGCCAACGGCCTGCAGGTGTGCCGGCTCGCGGAGCATGCCGCGACGGATGGTGTAGATGCGCGTGAGGTCCGCGGCCTCGACGACAGGTGCGCCGGTCATGTCGCGGTCGCTCCGACCGATCGCTCGCGCGCGAGCGCCGCGTCGCGCCCAGGGTCGCCCAGCGGGAAATGACAGCGGACCTGCCCATCCTGCCAGGGCCGCAATTCCGGACGCCTCTGGCACGACGCGTCGGTAGCATAGGTACAGCGCGGTGCGAACAGGCAGCCGGCGGGCCGGTCGTAGAGGCCCGGCACGACGCCTGGAATCGTGGCGAGGCGGGACACGCCGTCGCTTCGTTCCGGCATCGCGGCAAGCAGCGCTGCCGTATAGGGGTGCTGCGGTGCGGCGAAAAGCGAATCGGCGAAGCGTTCCTCGAGAACCTGCCCGGCATACATCACGGCCACGCGCCGGGCCATCTCGGCCACGACACCCATGTTGTGCGTGACGAGCACCAGCGCCATGCCGCGGTCCTTCTGCAGTCCGCGAAGGAGGTCGAGGATCTGCGCCTGGATCGTCACGTCGAGTGCGGTCGTGGGCTCGTCGGCGATCAGGAGTCGCGGATTGCAGGCAATCGCCATCGCGATCATCACGCGCTGGTTCATGCCGCCCGACATCTGGTGCGGGAAGTCCTTGAGGCGGCTAGACGCGGCCGCGATGCCGACCAGTTCCAGCAATTCGGTGGCGCGGTGGAGTGCGGTCTTGCGATCCATCCGGAGGTGGAGGCGCAGCGTTTCGCACAACTGGAAGCCGACGGTGAAGCACGGGTTGAGACTCGTCGTCGGATCCTGGAAGATCATCGCCACGTCCTTGCCGATCAGCTTGCGATGCTCGGCGTCGGACGCCTTCAGCAGATCGTGGCCCGCAAAGCGCAGCGCCTTCGCCCGAACGCGACCCGGATAGGCGACGAGGCCCATCAGCGCGAGCATCGTCACGCTCTTCCCGGATCCGGACTCGCCGACGATGCCGAGCACCTCGCCTTCGTCGAGCGAGAGGCTGACGCCGTCGACGGCACGCATTACCGCGCCCTGCGACGGGAAGTCGACGTGCAGATCCTCGATCTCGAGAAGCGCCATGGTTGGGGTCGCTATCGCTTCAGCTTGGGATCGAACGCGTCGCGCAGTCCATCGCCCAGCAGATTGAACGCGAGCACCGTGATGAGGATCATCAGCCCCGGAAAGGTGACAACCCACCACGCGCGCAGCACGAACTCGCGCGCGTCCGACAGCATCGTTCCCCACTCCGAGGCGGGCGGCTGCGCACCCAGTCCCAGGAAGCCGAGCGCTGCGGCGTCGAGGATGGCGGCGGAAACGCCGAGCGACGCCTGGACGATCAACGGGGCCGCGCAGTTGGGCAGCACCTCGTTGAACATCAACCGAAAGTGGCTGGCGCCGTTGGATCGAGCCGCGGTCACGTAATCCTTCGACGTCTCGGAAATCACCGCGGCTCTCGTAATGCGCACGTAGTGGGGCAGCAACACGACCGCGATCGCCAGCATCGCGTTCATCAGTCCCGGACCGAGAATCGCGACGATCACGATGGCGAGCAGCAGGCTCGGCAGCGTCAGGATGATGTCCATCAGCCGCATGATCGCGATCTCGGTCACGCCGCGCACGAATCCTGCCAGCAATCCGAGCGCGATGCCGACGCCGATCGACAGTGCGACGACGGCGATCCCGATCAGCAGCGACAACCGGGCGCCGTAGATCAGACGGGACAGGATGTCGCGGCCGATCGCGTCGGTGCCGAGTGGATAGGCCCACGATCCGCCTTGCTGCCACGCCGGTGGCTGCAGGAACGCGGCGTTGTTGGTGAGGGTCGGCGAGTAGGGCGCGAGCACGTTGGCGAACGCCGCCGTCAGCAGCACGGTAACGACGACGACCAATCCGGCGACGGCGCCGTGGTTGGCGCTGAAGTAGCCCCAGAATTCCCGAAACGGGCCGGGGGGCGCAGGGGCGGCGCCGGGGGGCGCGAGCGATTCGGCACTCACGCGTTGGCTCTCATGTCGTCCGCCTTATCCGCGGATTGATGATGCCGTACATGACGTCGACCAGCAGGTTGACGAGCATCACGATGCCGCCCAGCAGCAGCAGTCCGCCCTGCAGGACCGGGTAATCGCGGCGGTTGATCGCCTCGATCAGCCATTTGCCCACGCCCGGCCACGAAAAGATCGTCTCGGTCAGGATGGCGCCGGTGAACAGGACGCCGACCTGCAGGCCGATGACGGTGATGACCGGGATGAGGGCATTGCGAAACGCGTGCAGCGCGATGACCCGCAGGTTCGACAGGCCCTTGGCGCGCGCGGTGCGGATGTAGTCCTCGCCCAGCACCTCCAGCATCGCGGAGCGTGTCATCCGCGCGATAATCGCGAGCGGATTCGTTCCGAGGACGATCGTGGGCAGGATCAGGTGCGACACCGCCGATTGGAACGCGCCTTTCTCGCCGGACAGCAGGGAGTCGATCGTCAGGAATCCGGTCACCGTCGGGACGTCGTACAGCACCGCGATGCGGCCCGATACCGGTGTCCACCCGAGCTGCACGGAAAAGAGCAGGATCAGCAACAAACCCCACCAGAAGATCGGCATCGAGTACCCGGTCAACGAGACGCCCATCACGCCGTGATCGAACACGGAATTGCGGCGCACGGCCGCCAGCATCCCGGCGGGGATGCCGAGCATCAGTGCGAACAGGATCGCGCACGAGGCGAGTTCGATCGTCGCCGGAAAGAGCGCGCCGAACTCGCTCAGCACCGGTTCCTGGGTGATCATCGACTTACCCAGGTCGCCGTGCAGCACGCGGCCGATGTAGATGCCGTATTGGACGAGCACGGGCCGGTCGAGTCCGTACTCCTTGAGGAGCGCCGCATGGCGCGTCGCATCGATGCCGCGTTCTCCGGCCATCGTCTCGATCGGGTCGCCCGGCACAATTCGGATCAGGAAGAACGCAAGCATCGTCATCCCGATGAACGTCGGGATGATGAGGCTGATCCGGGTAAGGAGGAAACGGAGCATTGCCGGGAGCGGCGTGCGAAGCGCCCATTGAACCACAATTCGGCTTGTGCGCCGCCCACGCATTGACGGTCCCGAGGGCTTTGGGCATCATCGGGTGGCGCTCGGCGCGCCGGCTACCCGCGGGCGAAATCGGGCGCCGCACAAGGCTTCCGGGCTCGCTTGCTCGCTTTCGTCCTCCGCCGCGTCCTCCAGTCGTTCGCCGTGATGGCGGTCGTCGCGCTCATTGCGTTCGGTTTGTTCAATTTCACCGGCGATCCGATCAGCTTCATGGTCGGGCAGGACGCAACACTCGACGATCGCGCCCGCCTTCGTGCTGAACTCGGCCTCGATCGTCCTACCCATGTGCAGTTCCTTCGATTTGTCGGCAACGCAGCGCAAGGTGAATTCGGCATTTCGTTGCGCCAGGGCCGATCGGTCTCGACGCTGCTGAAGGAACGACTGCCCGCGACGATCGAATTGTCGATGGCCGCGGCGCTGATCGCGATCGTCGTCGGCATTCCGCTGGGCGTCTATACCGCGCTGAAGCGAGACACGTGGCTCGCGCACGTCCTGCTCGCCGCATCGCTCGTTGGCGTCAGCCTGCCGACCTTCCTGATCGGCATACTGCTCATCCTGGTTTTCGCGGTGATGCTCGGCTGGCTGCCCTCGTTCGGACGCGGCGAAACGGTCGCCCTCGGCTGGTGGTCGACGGGGCTCCTGACGAAAAGCGGATTGAAGGCGCTGATCCTGCCGGCGATCACGTTGTCGCTCTTCCAGCTGACGCTGATCATGCGGCTCGTTCGTTCGGAAATGCTCGAAGTGCTGCGCACCGATTACATCAAGTTCGCGCGCGCCCGCGGGTTGACCGATCGCGCGATCCACTTCGGCCATGCGCTCAAGAACACGCTGGTCCCGGTGATCACGATCACGGGATTGCAACTCGGCGCGATCATCGCGTTCGCGATCATCACCGAAACCGTGTTCCAATGGCCCGGAATGGGCCTGCTGTTCATTCAGGCCGTGAACTTCGCGGATATCCCCGTGATGGCGGCGTACCTCTGCTTCATCGCGCTCGTTTTCGTGCTGCTGAACCTGATCGTCGACCTTCTCTACTACGCGGTCGATCCGCGATTGCGCGTCGAGCGCGTCGCCACGACCTGAAGGCGCTCATGTCGAATCCCGTTTCGCACATCCGCCGTTGGCAAGCCGAATTCACGGAGCTGCGACGCGACCTGCACATGCATCCCGAATTGGGCTTCGAGGAGCATCGGACCGCGACGATCGTCGCCGGCCGGCTCGCGGCGCTCGGGATCGAACATCACACGGGGATCGGACAGACCGGCATCGTCGCTGTGATCCGTGGGCGCGCTGACACCCGTGGGCGTGCCGTCGGCTTGCGCGCCGACATGGACGCGCTGCCAATGCAGGAGGAAAACGAGTTCGCGCACAAGTCGCGCTACGACGGCCGGATGCACGGCTGCGGCCACGATGGCCACACGACGATGTTGCTCGCCGCGGCGCGGTACCTCGCGGAGACCCGCAATTTCGACGGGACCGCCTTCCTGATCTTTCAGCCGGGCGAGGAGGGCTACGCTGGCGCCAAGGCGATGATCGAGGATGGGCTCTTCGAACGCTTCCCCGCGGAGCAGGTCTATGCGCTGCACAACTGGCCCGGGTTGCCGCCCGGGCGCATCGGCATCACGCCGGGGCCGGCAATGGCGGCGGCGGACCGTATCGAGATCACGATCGACGGCAAGGGCGGTCACGGCGCGCATCCGCATGCGGCGATCGATCCGGTGCTGGTTGCCGCCCACATGATCACGGCCGTGCAGTCGATCGTCTCGCGCAACGTGAGTCCGATCGATACGGCGGTGGTGAGCCTCTGCGCGATGCAGGCCGGCAATCCGGGCGCGATGAGCGTGATCCCTTCACATGCGAAACTCGTCGGCACCGTTCGCACGTTCCGTCCGGCGACGCAGGACATGATCGAGCGTCGGCTCGGCGAACTCGTGCCGACGATCGCGGCCGCGTTCGGCGCGAAAGCGACGCTCAAGTACGAGCGAGTCTATCCGGCGACCGTCAACCATCCGCGCGAGGCCGAACTCGCGATCGATGTCGCCGAGGCTCTGGTAGGCCGCGACAACGTGGTGCGCAATCTCGACCCGTCGATGGGCGCGGAGGATTTCTCGTTCATGTTGCAGGCGAAGCCCGGCGCGATGGCGCGGCTGGGGCAGGGCGGCGCGGAAGGCGGCTGCTTCCTGCACAACAGCACCTACGATTTCAATGACGAAGTGATCCCGCTCGGCGCCGGCTACCTCGCGGCCATCGCGGAAACCGCGATGCCGATCGCGAAGTGACGTTTGCCATTTCCCGCGTTACGACGATCCCCGTTGGATCCGCTCCCGCACTTTTCCCGTAGCTACGCCGAGGCGCGCGCGAAGTTCGTCGCCGCCGCGCGGGCCGCCGGGCATGCTGTTGAAACGCATCTGATGCCGGATCGCACCGGCGTCGACGGCGAGCCGCTCGCGATCGACGTCGCTCTCGCCGGATCGCCGACCGCCCAGGGCGTGCTCGTGTTGACGTCGGCGACCCACGGCATCGAAGGGTACTGCGGTTCCGGGGTGCAGATCGCGCTGATGCACGACGCGGGCGTTTCCCGCACGGCCGTCGATTCGGGCGTTGCTGTCGTGTGGGTGCATGCCGTGAATCCCCACGGTTTCTCGTTCGGGCGACGGGTCAACGAGGACAACGTCGACCTGAACCGCAACTTCCGCGATTTCTCGGTTCCGCCACCCGTCAACGCGGGCTACGCCGACATTCACGACCTGTTGCTGCCGCCGCACTGGCCGCCGTCGGCCGAGCACGAGGCGAAGAGTCTGGCGTACATCGCGGCGCACGGCGCACGGACCTACCAGACCGCGGTGACCGGCGGTCAATACGCGTATCCGGACGGCCTGTTCTACGGCGGCACGCGGGCGACCTGGAGCAATCGGACCATGCGCGCCGTGCTCCGCCGCCATGCGGCTGGCCGCAGGCGTTTCGGGTGGATCGACATCCACACCGGACTCGGTCCGCGTGGCTTGGGTGAGAAGATCTTCGCCGGGCGCAACGATGCAGCGGATCTGGCTCGCACGCGCGCATGGTGGGGTGCAGAGGTCACGTCGATCTACGACGCATCGTCGTCATCCGCCGAACTGACAGGTCTCATGTTCAATTCGGCGTACGAAGAGTGTGCGGGCGTCGAGTACACGGGGATCGGCCTCGAGTACGGAACGCTGCCGCTGCCCGCCATGCTGCTGGCGCTGCGTGCCGATCACTGGTTGCATCTTCATCCGGAAGCCCCGCCGGCGTTGCGCGCGTCGATCCGGCAAGGGATGCGCGACGCGTTCTACATCGATGCCGACGACTGGAAGATCGCGGTCGTCGCGCAGGCGCGGGACGCGACGTCGCGCGCGCTTGCATGCCTCGCCAAAGCATGAACGCTCGCGTCACCGGCGAGCCGGCGCTGCGGCGACCGGGCCTTCGCGCGCGTGTCACCACGGCGTGGTCGAGCGACCTCGGGTGGAGCTTTCGCCGATCACCGGTCGCCATCGCCTCTGCGATCGTCCTGGCGATCTGTCTCGGCGCCGCTCTGTTCGCGCCGTGGATCGCCCCCCACAATCCGTTCGATCTCAAGACGTTGAACCTTTCCGACGCGCTGTCGCCTCCGGCCTGGCTGCCCGGTGCGAAGCCGGGCTATCCTTTCGGCACCGACGATCAGGGTCGGGACGTGTTGTCGGCGATCATGTTCGGCGCACGCATCTCGCTGCTGGTAGGGCTCGCTTCGGTGGCGCTGGCGATCGTCGTCGGCGTATCGCTCGGCCTCGTCGCCGGTTACGTCGGTGGCAGGACGGATGCGCTGATCATGCGCATTGCCGACGTCCAGCTCTCGTTTCCGGCGATCCTGATCGCCTTGCTGATCGACGGCGTCGCGCGCGCGGTGCTGCCGCGAGACGCCCATGCAACCGTCGCGTTGTTCGTGCTGATCTTAGCGATCGGCGCGGCAAACTGGGTGCAGTACGCGCGCACGGTCCGCGGCGGGACGATGGTCGAAAAGAACAAGGAGTACGTCCAGGCGGCGCGCGTCATCGGTATCTCGCCCTTCGGCATCATGCGGCGCCACCTGCTTCCGAATGTCCTCGGCCCGGTTCTCGTGCTGGCGACGATCAACATCGCCACCGCCGTGATTACGGAAGCGACGCTGTCGTTTCTCGGCGTCGGCGTGCCGCCGACCGAGCCGTCGCTCGGCACGCTGATCCGCGTAGGCAACGACTTCCTGTTCTCCGGCGAGTGGTGGATAACGATTTTCCCCGGCGCCGCGCTGGTGATCATGGTGCTCGCGATCAACCTGCTCGGCGATTGGCTGCGTGACGCGCTCAATCCGAAGCTGCGTTGAACGCGCCGCTCCTCTGCGTCTCGAATCTGTGCGTCGAATTTCCGACGCGCCACGGCACGCTGACCGCCGTGCACGACATCTCGTTCGACATCGCCCCCGGCGAGGTTCTGGGCGTGGTCGGCGAGTCCGGCGCAGGAAAGTCACTGACCGGCGCGGCGGTCATCGGACTCATCGATCCACCCGGCCGCATCGCCGGCGGCGAAGTATGGCTCGCCGGCCGACGCATCGACAACCTGCCGTACGATGCGATGCGCAAGATCCGCGGGCGGGAGATCGGCGCGGTCTTCCAGGACCCGCTGACCTCCCTCAATCCGTTGTACACGGTGGGACGTCAGCTGGTCGAGACGATAGAGACGCATCTCGACCTCGGGCCGTCGGCCGCGAGGGCGCGGGCGATCGCGCTGCTCGAGGAAGTCGGCATTTCCGCCGCGGCGCGCCGGATCGACCACTACCCGCACCAATTCTCGGGCGGCATGCGACAGCGGGTCGTCATCGCTCTCGCGATCGCGGCAAGCCCCAAGCTCATCATCGCCGACGAGCCGACGACTGCGCTCGACGTGTCGATCCAGGCGCAGATCATCCAGCTTATCAAGCGCCTGTGCCGCGACCACGGCACCGCCGTGATGCTGGTCACGCACGACATGGGGGTCATCGCGGAGACCGCCGACCGCGTCGCGGTGATGTACGCGGGGCGCATTGTCGAAATCGGCCCGGTCGCCGACGTGATTCACCGCTGCGCGCACCCCTATACGGTGGGGCTGATGGGTTCGATCCCGTCGATCGTCGAGGAGCGCGATCGCCTCACGCAGATCGACGGCGCGATGCCGCGTCTCAACGCGGTTCCCGTGGGCTGCGCGTATCACCCGCGATGCCCGCGCGCGATCGAGCGCTGCCGGCACGATCGCCCGGAACTGCTGCAAGTGGGCGCAACCCGCGCCGCGTGCTGGCTTGCCCGAGGCTGAACGCTTGGCGGAGCCACTGCTCACGCTGACCGATGTTGCGCGGACGTTCGACGTGTCCCCGCCCTGGCTCGATCGTGTGCTCGAGCGCAGGCCGCGGATGCACCTGAAGGCGGTCGACGGCGTCACGCTGTCGATCGTGCGGGGCGAAACGGTCGGGCTCGTCGGCGAATCGGGGTGCGGCAAGTCGACGGTGGCGCGTCTTATCGTCGGGTTGTACGAACCGACGCGCGGGAGGATCGAGTTCGACGGCGTGGTGTTGGCCGGTGCGGGGACCGGCGGCGGCGCCGCCCGCCGAGCCGCGCGCCGCGGCATGCAGATGATCTTTCAGGATCCCTATGCGAGCCTCAATCCTCGCTGGCGGGTCGCCGACGTCGTCGCAGAGCCTATCCGCGCGAACGTGCCGGGGATTGCCAGCGCCGAGGTCGATGCGCGGGTCGCGCAACTGCTCGCGCAGGTCGGACTGGGCGCCGCCGACGGCGCGAAGTATCCGCATCAATTCTCGGGGGGACAGCGGCAACGCGTCTCAATCGCGCGCGCACTGTCCAGTGAGCCCCGGTTCCTGGTCTGCGACGAGCCGACCTCCGCGCTCGACGTTTCGGTGCAGGCGCAGGTGCTGAACCTGATGCGCGACCTCCAGCGCCGGCTGGGGCTCACGTACCTGTTCATTTCGCACAACCTCGCGGTGGTCCATCACATCGCCGACCGCGTCGGGGTCATGTACCTCGGTCGTATCGTTGAACTCGCGCCGACGAGGCGGCTCTTCGCCTCGCCGCAGCACCCGTACACGCGCATGCTGCTGGCGGCGGTTCCCGACCTGTCGATGACGGGAAAGGCGCGCACGGCGGTCGCCGGCGAAGTTCCCAATCCGCTGGACCCGCCGTCCGGATGCGCGTTCCATCCGCGATGCCCATTCGCGGACGATCGGTGTCGAGCGGAAACCCCGGTGCTCAAGGAGTTTGCCGGCGGCGGCTGGGTGGCGTGCCACGCCGTCGACGAGGAGCGCCTTCCGACCGCCAACGTCGCGTGTCCGGCGGTTGCGATCGGAGGGACCGATCGTCAGGTTCGGCTATAATTTCGGTTTTTTGCGGCATCCGGAGCGACCCACGGGCCTTGTAGTCCCGCCGGAATCCGGCAGGCGGCGTGCCGCCGATCCCGCAGATCACTTCCCCAGGCTCCATTGCGCCTCACCCAGATCAAGCTCGCCGGGTTCAAGTCGTTCGTTGATCCGACTGCCATCGGCACGCCGGGGCAGCTCGTCGGCATCGTCGGGCCCAACGGCTGCGGCAAGTCCAACGTCATCGACGCGGTTCGCTGGGTGCTCGGCGAATCGAAGGCGTCGGCGCTGCGTGGCGAGTCGATGCAGGACGTCATCTTCAATGGCGCGGGCGAACGCAAGCCGGTCGGCCGTGCATCGGTCGAGCTCGCGTTCGACAACAGCGCCGGGCGGATCGGCGGCCAGTGGGGCCAGTACGCCGACCTGTCGATCAAGCGGGTGCTGACGCGCGACGGCGATTCGACGTACTACATCAACAACATTCCGGTGCGCCGCCGCGACATCCACGACCTCTTCCTCGGCACGGGCCTCGGTCCGCGTGCGTACGCGATCATCGAGCAGGGCATGATCTCGCGCGTCATCGAGGCCAAGCCGGAGGAATTGCGCGTTTTCCTCGAAGAGGCTGCCGGGGTTTCCAAATACAAGGAACGCCGTAAGGAGACGGAGGGGCGCCTGTCCGACGCGCGGGAAAACCTCGCGCGGGTCGAAGACATCCGGATCGAACTCGGCAGCCAGTTGGAGAAGCTCGACGCGCAGGCGAAAGTCGCCACCGAATACCGTGACCACGAGACGCGCCTGAAGCGCGTGCAGCACCTGCTCTGGTTCTCGAAGCAGCAGGATGCAGCCAACGCCCGCGAGCGGCACACGAGCGCGATCGCGACGCTGACCGTCGCCCTCGAAGGCGTGCAGGCTGAAATTCGCGCCGCCGAGGCGAAGCTCGAGGCGCTGCGCGCCGACCATTACGCGGCCGGCGATGCGTTGCACGGGAAGCAGGGGGACTACTACGCGGCGAATGCCGAGGTCACTCGCCTCGAGCAGCAGCTTGCATTTGCACGCGAGAGCGAGACCCGGATCTCGCAGCAGGCTGCGCAGCTCACCGAGCAGATCGGCGCGCTTGCCGGACAGGAGGCGGCGCTACTCGAAGATCGAGCCGCGTTCGAACGGGCGATCGAGGAGGCTCTCGAAGCGCGCGAGAAGGCGACCAACGAGGAGCGGATCGCCGCGACGGCCTTACCCGTACTGGAACGGACGGTTGCCGAGCGTGCATCCGGGCATGCCGCCTTGCAGCAGCAGGTGGCGCTCGCCGAACAGGCGATCCGCGTGCTCGAAACCAAGCGCGAGAACCTCGGTCGCGTCGAAGCGCAGCTCGGCGAGCGCCGTGTGCGCCTCGAGGGCGAACTCGCCGGGCTTGCGGCGCCCGTGACCGGCAAGATCGCCGAAGTCGAGGAGCAGCTTCGGCAGGAAACCGCCGAACTCGCGTCGCGCGAGGCCGGTTTGAATGCGTTGCGCGACGCCGTTCAATCGCTGCAGGAACGCCAGCGCAAGACCAGCGACGCCGCACAGCAGGCCGGGCAGATGCTCGCCGACATCGCTGCGCGCGCCGAAGCGCTCAAAGCGCTGCAGGCGAAGATCGGCCAGGGCAAGGACAGCACGCGATTCCTGGAGGAAAAGGGACTCGCGAGCGCGCACCGGCTGTGGCAGGGCCTCGACATCGAACCCGGCTGGGAGGATGCGCTCGAGGCGGTGCTGCGCGAGCGCCTCAACGCGGTCGAACTCGAGCGTCTGGACACCGCGCTCGGATGGCAGGACGAAGCATCGTCCGGCGCAACCGGTCCGCCGCGCGTCGCGGTGTACGAGCCTGCGGTCGGGATGCCGGCGATCGCGGGCGCAGATGCCGCCGACACTCTCTACGCGCGGGTGAGCCGAGTGCGGCCGGAGATCGCGCGGCTCCTCGCCGACTGGCTGCGCGGCGTACGCTGCCGAAACGACGTCCGAACGGCGATTCGCGATCGGCAGGCGCTTTCGATCGGCGAATCGTTCGTGACACCCCAGGGACACCTCGTCAACGCGCAGTCAATCAGCTTTTTCGCGCCCGATAGCGACCTGCACGGCGTGCTCGCCCGGCAGCGCGAACTCTCGTCGCTCGAGCATCGGATCGACGGCGCGCGGGAAGCGGCGCTTGCCGCACGCAATGCGCTGACGTCCGTGGAGGTCGAGCAGGACGGCGCACAGAAGCGCTACCACGCGGAGAGCATGGCGTTCTCGTCGCAGCAGCGGCGCAGCCATGACCTCGATCTCGAGCTGCTGCAGTTGAAGCAGGCCGAGGAAGCGGCAGAAAAGCGCCGCGTCCAGGTGGTTGCCGAGCTCGCCGAAGTCGCGGCGGAAGCGGCAACCGAGCGGGCGCAGGGCGAAGCGCTGGCGCGGGAACTCGCCGATGCGCAGTTGAAGCTGCACGATGAAATCGCGAAGCGCGATGCCGCCCGCCACGCGCAGAACGAAACCGAGGTCGAGTTCGCGCGCGGTCGCGAGCGGGTCCGCCTCGCCGAGCGCGCCGCGCAAGAGGCGGCGTTCGCCGAGAGGAGTTGCCGCGAGCGGCTTGCCGACCTCGAACGGCGGCGCGAATCGCTGACCGCGCAGGCAGCGCAGCAACGCAACCTGCTCCAGCAGCTGACCTCCGAGCGCGCCGCGATCGATTGGACGCCCGTCGAGGAAGCGCTGCAGCAGCAGTTGGGCGCGCGCTTTGAGGCCGAACAGGCGCTGGCGGCGGCGCGCGATCGGCTGGAAGGCCTTGCCGCCGATTTGCGTGCGGCGGACGAGGCGCGCCTCGCCGCGCAGCAGAAGCAGGAGCCGGCGCGGGCGAAGATCGAGGAGATGCGGCTCAAGGAGCAGGCGGTGGCCCTCGCAGTCCAGCAGTTCGCCGACCAGCTCGCAGAAGCGAACGCCGAGCTCGGCGCGCTCCCTGCCGAGCTCAAGGCCTTCGGCAACAAGTCCGCGCTGCCCGGCGAAATCGAACGTCTGCAGAACGCGATCGCCGCGCTGGGCGCGGTCAATCTCGCCGCCCTCGACGAACTCGAGATCGCGAAGGAGCGTAAGGACTACCTGGACGCGCAGGCCGCCGATCTCAACGAGGCGATGGCAACGCTCGACAACGCGATCCGGCAGATCGATCGCGAGTCGCGCCAGCTTCTGCAACAGACGTTCGACACCGTCAACGACAACTTCGCCAAGCTCTTCCCGGTCCTGTTCGGCGGCGGCAAGGCGGAGCTTGTCCTGACCGGCGAGGAGATCCTCGATTCCGGCGTTCAGGTCGTCGCGCAGCCGCCGGGCAAGCGCAATGCGTCGATCCACCTGCTCTCGGGGGGGGAGAAGGCGCTGACGGCGATCTCGCTTGTCTTTGCGCTGTTCCAGCTCAATCCGGCGCCGTTCTGCCTGCTGGACGAGGTCGACGCGCCGCTCGACGATCCGAACACCGACCGCTTCTGCCGAATGGTGCAGGACATGGCGCGGGTAACCCAGTTCCTGTTCATCTCGCACAACAAGATCACCATGGAAATGGCGAACCAGCTGGTCGGCATCACGATGCCCGAACCGGGGATCTCGCGCGTCGTCGCCGTCGATATCGCCGAGGCCCTGGAGCTCGCGGCGACGGGGGCAGCGCTATAATCGAGCGGACGCACCGTCGACCGGGCGGCCATCGCGCGGGGGCGTGCTGCGCTGTCCTGCCCACACGCCAACACGCATGACTTCGCTGCAACTGGGCCTAATCGCCGCCGGCGCGCTCCTCGTTGGCGCGGTGCTGCTCTACAACTGGGTGCAGGAACGCAAGATCCGTCGGCGGATCGATGAGGCCTTCGGCGTTCCCGCGGCGCGTCGCGACGACGCGTCCGATGGCGGGCAATCGCCGACCTCGGGGCGCATCGAACCGACGCTGCAAGAGGGGCGCAGCGTCAACGCCATTCCCGAGAACGGCCCCCGTGCCCGCACCGGGGCCGACGCGCCGGACGACGGTTACGAACCCCCGCTCGAGATCCAGGACCGGATTAAGTCGGACATGGCGGCTGACGACTTCGCGAGGGCACCCCAACCCCTGGGCGAGGCCGCACGCCTGTCCTCGGCCGAGCGCAACGCGCCGCAGCCGGATCCCGACATCGAGTGCATCGTCGCGCTGCAGCCGGCACGGCCGGTGACCGCGGGCGCCCTTGCCGCGGGCTTGCATGCGCGCCTCGGGCGACCGATCCGCTGGTTCGGACGGCGCGGCGACGGATTGCCCTGGCAATGGCTGAAATCGGATACCGTCGGCGAGTTTTCCGAAGTGGTGGCCTGCCTGCTGCTCGCCAATCGCGCCGGCACGGCGAGCCGACCGCTGCTCGAGGGGTTCATGCGCGTTGTCGGAGAAATCGCAGCGGGCTTGCCGGCGGCGATCGTCGCGCCGGATGCCGCCGCGGAGGCTGCGCGTGCCGAAGCGCTCGACCGCATTTGCGCCGATCTCGACGTGCAGATCGGGCTGACGCTGCTCAAATCCGAAGCGGCGCTGATTCCCGGAACGCGACTGCGCGGCATCGCCGAGGCGGCGGGATTCCGGCTTGTCGACGGCGGTCGTTTCGATTGGGTTCAGGAGGAAACCGGCGCCGTCCTCTACTCGCTTCAGAATTATCGGTCGGAGCCGTTCACGGCGGACACCCTGCGCGCGACATCGACGCCGGGCGCCGTGTTTCTTCTCGACGTGCCGAGAGTGATCGAGCCGGTGAGGGCGTACGACCAGATGAAGCTCGCCGCGAAGCGCATGGCGCAGTCGCTCGACGCGACGCTGGTCGACGACAACCGCCGAGTTTTGGACGATCCCGCGCTCCAGGCAATCCGCGAGCAGGTACGAAATACCGCAGAGGCGATGCGCGAGGTCAACATCGAGCCAGGCAGCCCGCGCGCCCTCGCGCTGTTCGGTGGCTGAACCCGCGGCGGTTCCTGCTTCGGATCACCGGATCGTGAGCGCCGCCAAGTCCGACGACCGCGATCGTGGCCGCGCGCCCCCTGCCGCCACCGCGCGAGCCGCGGCGCTGCGACGCACGATCGACGCGCACAACCAGAGCTACTACGTCGACGATTCGCCGACGATCTCAGACGCCGAGTACGACGGCCTCTATCGCGAGCTCCAAACGCTGGAGGCAGAACATCCGTCGCTGGTGACGCCGGAGTCGCCTACACAACGCGTCGGCGGCGCGGCAGTGACGGATTTTGCTCCGGTTCGGCACGCGGTGCCGATGCTTTCGATACGCACCGAGACCGATACCACGGCTGCAGCGGCGGCCAAGTTCGATGCCCGCGTTCGCCGCGACCTGGGACTGCCTGCCGAGGCGCCGCCCGTGGAATACATGGCCGAGCTCAAGTTCGACGGCCTGGCGATCAGTCTGCTTTACGAAAATGGCCGGATCAAAGTGGCGGCGACGCGCGGCGACGGTGAGGTGGGCGAGGACGTCACGCCGAACATCAGGACGATCAGCGCGATTCCCCACCGGTTGCGCGGCGCGCGAGTGCCGACCCTGCTGGAAGTGCGCGGCGAGGTGTACATGACGCGCCACGATTTCAACGAACTTAATGCGAGGCAGCAGGCGGCCGGAGGAAGGCTCTTCATCAACCCGCGCAATACGGCGGCGGGGGCCGTGCGCCAGATCGATCCGGCGATGACCGTGCAACGTCCGTTGCGGTTCTTCGCCTACGGGATTGGCGTCATGGGTGATTGGAAGAGGCCGGACACGCAGAGCGGTCTCCTCGACGCGCTCGAGTCGTTCGGGCTTCCGGTGAACGCCGACCGTCGCATCCGGCGCGGCGCAGTCGAGCTCGCCGAATTCTACGAATCCGTTGCAGCGCGGCGTGCCGATCTGCCTTTCGAAATCGACGGCGTCGTCTACAAGGTCAATGCGCTGGCGCTGCAGGAAACGCTCGGCTTCGTGACTCGCGAGCCCCGGTGGGCCATCGCGCACAAGTTTCCGGCCGAGGAAATGGCCACCGTCGTGCTCGGCATCGACGTGCAGGTCGGGCGAACTGGCGCCATTACGCCGGTGGCACGCCTGCAACCGGTGTTCGTCGGCGGAGTGACGGTGACGAACGCGACACTGCACAACGAGGACGAGGTCCGGCGCAAGGACGTCAAGATCGGCGACACCGTGATCGTCCGGCGCGCCGGCGATGTCATCCCGGAGGTCGTCCGGGTTCTCAGGGAGAAGCGACCTGCCGGGGCGATGTCTTTCGCGATGCCTGCGCGTTGCCCCGAATGCGGTTCGGCGATCGCGAGGCATCCCGACGAAGCGATCGCACGCTGCACCGGCGGGCTCTTCTGCCCGGCGCAGCGCAAGCAGGCGCTGCTGCACTTCGCAAGCCGGCGGGCGATGGACATCGAAGGCCTCGGCGAAAAGCTCGTCGACCAGCTCGTGGACGCCGGCCTCGTGCATACGCCGGCGGATATCTACAAGCTCGGTTTGTCCGATCTGTCCGAACTCCCACGCATGGCGGAGAAATCGGCGGCCAACGTCGTCGCGGCGATCGAGCACAGCAAGGAGACTACGCTCGCGCGCTTCATCTATGCGCTCGGCGCTCGCCACGTGGGCGAAGCCACGGCCAAAGAGCTCGCGCGGCACTTCGGCGGGCTCGATGCGCTGATCGCCGCCATCGACATGCAGCTGCTGGAAGTGCCCGACGTCGGGCCCGTACTGGGCGAGAGCATCGCCCGATTCTTCGCGGAGCCCCACAACCGGGAAGTGATCGCTGCGCTGAGAAAAGCCGGCGTACACTGGCCGGAAACCGAACCGCAGCGTGCGACGGCGGGACGCCTCAAAGGATTGACGTTCGTGCTGACGGGTACACTACCCACGCTCGCCCGCGAGAACGCGAAGGCGCGAATCGAAGCGGAAGACGGAAAGGTCACGACGAGCGTTTCGAAAAAGACCCATTACGTCGTCGCGGGCGCCGACGCCGGCAGCAAGCTCGACCGCGCACGGGAATTGGACGTGCCGGTGCTGGACGAGGCCGGGCTCCTCGCGCTGATCAAATCCGGCACTGCGTGAGTACCGCCTCAGACATTTGCCGAAGGGACGTTGCGATGAGGAAGATCACGAAAGCGGTGTTTCCGGTGGCGGGCCTCGGCACGCGCTTCCTTCCGGCCACCAAGGCGAGTCCGAAGGAAATGCTGCCGGTCGTCGACAAGCCGCTGATTCAATATGCGGTGGAAGAAGCCGCGGCGGCCGGCATCACCGACATGATCTTCATCACCGGGCGCAACAAGCGCTCGATCGAGGACCATTTCGACAAGGCGTACGAGCTCGAGACCGAACTCGGCGCGCGCAACAAGACGGCGCTGCTCGAGATGGTCCAGGCGGCAACGCCGCGCGGGATCAACTGCATCTACATCCGGCAGACCGAGGCGCTCGGGCTCGGGCATGCCGTCCTCTGCGCGGCGCCGGTGGTCGGCGACGAGCCCTTTGCCGTGTTGCTCGCCGACGACCTGATCGACGCGAAGATGCCCGTCATGGCGCAGATGACGAAAGTGGCCGCGCGTGAAAATTGCTCCGTCATCGGGGTCATGCCCGTGGATCCAGCCGAGACTGACAAGTGGGGCATGGTCGAGGCGGGCACGATGAGCGGCCGGTGGGCGCCGATCCAGAGGATTGTCGAGAAGCCCAAGCCCGGGACGACACCATCGACGCTTGCGGTGGTCGGCCGCTATGTGCTGACCGCGCGCGTCTTTCATCATCTGCGCACGATGCCCGCAGGCGCCGGCGGAGAAATCCAGCTCACCGACGGTATCGCCGGGCTGATCGCCGAGGAGCGGGTGCTCGCCTACGCGTTCGAAGGGCGCCGCTACGATTGCGGGAGCAAGTTGGGCTTCCTCGAGGCGACCGTCGACTATGGGTTGAAGCATCCGGAACTGGCCGCGGAGTTCGAGGCGTTCCTGCGCACGCGCGCAGCGCAACACCACAAATGACGTGAACGAGCTCCGCCACCTGATTGCGGTGGCGAACGAACGGAGCTTCGGACGCGCGCCGTGCGCACAGGTGCTGCTCAGCCCAGGAAGTAGTGTGGGATGAACGCCGCGAGGCTCGGCCAGAACACGACGGCCAGCAGCACCACGATCTCAGCGGCGATGAATGCCCAGCAATAGCGAATCGTCTCGTTGTACTTGCAGCCGGCGATGCTGGTCGCGACGAACAGCAGCACCGCGACGGGCGGGGTCGTCGAGCCGATCTGCGTGGCCATCACCATCATCAGGCCGAGCTGAAACTCGTCGATGCCGAAGTTGCGGCCAATGACGACCGCGACCGGGATCATGATGATCAGGATCGCCATCGAGTCGACGAACATCGTCAACACCAGCATCACGGTCATCAGCAGCAGCATCACGCCAAGCTTGTTCCCGGTGATGTGGGTGATTCCGGACAGCACGATGTCGTTGAAGTTGAGATAGGACAGCAGCCAGCCGAACGCGCCGGCGACGCCGATGATCCCCGACACCATCGCGGTCGTCACCGCCGCCCTGATGAAGACCTTGGGCAGGTCGCGCAGCTTCAGCTGCCGGTAGATGAAGAAGCCGACGAAGAAGCCGTAGAAGCAGGCGACGACGCCGGCTTCGGTCGCGGTGAACGCGCCGCTCAGGATGCCGCCGACGACCAGGATCGGGGCGAGCAGCGCCGGCCACACGGCGAGCGTCGCGCGCGCCACCCTTGCGACGTTGAACTTGCCGCTGGTTCTGCGCAGCTCCGGAAACGCCGCGGCGAACGAGTAGAGATGGATCACGATCATCAGCCCCATGCCGATCAGAACGCCGGGGACGATTCCCCCGAGGAACAACCCGCCGATCGACACATTGGCCATCGAGCCGTAGACGATCATTGTCATGCTTGGCGGGATGATCGCGCCGATCGTGCCGGCGCAGGCGACAAGCGCCGCGGCGAAGCCGGGCTTGTAGCCGTTGTCCTTCATCGCGGGAACCAGGATCGAACCGATCGCCGACGTGTCGGCGACCGACGAGCCCGATACGCCGGCGAATACCATGCTCGACACCACCGACGCGTGGCCCAACCCGCCGCGCCAGTGGCCGACCACCGTCTCGGCGAACTCGACCAGGCGCTTCGAGATGCCGCCGGCGGAGACGAGCTCACCCGCCAGGATGAAGTAGGGCAGCGCGAGCAGGCTGAAGTTGTCGAGCATCGCGAACATCTTTTGCGGGAAAAGGGCCGGGACGAGGCCTGGCGTTTCGAGAATCCCGGCAAGGCCGACGATTCCCATCACCAGCAAGATCGGTACGCCGAGCGTGATCAGCGCGAGTAGCAGCGCGAAGAGGATGACGAGCATCAGTGACCCCCTCCGAGACTTTCGGGCTGAGGATCGTTCCAGCCGAAGTACGTGGCGATCCGGCGCATCGCGACGAATGCGAGATAGACGCTGCCGATCACCATGCCGATGTAGACCCGATCCATCGGGATGCCGAGGCCCGGACTGTCCTGGTTCTTCGCGACCTGCATGATGATCAGCGTGTAGCGGCCGATCGCGATGGCGAGCAACAGCCACATGACTTCGGTCAATAGTCCGACGCCGCGCTGCACGCGCACCGGCAGCAGGCGCAGCAGCATGTCCATGCCGAGGTGCGCACCGCGGCGGTAGGCGACAGGGATGGCGAGCATCACCATCCAGATGTGCCCGAACTTCTGAAACTCCTCGCTCCACGAAAGCGGCAGGCCGAGGACGAACCGGTTGAAAACCTGCAGGCCGCCGACCAGCGTGAACGCGAGGAACATCAGGAACAGCAGGTACTCGACCGCGCGGTCGACCGCACGAAACACGCTCGCCGTCATGGAACTCCCCGAAGGATCGAAGCGGCGGGATCGCCCGCCGCTCCGGAGCCGCCGATCACTTCGTGTCGCGGACGATCTTCAGCAGGTCTTCGGCGCCGACCGTCTTGGCGAGCTGGTCCTGCAGCGGACCTGCCGCCTTCAGGAAGGGCGTCTTGTCGATCGGATTGACGATCATGCCCTTCGCCTTGAGCTTGTCCATCGATTCGGCGGCGCGCTGGACCGACAGGCTGCGATTGATGTCCTGCGCCAATTTCGCGGCGTCGGCGACAACCTGCTTCTCCTTGTCAGTGTAGCCGTCCCATTCCTTCTTCGAAATGACGGTGACGGTGGGCCCGAACAAGTGCTCGGTCAGCGTGATGTACTTCGCAACCTCGTAGTACTTCCCGGTGTAGATCACCGCCGACGCGTGCTCGAAGCCGTCGATCACCCCGGTCTGGAGGGACGTGTACACCTCGCCGAACGCCATGGGTGTTGCGCTCGCGCCCATTGCGTTCAGTGCCGCGACGTACGTCGGCGTCTGGATGGTTCGGATCTTGAGGCCCTTCAGGTCTTCGGCCTTCTTCACTTCCTTCTTGGTGGTGACGACGTTGCGATAGCCCCAGCTGTCTTGCCAGCCGAGCACACGCAAGCCGAGCTTTTCATGCTCAGCCGCGAGGACCTGTCCGACCTTGCCATCGATCACGTGGTGGTAATGGTCGTAGCTGTTCCACATGAACGGCAGATCGAGCACGCCCATCCGCTTGTTGAAATTGTTGTGGATCGCCGTGCCGCCGATGTGGATCGTAGCGCCGGCGCCCAGCTGCATTCCCTCGACCACGGCGCGTTCTTCGCCGAGCTGGTTGGCGGGATAGATCCTCGCTTCGAGCGTGTCGGAATTACTGTTGATGTAACTCGCGATGACCCAGGCGACCATGTGGTTGTCGTTCGCGACGTCGGCGGCGGTCGCGTGCGAAATCTTTACCTGTTTCTTGGCCTGGGCGGCGGCGTCGGTCGCGAGTCCGAATGCGGCCATCGCCGACAACCCGACGGCCAGCGTGCGCAGTGCGGTCCTGATCTTCATGTGCTCCTCCTGGAGGTTGGGCTCGGGGTGGTCCCCGCATTCAAGCCCGTCGCGGCGTCTTGGCCGTCGCCCGGGAAGGGGGCGGTGGCGGGATGCCGCGCGGGTACTTGTCGTAAGCCGGCGCAAGGTCGCGGATCGTGCCGGCGAGAAGGTTCTTCATCGCGAGCTCCGCCCCGTCGGGATCGCGGCGTCGGATGGCGGCCACGACCGCCTGATGCTCGGAAAGCGAATGTTCTGCGCTCGTTTCGCGCGCGATGCTCGCGATCCGCACGCAGGCGAGCAGTGCCGTGCGGATCGCCGCGGCGAACCGGATCAGCATCGGGTTGCCGGTGGAAGTGATGATGAGTTCGTGCAGCGCGAGATCGTGCGTGCAGCAGGTCTCCATGTCGTGGGGAGTCGCCGCGACCATCCCGCGGCACGCGGATTCCATCGCGAGAATCTGCTCGGACGATGCGCGCGACGCCGCGATGCGCGCCGCCGCGGGCTCGACGATCATGCGGACGTCGAGCAGGTCGATGAAGAACGCGGGATCCGGCGGCGCCATCGACAGCCAGCGCAGCACATCCTCGTCGAGGACGTTCCATTCGCGCCGCGCGTTGACGGTGGTGCCGCGCCGCGTTCGCCCTTCGACCAGCCCTTTACCTGCCAGCGCACGGAGGCCCTCGCGCAGCGACGGCCGGCTGATGCCGAGCTGTGTCGACAGTTCCGCTTCGGTTGGCAGCAGCGCTCCTGCGGGCAGTTCGCCCGACACGATCCGGAAGCCCAGCATGTCGACGACCTTGGTCGACTTCAATGTCCGCTTCGCGGTTCCTGCGACCTGGCGGCGCGACCGGTCGGCGACGAGGGCGCGCGGCGTTCGCAGGCGGCTGGAGGACAGGGCGGCAGAGGACATAATGTCGGACACAATGCCATTAAAGTCCGACTAATTCAAGTAAACTGACAAAGGGCGGAGGCGGCGCGCAACGCGCCCGATTCCGGGACGGGGGCGGTTGCCCTCAATCGCAGGGAGCAACGCATGGCTTCGGATCTCAAAGGCAAGGCGGTCGTCATCACCGGTGCATCGACGGGCATCGGCGCTGCCGCAGCGCGCGCATTCGCGCGTCACGGATGCAAACTCGTCATCCATTACAACTCGAGCAAGGCGGCAGCCGAAGCGGTCGCCGAAGAGTGCAGGGCGCTCGGCGCGCAAACCGCGCTGGTCGGCGGCGACGTCATGCAGGCCGCCAACGTCAAGCGCATCGCTGCCGAATCGGTTGCCGCGTGGGGCCGTGTCGACGTGCTGATCAACAACGCCGGCGGGATGATCGGGCGCACGAAGATCGAGGACTACACCGAGGCGTATCTGCACCAGGTGATCGCGCTCAACGTGACGCAGGTCGCGCTGTTCATGCACGAGGTCGTTCCGGTGATGCGCCGGCAGAAGAGCGGCAACGTCATCAACGTGAGCTCGATTGCCGCACGCCACGGCGGCGGCGGCGGCGCGATCATCTACGCCGGGGCGAAGGGCTTCATCTCGACGGCAACGCGCGGCTGGGCGAAGGAACTCGTCGGCGACAACATCCGCGTCAATGCGGTTTCGCCGGGGGTCATCACGACGCCGTTCCACGAACGCTATTCGACGGCCGAGCAGCTGAAGGCGATGCAGGCGACGATTCCGATGAATCGGCTGGGAACGCCTGACGAATGCGCGGGAACGTTCGTCTACCTCGCGTCGGACGCGTTGAGCGGTTACGTCACCGGACAGGTGATCGAGGTCAACGGCGGCCAGTACATGCCGTAAGTGCCTCGGTAGATGGCGAGCAGGAGCTTAGACGCGGTGGCGCTGACGCGTAGTATCCGGTCGCCGTCACGCCAGCGGGCCGGGTCCCCGGCCGTGCTGCCGAAGGGCCGGAAAGGAAATCGCCTTCCGACATGTAAACGAGTCCACAGCACTGCTTTGCGGCTGGCGTGACCTGTCACTTCCATTGCAGCGCCTGGCATTTGCGCAGGACGAATGCACGGTCAAGACAGGCGAGCCATCCTGTACGTCACCGCGGCGATCAGGGCTGCCGCCGGCAACGTGATCACCCAGGCGATGACTATGCGCTGCGCGACGTTCCAGCGCACGGCCGACGCCCGGCGCGCGGCGCCCACGCCGACGATGGCTCCCGTGATGGTGTGCGTGGTCGACACGGGGACGCCCAGGCCGGTCGCGATGAACAGCGTGATCGCACCGCCGGTCTCCGCGCAGAAGCCCTGAATCGGTTTCAGATGAGTAATGCGCGATCCCATCGTGTGGACGATCCGCCACCCTCCGAACAGGGTGCCGAAACCCATTGCTGCCTGGCAGCTCAGCACTACCCAAAACGGGACATGAAACTGCGCGCCGAGCATGCCCTGCGAATAGAGCAGAACCGCAATGATCCCCATCGTCTTCTGCGCGTCGTTGCCGCCGTGGCCGAGCGAATACATCGACGCCGAAAGAAGTTGCAGGATGCGAAACCGACGATCCACGGCGAACGGAGTTGAGCGCCGATTGGTCCAATGGACGATCACCACCAACAACTGCGCCAGCACGAAGCCGAGCAACGGCGACAGCACGATGCCCAGTGCCGTCATGGCGAGACCGCTGGAGACAATCGCGGCCGGGCCCGCCTTCGCGATCCCGGCACCGGCCAGGCCGCCGATCAGTGCATGACTGCTGCTGGAGGGAATGCCCAGTCGCCAGGTGACGACATTCCAGACGATGGCTCCCGTCAGCGCGCCGAAAATGACGCTGCCATCCACGACGCCGGGGTTGACGATGCCGGTGCCGACCGTTTGCGCCACGTGCAGCCCGAACACGGCAAAAGCGACGAAATTGAAGAATGCCGCCCAAATGACCGCTGTCTGGGGCCGCAACACGCGCGTAGCAACCACCGTGGCGATCGAATTGGCCGCATCGTGCAGGCCGTTCAGGAAATCGAACAGCAATGCCACGGCGATCAGGCCGATCAGAATGGGGAGACCGAGCGCGGTGCCATCCATGACGATCTCGCCTGCTTACGCCATCCCGGCGTTCAAACGTGCTTGGTGGTGATCGACTGAACGGCGTTGGCGATGTCGTCGCATTTGTCGACGACGTTTTCGATCAGTTCATAGAGTTCCTTGCGATCGATATAACCTGCCGTTTCGATCTCGCCGGCGCGCAGCTCTGAGCGCAACTTCGTCAGCGCCTGATCGAATGACTCATCGGCTCTCCCCTCGATGTGACCGATCTCCTCGCACAGGGCGAATATGGCCTTGTGGTCCTTTGTGACGGAATCCAGAAACGGCATGACCTTGCGCAGGAGTTCGGCGCTTTGGACGATCGCATCGGCCATCGCCCACATCTCCGGCGGAAATTTGTGCACGTCGTACCGCTGGATACCTTTGGCGGTATCTTCGATGAGGTCCACGGCGTCGTCCAGCACATGCGCGAGCTGGAGGATGTCCTCGCGATCGATCGGTGCGTTGAAGGTGCGATTGGCAGCGATAAAGATCTTCTTGGCGACCGCGTCAGCGGCCGTCTCGATGGCGCGAATTGCTGCCACATGGGGGTCCGCGTCGGCGTCTTCCACGATCATCTGCCGCAATTGCTGTGCGGCCTGGAGAATGTGCTGCGCCTGCTCGCAGAAAAGAGCGGTAAAGCTCTCTTCCGGCGGCATCAGTCGGCTGAAGAGGTTGAGCGGCATTTCCGCGCTCAATGGACTCGCGGCCAGATTCCCGGATCGCCGAGGCCGAGCTTTTCAGCCATCCGCCGGGTGGACACGCGAGCCTCCGCCACGACCGAATTGGCGTCGACAAGAACGGGGCTTCCGTCTCGCAACACGACCCGACCATTGACCAGCACCGTGTCCGCGGTAGGTCCGTGGCCCACCGCGACCAACTGATGAGCCTGGTCGACGCCGGGTCCCATCTCGGCGAGATCGGGCGCGCGCACGACGATGTCGGCTCGCTTGCCTACCTCGATGCTGCCTATGATGTCGGAAAGACCCGCGGCCCGCGCGCCCCCCAAAGTCAGCATCTCCAGGATATCCTCCGAGACCGTCGGGTAGCCGGCCTCACCCGCCAGATGCAGAGCGAGGAAGCCGAAATCGCCGGCCGAACATTGCCGCGCCGAGTCCGTGCCCAACGCGACATGGCCGCCGCGCGCCTTCATCTCCGGAATCCGCGTGCGCAGGCGCAACGGCGTACCGCGCGACATGTAGGCCAATGGACACCAGACCATCGACAAGCCGGAGGACAGAATCGTCTCCACCTCTTCGTCCCGGATCAGGTTCATGTGGACGAAGAGCGAGTTCGGACCGATGACGCCGAGTTCGGCGAGATGGAGAAAGCGCGGCTGCTTCCACTGCTTCTCCATCGCTTCCGCGAGATCGATGTCGTAGCCGATGTGGCTGTTCATCACGACACCCTCGCGGTCGGCCAGGTGCTTCGCGGCGCGCAGCAGCGCGTCCGATGCCGTGCCCTCGCCATACAGTGCGACATGGCCGTGCAGGATGCCGCTCTTGTCGCGATTGCGGAACAGCTGACCGCCCAGCAGCTTCATGCACCGGTCGTGTTGCGGCGGGACGCGCGCGAACAGGCTGTCGCTGGCGAGGCCCGGAATCAGGCTCATCAGCGACGTGTCGTCCCATAGGTAAGGATCGGCGAGCGAACAGCGGACGCCGACGGCCTGCGTTGCCTCGGCGACGGCATCCGGCTCGAACGCGCTGCCCGGCTCGACAAAGGTCGTGACGCCGTGGCGTAGCAGTTCGACGCAAGCCAGCGCCGCCGCCGCGCGTTCGTCCTCGGGACCGAGCGCCGCTTTCCAATCCGCGTATTTCGGGCCTTGGCCCGCGCCTTTGCTCGCGTCGCCGCGAAAGTAGCCGCGGCAGGTCTGCGCGTTCACGTGCAGGTGCGCGTCGACATAGCCGGGATGCACGATGCCGCCCCGCGCGTCGATCGTCGACTTCGCACGCCACGCACCCGCGACCTCGCGCTCGGGACCGGCCGCCACGATGCCATGGCCGGAGATCGCGATCGCTCCCGAGGGCAGCATCGTCCGGCGCCCATCCATCGTCAGCACGCAGGCGTTGCGGATCAGTATGTCGCAATCCTGCGGCGTTACGTTGTTCATGGGTTCCCCCCGGTGGTCAGGCATTCTGGCCGGATGGCCCGTTGCGTCGCCAGCGCTCCAATACATCCATGTCGATCTCGACGCCCAGCCCCGGACCTTCCGGCGGGTAGGCGAACCCGTTCTCGATGCGCAGCGGCGTCGTCAGCAGGTCCTCGGCGTGGTACAAGACGCCGCACGTATCGCTGTCGGGGCCGAGATTGGTCATCGCGACGCCGAGATGGATCTGCGCTGCGGTGCCGATCCCGAACTCCGGCATGCTGCCGATCATGCAGGGCATTCCTGCTGCTTCGCACATTCCGAAGATCCGCGACGCGTTGAAGAGGCCGCCGGCCTCCGTCACGTAGACATTGGCGATGTCCGCGGCGCCGCGGCGGATGACGTCCATCGCGCTGCGCGGGTTGCGGATGCTCTCGTCCGCCATCAGCGGAACGCCGATGGACTGGCGGACCTCGGCCATGCCGTCGAGGTCATGCGCGGCCAGCGGCTGCTCGACGAGCTCCAGATCCCATTGCTCCATGATTCGAATCATCCGGATCGCATGCTTGGCGGTCGGCCAGCCCATGTTGCCGTCGACGCGCAACTTGATCTCTGGCCCGATGGCCTCGCGCACCGCTCGAACGCCCTCGATATCCGCCGCAGCATCCTCGCTCCCGACCTTCACCTTGATGGTCCTGTGCCCGGCGCGCACGCGCTCCTGCGCAAGTTCAGCCATCGGACCCGCCTTGCCGAACGGTATCGAATAGCTGAGCGGGACCCGCTCGCGAACCTTGCCGCCGAGAAGGTTGTAGACCGGCGTTCCAAGCGCCTTGCCGACGATGTCCCACAGAGCCATCTCGATCGCCGCCTTGCCTTCCTCGACAGCGTCCAGCGCGCGATCCATCCTCTGAATGAGATGCGCGATGCGGAACGGATCCTCGCCAATCACCGCGGGCGCCAACGCGAGCTCGACATCCTTGTGCAGTACCGCGCCGCGGCGCTTGAAGACCGAACACACTTCACCGAGTCCGGTGATGCCGGCATCGGTGTCGACAAATACGATCGCGTAGTCCGACATGGCCGCCGGTCCGAGCGCCGTGCGCGTCACGCCGCCATAGGCGCGGCGACGCGGACACCAGACCGGTACGATTCTGACTTGGGTGATTTTCATGGGTTTCCTTGACGCTTCACGGCTAATACTTTATATCCTCAACCGACTCGGAGACAATGAATGACGAAAGTTTGGCCTTAGAGAGCGTGCGGGGGAACGATGTTTCGCTTCGACGCGGTCATCGGCGATCTCCCGACGCTGCTTCTGGGCATTCCGCTGACGCTTGGACTGACGGCCGCAGCGTTCGCCGTCGGTACGCTCGCCGCGCTGCCGATTGCCCTGGCGCGCCTCCGCCGCATTCCGATCGTCAGCGCCGTGGCGCTGGCCTGGATCGAATTCTTCCGCACGACGCCGCCGCTGGTGCACATCGTCTGGGCCTACTACGCACTGCCGGTGATCGCCGGTATCCGGCTCGACGCCTTCAGCGTGGTGGCGGGCGCGCTTGCGTGCAGCACCAGCGCGCAGATGGCCGAGACGTTTCGCGGCGGGATTCTGGCGGTGCCACGCGGGCAATGGGATGCGGGTCAGATGCTCGGGCTTTCGGCCTTGCAGCGCCTCTGGTGCATCGTTCTGCCTCAAACGCTGCGCCTCATCCTGGCTCCGTCCTGCAACACGCTGGTCAGCCTGCTGAAGCAATCCTCGCTCGCCGCGGTGATCGCCTTGCCCGAGATCATGAACCGCGGCTGGATCCTCGCCTCGCAGAACTTTCGGCCGATCGAGGTCCTGACGCTCGTCGCGTTGATCTATTTCGTTCTGACCTGGCCGCTGGTGCTGGTGGCCGCCGCGCTCGAGCGCCGAAGCAGCCTGGCTTTCCGCAGCGATTAGATGCCTGGCATCGAAGCACCCAGGCGCCGGCAACCGCGGGTTATCCGACCCGCATGACAAGGAGTAACGAATCATGATGAGAATGACGTTTGTCGCAGGCGCCGCCGCGTTTCTGCTGGCGTCGGTCTCGCCTTCCATGGCGGTCGCGCAAAGCGTGCTGGACGACATCAAGCAGCGCGGCGAGTTGAGAGTGGCCGGCGTGCTGTACCGGCCGCTGATATCCCCGCGACCGAGCGGGGAATACGTCGGTATCGATGTCGAAATCATGAAGCGCATGGCTGCCGACCTGAAAGTGAAGCTGAACATCATCAATTCCGAATGGGCGACGGCCGTTGCCGGGATTGAGGCCAAGAAATGGGACATCGTCCCGGCCATATGCATCACCGACAAACGCAAGGAGGTCGTCGATTTCAGCGAGAGCTACATCACGATCGGCGCGACCTTGACGACGCTCGCCAGCAACCCGAAGGGACTGACGACGGTCGAGTCGTTCAATCGCCCCGAGGTCATCTTCGCGGTGCCGAGCGGATCGTGGTCCGAGTCCGTGGCCAAGGAAGTTGCGCCCAAAGCGACGCTCAAAGGCTTCGGTCAATCGACGTCGGCCGACCTGATCCAGGAGGTCGTGGCCGGTCGCGCCGACGCCGTGGTGCTCGATACTCCCATCCAGACCACGGTTGCGCTGGCGTCGTTCGGCGACAAGCTGCGCATCGTTCCCGGCCACAACAAGCCATTGGACGTGCGCGCCTGCAAGGTCGGCTACGCCTACCTGAAGGGCGACAAGAAGATGGGCGCGTACATCGACGACTTCGTCAGGAAGCTGCGCGAATCCGGACAGCTCGACGCGCTGACCAAGCAGTACATGACCGAGGCGCAGATCAAGGCGGCCAACTAGACTCCAAAGTTCGACGCCGTGGGCGACTTCCAGTTCGGCAGGATCCTCGAGTACCTGCCCGACCTTATCAACGGCGCCTGGCTGACGCTTTGGTTGAGCCTTACGAGCGTGACTCTGGGCCTCGTGCTCGGGCTCGCGCTCGCGCTGGCGCGCCTTTCGCGGCAGAAGGCGCTGGATTGGCCGGCCTACGTCTACATCGAGTTCTTTCGCACGACCCCGCCCCTGGTCCAGATCGTCTGGCTGTACTATGGGCTGCCCAGCGTTTTCGGTGTGGACCTGGGTGCGTTCGGGGCCGCGGCGGTCGCCCTCGGCCTCAACATTGCGGCGTTCTTCGCAGAGATTTTCCGCGCCGGCATCGCCGGCGTCGACCGTACCCAATGGCAGGCGGCGCGGGTACTCGGCCTCAGTGGGTTCGATACGTTGCGCTTCGTCATCCTGCCGCAAGCCGCGCGAAAGGTGTTGCCGCCGACCAGTACCACGGTCATCTACCTCATCAAGGGCACGGCGCTGGCGTCCGCCATCGGCACGCCCGAGCTCTTGCGCGTCGGCCAGCTCGTGGCCAACGAAACGTTTCGTCCGGTGGAGACTCTCACCATTGTCGCCATTGCCTATTTCGTTCTGACCTATCCGATCGCGCTCGCCTTCCATGCCGTCGAGCGGCGCTTTGCCGCTGACCGTGCCTAAATGGCGGACCCGCTGATCGTCCTGGAACAGCTGACCAAACGCTATGGCGCGGATACGGTGCTGGATCGCGTCGATCTCGCCGTCGCAACAGGGCAGGTACTGGTCGTTATCGGCCCCAGCGGTTCAGGCAAGAGCACACTGCTGCGCTGCCTCGCCCGACTGGAGGAGATCCAGAGCGGCCGAATCCTGATCGATGGAAAGCTCGTGTCGCGCGGCAGCGAGGATATCGGGCCACTCCCCGATACCGCCACTTTGCGCGCGCTGCGCCACGACATCGGCATGGTGTTCCAAAGCTTCAATCTGTTTCCCCACCTGACGGTCATGGAGAACGTCACGCTCGCCCCGCGCCGGGTGATGGGCGTACCCGCCGCCGAGGCCGAGGGCCTGGCGATCGAGCTCTTGACGCGCGTGGGTCTCGAGGACAAGCGCGACGCTTATCCTTCGCGGCTCTCGGGAGGGCAACAGCAACGGGCGGCGATCGCGCGCGCGCTCGCGATGCGTCCGCGGGTCATGCTGTTCGACGAGGTCACCTCGGCCCTCGATCCGGAGCTTGTCGGCGAGGTGCTGAAGACGATGCGCGGCCTGGTCGAACGCGGTATGACGATGCTGGTCGTGACGCACGAGATGGGCTTCGCCCGCGATGTCGCCGATGACGTGATCTTCATGGACCGCGGCGTCATCGTCGAACGCGCGCCGCCCGATCGGATTTTCGCCGAGCCCGCAGAACCCAGAACCCGCGCCTTCCTGGAACGGTTGCTGGAGCGCGAGGGCAGTACAAGGAGGACGTGATGACCGAAGTCGAATGGTGGCGGCTGAAGGCGGCGGAAATCAACGCGCTGGCCGCACGCAACGCTGTGGTGATCCTGCCGGTCGGCTCGACCGAGCAGCACGGTCCGCACCTGCCAACCCAGGTCGACGCGTTGCTCGCCGGCGAGATCGCCCGGCGCGCGGCAAGGAAGATCGCCGCAACGACGCCAATCGTCGTCGCACCCACCGTCTGGAGCGGACTCGCCGAGCACCACATGAGTCTGGGCGGTACGCTGTCACTCGACTTCCACGCCTTTTTCACACTGTTGCAATGTCTTTGCCGGTCGATGGTTCGCGACGGGTTTCGGCGGATACTGATCCTCAACGGCCACGGCGGCAACATCATGGCTCTGAACGTCGCCGTCAACGAATTGGCGGTCGAGCTCGAGGCACCGATTGCGACGACCACCTACTGGCTCCTGGCCAAGGACGATTTCGCCCGGATTCTCGAGCGGCAGACGACGGTGCGTCACGCCTGCGAGGCGGAGACGTCGATGCTGCTTGCATTGGCCCCTGATCTGGTCGACATGAGCCGCGCGAGCGGCGCCGTCGGCCCGACGGCGCCCGAACTCGTCGAGGTTGCGGGCAGCGACGCGGTACATCGCTGGCGATCGTTCAAGGTGCGAACCAGCCACGGCGCCATCGGCGATCCGCGCACCGCAACGGCGGAAAAGGGCCAGCTGCTTCTGGAAGCCGCCGCACAAGCCGTTGCGGGTGTTTGCGCGAACGACGCGTTCTGGACGCTGCCGGCCTAAAGAATCGGCAACGCCGTCGAGCACTATGCACGGTACGCGGTCACGCAGCTGTCGCGCAACCGGGCCCACGCCCGTTCAGGACGTCGTTTCGACAGGCGCAGCCGCAGTTGCAACGGACGAATCGGAACGCTGTGAGGTCCGCGAATCGCGTCCAAAAAAAGAGGGGTTACACTTGCGCGTAACCCCTTGGTTCTATGGTGGGCGATACTGGGATCGAACCAGCGACCCCTGCCGTGTGAAGGCAGTGCTCTACCGCTGAGCTAACCGCCCCGCGAACCCAGACAGGAGCCGCGATTTAACCATGGCCCTTCGACGGGGGTCAAACCGCGTGTGTCAATTTGTCAATGTTTGTCATGGACAAAAAAAGCCCCGAGTTGGTGCGCGTTTCGCCCTGGTCTGGGGCGCCGGGAGACGCTCATCCTGTGGATAAGACCGTAAGCTTACGGCGCAACAGGCGATTTCCAGTTTGGCCCGCCTTTTGCACGCCTTGGGGCAGCCCACGGCGCGACCCGAGAAATAATTAGTGTCCCCCTCACCCTACGACGAAATGCGCACCTCGGAAGGCGGCATCCGGCCGGCGTACCGTGCTTTTGCCGGGTGGTTGGACCGGACGCCGCAGGACCGGATCGCCCAGAAACGTGACGAGGCCGAGCGGGCGTTTCATCGCGTCGGGATCACGTTCGCGGTGTACGGCGAGGATTCCGGAACGGAGCGGCTCATCCCGTTTGATCTCGTGCCCCGGATCATCGCGGCGGACGAATGGAAGGTGCTCGACCGCGGCCTCAAGCAGCGCGTGCAGGCATTGAACGCGTTTCTCAAGGACATCTACCACGACCAGGCGATCCTGAAGGCCGGCGTGGTGCCGACCGAACGCGTGCTCGCCAACACGCAGTACCGGCGCGAAATGCAGGGGATGGAAGTCCCCGGCGGAACCTACGCTCACATCGCCGGCGTCGACGTCGTACGTGCCGGCGCCGGCGAGTTCTACGTGCTCGAGGACAACCTCCGTGTTCCGTCGGGCGTCTCGTACATGCTGGAAAACCGCAAAATGATGATGCGGCTCTTCCCGGAGCTCTTTTCGACGCAGCGCATCCGGCCCGTCCAGCACTATCCGGATGTCCTGCTCGCGAACCTCTACGGGCTCGCGCCGGCGGGCGAGGAGCGCCCGACGGTTGCGGTACTCACGCCGGGCGCCCACAACTCCGCGTATTTCGAGCACGCATTTCTGGCGCAGCAGATGGGCGTCGAACTCGTCGAAGGGCAGGACCTCTTCGTCCAGAACGACACGGTCTACATGCGCACGACGCGCGGGCCGCAGCGCGTGCACGTGATCTACCGGCGGGTCGACGACGATTTCCTCGACCCCCGGGCGTTCCGGCCGGATTCGATGCTCGGGGTCCCGGGGCTCTTCGCCGCGTACCGTGCGGGGCGGGTGACGCTCGCCAATGCGATCGGCACGGGAGTGGCCGACGACAAGTCGATCTATCCGTACGTGCCGGACATGATCCGCTTCTACCTGTCCGAGGAGCCGGTGCTCGCCAATGTGCCGACGTACCTGCTGCACAAGAAGGAGGATCTGTCCTACACACTCGCCAACCTGAAGGAGCTCGTCGTCAAGGAAACGCACGGCGCGGGTGGCTACGGGATGCTGATCGGTCCGACGGCGACCGACGCCGAGTGCGAGGCGTTCCGGGCGAGGATCGTGGCGTCGCCCGACAAGTACATCGCGCAGCCGACCCTCGCGTTGTCGACGTGCCCGACGTTCGTCGAGTCAGGCCTCGCCCCGCGCCACGTCGATCTGCGGCCGTACGTGCTGTCGGGCAAGACCGTCAGCCTGGTGCCGGGGGGACTTACGCGCGTCGCGCTGCGCGAGGGATCGCTCGTCGTCAATTCGTCGCAGGGCGGCGGCACCAAGGACACCTGGGTGCTTGCCACCTGAGGGATGCCCATGCTCTGCCGAACCGCCAACGAACTCTTCTGGATGGCCCGCCACATCGAGCGGGCCGAAAACACCGCGCGCATGCTCGACGTCACGTACCGTATGTCGCTGCTCCCGTACGACATGATCAAGCCCGGCCTCGCGTGGGCCGAGCCATGGGCCGTGCCGCTCGTCACGTCGGGGATCGCGACCGAGTACTACGAGCATTTCGGCGAGCTCTCCGCCGAAAACGTGCTGCGATTCATGATCTTCGACGCGCGCAACCCATCGTCGATCTTCTGCTGCCTTCGGGCGGCGCGCGAGTCGGCACGTTCGGTGCGCGGCGCGATCACCTCCGAGATGTACGAGGACCTGAATTCGTCGTGGCTCGAGGTGCGCGGCTACGACTACGCATGGATCGAAAGCCGCGGTGTTTCCGAGTTCCTCGAATGGGTGAAGATGCGCTCGCACCTCTTCCGCGGCGTGACGTTCGGGACGATGCTGCGCGACGAGGCCTACCATTTCATCCGCCTTGGCACGCACCTGGAGCGCGCCGACAACACGGCGCGCATCCTCGACGTCAAATACCATACGCTGCTGCCCAGCGCGGCCGACGTCGGCGGTGCGGTCGACTACTATCAATGGGGCGCGCTGCTGCGTTCGGTGTCCGGATTCGAGTCGTACCGCAAGATCTACAGCGATGTGATCACGCCGCGGCGTGTCGCCGAGCTCCTGATCCTGCGCGACGACATGCCCCGTTCTCTGCACGCGTGCATGAATTTCATCTACGAAACGCTGGAGCGGCTCTGCGACAACAACACGCACGAGATCGAGCGGGTCGCAGGCGAACTGCACGCCAAACTCCACTTCGGCAAGGCCGACGAAATCATCCGGTTCGGGCTGCACGAGTACCTGATGGACTTTCTCGAGCGGATCTCGCTGCTCGGAGACGACATCAGCCGCAGTTTCCTTGTGCCTTCCTATTAGCTCCCGCGAATTGGGTAGAATGAGGCCCTTTCGCTTTCGCTTCCCACGATGACCTATTGTGTCGCGATGTCCCTCGACGCGGGAATGATCTTTGCCTCGGATTCCCGCACCAACGCAGGTGTCGACCAGATTTCGCGCTTCTCGAAGATGCGCACGTTTGTCCGCGAAGGCGACCGCGTGATCGTGATGCTGTCGTCCGGCAACCTGTCGATCACCCAGAGCGCGATCAACACACTCGAGCAGCGCGCGCGCACCGGCGACGCGGAGCTCAATCTGTGGAACGCGTTGTCGATGTTCGACGTCGCGCGCCTGCTGGGCGACGTGCTGCGGGAGGTGAAGACGCGCGACGGCCCCTATCTCGCGCAGAACAACATCGACTCCAGCGCCAACTTCATCGTCGGCGGGCAGATCCGCGGCGAGGTCCCGCGCCTGTTCGACGTCTACAGCGAAGGCAATTTCATCGAGGCGACGCCGGAAACCTGCTATTTCCAGATTGGCGAAAGCAAGTACGGCAAGCCGGTCCTCGACCGGGTGCTGGAGCGCGACACGTCGCTCGTCGACGCGACGAAATGCACGATCGTGTCGTTCGACTCGACGATGCGTTCCAATATCTCGGTCGGCCTGCCGATCGACCTCGTGGTGTACGAGGCGAACGCGCTGCGCATCCGGTTGCAGCGCCGGATCGAGGAGACGGATCCGTACTTCCAGATGGTCCACGCCCAGTGGGGCGCCGGCCTGCGCCGGGTGTTCGCGGAGCTTCCCGCCCCGGACTGGCAGTAGCCGGCGCTCCACGATGGCCACCCGCGTCGCGCTGCAGCACCGCACCACCTATCGCTTCGACCGGAGCGTAAATCTCTCGCCGCATGAGATCCGGCTGCGCCCGGCGCCGCACTGCCGGACCCCGGTCCTCGGCTATTCGCTGAACGTCGCGCCGGACAAGTATTTCCTGAACTGGCAGCAGGACCCGTACGGAAACTGGGTTGCGCGGCTTGTTTTCACCGCGCCGACCGAGGTCCTCGACATCGTCGTCGACCTCGTCGCCGACATGACGGTGACCAATCCTTTCGATTTCTTCGTCGAGCCGTATGCCGAGCACTTTCCGTTCGTCTACGCGCCGGCGCTCGCCAAGGAGCTGATCCCGTTCCTTGAGACGGCGCCACCGGGGCCGCGCCTCAAAGCCTGGATCGAGCGCTTCCGCGCGGGGGTCGCGCCCGGCGAAAAGTGCGTCGACATGCTGGTTCGCCTCAACCAGCTGCTCCAGTCCGAGATCAACTATCTGGTGCGCATGGAGCCGGGCGTGCAGGCGCCCGAAGATACGCTGGAGCGCGGACGCGGCTCATGCCGCGACTCGGGCTGGCTGCTGGTGCAGATCCTGCGCCATCTCGGCATCGCTGCGCGATTCGCTTCGGGCTACCTGATCCAGCTCGTCGCCGACGTGAAGCCGCTCGACGGGCCGTCTGGACCGGTACGCGATTTCACCGACCTCCACGCGTGGGCCGAATGCTTCCTGCCGGGCGCCGGCTGGATCGGATTCGATCCGACGTCGGGCCTCCTTGCGGGGGAGGGGCATCTGCCGCTCGCGTGCACGGCCGACCCCGGCAATGCCGCGCCGGTGATCGGATTCACCGACCCATGCAAGGTCGAATTCTCGTTTGCGATGACCGTGGATCGCGTCCACGAGGACCCTCGCGTCACCAAACCCTATACCGAAGCCCAATGGACGGCGATCGGCGAACTCGGCGCTCGCGTCGATGCCGACCTGGCGAAGCACGACGTCCGGTTGACGCAGGGCGGCGAACCGACCTTCGTCTCGGTCGACGACATGGACGGGCCCGAATGGAACTACGCGGCCTCGTCGCCCAAGAAGCACTCGCTCGCCGAAACGCTGCTCCACCGCCTCGCCGGCACCTTTGCGAAGGGCGGCTTCCTGCACATGGGGCAGGGCAAATGGTACCCGGGCGAACCGTTGCCGCGATGGGCGCTCGGCGTCTATTGGCGCACCGACGGCAAGCCATTGTGGCGCGACCCGACGCTGTTCGCCGACGGCCGTACGGCGGGCAAGACCGACATCGCGACCGGGCGCCAATTCGCGACGGCGCTTGCGACTGCGCTCGGCGTCGACTCGGCGTTCGTGATCACCGCCTACGAGGATGTCCCGAAGTTGCTTATCGATGAATCGGCGCTGCCGCCCAATATCGATCCGCTTCAGGCCGACCTCACGCAGCCGAACGAGCGGGCGCGCCTTGCGCGACTTCTGCAGCAGGGCCTCGATCAGCCAGCCGGTTTCGTGCTCCCGCTGCGCGCGCTCCTGCGCGAAGGCGAGTCGGTTGCCACCTGGCGCAGCAGCCCGTGGCCCCTGCGGCGCGAGCGGCTTTATGCGCTGCCTGGAGATTCGCCTCTCGGACTTCGGCTGCCGCTCGAATCGCTGCCCGCGGTCCTGCCGGCCGATGCTGATCCGGAACGGGCTGTCGATCCGTTCGCGCCGCGCGGCGACCTGCCGGAGGGCGCAACACCGGCGGTCGTGCTCGCGAATCGCGGCAAGGTCGATGAGAAGGTCGCGGCCAAGAATGTGATCAGGACGGCGCTGTGCGTGCAGGTGCGTAACGGGCACCTGTACGTGTTCATGCCGCCGTTGATGCGTCTCGAGGACTACGTCGCACTGCTGGGCGCCGTGGAAGGCGCGGCGAAGTCGGTGAAAACGCCTGTCGCGATCGAAGGCTACACGCCGCCGCGCGACCCGCGCATCCGGGTGCTGAACGTCACGCCCGACCCTGGCGTCATCGAAGTGAACATCCATCCGGCCGCGTCGTGGAACGAATTGATCGCGACGACGCAGACGCTGTACGAGGAGGCCCGGCAATCGCGCCTGGGCACCGAGAAATTCATGCTCGACGGTCGGCATACCGGCACCGGCGGCGGCAACCACGTGACCCTCGGCGGAGCGACGGCTGCCGACAGCCCACTCCTGCGCCGCCCCGACCTGCTGCAAAGCCTCGTCACGTATTGGCAGAACCATCCGGCGCTTTCGTACCTGTTCTCGGGAACGTTCATCGGGCCGACGAGCCAGGCACCGCGCGTCGACGAGGCGCGCGACGACAAGCTGTACGAGCTCGAGATCGCGTTCCAGCAGATGAACGCGGCGCATCCGCCCGGCGCGGAATCGGCCAAGCCGTGGCTCGTCGATCGCCTGCTGCGCCACCTGCTGACCGATCTCACCGGCAATACGCATCGCGCCGAGTTCTCGATCGACAAGCTCTATTCGCCGGACGGTCCGACAGGACGGCTCGGGCTGCTCGAGTTCCGCGGGTTCGAGATGCCGCCTCACGCTCGGATGAGCGCCGTCCAGATGCTGTTGTTGCGCGCGCTGGTCACGCGCTTCTGGCAGAAGCCGTACCGCGCGCGACTCATCCGCTGGGGGACGGCGCTGCACGATCGCTGGCTGCTGCCGCACTTCGTCGCTGCCGATGTGGCCGACGTCATCGCCGATCTCGAGGCGTTCGGGTATCCGTTCAAGTCCGAGTGGTTTGCCCCTTTCATCGAATTCCGTTTCCCGCGCTTCGGCACCGTGGACTACGGTGGCGTAACGATCGAATTGCGGCAGGCCATCGAGCCGTGGCACGTTCTGGGCGAGGAGGTCAGCGGCACCGGGACGGCGCGCTATGTCGACTCGTCGGTCGAACGGTTGCAGGTCAAGGTGACCGGGATGACCGGCGACCGTCATCGCGTCGCGTGCAACGCTCGCGCACTGCCGTTGGCGCCGACCGGCGTTCCGGGTGAATTTGTTGCGGGCGTGCGGTTTCGCGCGTGGAGCCCGCCTTCGGCACTGCACCCGACGATTCCGGTCCAGGCGCCGCTGGTGTTCGACCTCGTCGATACCTGGGCCGAGCGCGCGCTCGGCGGTTGCACCTACCACGTCGCCCATCCGGGCGGACGCAACTACGACACGTTCCCCGTCAACGCCAACGAGGCGGAAGCCCGGCGCCATGCGCGTTTCTGGCCGCATGGGCACACGCCAGGCGAAATGAAGGTCGCCGACGAGCGGCCCAATCCGGCGACGCCGACCACGCTCGATCTGCGCTGGCAGCCATGACGGCGGTCCGCACCCGCTTTGCGCCCAGCCCGACCGGATTCCTTCATCTGGGCGGCGCGCGCACGGCGCTGTTTGCGTGGGCGTACGCGCGTCGGCATGCGGGCACCTTCATCCTGCGCATCGAGGATACCGACGTCCTGCGCTCGACGCCCGAGGCGGTCCAGGCCATCCTGGACGCGATGGCCTGGCTCGGACTCGACTACGACGAGGGCCCGTTCTACCAGATGCAGCGAATGGATCGGTATCGCGCCGTGCTCCAAGAGATGGTCGAGCGCGGGCTCGCCTACCGCTGCTACATGCCGCCCGCCGAACTGGAAGCGCTGCGCGCCGCGCAGATGGCCCGCGGCGAAAAGCCGCGTTACGACGGGCGCTGGCGGCCCGAGAACGCGGCGGGGAAAACGCTGCCCGAAGGCGTGGCCCCGGTGATTCGCTTCAAGAATCCGCTGGAGGGCACCGTCGTTTGGGACGACCGGGTGAAGGGCCGCATCGAAATCGCCAACGCCGAGCTCGACGATCTCGTCATCGCGCGTCCGGACGGCACGCCGACGTACAACTTCTGCGTCGTCGTCGACGATATCGACATGCGGATCACGCACGTCGTGCGTGGCGACGACCACGTCAATAACACGCCGCGCCAGATCAACATCCTCCGGTCGCTCGGCGCCGAACCGCCGGTTTACGCCCATGTGCCGACGGTGCTGGGCGAGGATGGCCAGAAGCTCTCCAAGCGGCATGGCGCCGTCAGCGTGATGCAATACGCCGAGGCGGGATACCTGCCCGACGCGATGGTCAACTTCCTCGCGCGCCTCGGCTGGGGGCACGGTGACGCCGAAATTTTCGGGCGCGAGGAGTTCGTCGGCTGGTTCGATCTCGACGCGATCAGTCCCGCGCCGTCGCGATTCAACGCCGACAAGCTGAAGTGGGTGAATCACGAACACATGAAGCGCCTGCCTGACGAGGCGCTCGGCGATCTACTGAGGCCGTATCTAGAGCGTGCGGGACTCGATCCTGCTGCCGGACCGGCACCCGGCGCTGTCGCCCTGCTGCTCCGCGATCGCGTCTCCACACTCGCCGAAATGGCCGACGCGGCGCATTATTTCTATGCGGTGCTGCACCCGAAGCCGGAACTTGTCGCCGAGAATGTCGGCGGCACAGTGCGCGCCGCGTTGACCGAACTCGCGACCAAGCTCCCGGGCCTCGACTGGACGCGCGAGGCGCTCGGCGCCGCGATGAAGGTCGCCGCCGGGTCCCACGGCCTCAAACCTGGCCAGGTGATGATGGCGATGCGCATCCTCGTCTGCGGCACGCGCGAGACGCCGGCGATCGATGCGGTGCTGGCGGTGCTTGGGCGCGATTCGGTCGTCGCGCGCCTCACCGCTGCGCTGAGCGCCAACGGCTGACCACCGGGGCACTGCCGGGTACCGCGGTCGCTGACCGGGGCCTGTGCGGTTCCGGCGCATGGGCATGCACACCCGACCGAGCACGATTTCTCGTTGTTTGCCGGGGACGCGTCCTGTAGAATGCGGATTTCCGGGACTTGTCGCACATGCCCAAGTTCGTCTTCGTGACCGGCGGCGTCGTTTCCTCACTGGGGAAGGGCATCGCCGCCGCCTCCCTGGCCGCGATCCTCGCTTCCCGCGGCGTCCGCGTCACCCACTTAAAGCTCGACCCGTACATCAACGTCGATCCTGGAACGATGAGTCCGTTCCAGCACGGCGAGGTGTTCGTCACCGAGGACGGCGCCGAGACCGACCTCGACCTCGGCCACTACGAGCGCTTCACCGACGTGAAGATGAGCCGGCGCAACAATTTTACCACCGGCCAGATCTACGAAAGCGTGATCCGCAAGGAGCGCCGCGGCGATTACCTCGGCGGCACGGTCCAGGTCATCCCGCACATCACCGACGAGATCAAGAGCTGGATCCTGGCAGGTGCCGGCGACGCCGAAGTCGCGGTGGTCGAGGTCGGCGGCACGGTCGGCGACATCGAGTCGCTGCCGTTTCTCGAAGCGATCCGGCAGATGGGCATCACGCTCGGCCGCGACAACGTCTGCTACATCCACCTGACGCTGGTGCCGTACATCGCGGCGGCCGGCGAGATGAAGACCAAACCCACGCAGCACTCGGTGAAGGAGTTGCGCGAGATCGGCATCCAGCCCGACGTCGTCCTGTGTCGCGCCGATCGGCCGCTGGCGGACAGCGATCGTCGCAAGATCGCGCTGTTCACCAACGTCACGGCCGAGGCGGTGATCCCGGCGCTCGACACCGATTCGATCTACAAGATCCCCGGCGCATTGCACGCCGAAGGACTCGACGCGATCGTCTGCAAGAAGCTGCAGATGGACCCGCCGCCGACCGATCTGTCGGTCTGGAACCGGCTCGTCGACGCGCTCGAGCATCCGGAGCATGCGGTGCACATCGCGATGGTCGGAAAGTACGTCGACCTGACCGAGTCGTACAAGTCGCTATCCGAAGCGCTGATTCACGCCGGCATCCACACGCGGAGCAAGGTGCACATCCACTACGTCGATTCCGAGGCGGTGGAGCGCGACGGCATCGAATGCCTCGCCGCGATGGACGCGATCCTGGTCCCAGGCGGATTCGGCAAACGCGGCGTCGAAGGCAAGATCAAGGCGATCCGATACGCACGCGAAAGTGGAATACCGTATCTCGGCATCTGCCTCGGCATGCAGCTCGCCGTGATCGAGTACGCGCGGCACATGACGGGTCTCGAGGGCGCCAACAGCACGGAGTTCGACGCCGATACGCCGCATCCGGTCGTCGCGCTCATCACCGAGTGGCAGAATCGCGACGGATCGATCGAGCGACGCGCCGTGGATTCGGACATGGGCGGCACGATGCGGCTCGGCGGCCAGCCCTGCGACGTCGTGCCAGGCTCGCTCGCGCATCGCATCTATGGGACGACCACGGTCGCCGAGCGGCACCGCCATCGCTACGAGGTGAACAACCATTACCTGCCGCGGCTCGAAGCGGCTGGCCTGTCCGTCGGGGCGCGCGCCCACAGCGTGAGCGCCGGCGACCTCTGCGAAATGATCGAATTGCCCCAGCATCCGTGGTTTTTCGGTTGCCAGTTCCACCCCGAGTTCACTTCCAATCCGCGTCGTGGCCATCCGCTGTTCATCGGGTTCGTGCGCGCGGCGCTCGAACGGCAGCGGCGAGCACCCGGGAGCGGCAGCCGCGACGCGGTCGCCGAACTCGTCGCGTCGATCTGATCTGTGCTCAGATGAAGCTCTGCAATTTCGACGTCGGGCTCGACCGGCCGTTGTTCCTCATTGCCGGACCCTGCGTCGTCGAATCGGAGCAACTGCAGATCGACGTCGCCGGAGCGCTGCGGGACATCTGCGCGAGCCTTCGCATGCCGTTCATCTTCAAGTCGTCGTACGACAAGGCAAACCGCAGTTCCGGCGCGTCGTTCCGCGGTCCGGGAAGGGACGAGGGGCTGCGCATTCTCGCCGAGGTGAAGCGCCAGATCGGCGTCCCTGTTCTGACCGACGTGCACGCCGAGGCGGACGTAGCGGAAGTCGCGTCGGTCGTCGACGTGTTGCAGACGCCCGCGTTCCTTTGCCGGCAGACGGACTTCATTCGCGCGGTCGCCCGCGCGGGCAAGCCGGTCAACATCAAAAAGGGGCAGTTTCTTGCCCCCGGCGACATGAAACAGGTCGTCGCCAAGGCAAAAGCCGCAAGCGGAGCCGACAACATCATGGTCTGCGAGCGCGGCGTCTCGTTCGGGTACAACAACCTCGTGTCCGACATGCGCAGCGTCGCGATCATGCGCGAGACCGGCTGCCCGGTCGTATTCGACGCGACGCATTCGGTGCAGCTTCCCGGCGGGCAGGGTACTTGCAGCGGCGGCCAGCGCGAGTTCGTTCCCGTGCTCGCGCGCGCGGCCGTGGCGGGAGGCGTCGCCGGCGTATTCATGGAAACGCACCCGGAGCCCGAAAAGGCCCTTTCCGACGGCCCGAACGCATGGCCGCTCGACCTGATGCGCGAGCTGCTGGAGACGCTGATGGAGCTCGACGCGACGGTGAAGCGCTCCGGATTTCCGGAAGACAGGATGGTCGCATCGCGACAACCGGCGCCACGCCAATCGCGCCTTGGGAAGTTGGCGACCGATCCGGCGACCACCCGATAAAAACGACAGACAGGTTGAGGAAGAAATCATGAGCGCCATCGTCGATGTCATCGCCCGCGAAATTCTCGATTCCCGCGGCAATCCCACCATCGAGGCCGATGTGGTGCTCGAGTCCGGTGTTTCCGGGCGCGCCGCTGTTCCGTCGGGCGCGTCGACCGGCTCGAAGGAGGCGATCGAACTGCGCGACGGTGACGAGGCGCGTTATTTCGGCAAGGGCGTGCTGCGCGCGGTCGACAACGTCAACACCGAGATCTGCGAGGCGATCCTGGGCCTCGACGCCAGCGAACAGGCGTTCATCGACAAGACGATGATCGAGCTCGACGGTACCGAGAACAAGTCGCGGCTCGGCGCCAACGCGATGCTCGCGGTTTCCTGCGCGGTGGCGAAGGCGGCCGCGGACGAATCGTCTCTGCCGCTCTATCGCTATCTCGGCGGGGCGGGACAGATGCAGCTGCCCGTGCCGTTGATGAACGTGATCAACGGCGGCGCGCACGCGAACAACAAGGTCGATCTGCAGGAGTTCATGCTGGTGCCGCTCGGCGCGCCGTCGTTCCGCGAGGCGCTGCGCTACGGTGTCGAGGTGTTCCACACGCTGAAAAAGATCATCGACGCGCGCGGAATGCCGACGACCGTCGGCGACGAGGGCGGCTTTGCGCCGAACCTTCCGAGCAACGAATCGGCGCTCGAGCTCCTGATGGAGGCGATCGACAAGGCGGGCTACGTCGCCGGCACCGACATTGCGCTGGCGCTGGACTGCGCGGCCAGCGAGTATTACGTGGACGGCGTATACAACCTCTCGTCCGAAGGCATCAAGCTGACGCGTTCGCAGATGGTCGACACGCTCGCGACCTGGTGCGACAAGTACCCGATCATCAGCATCGAGGACGGCATGTCCGAGCACGATTGGGAGGGCTGGAAGCTCCTCACCGATCGTCTCGGCAAGAAGGTGCAGCTCGTCGGCGACGACGTGTTCGTCACCAACACGAAGATCCTGAAGCAGGGGATCGCGAAGGGCGTCGCAAACTCGATCCTGATCAAGATCAACCAGATCGGCACGCTGTCGGAAACATTCGCGGCGGTCACGATGGCGAACCGGGCCGGCTATACGGCGGTCATCTCCCATCGCTCGGGCGAGACCGAGGACAGCATGATCGCCGACATCGCGGTCGCCACCAATGCCGGGCAGATCAAGACGGGCTCATTGTCACGCTCGGACCGGATCGCGAAATACAACCAGCTGCTGCGCATCGAGGAGGATCTCGGTGAAGCCGCCAGCTATCCCGGCCGCGACGCCTTCTTCCAGCTGAAATAGCCCCACTTGCGCTGGCTCGCCCTCGCGTTCGTCGCGCTGATCGCCGCCCTGCAGTATCCGATGTGGCTCGGCAAGGGGGGCTGGCTGCAGGTGCGCGAGCTCGATCGCCGGCTCGTCGCCCGGCAGGACGGCAACGCGAAGCTCAAGGCCCGCAACGACGCGCTCGACGCCGATGTCCGCGACTTGAAGAGTGGGTTCGAAGCGATCGAGGAGCGCGCCCGTTCGGAGCTCGGCATGGTGAAGCAGGACGAAGTCTTCTTCCAGCTCCAACAGCCGTCGCCGCAGCGCGTCGACGCACCGCCGCCCGCGGCGCCAACGCCGGCTGCGCCGACTAGCATGCCGATCCGGCCGGCGGCCCCGTCGGGCGACAAGCGCTGACCTCGAGGGTCCGCGGGCCGACCGCGACCGTCAAAAGCAATCCCGGCCTGCGCAGCGCACCGTGCAACGGATCACTTCGCGCAACAATCCGAGGCTGAAGGAAGCGGCAAGGCTCGTCGCTTCGTCGCGCGATCGGCGCAAGGCGGGCCGATGCGTGCTTGAAGGTGAGCACGTCGTCGACGTCTTCGCGGCCCGTTACGGTGCTCCGGATACGCTGATTGTCAGCGAAGAAGCGCTAACGCGGCCGGCGGTGCGCTCGCTGGCCGAGCGGCTGTCGGACCGAACGATGATCGTTCCCGCGGCCCTCCTCGGCGAGCTGGCAACGCTGCCCGCGGGCGTCGGTGTCATGGCGGTTGTCGCGCCACCGGTCGCGGGTGTGCCGGCGCCGACCGGTTTCTGCCTGTTGCTGGACGACGTCCAGGACCCGGGCAACGTCGGTTCGATGCTGCGTTCGGCGGCCGCCGCCGGCGTCGAACGCGTCCTGATGTCGAAACGCTGCGCGTTCGCGTGGTCCCCCAAGGTACTTCGCGCAGGGCAGGGTGCCCACTTCTGCGTCGACATACACGAGGACGTCGAACTCCCCGAATGGGCGATGGCGTATCGGCAGGCGGGTGGCAACGTGGTCGCGACGGTGGCAACGGGCGGCATCGACCTGTATGCGACGCCACTGGACGCACCGATCGCACTGTGCATCGGAAACGAGGGCGCCGGGGTTTCGCCGTCGCTGCTCGCGCTGGCGACGATTCGGGTGTCGATCCCGATGCGCGGAGAAGTCGAGTCATTGAACGCTGCGGCGGCCGCGGCCGTGGTCCTGTTCGAGTGCGTCCGACAGCGGGAACGGTGCGACGGCGCAAGGCGCACCTGAGCCGCTAGGACCTGCTAGTCCAACGCCCGGCAAGCGACGCGCGGTTCCACGGTGCTTGCCAGGCCCGCGATCGCGGACGCGTCCGGAAGCGCAGCCTGGGCGCCGGAGCGCTGGCAGGCGAGCGACCCCGCGGCGACACCCTCGGCGAGCGCACGCGGCCATGGGGTGCCGCGATCGAGCGCGGCCACCAGCGCCCCGACGAACGCATCGCCGGCCCCGGTCGTGTCGACAACCTCGACTTGTGGCGCGCCGACGCTCACCAGATTACCGTCGGCGACGGCGACGGCACCGCGCGAACCCTGCGTCACGACCGTCGCGCACCGGTGGGTACGATGGATTGCGACGGCGAACGCTTCGGGCGACGCCGGCATGCCGAAGGCCATCGCGAGCGCAGCCGCTTCATGCTCGTTGACGATAAGCACATCGAGCGCGTCGCGAAGCACAGGCGGAAGGCCGATTGCCGGCGCGGCGTTCAGCACGACGCGCGCGGCGAGTCGGCGGGCGCGGATGGCGAGCTCCTGCACGGTCGCGAGCGGAATCTCGAGCTGCATGAGGAGCGTGACTCCCGGGCCGAACGCGGCATCCGGAATCGCCGAGGCGCGCACCTTGCCGTTCGCGCCGGCAATGACGGTGATGCAATTCTGCCCCGATGCATCGACTTGGATCATCGCGATGCCGCTCGGACCGTCGATTCGAGCGACCGACGCGATATCCACGCCTGCATCGACGAGTCCGACAAGGGCTGTTTCCGCAAACCCGTCGGTCCCGACGGCGCCTGCCATCGCGACCTTGGCCCCGGCGCGGCGCGCGGCCAACGCCTGATTGGCTCCTTTTCCGCCGGGTACCGCGGCGAACGAGGTTCCGGGAATCGTCTCGCCCGGGTGCGGGAATCGATCGACCCCGGCGGTGAGGTCGAGATTGATCGATCCGACGACGACGATCATTCCGGGCCGGGTCGCCCCGACGTCCCGCCGTAACCCTCGTAGCGATTGACCACGCCCTTGGCGAGCAGGATGTTGCCGTAGGGCCGCATTTCGCCGGTACGCACGATCGCGAACGCTCGCTTTGCGCGATCGTAGAAGGCGTGGCGCTCGAGCGTGCCGATTTCGCAATCGGCGAGCCGGTGCTGCGTGAAGACGGCAGCGAAGTCCATCACCGGCTCCGGCACGGCGGCCGGATCGCCGACGACCGCCATCGTGTGCACGGCCGGCACGACCCGAGTGTCGAGCGGGAACAGCGTCAAAACGGCGTCCAGCGCATCGGGTGACGACGCGCCGGAGAGCTCGATGACCTGCGGGCCGAGGCTCGCCGCCGGAAAGTTGGCGTCGACGAGGGCGATCTCATCGCCGTGCCCCATCGCGGCCATCGCATGAAGCAGCTCGGGCGAGAGGAGGGGGTGGATGCCCTTCAGCACGATCTTCGGATCCTTCCGCGTGGGCTGGTCAGCTGCCCTTGACGCCGCCGTGAGTCAGCCCCACGACGATTTCCTTCTGGATGACGATGGTCAGCAGCAGCACGGGCAGCGTGACGATGATCGCGGCCGCGGCGAGCGGGCCCCAGGCGAGCTGCTCGAAGGTGAGCACGTTGTACACCGCCACCGGCAACGTGCGGGTCTCGCGGCCGGCCAGCACCGCGCCGAAGACGAAATTGTTCCACGACATGATGAACGCCAGGATCGTACCGACGATGATCCCGGGGCGCGCGAGCGGCAACGCCACGTAGCGGAACGTGGACCACACGCTGCCGCCGTCGATCAACGCCGCCTCCTCCAGCTCCTTCGGCAGCGTCTCGAAATACCCGGCCATGATGTAGACGATGATCGGCACGGTGATGACGAGATGGGTGATGACGAGTGCGGTCAGCGTGTTGTTGAGGCGCAGGAACTGGAAGACCGCGAAGAGCGGGATCAGGTAGGAAAGCGCGGGCGTCATCCGGGCGAGCAGAATCAGAACGACGAGGCGCTGTGCGCCGACCCGCGCGATGCCGAACCCGGCCGGTACGCCTATCAGCAGCGCGACCAGCGTGGCTCCGCCGGAAACGATGATGCTGTTCACAAAGTAGCGGCCGATCGAATTCTGCTCGAAGACCGAGACGAAATTGGCGAGCGTCGGCGGATTCGGAATGAAGATCGGCGGATAGGTGATGTTGTCGATCTCGGACTTGAGCGACAGCGACAGCATCCACAGGAAGACCAGAACGGCCGGAGATACGATGACAAGGACGGACAGCCAGAATCCGATCCTGCGCAGCCAGCGCCTCGAACGCGGCTGAGGACGGCCGCCCGGCGCCCTTGGTGCCACCGCGACGGTCACGTCCATTTCGTCTTCTCGCGCACGTGCAGCAGCAGGAGCGCCAGCGCGAGCACGATCGTGAAGAAAACGACGACGACCGCAGACGCGGTGCCGATGTTGTAGAACGCGAACGCCTGCAGGTAGAGGTAGAGGTTGATCGTCTCGGAGGCCGTTCCCGGCCCGCCGCCGGTGATCACGTAGATGGTGTCGAAGGTCTTCAGCGCATCGATGGTTCGGATGACGGCGGCGACGACGATGAACGGTGCCACCAGCGGCAGCGTGATATGGCGAAAAAGCTGCCATTCCGAGGCGCCGTCGAGCCGCGCGGATTCGTACGGCTCGGTCGGCAGCGAGGCGAGGCCGCCCAGGACGATCAGCATCACGAGCGGCGTCCAGTGCCACACTTCGACCATCACGAGGCTCGGGATCACGAGCGCCGGCGAGTACACCCACAGCGACGGCGGAAGTCCGATCAGCGACAGCAGGTAGTTCAGCACACCCTGCTGCGGATGGAACATCATCGTCCATACCAGCGCGACGGCAACGGGGGTTGCCATCATCGGCATGATGAAAACGCCGCGCAGCAGGCCGCGGAACGGAAACTCGCGGTGGAAGATCATCGCGGCCGCCGTGCCGAGAAGGAGGGGGGCGGCGACGGCGAGCGCCGTGAAGTAGAACGTGTGCAGGATCGATTCGATGAACCGCTGGTTGGTGGCAAGCTTCTGGTAATTGCCGAAACCGACGTAGTGCGCGGCTGAGCCGATGGTCCAGTCGAACGCGCTCATCCACAGCGTGAACATCCACGGGAAGATGATCACCGCGCCGACGACCACCAGCGCAGGGACGATGAAAAGGTAATAGGTGCGGCGCCGGCGCTCGAGAAAGCGCGCGCGTCGCACGGGCGGGATCACGATCGTGGACATCGCGGTCGGTCGATGGCACGCGACCCGCCAAGTTCTGCCCGTCGTGAAGCGGGCCGGCCTTCGCGGGGCGTTCGGTGCGAATTAGGCCTTTTCGCTCTTGTCGAGGATCGGCTGGAACTCGGCCGTCGCTTTCTTCAGCTCCGCGGCCGGGTCCGCGCCGTTGATCATGTTGGTGAGCGCGATGCCGAAGATGTCGCGGAATTCGGTCACCGGACCGATGATCGGCAGCCCCGGCTGCGCAATGCTGGTCGACTTCAGCATGCATTCGATCCACTGCTTCGGGGCCTTGATGTCGGGAGAAGTCTGCGCAGCGATGTAAGCGGACGTACGCACCGGCGCCCCCGCGGCCGACTGAAGCATCCGGAACTGGTTGGCCTTGTTCGACGCCCATTGCAGGTACAACCACGACGGTCCCTTCTTCTTCGAAAACGACGAGATGCCCTCGCCGTCGCCGAACATGGCGGAGACCTGTGCTTTCGGCCCGGGCGGCATAACGCCATAGCCGACCTTGCCGACGATGCGCGACTTCGTCGGGTCCTCGAGCGGCTGGGCGAAGCCGATGCCGTCGAGCCACATCGCCGCTTTGCCCTGCAGGAAAAGGCTCTGCGACTCGTTCCAGTTGAAGCCCGCGACGCCCTGCGGACCGTACTTCGCCAGCAGCGTCTGGTACATCTTCGCGGCATCGATCGCCGCGGCATTGTCCGTGGTCAGTTTGCCGCTTGCGTCGACAAACGTGCCGCCGTAGCCGAGCAGGAAGCTCGACCACACGGGAACATTTGCGTTCTTGAGGCCGCGTGCGACGAACCCGGAAATACCCTTCGCCGGATCGTTGAGCTTTGCCGCGGCGTCGACGAGTTCCGAAAAGTTTTTCGGATAAGCGAGGTTCTTGGCGTCGAAGAGTTCCTTGTTGTAGTAGATGACCCACGGATCGATGTTGAACGGCAGGCTGTCGACGCGGCCATCCGCCTGCGTCGCCCAGGCCATGCCGCCCTTCGAGAAGTCCGCGAAATCGAGGTTGGGGTCGGTCAGCGACTTGTCGGCAAGCAGCGGACGAACGTCCTCCATCCATTTGTTCTTGCCGAAGAGGCGCTTCTGAACGTGGTACGAGATCGCGATCACGTCGAAGCTCGTATTGCCCGAGTTGAATTCGATCACCGCCTTCTGGCGCTGTTGCTGCTCGGGGATCATCTCGGACCCGACGGTAATTCCCGTCATGTCCTCGAATTCCTTGTGGTACTTGGTTAAGAGATCGCCGCGCGGGCTCTTGACCAGGAACACCTCGATCTTTTCGCCCTTGAATTTCTTCCAGTCGAACGCGCCTTGCGCGTGTGCGGCGAGTTGCGCCACGCCCGGGAATGCGCCGAGCGCTGCTGCCCCAAGGCCCGCCTGCAGGAGACGACGTCGTTGGTTCTCGGGGTTACCGTTTCGATCGTGATCAGACATGCGTTCCTCCGTTCCGAACAAATAGTTTGAGCTTCCGCGCTGCATGGACCGCACGCGCATCTCGTTGCCTCGGGTAAGTGGCAATCGGGTGGGCAATCATACTGCACGAATCGGGCGCCGTGGCGCCACGGCCACGCCGGAGTTGCCGATCGGGCCGCCGGAGCGGACCGTCCGACATCGGAGGGCCGCCATGGGTCAATGATATGGGTCACTGATATGGGTCACTGATCGTGGACCGCGTCGGGGCGCACCGACAAGTCGGCGTCGTCGAGCGCCGCCAGTAGGGCCCGGCGCCGGCTTTCTTCGAGCGGCAGCTGCGGCGGGCACAACGCGAGCCACGCGGGATCGCGCAGCCGGGCGGCGACGATGCTCTTGAACGACGGGAGAAACGGCTGGCGAAATAGGATTTCGATGAACGTCGCGAGTCGCTTCTCTTCGGCGGGTGTCACCTGCGGCGAAAAGAGCGCCCGAACGAGGCCCGGATGGACGTTCGCGACGCCGCAGATCGTCCCGGCACCGCCGGCACGCAGAAGGCGGGGCAGATGGGGCTCGTGCCCGACGAAAATGGCCAGTTGCGGCGCGCGTTCGAGCAGTGCGGCCGTGTTCGACCAATCCCCCGAGCTGTCCTTTATGCCGGCGATGACGCCCGGAAACGCCGTGGCAAGGCGCGCCACGAGTTCCACCGAAAACGCGACACCGGTCACCTGCGGGATATGGTAGAGGATGACTCGCAGGCGCGGGTCGCCGACGGCCTCGATCAGTCGCGCGTACCAGGCGAACAATCCGTCGTCGGAGGCGTCCCTGAAAAAGAACGGGGGTAGCACGAGGCACGCCGCGCACCCGGACTGCACCGCCTGGCGGGTCAGCGGGATCGTTTCGGTGAGTGCCGTACAACCGGTCCCGGCCACCACGCGATCGGGCGGTATACCGGCGGAGAGAAGGCCGGACAGTCCGGCGGCACGTTCGCCCATCGAAAAGGACTGACCTTCGCCGGTGGTTCCGAACGGCGCGACGCCGTCAACGCCCTGAGCAAGAAGCCACCGCGCATGATCGGCAAAGCGCGCATGGTCTGCGCCGCCGTTGCGGGCGAGCGGCGTCAACATCGCGCACCAGAGACCGCGCATCGGTTGAATGGTGTCCATCGAATTCCCTTCGTCGAACGAGTTGCGGATTGTGAAATCGGAGTGCGGACACCGGGCGGGCCCGCGGCGGCGACGCCGGATCGATCCCGTTACATTAACATGCCGGAATGCAGGAAATCCTGGGCCTCGGCGGCGCGCCGCTCGGCAATCTCTTTGCCGCGATGACCGACGCCGCGGCGACCTCGCTGGTGCGCCATGCGATCGATCGCGGAGTCCGCTACATCGACACCGCGCCACATTACGGACACGGCCTGTCCGAGCACCGGATCGGTGCTGCGCTGCGCGAATCGCCGCGCGACGCCTTCGTGCTGTCGACCAAGGTCGGCCGCCTGCTGAAGCCTGATTGCAACGCGCCGCGCGATCAGCACGGCTATGTCCACGTGCTGCCGTTCGTCCAGCACTGGGACTATTCGCACGACGGCACGCTGCGCAGTATCGACGACAGCCTGCAGCGCTTTGGCATGGCGAGGATCGACTACGCGTTCATCCACGACGTCGCACGGGATGCGCATGGGGATGACCAGCCACAGCGCTTTCGCGAAGCGATGGACGGCGCCGTGCCGGCGCTCGCCCGCCTCAAGGCCGAAGGGGCCATCGCGGGATTCGGGCTCGGCGTCAACGATTGGCAGGTGTGCGTCGACGCGTTGGCCCACGCCGACCTCGACGTCCTGCTCGTCGCGGGACGCTACACGCTGCTCGATCAGACGGCACTCCCCGAACTCCTGCCCCTGTGCGTCAAGCGCAACGTCCGCGTCGTGCTGGGCGGGCCGTTCAATTCGGGCATCCTCGCGACGGGGACGCGTCCAGCGGACGGATGCACCGTCTACTTCAACTATGCGCCGGCCAGCCCCGGTGTCCTCGCCCACGCTGCCGCGATCGAGGATCTCTGCGCGGTGCACGACGTGCCGCTCAAGGCCGCAGCACTCCAGTTTCCGCGTGCGCATCCTGCGATCGCCTGCGTCCTGGCCGGCGCGCGATCGACGGCGGAGCTTGACGAAAATGTCGCGCTAGCCACTCATCCGATTCCCGATGACTTCTGGCGGGAGCTTCGTGCGCGTCGACTCGTTGCCGACGGCGCGCCGCTTCCCGGGGATCTCCCGCGATGAACGCGAGTCGCGCGCTGGGGGGGCGCGTCGATGCGCATCATCACGTCTGGCGCCTCGATCGCGGCGACTACGGATGGCTGACACCGGCGCTCAAACCGATCTACCGCGATTTCACTTTGACCGACCTTCGCCCGCTGGTCGCCGCGGCAGACATCGGCACGACCGTCCTCGTGCAGGCCGCGCCCACCGTCGCCGAAACGGAGTTCCTGCTGAAGGTGGCGCACGCGAGCGATGGGCTCGTCCGGGCGGTAGTCGGCTGGGCCGATCTCGCGGCGCAGGATGCCGTCCCGACGCTCACGCGCCTTGCGCAGAACGCGCTGCTGAAGTCGATCCGGCCGATGCTCCACGACCTGCGGGATCCCGAATGGATCCTGCGGCGCGATGTCGACAGAACGCTGTCGGAGCTGCCGCGGCTCGGCCTCGCCTTCGACGCGCTGGTCAGGACGGCGCAGCTGCCGTCCCTGACGCGCATGCTCGATCGGCATCCCGACCTTCGCGTGGTCGTCGACCACGGCGCCAAACCGGAGATCGCCACGGGAATGTGGGAGCCCTGGGCGAGCGGCATCGCCGCCGTCGCGCGGCATCCGCTCGCGATGTGCAAGCTGTCGGGGCTCGTAACCGAAGCCCGTACCGATTGGACCATCGACAACCTTCGGCGCTATGTCGACCATCTGCTCGAATGCTTCGGACCCACGAGGCTCCTCTGGGGCAGCGATTGGCCTGTGGTCGATCTCGCCGGCGGATATCGAATCTGGGTCGCCGCAACGGAAACGCTGCTGGCGGGCCTGCCCCCCGACGACCGCAACGCGATCGTCGGCGGCAATGCGCGGGCGTTCTACGATCTGGACTGATCGTCAGTAAATGTGGCGCCGCAACTTGGCGCGGTACGTGATCGTCGTGGCGATCTCCTCGATCGACTTCGCGGTCGTATCGAGCATCGGAATGCCCTCGCGTTCGAACAGGTACTCGCACTCGCGGACTTCGTAACGGCAGTTGTCGAGCGCCGCGTACTTGCTGCCCGGGCGGCGCTCCTCGCGGATCGCGTGCAGCCGATCAGGATTGATCGTCAGGCCGAACAATTGGTCCTTGTGCGGCAGCACCGACGCCGGCAGCGCCCTGTCCGCGAAATCGTCGGGTGTGAACGGGAAGTTCGCCGCGCGGATGCCGAATTGCAGCGCGAGGTAGAGCGAGGTCGGCGTCTTTCCGCAGCGCGACACGCCGACCAGGATGACCTGTGCGCGCGCGAGGTCGCGCGTCGCCGCGCCGTCGTCGTGGGTCTGCGAGAAGTTGATCGCGTCCATCCGCGAGAAATACTCGTGGCTGTTGGCGATGCCGTGCGAGCGGCCGGCTGCGTGCGAACTCTTCGCGTGGAGCTCAGTCTCGAGCGGCGCGATGAATACCTGGAAGAGATCGAGCGTCAGCGCGTCCGTGTTGCGGCGGACCGTCTCGCTCATCGCTTCGTCGACGACCGAGCTGAAGACGATCGGTCGCTGGCCCTCGCGTTCGCCGGTCTCGTTCACCTGTTGGACTACCGCGTCGATTTTCTCGGGCGAATCGACGAAAGGGATCGTCAGCCGCTGGAACTCGATGCCCTCGAACTGGGTCAGCAGGCTGTTGCCCAGCATTTCGGCGGTGATGCCGGTGCGGTCGGAGATGAAGAACACGGTGCGATGAGTGGGCATGGAAACGTTGGTCCGTGGTCGGGTACGGGTACCCGGCGCGTTGGCGGGGGCGCTACCAGTCGTTCCAGACTGGCACGACGCCCGCCGGCATCTCGGGCAGACGGCCGAAATCCATCCAGCTTTCGTCCGGTCCGTGCCAATCCGAGCCACCGGAGGCTTTGAACCCGAAAACGCGTGCATGCGTGGCGAACTCGACATACTGCGCGGGCGTGTGCGACGACGACAGCACCTCGATCGCGTCGCCCCCCAAGTCGCGAAATTCCGAAAGCAACCGGCGCATTCCAGTTGCGCTGACGTTGTATCGACCGGGATGCGCGATGACCGCTTGCCCGCCGGCGGCATGGATCCACGAAACGGCGTCGCCCATCGACGCCCATTGGTGGGTGACATACCCCGGATTGCCTCGGGTCAGGAATCGCTTGAACACGTCCTTCGTTTCGCGCGCATGTCCGGCCTCGACGAGGTAGCGCGCGAAATGCGTGCGCGAGACCAGCCGTTCGCTCGTCACGTACTTCATGGCGCCCTCGTAGGCGCCGCCGATTCCAGCCGAGGCGAGGCTGTCGGCAATTCGGCGCGCGCGGTTCGTGCGGCCGAGGCGGATTGCGTCGAGGCCCTGCACGAGCGTCGGGTTGTCCGGGTCGATCGCCAGTGCGATGACGTGCACGGTGTGCTCGCCCCAGCTCACCGACAGCTCCGAACCGCAGATCAGCGTGATGCCGGCCTCCGATGCGGCGACCTGCGCTTCGGCGAGTCCGCGCACTTCGTCGTGGTCGGTCAGCGCGAGGATGTCCACGCCTCGGGAGGCTGCGCGCGCGACGACGGCGGCGGGGGGCAGCAAGCCGTCCGAGTAGGTTGAGTGGCAGTGCAGGTCGTAGCGAGGCAACGCGGGCCGGGGGTTGAGGACGTCGTGGCGCTAGTCGGCAGGGAGGTCGTGCGGGACCGCCGACGGGATCCGGGCCTCGATCGGACGAAGACCTTGAGATAACGGGTCGATTCTAGCAGAATGGCGGGTTTCCCCGCGCATTTCCCGCGCTGCCAGCAACGCAACTCCGCACGACCCCAAGAACGCGACACCCACCGTGCTGACCGCCGCCAACATCACCATGCAGTTCGGGGCGAAACCCCTGTTCGAAAACGTCAACGTCAAGTTCGGCGACGGTAATCGCTACGGGCTCATCGGCGCGAACGGCTGCGGCAAGTCGACGCTGATCAAGATCCTCGGCGGCGATCTCGAGCCCTCCGGCGGCAACGTAGCGCTCGACCCGAACGAGCGGCTCGGCAAGCTCGAGCAGGACCAGTTCGCCTACGAGGACGTGCGCGTGCTCGACGTCGTGCTGATGGGGCACCGCGAGATGTGGCAGGTGCGGCAGGAAAAGGACGCGATCTACGCCAATCCCGACGCCACGGAGGACGATTACGTCCACGCGGCGGAACTCGAAGCCACCTTCGCCGAGCAGGACGGCTACACCGCCGAGGCGCGAGCCGGCGAGCTGCTGCACGGAATCGGCATCGCGATCGAGCTGCACGACGGACCGATGAGCGCCGTTGCGCCCGGCTGGAAGCTGCGGGTACTGCTCGCGCAGGCGCTGTTCTCGAGCCCGGACATCCTGCTGCTCGACGAGCCGACCAACAACCTCGACATCAACTCCATCCGCTGGCTTGAAGGCGTGATCAACGACCGCTCGAGCACGATGGTGATCATCTCGCACGACCGGCACTTCCTGAACAGCGTCTGCACCCACATGGCCGACCTCGACTACGGCAGCGTTCGCGTCTACCCCGGCAACTACGACGATTACATGATCGCGTCGACGCAGGCACGCGCGCAGCTCCTGTCGGTCAACGCGAAGGCGAAAGACAAGATCGCCGACCTGCAGGAGTTCGTCCGGCGCTTTTCGGCGAACAAGTCGAAGGCGCGGCAGGCCACCTCGCGTGCGCGACAGATCGAAAAGATCAAGCTCGAGGACGTCAAGCCCTCGTCGCGCCAGAATCCGTACATCCGCTTCGACGTCGACCCGAAGCAGAAGCTCCATCGCCACGCGGTCGAGATCGGGCATCTCGCGAAAGGCTGGCCGGGCCAGCCGCGCGAACTCTTCGCCGGCGTGAGCCTGATCCTCGAGGCGGGCGAGCGCCTCGCCATCGTCGGCCCCAACGGCGCCGGCAAGACCACACTCCTGCGCACGCTGATCGGCGAACTTGCGCCCGACAACGGAACGGTCAAGTGGGCGGAGAAGGCGAACATCGGCTACTTCATGCAGGACCAGACCGCGGCGTTCGATTCTGACGAGACCGTGTTCGACTGGATGCGGCAATGGGCGCAGGAAGGCGACGACGAGCAGATCATCCGGGCCACGCTCGGGCGCCTGCTGTTCTCGGGCGATGACGGCAAGAAGCCGGTCCGCGTGCTGTCCGGCGGCGAGAAGGGTCGGATGCTCTACGGCAAGCTGATGCTGACCCGCCCAAACGTGCTGGTGATGGACGAGCCGACCAACCATATGGACATGGAATCGATCGAATCGCTGAACCTCGCGGTCGAGCTCTACACCGGGACTATCATCTTCGTGTCCCACGACCGGCAGTTTGTCGCGTCGCTGGCGACACAGGTCATCGAGTTGGGCGGATCGACTCTGGTGCACTACATGGGAAGCTACGACGACTACCTGGCGTCGAAGGGTTTGGCCTGATTCGGCGGATTACGCTGCGTTGCGGCGAGCACCGGATTGCAACATGGCGAGGGAAGGCGGCGGCGGACGGACGAATGGTGCTTGCGTCCAAAGCGATAATCTGACAAGAATATGCCATTGGTATAGCGTCGCCCGGGAATCGGCTATCTATCGATTCCGTGCGTCCCATTCGACTCCATGAAAATATTTGACCGCGTTTTGAACCCGCGCGAAATCCGGCGCCGCCTCGGACTCAATCAAGAACAGTTCTGGACGCAGATCGGCGTCACGCAAAGCGGAGGCTCGCGATACGAGAGCGGCCGCGAAATGCCGAAGCCCGTGCGCGAATTGCTGCGCCTCGTGCACGTCGAGCAGATCGACCTGTCGCAGGTGAAGCGCGTCGACTTCGAGATCATCAGCTATTTGAAGTCGTCGCACCCTGACCTCTACCGGACATTGCGGCGCGCGGTGAAGGGTCGGGCGCCCGAATCCACCGGTGCGGAACCCGTGCTCGCAGGCGCAGGATCCGCGGACCCTATCGACCTCGCTTTGCCCGGCGACGGTCGGCCCGGCGGCGACCATCCGGGGTAGTCGACCGGCGCGATCCACGGGCGGCCGCTTAGCCACCCCCCGGAACCCGCTTCGGCGGGTTCGTTGTTTTTGCATCGCAACATCGCTCGCGAGCCGATCATCGGGCGCGCTAAAATGCAGCTCCCAACCGGGGATTGCGCGGCGCAGCATGCGCACCTGTTCGCCTTCGAGGTCCGCATCAACATGACAAATGTCACGCCCAGGGTGATTCCCCTCGACCGCTTGCGGATGAGCGACGTCGATCGCGTCGGAGGCAAGAACGCGTCGCTCGGCGAAATGATCAGCCAGCTCGGCGACGCCGGGATCCACGTGCCCGGCGGCTTCGCCACCACGGCGTTTGCATTTCGCGAGTTCCTCGCGCACAACTCGCTGGAAGAGCGCATCGCCGCTCGCCTTGCCGGGCTTGACGTCGACGACGTCGCCGCGTTGGCAAAGGCGGGTGCGCAGATTCGCGGCTGGGTTGCGGCGGCGCCGTTTCCCGCGGCGCTGGACGCCGAAATCGCGGAGGCCTATCGCGCGCTTGCTGGCGCGTCGCCCGATGCCACCTGGGCGGTGCGCTCGTCGGCGACCGCCGAGGATCTTCCCGAGGCTTCCTTCGCAGGCCAGCAGGAGACATTCCTTAATATCAATGGCTTGGAAAACATACTTCACGCCATGAACGAGGTATTCGCCAGCCTCTATAACGACAGGGCCATCGCCTATCGTGTCCATCAGGGCTTCGCGCACGCGGAAGTTGCCCTGTCCGCGGGCGTCCAGCAGATGGTGAGGAGCGACAAGGGCGCCGCCGGGGTCATGTTCACGCTCGACACCGAATCGGGTTTCGATCAGGTCGTCTTCATCACGTCGTCGTACGGGCTGGGCGAAACCGTCGTCCAGGGTGCGGTGAATCCTGACGAAATCTACGTCTACAAGCCGAACCTCGCCGCCAACCGTCCGGCGATCCTGCGCAAGACGCTGGGCACGAAGTCCGTTCGGATGATCTATGGGGACGGCGATCGTGCGGGCCGCTCGACGACGACGCTCGCTGTTGCGGACGCTGAACGCGGCCGCTTCTCGATCACGGATGACGAGGCGCATGAACTCGCCCGCAGCGCGGTGGCCATCGAAAAGCACTACGGCCGGCCGATGGATATCGAATGGGGCAAGGACGGCACGGACGGCAAGCTCTACATCCTGCAGGCGCGACCCGAAACCGTGAAGTCGCGCGAGCCGGCCGGCAACCTGCGCCGCTACCGGTTGAACTCGACGTCCGCGGTGCTGGCGAGCGGCAGGGCGATCGGCCAGCGGATCGGACAGGGCGTGGTGCGGCTCGTGAAATCGGCCGCCGAAATGGATCGCGTCAAGGCGGGCGACGTGCTCGTGGCCGACATGACCGATCCCGATTGGGAACCGGTGATGAAGCGCGCGGCCGCCATCGTCACCAATCGCGGCGGGCGCACGTGCCACGCGGCGATCATCGCCCGCGAACTGGGCATCCCGGCCGTCGTTGGTTGCGGCGACGCGACGCGCGTCCTCGAGGAGGGCGCGCAGGTGACGGTATCGTGCGCGGACGGCGACACCGGCCACGTCTACGCTGGGATCCTCCCGGTCGAGATCGTCGACGTCGTGCTCGACCGGATGCCGCCTTCGCCGACAAAAATCATGATGAACGTCGGCAATCCGGAGCTCGCGTTCGAATTCCGCCAGCTGCCCAACGAGGGCGTGGGCCTCGCGCGGC
>JBDTRG010000159.1:0-6027 GCA_039931775.1 Betaproteobacteria bacterium | reverse complement strand
GCGCGTGGCCACCGGGCAGGCGGTCACCGTGGCCGTCGGTAAGATGACCGTGAAGGGCGCGCTCGATCGCTACTACATCGGACTTGCCGGCCGCAGCAAGCACGCCAAGATCACCAAGCAATGGGCGGACGTGCGCATCGTGCCGGCCCTCGGCGACCACCGCATCGACCGCTTGACGAAGACGCAGATCGAGCAATGGCTCGCCGGGCTGGTGCGCGAGGATGCGGATGACCCGGACGCGAAACGGCGCTCGCAGGACACGGCAAACCGCGTGTTGACGATCCTCAAGGCGGCACTCAACGAGGCCTTCGCCGACGACGCCAACGGGCTGCATTCCGATACGGCCTGGCGCCGCGTCAAGCCCTTCCGCAGCGTCGCCGGAGCGCGCCAGGAGCAATTCGACGCGACGCAAGTGCGCCTGCTCGTGGCCAAGGCCGCGACCTTCGATCGTCCGTTCGCCAACCTGCTTGAGGTCGCCTATCTGACCGGCGCCCGCCTCGGCGAACTCGCGCAAGCGGGCGTGCGCGACTTCGACGCCAAGAACGGGACGTTGCACGTCAGCGGCAAGACGGGCCCGCGCAATGTTTCCCTCACCGCGGAATCGGTGGCCCTGCTCAAGCGCCTCACCGCGAAGCGCCTGCCCACCGCATACCTGCTGCCACGCACCGATGGTGAAAGGTGGCACAACACGCAGCACCGCCCAATGCAGCGCGCGCTGGCGCTCGCCAAGCTGCCGCTTGATGCGTCGTTCTACACGCTGCGGCATTCCTACATCTCGCGCGCGATCGAGGACGGGATGCCGCTTTCGCTCATTGCCGAGAACTGCGGGACGTCGCTCCTTATGATCCAGAAAAACTACGCGAAGGTGCTGGCGCGGACCCGGCGCGACGTGATCGAGAAGACCTCGCCGAAGCTGCGGCGGATAATCTAAGCGACTGGACCGAGAGCGGCGGATTAACAGACTGCCGCAGAGTTTCGCTTTTTCAAATACTTACGCCAAAATCCGCTCCGCAATTCCCGCAGATTAGCGGTCCGCATGGCCCGTGATGCCGTAGTTTCGCTCGGAATTGCGGAGCGGAATTCGGTGGCGTTTCCTCAAGGCATAGACGCGCCGAGAGGAGCGGCTGCGGATTGCCTACTACCGCTGGTAATACACTTACGAAACGCGGAAATCTGTCTCGACCAACCGAGCCACCTCTCCTATAAATCGGGAACACGCCCATCGCCACGTCCCGCAACTGCGCCTTCCACTGCACGACAAGCGCGCGCAATCATGTGGCCTCCATCGCCTCGCTGCGAACGATTCGCCGGAACATGGCGATGCTCGCAATCGCACCGCTGGTCGCCGAGGAGGTCGCGCCAGGTCCCGCTTTCATTCCCCGGATTCGGCCCTTATTCGGCATTGTCGGTTGACATACGTCATGATGGTGCCTTATAACCGGTACCGATCGTCGCGCATCGCATCCTGTCCGGGTGCTACCTGCGCCAGCGAACGCGGGAACGAGGGGAAATGGCCCGAATCGTCGTCACCGGCGCCAATGGCTTCATCGGCGCCGAAGTCGTCCGGGCGCTCGCCGCACGCGGCGACGAAGTGTTCGCGTTCGACATCGCCGTGGGCCCGATTCTGCGCGCGCTGCAGGAACACCATGCCAACGTACATGTCGTCCCCGGTGAAATCACCGAATGGCCGCTCGTGGCCCATCTTATCCGCGACGCGAAGCCCGATGCCATCGTTCACTGCGCAGCCATCGTCGGCGTGATCGCCTCGGCCGACGCGCCCTTCGCCACCATCCGCGTCAATGTCGAAGGTTCGCTCAACCTGTTCGAATCCATGCGGCTCTTTGGGGTCAAGCGCGTCATCAACCTCAGTACCGAAGAGGTTTACGGCCATTTCACCGCCGACCGAATCACCGAGGAGCACCCATGCTTCCCGGTGATGCCCTACGGAATATCGAAATTCGCGGTCGAGCAACTGGGCCGTGATTACACGCGCAACCACGGGATCGAGGCCATCAACGTGCGCACCTGCTGGGTGTACGGCCCCGGTCTCCCACGGGCGCGGGTACCCAAGACTCTGGTCGACGCGGCGGTCGAAGGGCGCCCGCTGCATATCGCCTCCGGCGGTGATTTTCGCGTCGATCATGTCCATATCGACGATCTCGTCACCGGACTTCTCGCGGCGCTCGACAAGAAGGAGCATCGCTACGACGTCTATCACTTGTCGTCGGGCGAAGCCCCTTCGCTCTTCGAGATCGTCGAGATCATCCGGGAGCTTGTCCCCGGCTGCGACATCGCCATCGGTCCGGGCCAGTACCGGTTCGGTGACCGCATCGAGGTGGTTCGCAAGGGGGCCCTCGACACGACGAGGTCGCGCGATGAACTGGGCTACAAGCCGCAGTTCGGAATCCGGAAAGGTCTTGCCGCGTACATCGCAGCGCGCCAGGCGGACGCGAACCAGTGAACTTGACCACGGAGAAATTCTTGGAAGATGAAACCAAGCGCGACGCAGTCGTCCACAACATCGCCGAAATTCCCTGGCAGCAATTCCCCGGACATTTCGACAGTGCGTTGTCGAAACCGCTCGTTCGCCCGGAGACCGCCGGGTCGCGCCTGATCGACTACCGCATTTCAACGTACCAGCCGATGGGATACGTGGCGCTGCACACGCACAAGGTGCAGGAACAGGTCTATCACATCCTCGACGGCGAAGGCCTGATGGAGATCGCGGGTCACCGCCGCGTGATGCGCAAGCACGATGTCATCTTCATCCCGCCGGGGGTGGAACACGGGATCACCAATTCGGGCCTCGGCGACCTCACGTTCATCGTCGTGACGACGCCGATCGACGACGAATAGCGGAAGCTCGGCGACGCGATCGATCCGCGCGTGGCGCGCCGGGAAAGCCCGCGGTCACGCCGACTCCTCAGGCCAAAGGTCCATGACCAAGAATTTTCTGCCCGTCGACATGGCGGGGAAACGGGTGCTTGTCACCGCCGGCGCCGCAGGCATCGGACGGACGATCGCCGCAGCCTTTCGCGAGCGCGGCGCTCGTGTCTTCGTGTGCGACGTGTCACAACCGGCTCTGGACGAGATGCAGGCGCTGCATCCCGACGTGCCCGGTGCACTCGTCGACGTCGCACAAGCCGCGGCCGTCGCCGGCATGTTCGCGTCGGTCGAGCGGACGTTCGGGGGCCTCGACGTGCTGGTCAACAATGCCGGGATCGCGGGCCCGACCGCCTCCGTCGAGCAGGTGACGCCGGAGGCGCTCGAGGAAACGCTGTCCGTCAATGTGGCGAGCCAGTTCCATTGCGCGCGGCACGCGGTGCCGATGTTGAAGGCCGCGGGCGGCGGCTCCATCATCAATCTGAGCTCCGTGGCGGGCCGCCTGGGGTTCACGATGCGCAGCCCCTACGCGGCGTCGAAATGGGCGGTGATCGGATTCACCAAGAGCCTCGCGGTCGAGCTCGGTGAAAGCGACATCCGGGTCAACGCGATTCTCCCGGGGCACGTCAATTCCGAACGTTTTCGACGCGTGGTCAAGGCAAAGGCCGAGGCGCTCGGCCTCGGGTTCGAGGAGATGCGCCGCCAATACCTCGACGCTGTCGCGCTGAAGCGCAATGTCGAAGTCGAGGACATCGCCAACATGGCGCTCTTCCTCGCGTCTCCTTTCGGCGCCAACATCACGGGGCAGGCGATCAGCGTTTGCGGCGACGTGCAGATGATGAAGTAGCATCGCCCCCCGGGCCGATGCCGCGGGGACCCGGCCCGACCGATCCTCGATCAGGGCAACAGGCGCGCGGCGCGGTATCGCTCGAGGTGCGCGAGGAACATCGCTTCAGTGTCGACAACGTCGTGGAAGCCCGCCTGGCGCAGACGAGTGGTCGACGACACGACATCGTGATCCTGGCGAAAGACGAAGTCGCCGAATCCCCAGACGGCGAGATCGTGCAGGCGCGACGCGGCCAGCCCGTGCCGCGCGACGATGCGTTGCCATACCGCGCCCTTGTCCGACATCAGGTCGACGAGGCAACCCGGGCGGACGTCGCCCACCGGCATCCCGAAGTGGGCTGCAAGCCGCGGCCACAACCGTTGCCAACGAAACAGGTCGCCGTTCGATACGTTGAACGGAAGATTCGCAGCTCGCGGATCCGTCGCCATGTGGACCATCGCACGCGCCAGGTGGGCCGCGTCGGTGACTTCGGTCAGCGCTTGCCAGCATCCCGGACGTCCGGGAAAATGCAGTGGCAACGACATCTCGTTCATGACGGCCGCGTAGGCACCCAGCAACGGCACGAGATTGCGCGCGCGTTCGGGCGCGAAGTCGCAGACGACGTTGGGCCGCGAGGCCGACCAGGTCCAGCGCTGCCCGCGTTGGCGCTCCGTCAGCAGATCCTCCTGATCATAGTAGAAATTCGGCGTCGCGGGTCGCGGATCGTCTTCCCGCGCGGGTGTCGGGTAAGCGCCGAGATGCAGTCCGTAGTACTTGCCGCCTTCCGTCAGGTGCACGTGCTCGAGGCCGCGCGCGACGGGCAGCAGTCCTGCGAGAACGTTGCGCAGCATCGACGTGTTGTCGTCGATGCTTTCGATTCCACCCTCGCCGTGCGGCGCGCGCGCCGTGTAGAAAAGGTGCGTCACTCCGGCAGCGTCGCGCAGCGCGCGGCGCGTTCCGGCGGCATCGATGAGATCGGCGCGAACGAACGCCAGACGTTCCGACCCGCTCGCCGCGGGCGGATGGCGGCAAAGCCCGACGACCGTCCAATCCGGATCGGCGAGTAGGACCTCGATCAGCCGCTTCGCGCACGCGCCCGTTCCGCCTGCAATGAGCGCGATATTTTTCACGAGCTGGCGTTGGAATCCGGGGACCCGGTTGCTACGCGCGCGTCAGGCTGCATCCGCCGTCAGCGATTGATCGCCCGGCGCTCGATTGTCGGCCGAACCGCTGACGATCATCCGCACGATCTCGTCCTGATTGGTATCGCAGACGCGCCGAGATGCGACGGATCGGCCCGTCTTCATCACGGTGATGCGGTCGCAGTTGTCGAACACGTGATTCATGTTGTGGCTGATGATCAGGACCGCCCGCCCATGGTCGCGCATCTCGCGGATCAGTGCGTAAACCTTGCGCGTTTCCTCGACGCCGAGCGCGGCGGTCGGCTCGTCGAGGATGATTACCCGCGCGTTGAAACAGACACATCGGGCGATCGCGATCGACTGACGCTGGCCGCCCGACATCGTCCGCACCTTTTGCCTGATGTTCGGGATGTTGATCTTGAGCCGGTCCAGCAAGGCGCGCGCGCGCTCCTCCATGGCCCGGTTGTCGAGGAAGATGTTGAGCGGCGCCCGCCGCGTGAGTTCGCGGCCGAGAAATACGTTGGCCGGGACGTCGAGATTGTCGGCCAGCGCCAGATCCTGGTACACGGTTTCCACCCCGAGCGCCTTTGCGTCGCGCGGACCGTCGATTTCGACCTCGCGGCCTTCGAAGGAGACCGTACCGGAGTCCTTGCGCACCGCGCCGGAAAGCGTCTTGATCAAAGACGACTTGCCGGCGGCGTTGTCGCCGACCAGCGCGTGGGTTTCGCCGACATGGAGGTCGAGGTCGACATCCTTCAGCGCCTGAACGCCACCATAGGTCTTGCAGATACCGCGAAGCTGCACCAGCGGCGCCGTCTGTTCAGCCATACCCCCCCCGTTTGCATTCGTTGATCGGGGGACGCGACGTGCGCGCCCCCCGATAGCGGGGAATCAACCCTTCTGCGCCGCCACGGTCTTGTTCCAGTTCGGCACGGGCCGCTCTTCCGGGGTCTTCAGGAACTGGGAAACGTTCTGTTTGTCGATCACCGTGATCGGCAGCTTGATCTCCTTCGGCACCGACTGCTTGCGCAGATAGCGTACGGCGGCAGTGACGGCCAGGTAGGCCTGGTCGTGGCCGCTGAAGTCGACTGTGGCGAACATCTTGCCGGCGGCGATCGCCGCAGTTGCGTCGGGGATGCCATCTACGCCAATCACCTTCGTCTTGCCGCCTCGACC
>JBDTRG010000158.1:0-3332 GCA_039931775.1 Betaproteobacteria bacterium | reverse complement strand
GCAAGCGCATCGTCGACATGGTCTGGGAAGACCTGCGCCCGTCGAAGATCATGACGCGCGAGGCGTTCGAGAACGTGATCGTCGTCAACTCGGCGATCGGCGGCTCGACCAACGCGCCGATCCATTTCAACGCGATCGCCCGCCACGCCGGCGTGAAGCTCGACAACGACGATTGGGAGAAGATCGGCTACGACATCCCGCTCATCGTCAACCTGCAGCCGGCCGGCGAATACCTCGGCGAGGAATACCATCGCGCCGGCGGCGTGCCGGCCGTCGTGAGCGAGCTGATCAAGGCCGGCAAGATTCGCAAGAACCCGGTGACCGTCAATGGCAAGACGCTGCACGACAATTGCAAGAACGCGCGCGTCGAGGACTCGAAAGTGATCTGGCCGTACGAGAAGCCGATGAAGAAGGAGGCCGGGTTCCTGAACTTGAAGGGCAATCTCTTCGACAGCGCGATCATGAAGACCAGCGTGATCTCGGAGTCGTTCCGCAAGCGCTACCTGTCGAATCCCAAGGATCCGATGGCCTTCGAAGGCCGCGCCATCGTATTCGAAGGCCCCGAGGACTACCACCACCGCATCGACGATCCGAAGTTGAAGATCGACGAGAACTGCATGCTGTTCGTGCGTGGCGTGGGGCCGGTCGGCTACCCCGGCGCGGCCGAGGTGGTGAACATGCAACCACCCGCGCAGATGATCAAGCACGGCCTCACCGAGCTGCCGTGCATCGGCGATGGCCGGCAATCGGGCACGTCGGGATCGCCGTCGATTCTCAACGCGTCGCCCGAAGCGGCGACGGGCGGCGGACTCGCGATCCTCAAAACCGGCGACCGGGTCCGAATCGATCTAAAAAAGCGCACCGCGAACATCCTCATCAGCAAGGCCGAGTACGAGAGCCGCATGAGGGCGCTGGCGAAGGGCGGCGGATTCAAGTTTCCGGAAAGCCAGACGCCCTGGCAGGAGATCCAGCGCGGCATGGTCGACGAGCTCTCCAACGGCATGGTGTTGAAGCCGGCGGTCAAGTATCAGCGCATCTCGACGACGAAGGGCACGCCGCGGGATAACCACTGACTCGGGCGCGCAGCATCCATGTTCTCGAGTCCTGCCGACCTCTTCGGCTCGTTGATGTTCGGCGCCCTCGGTATGGGCGCCTTCATCTACGGCAAGAAGATGGCGCTTTGGAAACCTATGGTAATCGGCCTGGTGCTGATGGCCTATCCGTACGCCGTCTCACAGACCTGGGTGCTCTACGCGGTGGGATGCGCGCTGTCCGTCGCGCTCTTCGTTTTCCGTGATTGAGGGCGCCGGGACGGCCAGCTAATCGCCGGCAATCAATGTGGCCGGTCGGTAACGCCGCGCCGGAAGACAAGCGACGGCCACGCCGAACGAAATCGAGACGATGGCGATCCATTCCAATCCGGAAATCGGATCGCGCGTGATGAGAAGCGCGCACAGCGCCCCGGCCACCGGCACCAGCGCCGACAGCACGCCGACCGTCTGGCTACCGACCGCGAGCACCGCGTAGTTCAGCGCAAAAAATGCGCAGCAGCCGAAGAGGACGCCCTGGAACAGGAGTTGCCATAGCAGCTCGCCCAGCGGGGCGGCGGCGATGGCGCTCTTGGCGAAAAAGTAGTGCCAGGGGCCGACCACCATCGCCGACGCAACGCATACCAGCGCGGCCGCGACCACGGGGTTCAACCGGCGCCGCTGAATGTAGACGAGATAGGTCGCGCCGAGTGCCGAGGCCATCAGGAACATCGAGTCGCCGATCAGCGCACCCGCGAGCGATTGTCCGCGAAAGGACGCCACCAGGATCAACGCGACGCCGATGACGATAATCGCGATTCCGGCGAGCTTCTTCGAGTCGACCTGAATCCGGTAGACGAGAAATCCGATCAGCGCGATCCACGCGGCGATCGCGCCGGGACCGAGCGCCGCCGCATGGCTCGCCGGTGCGAACTGCAAACCGAAGACCACGCAGCCCGCCATCCCCCAGCCGTGCAGAAACGACAGCGGCAGCGCCGACAGCCAATCAGCCCTCGAAATCTCCCGCGCGTGGCGGATGAGGTAGGGAGCAAACAAGAGACCGCTCACTCCCAGCCGAAACAGCAGCACATCCGCAGGCGTGAGTGAGGTCGTCACGCTGAGGCGCGTCAGCGATGGGTACACCGACGTGATGAGCACGACGGCGAACGCGGCGAGGTAGCCGAGCGCGAGCGCCTTGCGATCGGCCAGATTGGCAGTGATGAATTTCATAATCCTTGCCTCTCTTCCGCGGAGTCGGCATCCGGGCTTTCGACGCTTGCTTCCTCTTCAACGCCGTGACGTCCGCGCTTGCGCACCGACGCCGCGTACGCGCCAACCGCCCGATAGTGCCCTCGGTTCGGTTTGACGACGGTCTGGCGGTAGCCGTCCCAATCGCCGGGCGACAGCGACGAAAGCGTTTCGACGAAATGCGACGCGCGCAGATTCTTCTCGGAGTAGGTCTCGCGCATCAGTGGTTGAACCTGCAGTAGCGGCTTCTTGTGGTTGATCTCGATCGGACGATCCGTCGCCGTGAGCCGGATGTTGATGAAGAGCGGCCCGAACCAGCGGTCTGTTTCGAGAATGCCTTCGTAGCACTCGTACGTCTGGCTGCGCGGAAGGTTGACCGGCGGGCGTACCAGCAGGCTCCAGCCTGGCGCCGTTTTCACGAAGAGCCCCGACCAGATCTGTACGACGCCCGGAAAAAAGCTTCGCGACAGGAAAGGCGGCGCGAAGCCCTTGATGTCCTCCGGCGCCTCGCGGTCGAAGTGCTCGGCGAAATTCGGGAAGTGCTCCATCGTCAGCGGGAACCACGTATCCGATTCGTCGTGCGACCAGATCACGTCGGTCCCGTCCCACTGCAGATAGAAGGTCATCGGCGCAAACACGTACCAGCCGAACGCGGAAGCGGAAGTGAGCGCCTCGCAGTATTGAAAGGCCGCGGTGGGAATGACCCCGAGCGCCGAGCGATCGGCGCGCATCGGCTCGAAGCTTTCCGGAATCGCCCGGAAGAACGTGACGGTCGGAGGGTTGGACCCGCTATCAGGAGGCGCACTGGTCACGACGAATCCTTTGCAAGGAAAACCTCGAACGAGCGGGAACGACAGGGTTCCCGCCCGTTCGAGTACTGCGACACATCGAATGACTCCTTCGTCGCCGTTGTTACGACGCCTTCGCCCGGAACATCGCGACCTTCGGCGCAATCGCACCGTTGCCGACTTCGACCTTGACCGGCGACGACCGCTTTGCGCGCACGATCGCTACCTTCGGCGCAATCGCGCCATTGCCGACTTCGACCTTGACCGG
>JBDTRG010000157.1:0-5722 GCA_039931775.1 Betaproteobacteria bacterium | reverse complement strand
GGCTTGCGCAGAATGCGAGCCGCCTCCTGCGCACCGTAGTTGACGAGGCCGCGAGCGATTTCGCGTCCGTCGGCGTCGAAGCAGCCGACGATCTCGCCGCGCTCGAATTCGCCTTCGACGCGCGTCACGCCGATCGGCAGCAGGCTCTTGCCCTCGCGCGAAAGCGCGCGGACCGCGCCCGGGTCGAGCGTCAACCGGCCCGCGAGCTGGACATGATCGGCGAGCCATTGCTTGCGCGCGCCGAGCGATACGTCGGGTGCGCGGAGCGACGTTCCGATGTCCTCGCCGCCCGCGAGTCGGGTCAGGACATCGTTCTCGCGGCCGCTGGCGATGACCGTCGAGGCGCCGGAGCGCGCCGCGCGCTTGGCAGCGAGCACCTTCGACAGCATACCGCCGCGGCCGAGCGCGCTTCCGGCGCCGCCCGCCATCGCCTCGAGCGCCGGGTCGCCCGCGCGTGCCGATCGCACGAGGGTCGCGGTGGAATCGCGGCGCGGGTCGGCGGAATGGAGCCCTTGCTGATCGGTGAGCAACACCAGCACATCGGCCTCGATCAGGTTCGTGACGAGCGCACCCAGCGTGTCGTTGTCGCCGAAACGGATCTCGTCGGTGGTGACCGTGTCGTTCTCGTTGATGATTGGAATAACGTCGAGGCCGAGCAGCGTGACGAGCGTCGAGCGCGCATTGAGATAGCGCCGTCGATCCGCGAGGTCGTCGTGGGTCAGCAGTATCTGCGCGGTGTGCAATCCGAACTTGGAAAAAGCCGACTCGTACGCCTGCACGAGCCCCATCTGGCCGACGGCGGCCGCTGCCTGCAGCTCGTGCATTGCCGACGGACGCCGGGTCCAGCCCAGCCGCCGTATGCCCTCGGCAATGGCGCCCGACGACACGAGCACGATCTCGCGACCCGCGCGCTTCAGCTCTGCGATCTGCGTGGCCCAGCGAGCGACGGCCGCGTGGTCGAGCCCGCGGCCGTCGTCGGTGACGAGGCTCGAGCCGACTTTCACGACGATGCGGTGCGCGTCGGCGACCGGCGTACTCATGCGCTCTCCGCCGGGACTTCGAATCCATCGATCGTCGAGTGTCGGGCGCGACGAATCGCGCGGCGACGCGCCCTTCGGGCCTTGGCTTCGCCCGACGCGCTCATGGTCCCTCCCCGCCGGTCGCGGATTCGGCAGCGACCAGCGCCGGATGCGCGTCGAGCCAATCCTGGATCTTGAAGGTGAGGGTGCGGCAGCCTTCGCCGTTCACGGCGGCGATCGCGAAGACCGGACCCTTGCACCGATACGCCTTGACGAATGCCTTGACCCGCGTCTCGCGCTCCTCCTCCGGCACGAGGTCGAGCTTGTTCAGCACCAGCCAGCGCGGCTTGTCGTAAAGCGCGGTGTCGTAGCGCTTCAGTTCGGCAACGATTGCGCGGGCATCGTGGACGGGATCGGCGTCCGGATCGAACGGCGCGATGTCGACGATATGGAGCAGCATCCGCGTTCGTTGCAGATGGCGCAGGAACTGGTGGCCGAGCCCGGCGCCGTCGGCTGCGCCCTCGATGAGTCCGGGGATGTCGGCGACGACGAAGCTCCTTTTCTCGTCGGTGCGCACGACGCCGAGATTCGGTGCGAGGGTCGTGAACGGATAATCGGCGACCTTGGGCCGCGCTGCCGATACGGCGCGGATGAACGTGCTCTTGCCCGCGTTCGGCATTCCGAGGAGACCGACGTCGGCGAGGACCTTCAACTCTAGACGCAGCCTGCGTTGCTGGCCTTCCTCGCCGGGCGTGAACTTTCGCGGCGCGCGATTGATGCTCGACTTGAAATGGATGTTGCCGAGGCCGCCGTTGCCACCCTTCGCGACCAGTATCCGCTGTCCGTCGGCAGCGAGGTCGGCGACGAATTCGCCGGAATCGGCATCGGCGACCACCGTGCCCACCGGCACCCTGAGCACGATGTCCTCTGCACCGTGGCCGTACTGGTCGGCGCCACGGCCGTTCTCGCCGCCCTTGGCCCGGTGGATGCGCGCGTATCGGTAGTCGATCAGCGTGTTGATGTTGCGGTCCGCAACCAGCCATATGCTGCCGCCGCGACCGCCGTCGCCGCCGTCGGGACCGCCGCGCGGCACGAACTTCTCGCGCCGGAAACTGGCCGAGCCGTTGCCGCCGTCACCGGCGATCACCTCGATCAATGCTTCGTCGATGAATTTCACGGTGCCTTCCGGACGTAGAGCACATAGCGTTCGGTATCGTCGCCGCGGCGATGCCCCTCCCACACGGGACTCCAGCCGCTCGGCGCGGCGGTATCGGCGTCGTGCCGCCCGTATTGAACCAGCAGCGTTCGGCAGCGGTCGGTGGGAACCTTGTCTTCACGCACGGTCGCGAGGTTCGCGAAATAGTGGAACAGCGCCCGCTGCGCTTCGCCCAGGTTTAGGCTGGCCACACAGCCTTCGCGCGGAAGCACCGCGCGCACGGATTCGGCGACAACCCTGTAGCTGCGCCGCGAATCGAGGTAGGGAAGCCAGATCGTCGTGAAGAGCGCCCACAGCAATGTCATTCCGGCGGCCCAGTTGAGGACCGCGCGCCGGTTCGACCGCCGCGCCGGGCGCACGAGGAGCAGCCACAGCAGCGTGAGCAACAGGGATATGGCGAAAGCCGTCCAGCCGAAGGTCGGACGGTAGCCCGCCTCCGTGTCGCGAAAGAGCTTCGCGACGGCCGGCGACATGCCATGGAGGTACGCGTCGAACCAGAGCCACCAGACGAGTGCGGATACGAGGCCGAAGGTCAGGATGCCGAACCAGTCGAGGGCACCCGAGAAGCCCCGTTTCAGCGTGTCGATTTCCAGCGCGCCGAGCAGACATAGCGGCACGAGCAACGGCATCAGCACGATCGCCCGCGGTTCGGCCATCACGGCGATCGAAATCGCCATCACCAACGCGAGGGTGCCCGGAAGCTGTACCCCGGGGGTCGCGAGGCCGCCGTTGAATCCCCGGCCGCGCGTCCAGAGCGTCCAGAGCACCAGGGGCAGTGCCGGCCACGCGAACCAGGGAAGGTTCTTCAAGAGCAGCGCCGGATCGCCGGAGGTCGACGCGGCGAGCGGTGCGAAGTAGTCCGAGATCGCCTGCATCGACCACCAGGCGTGAAGGTGCGCCGGTGCCCGCAATTGGAGGGCGAGCGGCCATGCGCCGGCGAGGGGCAGGGCGGTCGCAAGCGCGACGGCGAGCGTCAGCGCATAGTGTCGGGTTCGCCAGTTCGGGAAGGCGGCGGGCAGCGCGATCGCGGTCACGGTGAGCCACAGCGGTCCCAGGAAGCCCCGCGACAGGAACGCGACGGCGACGCCCAGCCCAAGCACGAAGCCGCCGGCGATCGGGCGCCGCTGCCCCAGCGCAAAGCCGTAGAGCGCCGCGGTGATTCCCAGCATCAGGCCCTGCTCGGGCGAAAGTTGATGCGCGCGGTCCCACAGTCCCACCGATCCGATGAAGAGCAGCACTGCCATCCAGCGAAATTCGCGGCCGTGGAGTTCGGTCGCGGTCGCGGAGAGCAGAAGCATCGTCATGCCCAACACGATCGCCGCGGCGAGCCGCGCCGCATCGGGCATCGGCAGCGTCGGCGAAAAGGCGGAGGCCGCCGCTGCCGCGGCCGCGTAGACGAGTGGCGGGCGGTCGACGAACGGTTCGCCGGCGAGGCGCGGAACGAGCACATCGCCGCGCTCGATCATCTCGTACGCGATGCCGAACGCCGTCGCATCCTCGGACTTCCACGGATCGTGCCCGAAGGTTCCGAGCAGCGCCCACACGACGCAGAGGACCACGAGCCCGAACTCCTTCAGCGCCCGGTACGGGCCCGACGGACTCAGGGCAAAGCCAGGGTCCGAGTCGGCATCAGCGGGCGAGTGCGTCGGCATGCGATCTGTCGGAGGTGTCGGGTGCAAAATTCGGCCGTGTGGCGGAAAGAAAAAGGCAGCCGAAGCTGCCTTTTTCATCCATGGCGCCAGACAGCGCTCGTCCGCGCTCGTTCGCGATTCGGCGTTACGCGGGCGGTGCGGGGGTTTTCGACGCGTAACGCTGACGGAACTTGTCGATGCGCCCGGCTGTGTCCATGACCTTCTGCTTGCCGGTGTAGAAAGGGTGACAGGCCGAGCAGACTTCGACATGCAGCGGTTTCCCGACCGTGGAACGGGTCGTGAACGTATTGGTGCAGCTGCAGGTCACCTGGATTTCGGTGTACTTCGGGTGGATGGCGGATTTCATCGTTTCCTCTTTCTCGGTCTACGCACCGGGATCTTCGCTTGGGTGGATGACCCCTGGGAGGTGCGCCGGGACCGGTAGGGCCCAAGATGCGACCGGGGAGGCGATTGCGCAACCCCGCCGAATCGGCCAATCGACGATTATCCTCGGTATTGCGTCGCAGCGCAACGGACCCGCGGCCCAATCTCCAGCGCGCGATTAGAAGTAAATTTTTATAATCAACGTCTTGGCCGCCGCGTCGGCGGACTGCCGCCCCGGGCTGCTGCGAACCAGGGTCAGCCGCGGCGCATCGAGTCGAAGAACTCCGAGTTCGTCTTGGTCTGCTTGACCTTGTCGACCAGGAATTCCGTCGCCTCGAGCTCGTCCATCGGGTAGAGGAGCTTGCGCAGTACCCAGACCTTTTGCAGGATCTCGGGCTTCAACAGCAGCTCTTCCTTGCGGGTACCCGATCGATTGACGTTGATCGCCGGGTAGATGCGCTTTTCGGCCATCCGGCGGTCGAGATGGATTTCCATGTTGCCGGTCCCCTTGAATTCCTCGTAGATGACGTCGTCCATCCGCGAGCCGGTATCGATGAGCGCGGTGGCGATGATCGTCAGCGACCCGCCTTCCTCGATGTTGCGCGCCGCGCCGAAAAAGCGCTTGGGCCGCTGCAGCGCGTTGGCGTCGACGCCGCCCGTCAACACTTTGCCGGACGCGGGCACGACGGTGTTGTACGCGCGGGCGAGGCGGGTGATCGAGTCGAGCAGGATCACGACATCTTTCTTGTGCTCGACGAGGCGCTTCGCCTTTTCGATCACCATCTCGGCCACCTGGACGTGGCGCGTCGCGGGTTCGTCGAACGTCGACGAGACGACCTCGCCGCGCACCGAGCGCTGCATTTCGGTCACTTCCTCCGGCCGTTCGTCGATCAGCAGCACGATCAGCATCACGTCGGGGTAGTTTGCCGCGATCGAATGCGCGACGTGCTGGAGCATCACGGTCTTGCCGGACTTGGGGCTGGACACGAGGAGTCCGCGCTGGCCCTTGCCGATCGGCGCGACGATGTCGATGATGCGGCCGGTGATGTTTTCCTCGGCCTTGATGTCGCGTTCGAGGGACAGCGCCTCGTCGGGGAAGAGCGGCGTCAGGTTCTCGAAGAGGATCTTGTTCTTCGCGTTCTCGGGCGGTTCGCCGTTGACCTTGTCGACCTTGACCAGCGCGAAGTAGCGTTCACCGTCCTTCGGCGTGCGGATCTCGCCTTCGATCGTGTCGCCGGTGTGCAGGTTGAAGCGGCGGATCTGCGACGGCGAGATGTAGATGTCGTCGGTGCCGGCCAGATAGCTCGTGTCGGGTGAACGGAGAAAGCCGAATCCGTCGGGCAGGACTTCGAGCACCCCCTCGCCGAAGATGCTCTCGCCCTTTTTCGCCTGCGCCTTCAGCATGGCAAAAATGAGATCGTGCTTGCGCATGCGGTTCGCGCCCTCGATCTCCATCGTGTTGGCGATGTCGA
>JBDTRG010000156.1:0-2276 GCA_039931775.1 Betaproteobacteria bacterium | reverse complement strand
GCGCGCTCGATGTCGCGGCGGTGGCGCAGGTTGTCGCGGATCAGGAACTTCGCCGTTTGCGCGCCGGCCCGCATTGCGCGCCTCGGTGACGGAAAGAGCGGCACTTCGCTCCTCTGAAACTGCACGAGCTCGTTGATCGCCCAGACCCGCTGCATCGTGCGCACGATCGGCACCAGCAGCGGGCCTTCGATGCGCAGCGCGAAGTCGACGCGCGGAGGTTTCTGTCCCGGCGTGTTGACGTCGTCGATGATGTTGATGCCGCCGACGAACGCGATCCGGCCATCGACATGGCACAGCTTGCGGTGGAGCCTGCGCAGGCGGTTCGAGCGGAATTGCCAGGGCGCCACCTCCGGCCGGTACTTGAGGAGGGTCACGCCGCCGCGGACGAGATCGCCTTCCAACGCCGCCGTCAGATAGTGCTTGGCGCCCCAACCGTCGACCAGCACGCGAACCACGATACCGCGCGCCACGGCGCGAACGAGCGCCGCCGTCACGATCCGCCCGACGTCGTCATCGGCGTAGATGTACGTCTCGAGCCAGACCTCACGCTCGGCACGATCCACGGCGTTGACCAGCGCCGGAAAGTACTCGCCGCCGCTGCGCAACAGGGTGACGCGGTTCCCCGGAAGGAACCGGTTTATCGCGGCTTCCATGCGAGGTCGAACGTCGCCGCCAGCGCCGCGTGGTCGGAGATCCGGCCGCCCGGATACGCGTAGTGGACGTGCGCGTCGACGATCGACAGGCCTCGCGCGTAGATGCGGTCGAGGCGGAACAGCGGCATCACCGACGGAAAAGTGCGCGCCGGTCTCCCGCGCACCGCCTCGAAGACCTCGACGACGCCGAGTTGCTCGACCAGCATCCGGTTCGCCTTGTGCCGCCAATCGTTGAAATCTCCGGCGATGACAAGCGGCGCATCCCTCGGAACCGTCGCGCGGATGCGCTCGCAAAGCGCTTTGATCTGCCATTGCCGTCCGCGCTCGAACAGCCCGAGATGCACGTTGAGGCAATGCAGCGTCGGCGCACCGGTCCCGATTTCGAGCTCGCAGTGGAGCAGGCCGCGGCTCTCGAACGCATGCGCGGAAATGTCGAGATTCTCCTGCTCGACGATCGGAAACCGCGACAGCATCGCGTTGCCGTGATGGCCGTGGTGCGAGGTCGCATTCCTGCCGTAGGCGACCTCGCGCCAGACGGTGTCGGCGATGAATTCGTGCTGCGGCTTGATGGGCCAGTCGACGTGACGGGCCGCGTGCCCGCGGTGCACGCCGACGACCTCCTGCAGAAAAAGGATGTCCGCGGACAGCCCCTGCAGACGGTCGCGCAGCTCGTGGATCACCATCCGCCGGTTGAGCTGCGTGAATCCCTTGTGGATGTTGTAGGTGGCGACGGTAAAGCGCATGGCCCTGGAAATCGATGGTACCCGCCGATGTTAACGGGTTCCGCAGCGCGGCGGGCCGAAAAGGATGCGGGCCCGACAACGGCCCGGCCTAGTGGAATGCCTGCTCCACGCCCTGCCCGGCCATGCTCCGTTCGACGAGCAGCGCGGCGCCGATCGTGACACACATCGTCAGAAACGCGATCCACGCGTAAGGCCACAACAGCGGTATCCCGACGAGGATGAGCCCGTCGTTGCCGCCGGGGATGAGCAGGCTTCCCCAGCCCATCAGCAGCCCGACTCCGAAACACTTCAGCAGCTGGGCGCCGCAGATCCGCGTGCTGCGAAAGCGGCCCGCCGTGAAGCCGCCGACCATCGCTCCGGCAAAAAGGGCGACCAGCCGCAGAGTGCGCGGCGGCAGGTTGACCGACTCCTTCGCGAGATCGACGAAGATGCGCAACTTGCGGCCGAGGGTCGGCATCTGCGACAGGTAGTACGCGCGCCACACAAGCCAGGCGGGCAGCCCGGAGAGTGGGATGCCGAACAGGTCGGCGACGCCTTTCATGTGGCCGATGGCCGCCATCGAGCCACGCGCCCGGTACATGGTGCTTCGGGTAGCATCGGATTGAACGTCGTGTAACTTTCCTCGCTGATGAGCACCCGCTCGTAACCTTTCGGCAACCGGGTATCGAGTTCGCGGGCGAGGGTCGTGCCGGCGAAGCCGCCGCCGACGATCACGAAGGTCTTGGTGTCGTCCATGGAAAGAGGGCCTCCTGTGACGAGATCGACGAACGCGCGATGCACCGCAATTGCGGGCACGGCCGGAATTCCCACTTGGTCGGCAGACCCGCGTCGCGCTTACATCGCGAGGGCAGTAAGTATTCGGCGGCGCCCGGTGACTAAG
>JBDTRG010000155.1:0-15212 GCA_039931775.1 Betaproteobacteria bacterium | reverse complement strand
AGTGCTTCCGACGGGCGCAGCGCCTCCGACGGCCGCAGCGCCTCCGACGGCCGCAGCGCTTCCGATGGCCGCAGCGCCTCCGATGGCCGCAGCGCTTCCGACGGCCGCAGCGCTTCCGACGGCCGCAGCGCTTCCGATGGCCGCAACTAGCTAAGACAATTCGGGCGCAGACCGGGCAGCACGAATCCCGGCACCACTTACAAGCCGCCGGCCCCAGGGCCGGCGGTTTGCATTTGGGCACCGACCCCCCGTATGCTCCGCGAGTCGTTATGCCTTGGGGGAGGGGTGACGTGCGCGTTCGCCTTTTGTGCCTACTGTTGGCGTTGTTGCCGGCCGCAGCGTCCGCAGACGAGAGTCCGCTCGGCATTTCGTATGTCGAAACGAAGGATCTCAGGCTCTACTACTACGATTACCTGAGCTACCTCGCTCCGCACGCGGTGCGGACATTCACCAATTCGCTTGCCTGGCAGCGGCGCGTACTTGGCTGGGAGCCCACCGAATCGACGATCGTCCTGCTGCAGGACTTCACGGACTACGGCAACGCGCACACGTACTCGGCGCCGCGAAACCAGCTCGTCTTTGACATCGCACCGCTTTCCCTCGCCTTCGAGACCTACCCGGCTAGCGATCGGATCTACAGCCTGATGAACCACGAGATGGTTCACATCGTGCAAGGCGACATGGCTTCCGAGGAAGACAGGCGCTGGCGTCGATTCCTTCTCGGCAAGGTCTGGGCACAATCCAAGCACCCGGAATCTTTGCTGTACAGCTACCTCACGGCCCCGCGCTTGACGTCCCCGCGGTGGTACGCCGAGGGTGGCGCGGTCTTTTTCGAGACCTGGATGGGTGGCGGGCTGGGCCGGGCGCAGGGTGGCTTCGACGAAATGGTGTTTCGCGCAATGGTCCGCGACGACGCCCATTTCTACAGTCCGCTGGGGCTCGCATCACGCGGCGCACGGGTCGATTTCCAGCAAGGCGCGAACGCTTACCTTTATGGCACGCGCTTTTTCACTTGGCTCGCCTACAGGTATTCCCCCGAAAAGGTCGTCGCGTGGACGAGACGCGACGAAGGGAGCGAGCGCTACTACTACGACCACTTTCAGCAAATATTCGGCCTTCCGCTCGAGCAGGCGTGGCAGGACTGGATCGCTTTCGAGCACGAGTTCCAGCGCCGGAATCTGGCCGAGGTTCGCAAATTCCCGATTACACCGCTTCGCCGTCTGGTCGGGAGTCCGGTGGGTTCCGTGTCGCGGACCTACTTCGACGAGGCGACCGGCATCCTCTATGGCGGCTTCCGCTACCCGGGCGTCGTCGAGTACGTCGGCGCATTGAATACGCGCGATGGCACCGTCACGCGCCTCGCCGACATCAATCGGGCAATGCCATACCGCGTCACTTCGCTCGCCTACGATCCCTCGAGTGGGATCGCATTCTTCACCAACGATAACCGGGGTGAGGCTTCCTTGCGGGATCTCATGGCCGTTGACGTGCGCACCGGTGAGGAACGCGAGCTGATCCGTAATGCGCGAGTAGGCGAAATGGTCGTCGACCCCGTCGACAAGGCATTGATCGGCGTGCGCCACGAGGATGGCCTGGCGACGCTCGTTCGCATTCCGAAACCGTACGACCGCTGGCAGAAGTTGTACGCGTTTCCCTACGGCGTCGTTCCCTATGACCTCGATGTTTCACCCGACGGCCGGCTGTTGTCCGGCTCCGTCGCCGAGGTGAACGGTGATCAATTCATGCGCGTGTGGGAAATCCAGAAGGTGCTGAAGGGGGACATGCAGCCGGTCTCCGAGTTCCGCTTCGGACAGTCGGTCCCGGAGAGCTTCGTGTTCTCGCTGGACGGTCGCTACCTGTACGGCAGCAGCTATTACACCGGCGTTTCCAACATCTTCCGGTACGAAGTCGCTACAGGTGCAGTCGTGGCGGTATCAAATGCGGAAACGGGCCTCTTCCGCCCGGTGCCGCTCGCCGACGGAAGGCTCGTCGTGTTGAACTACACGGCGGAGGGATTCGTACCGGCGACCATCGAGCCCCGGCCGATCGATGATGTCAGCGCGATCACGTTCCTGGGCACCGAGGTTGCGGAGAAGTACCCCGTGGTCAAGACGTGGCAAGTGCCACCTCCGAGCACCGTCGACGACGAAAAGCTGATCACCAAGAAGGGCCCTTATATACCGCTCGAGAGTGTCACACTCGTCAACGCCTTTCCTGTGCTCCAAGGCTACAAGAATTCGGCGGGCATCGGCTATCACGTGAACTTCGAGGACCCTCTCAGGGTCATGAGCCTGGGAGTCACCGCAGCCTACACGCCGAGCAGCAGCCTGCCGAGCGACGAGCGCGGCCACGTCGACATCTTTGGCCGCTATCAGTTCTGGAATGCCGGGCTGTCCTGGAACCGTTCGGATTTCTACGATCTGTTCGGCCCGGTCAAGCGCAGCCGCAAGGGCTACGCAGCCAAGCTGGGCTACGACTGGCTGCTGATCTACGACGAGCCCAGGAGGCTCGATCTGTTTCTCGATTTCGCCTACTACGACCAGATCGACACACTGCCTGGCGCGCAGAATGTCGCGACCAACTTCACCCGGCTCGTCACCGGCGAGGCGCGGCTCGTCTACACGGACGTAAAGCGCTCGATCAACGCCGTCGACGACGAGAAAGGGTTGATCTGGGAATTGGACTACACGGGAAACCGGGTGAACGGGCAGGTCACACCGCAGGTCCGCGGCGGACTCGATCTCGGCTTCGCGCTGCCCCTCGACAATTCGTCGATCTGGCTGCGCACGGCCGCCGGATTCGCCAATGGCGACCGCAACAGCACGGTTGCCAATTTCTATTTCGGCAGCTTCCGCAACAATTATGTCGACGACAAATCGATCAAGCGCTATCGCCAGTACTCGTCGTTCCCCGGCTTCGGAATCGACGAGATCAGCGCTCTAAGTTTCGTTCGGGCGATGGGCGAATGGAACCTGCCTCCCTACGTGTTCGAAGAAGCGGGAACGCCGAGCCTGTACCTCAATTTTCTGCGGCCGTCCGTGTTCGTAGCCGGATTGTGGGGTGATCCCGGAAACTCGACGCTGCGCAAGCAGTACACGAGCGCCGGCGGGCAGCTCGACCTGCGCTTCTCGATCCTGCACTGGTACGAGATGGTCTTGTCGGCGGGATACGCGGTCGGCTACCAGGGATCGCAGCGCGCTGGGTCCGAATGGATGCTCTCGCTCAAGATCATGTAGGCAGTATCACCCCTTCATGTCGGCCAGCTTTCTCGTCGCAGCACTGGTAGGCCTGCTGCCGGTACTGAGTTTCCTCGGCGCGCTTCTCTACCTCGACAGCTACAAGCTCGTCAAGCTGCGCGCGGTCATCGCGGTCGTCGCGAGCGGCGTCGTCGTCGCCGGCGCGAGTTACGTCGTCAACGGCTACCTGATCGACGCCTTCGCGCTCGACATCACCAAATTCACGCGCTATGTCGGTCCGGTGACCGAGGAGCTGTTGAAGGGCGTCGTCATCGTCTTCCTGATCCGCGCCCACCGCATCGGCTTTCTCGTCGACGCGGCGATCATGGGTTTTGCCGTCGGTACCGGATTCGCGCTGGTCGAGAACCTCTTCTACCTGCACCAGGTTCCGGACGCCGGCATCGGAACGTGGATCGTGCGCGGCTTCGGCACCGCGATCATGCACGGCGGCGCGACGGCGATCTTCGCGATGCTGGGCATCGCAGTGGGCGAGCGTGCGCAACGGGCGAGCCTCCAGGCGTTCGTCCCGGGCTTTGCGCTCGCGGTGGTACTGCACTCGGCGTTCAACCACCTGTTCCTGTCGCCGAAGCTCTCGACGCTGGCGATCCTCATCGTGCTGCCGCCGCTCCTCTACGCCGTCTTCCAGCGCAGCGAAAAGGCGGTCGGCGACTGGCTGGGACACGGCTTCGACGCCGACACGGAGATGCTGGCGTCGATCAATTCCGGCAGCTTTTCCGATTCGCCGGTGGGGCAATACCTGCACACGCTGAAGTCCACGCTGAAGGGACCGGTGGTCGCCGATGTCCTGTGCTATCTGAGGCTCTATACGGAGCTGGCGCTGCGCGCCAAGGGTATCCTGATGATGCGCGAGAACGGCTTCGACGTCCCGATCGACGACGAAACGCGCGCCAAATTCGCCGAAATGCGCTACCTCGAGCAGAGCATCGGCCGCACGGGGCTCCTCGCCATTCAGCCGATGCTGCATATGAGCCACAAGGACCTGTGGCAGCTCTACATGCTCGGCAGCGAATAGGATGGCGTCGCGCGGCGGCAACAGGACGAGGTGAGAGTGGGTCAGATCGGATTCATGCTGATTTTGGTTGGCGCGGTCGTGTCCGCCGTCGCTTTCGCGTGGCTCGGTGCCGCCGCCTTGCGCCGATCGCCGGCGGCGAGCTTGCCCTTGCCGGCCGACGAGCCGCTCGACAAGCGGTGGTTGTGGTTCCTCGTCGCAATAATCATCGGCGGAGCCCTGATCCGTTTCATCGGAATCGACGCGAAAGGGCTCTCGCATCCGGAAGCCTACATTCCGGGCCTCGACCTCGCGCCGGGGATCTCGGAACCGCCGCCGAGGCACGGTTTCCTCGAGACCGTGATCTGGCACTTCTACGCCGAACCGCATCCGTTCGGTTACTACCTCGCGATGTGGGCATGGACCAAGGCGTTCGGGGCTACGCTCGCGTCGATCCGCGTTCCGGAAGCGCTCCTCGGCGTGCTGTCGCTCTTCGCCATCTATCGCGTGGGCAAGCTCTCGCACGAGCCGCGGGTGGGTGTGGTGGCCGCCGCGTTGCTGGCGGCGCACGGCTTCCACATCTTCTGGAGCCAGGTCGCGCGCATGTACGTTCCGGGCGCCTTTCTGGGGCTGGTCTCGACGTGGCTGCTGCTGGAGATGCACCGCGCCCATCGGCCGAGGCCGGCGATCGAGCTGGGATACGTGGCGACCAACGTGGCCGGCGCGCTCACCGTCGAATTCTTCTGGCCGCTCCTCTGCACGCAAATCCTCTGGGCCGCCCTGCATCAGCGCGCCGGCGCCGATCGAAAGATGTCGCGGATCGGGTACTTTCAGGCGCTCTCCTTCATCCTTGCCGCGCCGATGCTGTCGCATGCGTGGATGACGGCGCGGACCGAAGCCGTACCACCGCCGACGCTCGAGTTCCTAGCGAACTTTTTTTCCTTCGGTTTCTTGTTTCAGCACGGCGCTTATCCGGAGACCGTGCCGAGGCTTCCTTGGGCGGCCGGCCTCGTCGTGCTGGCGATCAGTCTCGCGCTGATCCGCTACGGATTGCTGGCGCCGACGGCCGAGAAGGACGAGGCGGATCCGCCCGCGGCACCGTCGATCGGGCCGCTGGTGCTGGCAGCCATCGGCGTATGCGTGCTGATGGTCGGGATCGCGGGCGTCGCGAATGTGCGCAACGAGGAGCTCGCCGCGCTCGCCGTTCTGCCGCTTCTGGTGTTCGCCGTAGTGTGGATCGTGGCGCGCACGCGGTCGGGACCGGCGCGGTTCGAATCGCTCCACCCGCTCCTCACGCGCGCCCGGAACCTGACGGCGCTCATCCCGCTGCAGGCCTTCGTCCCCGCGATCCTGCTCTTCGCCATTTCCTTCGAGATCCGTCTCACCGCGCCGCGCGCGTTCGCGATTTTCGTCCCGTATCTCCTCATCGTCGTCGCGGCCGGCGTCGTGTCGATGCCGCGCCGCAATCTGGCGATCGCTGCGCTGGCCGTGATCTTTCCGGCGAGCGCGATCCTGCTGCACGACGTTCCGGTCGCGGCACGCGATTACCAGGGTCTCGCTCGCGCCATCAATTCGCGAATCCAGGCGGGCGATCTCATCTTCACGCAACCGCGGGATTGGGCGTATACGCCGATGTACTTCTACCTCGATCACGCGCGGCTCGTGTCGGCCGACTACGCCGGGGCGTTGCAGAAGGCTCCGCGGTCGCGCGTTTGGGTGTTGTCGCTGCTCAATCAACCGCCGACGGTCGAGATGGCGGCGGCGCTGTCGGGTTATCGGCCCTCCACCAAGGTGAAGGCGTTCAAGGCCGAGGCCGTGCTGTTCGTCCCCACCCCTTGAGGTGGCGAAATGCGCCGCTCGCCACGATTCAACGAGATCTGCGACGAGATCAATGCGATATTCTTCCGCAAAGGCGTGCCGAAGCGCGGCCCTTCGCCCGCTCATGCCTGATTGACGGAGGAACCCCCAGATGACTACGCCCCAACAGGAAACCGCCGCGCAGTTTCTCGCCAGTGCACGTCGGGCCGGACGGGCCGGACCGCGCATCGCCGGTGCCGACCGGCCGACCGATCTCGAATCCGCGCTCGTGATCCAGCGGCGAATCCGCGAATTGCTCGGCCAGGAGGTCGGTGGATGGAAGTGCTCGGTGCCGAGCGACGCGAGACCGATTCTCGCCGCGCCGATCTTCGCGTCGACGATCGTGCGCAGGTCGCCCTGCACCGTCGTTGCGAGCGGCGCCACCGTGAAGATCGAGCCCGAAGTCGCATTCGTGCTGGGCCGAGACCTGCCGCAACGTGCGCATCCGTATTCCGAAGGCGAGATACGCGACGCGATCGCCGAAACGCGTCTGGTGCTCGAACTCATCGGATCGCGGTATGCCGATCCGGGCGCGGCGACCTGGGCCGAGCTGATGGCAGACAGCGTGCAGAATCAGGGGCTCTTCGTCGGCCCGGCGATTTCCACGCGACCGGATTCCGCGCTGGAAGCGATCCTGATCACCGTCAGCGGACCCGCCGGCACCCTGTTGACGCACGAAGGCCGCCACGGCGACGGCCATCCGCTGCGACCGCTCTATTGGCTCGCGAATTTCCTCGCCGGCCGCGGCGAAGGCCTGCGGGCCGGAAATATCGTCACCACCGGATCGTACGCGGGCGCGATCGACGTGCCGCTCTCGCAGCCTCTGAACATCGCGTTCGGCGACCTCGGCGCGATTGCCATCGAGCTCCAACGCGCCGGATGAACGCTTCGACGCATCCATCGGCGAGGATGAACCAGCGATGCGCCTTGCCGGAATGGGGGCAGTCCCGATCTGGCACGATCTCGTGCCGGAGGCGAAGCGCGAATTCTACGAGTGGCACAACCGCGAGCACATGCCCGAGCGCGTGGGCATTCCCGGCTTTCGCCGCGGGCGCCGCTACGTCGCCCTGCGCGGCGCGCCGGAATTCTTCAACCCCTACGAAGCGGACAGCGCCGAAGTGCTCGCCGGCCAGGACTACGTCAATCGCCTGAACGCGCCGACCGAATGGACCCGGCGCGTCGTGCCGCATTTGCGCAACGTCGCGCGATCGATTTGCCGCGTCGCCCACACGAGCGGCGTCGGCAGCGGCGGCGTCATGCTGACGATACGCTTCGACATCGGCGCGGCGCACCGTGCGCACGCGGTTCAGGCGCTCTCCCGCGATCTGTTGCCGCCATTCGTCTTTCGTCCCGGCGTTTCGGGCGTGCACCTGCTGCTCGCCGACGAAGCCGTCAGCAAGGTCGAAACCGCCGAAAAGAAGGCGCGCGCCGACGCGACCGACGTGCCGACGTGGGTGATCCTCGTCGAAGGCAATTCGGACGCCGACGTAGAAGCGGCCGGCGAAGCGCTTGCGCTCCCGTTGGCCGAGCACCACGCGAGCGCGCCGGCCGTTACGGTGTACCGGCACGAATACCCGCGGCTGAAGACGCCCTGGAGCGCCGGCTGATCCGTCGCATCGCCGGATTCGGCTAATCTTTCGGCGAGATGAACGTCTCCTCGGCTTTCGCGCGGAAACTTGACGAGCTGTCGGCCGGCTCCGACCGTGTCTGGCTCGCCGGCATGACGGTGGGGCTTCTGCTTGATCGCTTCGATCGTCATTGCGATCGCCGCCGGCGTCACGATCGGATTCTACGAGTACTTCGCGTACCGCGCCGGCTGGTGGAAGTACGCGCCGGCTAACGCGATGATCGGGTGCTTCTGCGCGCGCTTCATTCCGCTGGGCGAGGCGTTCGTGTTCCTGACGGATCCGGTCCCGCCCCCTATGTTCGTTAGCGAACGGACATAGCCGAAGGTCGGAGCTAAAAGAGTTGGACTGTTTGACGGTTGGGTCAGGGTCGGCGCAATTGGATTCTCCCGGCCGGACCGTCGGCCAGCATGCGCCGCGATTCGGCATCGATCACGCAATCCCGAATTCCTGAAGGTCGTTCATGAAGGTACTCGACCGGCCTCCGCCGCCAATCACCGCCCTCGCGGGCGGCATCACAGCCTCCGCTGTGCGTTGCGCCGCGGCCATCCCGATCTGCCTGTTCAAGATTCACTGCAACAGCTGCAGCATGCGGGAGTTGTGCATGCCGGTCGGCCTTGAGCCAGAGGCGCTCGCCCAGCTCGACGCGATGATCACCAGCCAGACCCGGTTCAAGAAGGGCGAAATCCTCTACCGCGCCGGCGAACCCTTCACCGCCCTCTACGCGATCCGCCTCGGCTCCTGCAAGACCACCGTCCTCGCCGAGGACGGCCGCGAGCAGATCACCGGCTACCACATGCTGGGCGATATCATCGGCCTCGACGGCATCGGCACCGAGCGCCACGCCTGCGAAGCCATCGCGCTCGAGGATACCCAGGTCTGCGCGCTGCCATGGGATCGGCTCGAGGAGCTCGCCCGGGCGATTCCGCCGTTGCAGCACAACCTGCACCGCTTCCTGTCCCGCGACATCGGCCGCGACCAGTCGATGATGCTGATGCTGGGCAGCATGCGCGCCGAGGAACGCCTCGCCGGCTTCCTGCTGAACCTGTCCGAACGCTACCAGCGACGCGGCTATTCGTCGACCGAGTTCGTGCTGCGCATGACCCGCGAGGAGATCGGAAGCTACCTCGGCCTCAAGCTCGAAACCGTCAGCCGGCTCTTCTCGCGCTTTCAGGGCGCGGGACTGCTCCAGACGCAGGGGCGCAGCGTGAAGCTGTTCGACCTGGCGTCGCTGGGGCAGCTCGCCGGTCATCGCGGTTGAGAAGGCGCGACCCTCGCGCGCCCAGCCCCGTCACAGGTTGAGGCAGAACGGTCCCTGCGCCAGCGTGCCGGGCGAATGGAGTACGCGCCAGAAGCCTGCGAGCGCGAACGCGACGAGCACCGCCGCCGACCCGTAGCGCAGCGCGTTGCCTTCGAGCACGCGCCTCGTCCGACCTTTCAGCGACGATGCCCGACGCACCTGTTCAGTGTTCCGGATTGGAATTACACTCGGCGCCGCCTTTCCCAGCCAAATAGCCACAAATATTTTATGGTTATTCCCGCCAGCCGCCGCGTGTCTTCTGCCGCGTGTTCCGCTGCGGTCATTTCGATCCGCGACCTCAAAACGCATTGCAACAGCTGCAGCATGCGGGAGTTGTGCATGCCGGTCGGCCTTGAGCCAGAGGCGCTCGCCCAGCTCGACGCGATGATCACCAGCCAGACCCGGTTCAAGAAGGGCGAAATCCTCTACCGCGCCGGCGAACCCTTCACCGCCCTCTACGCGATCCGCCTCGGCTCCTGCAAGACCACCGTCCTCGCCGAGGACGGCCGCGAGCAGATCACCGGCTACCACATGCTGGGCGATATCATCGGCCTCGACGGCATCGGCACCGAGCGCCACGCCTGCGAAGCCATCGCGCTCGAGGATACCCAGGTCTGCGCGCTGCCATGGGATCGGCTCGAGGAGCTCGCCCGGGCGATTCCGCCGTTGCAGCACAACCTGCACCGCTTCCTGTCCCGCGACATCGGCCGCGACCAGTCGATGATGCTGATGCTGGGCAGCATGCGCGCCGAGGAACGCCTCGCCGGCTTCCTGCTGAACCTGTCCGAACGCTACCAGCGACGCGGCTATTCGTCGACCGAGTTCGTGCTGCGCATGACCCGCGAGGAGATCGGAAGCTACCTCGGCCTCAAGCTCGAAACCGTCAGCCGGCTCTTCTCGCGCTTTCACGACGAAGGCCTGATCCAGGTGCAGGGACGGTCGGTGAAGCTCTTCGACCTGACCGCACTGCGCCAGCTCGCCGGCTACCGCTGCTGAGGCGGCGCTTCGGCGTCGCAACATTCGACGAAGCCCGGTTCGCCGCGTTTCGGAAAACCAGGCGGACCTTCGGGCGCATCCAGCGGGCAGCGGTTGACCTCGAACGGCGAGCGGTCGAGGAGCAGCGGGTAGGAGCGCCGGCCGCGTTGATCTGCCTCAAAGCGGTGCGGCATGCGCGCTGGCACCATGACGACCATGATCTCGCCCCGTGTCGCGGTGCCCGTCCCGCAGCTTGCCTTCGATCCCGACCTCATCCGGAAGTACGACGGATTCGGCCCGCGATACACCTCGTATCCGACGGCCGATCGCTTCACCGCCGACTTCAACGCCTCGCACCTGGTCGACGCGCTTGTCGCGCGCGAAGCCGGGAAGTTGTCGCAGCCACTGTCCCTGTACGTGCACCTGCCATTCTGCGACACCATCTGCTACTACTGCGCGTGCAACAAGGTCATCACCAAGGACCACACCCGAGCGGCGAAGTACATCCGCTACCTCGGCCGTGAACTGGGCATCGCTGCCGGGCTCGTTGACGCGGACACGCCCGTGACCCAGCTCCATTGGGGCGGAGGCACGCCGACGTTCCTGTCGGCCGACGAAATGACCGAGCTGATGGAGATGCTGCGCACCCGCTTCGCGTTCGCCCGCGACGCCGAGTGCTCGATCGAGATCGACCCGCGCAAGGTCACCGCCGAGAAGGTCGCCCTGCTCGCCCGGCTCGGCTTCAATCGGATCAGCCTGGGGGTTCAGGACTTCGATCCCGACGTGCAACGGGCGGTGAATCGCGTCCAGAGCGAGGAGGAAACGCGCGCGGTGATGGACGCGGCGCGGGCCAACGGCATCGGCTCGATCAACGTCGACCTGATCTACGGATTGCCGTTGCAGACGGTCGCGGGCTTCGCTGTTACGCTGGACAAGGTGATCGGCGCGGCGCCCAGCCGGATCGCGCTTTACAACTACGCGCACGTTCCGCACCTTTTCAAGCCCCAGCGCAGGATCGACGAGTCGGCGTTGCCGTCGGCCGAAGTGAAGCTCGCGATCCTCGCACTCGCGATCGAAAAGCTGACCGACGCCGGCTATCTGTACATCGGCATGGACCACTTCGCACGGCCCGACGACGAGCTGGCGGTCGCGCAGCGCGAAGGCAAGCTGCACCGCAATTTCCAGGGTTACTCGACGCACGCCGATTGTGACATCTTGTCGTTCGGGGTTTCGGCGATCGGCAGGATCGGGCCGACCTACAGCCAGAATGTGCGCACCCTCGACGAGTACTACGAGCGGCTCGACGCCAATGCGCTGCCGTGCTTTCGCGGTTGGCAGCTCTCGTACGACGACCGGCTGCGCCGCGACGTGATCCAGGCATTGATGTGCCAGTTCATGGTCGACTTCGCGGCGATCGAGGCTCGGCACGGCGTCGTGTTCGAGGACTATTTCGCCTTCGAGATCGACGCGCTGAAACCGCTGGCCTACGACGGGTTGGTCGACATCGCGCCCGGCCGAATCTACGTGACGCCGCGCGGCAGGCTGCTGGTGCGCTCGGCGGCGATGATCTTCGATCGATTCCTGCGCGAACAACTCGAGCGCAAGTCGTACTCGCGCGTCATCTGATTTCCCGTCAGGCCCTGACTCCGGGTATCGGTCCGACGAAGGCGATACCCGGTCAGATCGCTCCGCTTCCGCTTCGCTTGAGACAGGCCCTCACGCGCGCGGCGAGCTGCGGGATCGAGAACGGCTTGGTGACGTAGTCCGTGGCGCCGAGCTCGAAGCCGGCGCGAGTGTTGATCTCGTCATCCATGGCCGTCAGCACGACGATCGGAAGCCCCGCGGTCGCCGGCCTGGAGCGAAGGATCCTGAGCACCTCCAGGCCGCCCTGTTCGGGCATAAGCAGGTCAAGTACGAGGAGATCCGGCGCCTGCGCCGCAATCGACGCAAGTGCCTCCTGCCCGCTGGAGGCCTCGATCACGGTGTTGCCGTCCTGGCTCAGCGCAAGGTTCGCGAGTGCGCGTATGTCCGGGTCGTCGTCGACAACGAGGATGCGGCGGCTGCGCAGCGCGTCCCGAGCCGCTTTGGAAGCCAACGGCGTGCCGGCCACGTGCTGGACGCCGTGCGGCGCGACGGTGAGATCGAGGCCCTCGTACGCACAGCAGACGTCGACAACGTCACCCAGCTTTTTGGCGTGCTCGCGGGCGCGCTTCTCGACCTTCTCGACGAAAGTATCGTCGTGGGAAGGATCGTGGTGGGTGAGCACGAGCTGACGCACTCCCGCAGCTGCGGCAAGCTCCACGGCGTATTCGTAGGTGCTGTGGCCCCAATTCTTCCTGGAGGGATATTCCTCCGGCGTGTATTGAGCGTCGTGGATCACCAGGCCGGCGCCTTCCATGAACCGTGCGTGGCGCCGGTCCCCCTCGTGCACGATAGACTCGGCGTGGTCCGGCGCAGGACTCTCGTGCCAGAGCGTTTCGGAAAACGGCTCGTGGTCGCACAGGTAAACGACCGCCGCTCCGTCGGCTTCGATGCGGTAGCCCAGCGTCATTGCCGGGTGATGGAGGTACTGCGCAACGATTCGCGCGCCACCGATCTCGTGGGCTCCTTCTCCCAGCTCCCGGAACGTGATGGATGCCGGGAGCTGCGCGATCTCGACCGGAAAGTAGGTGAACTCCATCTGGCCGGCGAGAACTTCGCGCAACGAACGTCCGCTGCCCTCCGGGCCGCAGACCGTGATCCGGTTCCCGGGAACGAAGAGCGGGGCGAAAAAGGGAAAGCCCTGGATGTGATCCCAGTGCGTGTGGCTCAGCAGGATCGTCGCTATGAGGGGAGCGGGGCCGCGAGCCATCAGCGCCGCACCGAGCGCGCGCGCACCGGTCCCGCAGTCCAGGATGAAGCAGGCACCCCCGCTCGTCGTTACTTCCACACACGACGTGTTGCCGCCGAAACGAAGCGTGCCGGGGCCAGGCGTGGCAATCGATCCGCGGGTACCCCAGAATCGTACTTGCATGGTGGGTCGACTCCCGGCTAATCGTATTCGACGTGGAGGCCGTCCAGATACCGGATGAGCGCCGCCGAACCCGCGCGGATCTCCTCGGGCGCACAGCGTTTGGCCGCCTGCTCCAGCGACGCGCCGATCTCCGTAATCCGGCTGAAGCCGTAGCCGGCGCCGGACCCTTTCATGTTGTGGCCCAGGATGCGGACGTTGTCGAAATCCGAGCGTTCCAGCGCCGCGGCAATCGTCTCGACGTCGCGCCGCCGGCCCTCGAGAAAGCCCGGGACCAGCGCCGCGAGGTTCGAGCCGACCCGGACAAGGCCCAGCGTGTGCTCTTCGATCGCGCCGATGAGCGTCGCCATTCGAATGGGCTTCGTGAGGTGGACGGTGCAACCCGCTTCGAGGCTCTTGCGAACTTCCCCGGGCAATGCGTGGGCCGTCAGCGCCAGGATCGGAACCGGCGTGGCGCGGTTCTCGGCTTCCCATTGGCGAATCCTGCGGGTGGCGGAGTAACCGTCCATGACCGGCATCTGGACATCCATGAGCACCACGTCGTAGGTCCCCGAGATGAACTTCTCCAGGGCGACCGCTCCGTTGCAAGCCACGTCGGCGCTATAGCCGCTCGCTTTCAGGTACGACTGGATCAGCAGCACGTTGTCCTGGGAGTCCTCGGCGAGGAGAATTCGCAGCGGCTGCGCGCCTGCCGGAATGCCCCGAGGCTTCGTTGCGGGCCGCTCTGCCGCAGGGACCGCGCCGCCGCGCGCATCCTGTATCGCCTCCAGCAGGTCGGCTTTCTTTACCGGTTTCACCAGGTACGCGGCCAGCCCCAGCGCGCGGCCTCGGGCGACGTCCCCCGCGCGGTTCTCCGATGTGAGCATCAGGATGGTCGTCCCGGACATGGTGGGATCCTGAAAAATCCGCTCGGCCACCTGGAACCCGTCGACCCCAGGCATTCGGTGGTCCAGCAACACGAGGGCATAGGGGACGTCGGACTGCTTTGCCTCCAGGAGCTCCGTGAGTCCCTCCTCACCCCCTTCCGCTTCAGTCACCACGGCGCCCCAGCGCGAAAGCATCTCCCTGAGGATAAGCCGATTCGTTGAGTTGTCGTCGATGATCAGGGTCTTCACGTCCTTGAGATCCATCGCGCCTGAGGGAATCCGCTGCATGGGCTTGCTGCCCGCCGCGAACTGAGCCGTGAAGTAGAAAGTGCTTCCGGTTCCGATGCTGCTTTCCACCCAGATCCGCCCCTGCATCAGTTCGACGACGCGACGCGAAATGGTGAGTCCCAGGCCGGTCCCCCCGAACTTGCGCGTCGTGGAGGTATCGACCTGGGAGTAGGGGGCGAAGATCTGTTCACGTGCCTCCTCGGGTATCCCGATCCCTGTGTCGCAAACCGCGAACCGTAGTGCACCGGCGGTGTTTTTCTCGGGGTCAGCCTCAACCCGAACGATCACTTCCCCCTTCTCCGTGAACTTGATGGCGTTCCCGACGAGATCGATGAGGACCTGTCGGAGCCGCGCCGGATCGCCTACCAGCGCCGTGGAGACCTCGGGGGCGATGCGAAGCGCCAATTCGAGCCCCTTCTCGTGGGCGCGGATGGCCATGATTTCGAGAGTCTTGTCGAGAACCTCGCCGAGATCGAAGTCGAGGCTCTCGAGCGTCAGGTGGCCAGACTCCACCTTGGAAAGGTCCAGGATGTCGTTGATCAGATCCAGGAGTTGACTCCCCGCTTTCCTGAAGATCCGCACGTACTCGCGCTGCTCCGAGGCCAACGAGGTTTCCCACAGCAGGTCCGCCATGCCGACGATGGCGTTCATCGGCGTCCGAATCTCGTGGCTCATGCGGGCGAGGAAGTCGCTTTTCGCGCTGTTCGCATCCTCGGCGGCTTTTTTTGCCTCCTCTAGCGCACCATCCAGGCGTTTGCGCTCGGTGACGTCGCGCGCGGCGGCGAACACGCCCTGCAGCTTCCTATCCCGGTCGTAGAAGGTGGTCGCATTGTAGGAAACCACGGTCTCATTGCCGTCCCGGGTGCGTGCGGTGAGTTCATAGTTGGTGACCTTTTTCTCGCTGAGCACTCGCTTGATGCCCGCCTCGGCCCGCTCCGGATCGGTGAAGTAGTTCTTGAACGGCGCGCCGATCAGCTCGTCGCGCGTGCAACCGGTGAGCGCCTCCATCTGCTTGTTGACGTCGGTGATGATGCCCTGCGGATCGG
>JBDTRG010000154.1:0-8165 GCA_039931775.1 Betaproteobacteria bacterium | reverse complement strand
GACAATCTCAACTACCGGCACTTCCTCAACATCACGCGCGTCGTGCATCCGCTGGCGCCCGAGCGCGTGCGCGAGCCGGCCGACGACGAGTACTTCGCCGAATACCGTCGGAAATACGAACGCTAACGATCGAAGGCCATGCGTACGGTGCGCGACGCGATCGATCACCATGCCGGGGAGCGGCCCGACGCAGCGTTCCTGGTCGCGCCGGAGCCGGGCACAACGCTGACTTACGCGGGCCTACGCGTCACTGCGCAGGCGCTGTGCGCGGAGCTCGCAGCACTGGGAGTCGCCCCCGGCGAGGTCGTCTCGTACATGCTGCCGAACGGCGTGGCGGCTGCCAGCGTCTATCTCGGCGCGATGTACGGGGGATTCGTCGTATCGCCGGTGAGCCTGCTCGCACAGGATGCGCTGGTCGAATTCACGCTTGCGCACTCGCAGACGCGCATCGTGTACGCGGCGCCGGAATATGTCGAGCGGCTCGAGGCAATCATCGCGCGGATTGGCGGCAATGCACAGGTTCGGCCAACCTCGCCCGATGGTCTCCAGCTACCCTGGATTTCCGAAACTCCACCCGCGGGCACGCCAAACGGCGGGTCTGCGGCCATGCTGATGTATACGTCGGGCACGACCGGCACGCCGAAAGGAGCCCTCCTTACTCATGGCAATCTGATCCATGCGGGGCGATCGGTGATGCAAGCGCACGCGCTCGGAGCCGCGGACCGCGTGCAGTCATCGCTGCCGCTCTACCACGTCAACGGCCAGTGCATTGCGACAATCGCTCCACTCGTGTCCGGCGGCAGCATCGTGATGCCGCATCGCTTCAGCGTTTCGCAATGGTGGTCGCTCGTCGAAGCGTATCGCCCGACTTGGCTCAATGTCGTGCCGACGATCATCGCCTACCTCATCAACGGCCCGGAGCCGACACCGTCGCAACGAGCCGCCTGCGCCCGTGTGCGCTTCGCGCGCTCGGCGTCTGCGCCACTGCCGCCGGAGCACCACCGCGCGTTCGAGTCCCGCTTCGGCATTTCGGTTCTCGAGGCGATGGGCCTCACCGAATGCGCGTCGGTCGCGTTCGCCAATCCGCTCGAGTCCCGCGAGCGAAAGGTGGGATCGCCGGGGCGCCCGTTGGGGATGGACGCGCGCGTCGTCGCGCCCGACGGTGCGCTCCTAAGGGACGGCGAGCGCGGAGAAATCGAATTGCGCGGCGACAACGTGATGCAGGGCTATCACAAGGATCCGGAGGCGACGGCGCGGGCGCTCTCCGCCGACGGTTGGCTTGCGACGGGCGATCTAGGTTATCGCGATGCCGATGGGTTCTACTTCATCACGGGCCGCCTGAAAGAACTCATCATCAAAGGGGGCGAAAACATCGCGCCGCGCGAGATCGACGAGGCGCTGTTGAAGCATCCGGCCGTGCTGGAGGCGGCAGCGGTCGGTATTCCGGACCGTGATTATGGCCAGGAGATCCTTGCCTGCGTCGTGCTGAAGCCCGGCTGCGAGTGCGCCGAGGCGGACCTGCGCGCGTTTTGCCTGGCCGAACTCGGTCGCTTCAAAACGCCGAAAATCATCCGTTTCATCGCCGAGCTGCCGAAGGGGCCTTCGGGAAAGGTGCAGCGGTTGAAGCTCGCGGAGGGCGCCGCCACGGAGCCCGTCTCCAACGCCTAACGCACGCCCACCCGCCACCGGTGGCCGAGTACCGCCCATTGCGCGCGCTCCTTGGCGAGCAGGTGGTCGGTCAATGGATACGCGGCGAGCCACCGCCTCGAGATGGCGATGGTGATGCCGCGTGCGACCTCGACGCGCATGCGCGGCACGACGATCGTCGTGCGCGCGTGGTGGAACAACACCGCGAGGCGCAAAGCGAGCACGGCCCGGCGCACGTCGGGGTCGCCCAGTGCGCCTGCGAGTTTCTCGAGTCCGCCTCGGCACCCGAAGACCAGCAGCGCGAGTCTGCCCTGTTCGCCGGCGGAAAAGCCGGGCATGTCGGCGTGCTGCAGGATGTACGCGCCGTGCTTGTGGAAGCCCGTATGCGAGACCGACATTCCGGCTTCGTGCAGCAGCGCCGCCCATCCGAGCAACCGTTCGGCGCGCGGGTCGCGCTGGCGCGATGCGCGCCGGAATAGCGCGACCGCCAGCGTGGCGACGCGCGACGCCTGCGCGCGATCGATGCCGTAGCGGTCGATGAAACGCTCTACGGTGACATCGCGTGCGTCCTCGTCGAACGTGCGTCCGAGGAGGTCGTACAGAACGCCGAGCCGCAAGGCCCCGCCCACTGAGTCGATGCGTTTGATCTCGAGTTCGGCGACGGCGGCCGTCATGATCGCGAGGCCGCCCGCCAGGACCGGCGCACGCTCGCCCTTGAGCGCAATGACCTTCAACTGCGAGATGTGGCCCGCCGCGAGCATCCGTTGGCGCAGCCGGGCAAGTCCCGCCGGCGTGATCCCGCCTGTGGAAAACGCGTTCTGCTCGAGGATGTCGGCCAGCGCCATCGCGGTGCCCGACGATGCGTAGGCCTCGCGCCAATCGCTCGGCCGGAACCCGCGCGCGATCGCCTCGATCTCGGCGCGCGCCTCGGTCTCCGCGGCGTCCATCGCCGAAGCCGTGATCGAACCGTGAGGAAAGTATCGCTGCGTCATCCCGACGCAGCCGATCGTCAGCGACTCGAGTCGATCGGGTACCAGGCCGCGGCCGATGATGAACTCGGTCGATCCGCCGCCGATGTCGATGACGAGTCGCGGCTCGATCGAGCGCGAGAGCTCGTGGGCGACGCCGAAGTACGTGAGCCGCGCCTCCTCGTGGCCGCTGATGACGTCGATCGGAAAACCGATCGCGCGCTCGGCGCGCGCCAGGAATTCTCGAGCGTTCTTCGCGACGCGAAACGTATTCGTCGCGACGACGCGCACGGCCTTGGGATGAAGACCGGACAGACGCTCCCGGAATCGCGCGAGGCAGGCCAGCGCGCTTTGCATCGCCGCGGGTTTTAGTCGCCCTTTCACGTCGAGCCCCGCGCCGAGGCGCAGCGTCTCGCGCCAGGTGTCCAGCTGATAGACCTGATCGCCTTCGACCCGGCCGATTTCGAGGCGGAAGCTGTTCGACCCGAGGTCGACCACGGCCAATGTGGTGGGAGCTGCCAAAACTCAGTTTCGAAACAGAGGGTTGGGAAGGCGTAGCGTAGCAGAAATGCGCCGCTGCCGGCACCGTAACTTCCCTGTAACATTGAGATATCACATTCCCAACCCAGCCGTTGCCGCCCGCGACGTCTTCGTCGCCGGCCGTCGCATGAGTCCAAACAATCCCCTGCCGATCAATCGCGAGTTGTCGCAACTTGCGTTCAACCGGCGTGTGCTGGCGCTGGCCCAGGACCCCGCTGTGCCGCACCTCGAGCGATTGCGCTTCCTGTGCATCGTCGGCAGCAACTTGGACGAATTTTTCGAGATCCGCGTTGCCGGTCTGAAACAGCAGCTCTTGGCCAAGGTGCCCCCGCCGGGGATGACCCTGCCCGGTCTGCGGTCGCTGCTCGCGGCGGTCGGCGACGAGGCGCACCTGCTGGTCGACGAGCAGTACCGCGTATTGAACGAGGGGATCCTGCCGGCGCTCGCGAGCGCCGGGGTTCGCCTGATGCGGCGCGGCGACCTCAATGCCACCCAGCGCGCGTGGGTGGGCGACTACTTCCAGCGCGAGGTGAAGCCGCTGTTGACGCCGATCGGGCTCGATCCGGCGCACCCGTTTCCGCTGGTCGTCAACAAGAGCCTCCATTTCGTCATCGAGTTGTCGGGGCAGGACGCATTCGGCCGCGAAACCAGCGTCGCCATCCTGAAGGCGCCGCGGCTGCTGCCGCGGATCATCGCGCTGCCGAACGACGTGGCCGGCGCAGCCAACACGTTCGTCCTGCTGTCGAGCGTGGTCCACGAGCATGCGCGCGAGATGTTCGAGGGTCGCGAGATCGTCGCGTACTCGCAGTTTCGCGTCACGCGGGACGCCGACCTGTGGTTCGACGAGGAGGAGGTCAAGAATCTGCGCCAGGCGCTCGAAGGCGAACTGCCGCAACGTCAGTTCGGGCTCGCCGTGCGGCTCGAGGTCGCCGCAAACTGCCCGTCGCACCTCGCCCAACTCCTGCTGAAGCAGTTCGAGCTGTCCGATGCGGACCTGTATCCGGTCAATGGTCCGGTCAATGTTGCGCGGTTGAGTGCGCTGGTCGACGCGACGAACGGCGAAGATCTGAAATACCCGCCGTTCCGGCCGAGCCTTCCGGATCGGCTCAAGGAGTCAGCCGACATCCTCGCGACGATCCGGCGCCACGACGTCCTGCTGCATCATCCGTTCCAATCGTTCGAGCCTGTCATCGAATTCATCCGCAGGGCGGTCGACGATCCCGACGTCGTCGCGATCAAGCAGACCGTCTACCGTACCGGCACCAACTCGGTGCTGATGGAAGCGCTGATCAACGCCGCGCAGCAGGGCAAGGAAGTGACCGTCGTCGTCGAGCTGCTCGCGCGCTTCGATGAGGAGGCCAACATCAACTGGGCGGAGCGCCTCGAGCAGGCGGGCGCGCAGGTCGTCTACGGCGTCTTCGGACTGAAGACCCACGCCAAGCTCGCGCTGCTGCTGCGCCGTGAAAAGGACCGCTTCGGAAAGACGCGTTTGCAGCCGTACGCCCATCTAGGCACGGGCAACTACCATCGTAGAACCGCGCTGCTCTACACCGATTTCGGATTGCTGACTTCGCGCGCCGACATCTGCGCCGACGTGAACGAGGTTTTCCTGCACATCACGAGCCTCGCCCGTTCCAAGCGGCTGCGCCGACTGACACTCGCGCCGTTCACGATGCACGCGCGACTCTTGGACGCCATCCGGCGCGAAATGAAGCACGCGCGCGAAGGGAGGCCGGCACGCATCGTCGCGAAGATGAACGCTCTGCTGGAGGAGGGAGTGATCCGCACGCTCTACGCCGCGTCGCAGGCCGGCGTGCGCATCGACCTCGTAATCCGGGGCGCGTGCGCGCTGCGCCCCGGATTGAAGGGGCTGTCGGAAAACATCCGAGTTCGCTCGATCGTCGGGCAGTTCCTGGAGCACAGCCGGATCTGGTATTTCCGCAACGACGGCCGCGAATCGGTGTGGCTGACGAGCGCCGACTGGATGGGCCGCAATCTCTTCCGCCGGATCGAGGTCGCGTTCCCGGTGCAGGACGCGACACTCAAGGCGCGCATCATCAAGGAAGGGCTGGAGCCCTATCTCGCGGACAACCAGAATGCCTGGGAGCTTACGGCCGAGGGCGCGTACCGGCGCGCCGTACCCAAAGGTCGGACGCGACCATTCTCGGCGCAGCAGCATCTGCTCGATCGCATCGCCGAGCATGACGTCGAGGATGCCTGAAGTGACAAGCGACCTGCCATGGATCTGATCCTCTGGCGCCACGCCGAGGCCGAACCGGGCGAGCCGGACCTCGGTCGCCGCCTCACGGCGAAGGGCATCCAGCACGCCGAGCGGATGGCTTTGTGGCTCGATCGCCATCTGCCAGCAACGACGCGCGTGCTGGTGAGTCCCGCCGACCGCGCGCAGCAGACGGCGCTCGCGCTGAAGCGCAAGTTTCGCGTCGTCCCCGACCTCGCGCCGGGCGCGTCGGCGGCGGCAGTGCTCGCCGCGTCCGGCTGGCCGGATGCCCGCGAGCCAGTGCTCGTCGTCGGCCATCAGCCGACGCTCGGCGAAGTCGCCGCATTGCTGCTCTCCGGGGAAGAAGCGCCGTGGACCGTGCGCAAAGGCGCGGTGTGGTGGCTGTCCAATCGCGTGCGCGACGGGATGGCGTCCACGGTGCTCAAGGTCGTCATCGCGCCCGATTTCGTCTGACAGCTGCTCCCGGGGGTGTTGACAACGTCTGATAATTCGATATTATTGGAAACATGGAAATGTTGGATGTACTGAGAGCATTGGGTGCCCTGGCGCAGGAGAACCGCCTGGCTGCGTTCCGCCTGCTGATCGAGCACGCGCCCGACGGCCTGCCGGCGGGCTCCATCGCCGAGCGTCTGGACCTCGCACCAGCGACGTTATCGTTTCATCTTAAGGAGCTGACGCACGCCGGGCTCATCGCGGCGCGGCAGGACGGACGATTCATCTGGTACCGCGCGGAACTCGACACGATGAACGGGCTCGTCGGCTACCTGACCGAAAACTGCTGCGGCGCGAGCGGCGTATGCGCCCCGGCATGTGTCCCTGCAAATGCGCCGCAACCGGTGGCCGTCCGGCTGCCGCCCTCTCGCAAAAGGAAATCCGCATGAAGCGCTTTCACGTTCACGTCGGGGTCGAGGATCTCGAGAAGAGTATTCGCTTTTACGCCGGCCTGTTCGGCGCCGAACCGACTGTTCGCAAATCCGATTATGCGAAGTGGATGATCGAGGACCCGCGCCTCAACTTCGCCATCTCGCAGCGCGATGGGCGAATCGGCCTCAATCACCTCGGGCTGCAGGCGGAATCGGCGGAGGAGCTTGCAGGCGTCCGCGAGCGCTTTGCCGCCGCCGATGCCGCGTCGGTCCAGGACGAGCCGAACGCAAGTTGCTGCTACGCGAAGTCGGACAAGCACTGGGTCACCGATCCGCAGGGGATCGCCTGGGAGGGCTATCACTCGCTGGGCGAGATCCGGTACTTCGACCGCGAGGTGCAGGACGCGCCTGCAGCGGCGACCTGCGGCGCGCCTGCGACCGGTGCGCAAAGCGGGTGTTGCGCGCCGGCCGATACGCCGGCAACGGTAACGGTGCCGGCGCCGCGCTCCACTTGCTGCGCGTGAGCGTCGCGCGGGGACCGCGACGCCTTCGGAACAATTGCAGATGAGCGCCGATCGGAGGCTCAATGTCCTCTTTCTTTGCACGGGAAATTCCGCGCGAAGCGTGATCGCCGAGTCGATACTGCGCGAGCTCGGCAAGGCGCGCGATCTCGACACGGCGGCGTAGCCAGGTGGGCGCGCCCAAGACCATTGGTGCGTTCGAGCGCAACCTGACCTGGTGGGTCTTCGGCTGCATCGTCGCCGGCATCGCCGTCGGGCAGATGATACCCGGCGTTGCAAGCGCCATCGGCGCGATGAAACTGGCCGAGGTCAACGTTCCGGTCGCTGTGCTGATCTGGCTGATGATCGTCCCGATGCTGCTGAAGATCGACTTCGGCCGCCTGGGCGAGGTGAAGCAATACGCTCGCGGCATCGGCGTTACGCTCTTCGTCAACTGGGCAGTGAAGCCGTTCTCGATGGCGCTTCTCGCCTGGGTCTTCGTACGCCAGGTCTTCGCGCCGTGGCTGCCCGCGGCGCAGATCGATTCGTACATCGCGGGCCTCATCCTGCTCGCTGCCGCCCCATGCACGGCGATGGTGTTCGTGTGGAGCAACCTATCCGACGGCGAACCGAATTTCACGCTGTCGCAAGTGGCGCTGAACGACGCGATCATGCTATTCGCCTTCGCGCCGATCGTCGCTTTGCTCCTCGGCATCTCCAGCATCACCGTGCCTTGGGAGACGCTCGTCCTGTCGGTCGTTCTCTACATCGTGGTTCCCGTGCTCGTGGGCCAGGTCTGGCGGCGGCGCCTCCTGTCGGACGGGGGACCGCAACGGCTGGCGACCGTGCTCGCGCGACTGCAACCGTTGTCGCTCGCCGCGTTGCTGTCGACCCTGGTGCTGCTGTTCAGTTTCCAGGGGCAACAGATCCTCGCCAAGCCGCTGGTGATCGCGATACTCGCGGTCCCGATCCTGATCCAGGTCTATTTCAACGCCGGACTCGCGTATTGGCTCAACAAGCGTCTCGGCGTCGCGCATTGCGTCGCGGGCCCTTCCGCATTGATCGGCGCGAGCAACTTCTTCGAGCTGGCTGTTGCGACGGCGGTGAGCCTGTTCGGACTCGAATCCGGGGCCGCGCTTGCGACCGTCGTCGGGGTGCTGATCGAAGTACCCGTGATGCTCTCGGTCGTGAAGATCGTCGGCGCGACCAAGGCGTGGTACGAGCGGCCGCGCGCCGCCTGATCGCCTTCCGCGGCGGGTTGCCGCGCTGTCATCGTCGTGTCACATGGGACCGGGACAATGGCGGCACTGGTCACCCACGAGGAATGCCTCAATGCGCATCTGCCCGACCCAGGGATTCCTGGCCGCCGCGACGTTCGCGTTCGGCCTTTCCACCGCGATGGCGGTCG
>JBDTRG010000153.1:0-38084 GCA_039931775.1 Betaproteobacteria bacterium | reverse complement strand
GGCACGGTGAGGATGTCGATCACGCCCCATAGCGTGTAGACGATCATCGGAATCAGGACGCCGAGAAAGAGGAGGAGAAATGGGTTGTCGAGAAGTTGCTGCATGAGCGGCACCTTCTCTTCGGTTTGAATCATGTCGCTCATGGCATCTCCGTTAGGCAATGGGACGGACCGTACGAGAGTCTGTGGCGAGCGCGATACTATTTACTTGAACTAAGATAAGAAAATGCGATCTCCCGGCCGCCGCGCCTGCGTGGGCCTGCTACGATCCGCACCCGATGCCCGTTCCAGACGGTCTTGACACACCGCTCTCGCAGCGACGCCGGGCGTTGCTGCGGCGCCTCGCGTTGGTTGCTGCGGCGCTCATGCTCGCCATCACGACCCTCAGCGCGTTCATCCGCCTCTCGAACGCCGGCCTTGGCTGCAGCGAATGGCCGCAGTGTTACGGCAGTCGGCTTCGTGCAGTGCAACAAAGCCTCGAGCCCGCCATCCCAGACAGCGATGCGGTCACTGGCGCGCGATTGGTACATCGGTTGATCGCCGTGCTGGCGTTGCTGCCGATAGCGACGATTGTCTTGGTGTGTTTCGGCAACCGGCCGTGGCTATTGCGCGAGGGTGCCTTGGCACTGGCGATGCTGGCGCTGGCGATTGGGCTGGCAGTGCTCGGCCGCTGGACCGCCGGTGCGCGGGTGCCTGCTGTGGCGATCGCGAATCTCCTGGGGGGGCTGCTGATCCTGGCTTTGAGTTGGCGGCTAGCGGACCGGGCCACCGAACGTGGCCGACCGATGTTGCGGATTTGGGCGTGGGTGGGCGTAGCGGCGCTGCTCACCCAAGTGGCGCTCGGCGCACTCGTCAGCGCGTCCTATGCCGGGCTGAGCTGTGCCGCTCCAGGAGATTGCCTACGCGCCACCGAGGCCGCTGGTTGGCACTGGGAAGCGTTGAACCCGTGGCGCGAACCGGCATTCAACGCCACGGCAATGCCACTCAACCCGAGCGGGGCGCTCGCGCAGCTCATTCATCGTGGCGGGGCGTTGCTGGCTGTCCTTGTGCTGGCGCCGCTCGGCGTGGCAGCACTGCTTGGCCAGCGGCGGCGCGACGGTGCGGCGCTGCTGGTGCTCCTCGCGCTTCAGCTTGGCTTGGGATGGACGATCGTGACGACCGGGCTGCCGCTTGGATTGGTGTTGGCCCACAACGCCGCTGCGGGGCTGTTGCTGGCAACCGTTGTACGCCTGACCTGAATCGAAACGAGCCTTGCGGCCACGATCCCGGTACAATCCAACCGCCTAATTACAGTAGGGGCGGCTATGGAGGCACGCGCGTTCGATGTGCCGAAATACCTGTCGATCCTGCCGCTTTTCAATGCCTTGAGCTCCGAAGAGCTGCGTGACGTTGCGGCGGGTTCGACATTGCGGCGGCTGACGCGCGGAGAGATTGTATTTCGGGCCGGTGACCCCTGCAATGAGTTCTTTGTCATCGTCACCGGCCAGGTCAAGCTGTTCATGCTGGCGCCCAGCGGGCAGGAGAAGGTCGTCGAGCTGATGGGCGCCGGCCAGAGTTTCGGCGAGGCGATCATGTTCACTGATCGGCCGTTCTTCCTGAACTCGCAGGCAATCACCGATGCTCTGCTCTTGAGCGTTTCCAAGCAAGCCGTCATTGCGGAGATCGTGCGCGACCATCGCTTCGCCTTGCGCATGCTTGCCGGACTTTCTCGCCGCATGCACGGTCTCGTTCGCGATGTCGAGGCTCACGCGCTGCATTCGGGAAGGCAGCGCGTCATCCGCTATCTCTTGCGCGATCAGGTTCTCGGTTGCTCCGAGGCGTGCACGGTGTCACTGCCGGCCAGCAAGGCCACTGTCTCGTCCCGGCTTTCGCTGACGCCGGAGTACTTCTCGCGAGTACTGCACGAGCTCGAGGCGCAGGGGTTGATCGAGATCGATGGGCGTAACATCCGAATCCCTGACGCAAGGCGGCTGTCGGACTATGAAGTGCAAGCGCCGTGACGCCCATTCGACGCGGGATTAGGTGCAGGCCCGGGCTTCGAGCCTTCGAGAGTGGCATGGCGAGTCGGATCGTCCAGTACGGCTTCGCACAGCGGGCGCAGGCGTCTGTCGCGAGGTAGAGCGACGACCAGTGGCACCGGACGAGCGCTCTTCGGCGCGTGCACGAGAATTTACGCATCGTTGCCTGCGGGATCGGCCTTGCAAGCATGAAACGGCGAGGAGGCGTACCTGCGCGCGTCGGCCTGGGTATCGTCATCGTCGTAGTTCGCTATGAAAGCTTTTGCACGATGACTTGCGCTGCGAGCCCGTTCCCGGACGAGCCGCTGCGAAAGCTCGGCGACCTCGAGCGGATCGTCGATGCCCTGATCACCGTTTCGGGTCGCGCGGTGGATCCCACCTTCGGTGACGATAAAATCCATGGCCACGTCGTGCGGTTGCGGATGAATCGTTGCGATCCGCGACAATTCGAATGCCACACCGATCTTTAGCGGCTGCGGCGTCATCAAGGCGAGGGTCCGATCGAAGTATCCGCCGCCGTAACCCAGTCGATACCCCTGCGTGTCAAAACCGACGGGAGGAATCAGCAGGGCTTGGGGTACGACCACTGTCGTGCCGTCTGGTACTGGCAGGTCGAAGACGCCTCTGGTCATCGGCGCTCCGGGCCACCATTGGCGAAATTGAAGCGGAGATCCCTTCTGCACGACGACCGGCAACGCGGCCATTGCGCCGTGAGCCCTCTGTATCCGCATTGCAAATCGGGGGTCAAACTCGCCTCGGAACGGCCAATAAATAGCCACCGTCATCCGGTGCAGTAGCGGGAATCCCTTTAGGAGAAGGTGCGTGATGGTCGCATTCCACTGGCGATACTCGACGTCGCCCACTGCGACGCGTCGCGCCAGCAGTTTTGCGCGTTGCAGTTTTCTCCATCGTCGAATGTCGTCCGGTAGGGTCATTGGCAGACTTCCATTGCAACGTTTCGTATGCTGGGTAGCGAGATCCAGCACGCTGTGGCGGCACGGTAGTCCAAGCATACGTGAGCGAGCCGTATGTATATCATAGAATGATACAATCGCAGAATGATGGGAAAGGATCGATCCATGTCGGCGGCGTCCCTCTCTAAGGCAGAATACGAAGAGCTCGCTCGTTTTCGCTATCAGCTGCGACGTTTTCTACGTTTCAGCGAAGACGTAACGCGAAAGAACGGTATTACAGTGCTGCAGTACCTGCTGTTGCTCCAAATCAAAGGCTATCCAGGTCGTGAGTGGGCAACCGTGGGAGAGCTTGCGGAACGCCTCCAAGCGAAACACCATGGGGTCGTGTCTCTGATTTCACGGTGCGAGGCTGCCGGCCTGGTGAAGCGCCGCACAAGCGAAAATGACAAGCGCTTTGTGGAGGTGCGACTGACGCCCAAGGGGGCACGCTGCCTCGAGCAACTGGCGCGTCTGCACCGTATGGAGTTGCAATCCCTGCGCGGCGAGTTCGCTCTGACGCCGAGACGACGCCACGGGGCAGTAGCCGTGGAATAAAGTTCGGAGTACGCGATCGATCCAGGGGCTGGAGCGTAGGAACTGAACGTGGCTCGACCCCTACTGGAATGGGATTCCGCCGCGATCTACAGAGCTCGCGGCTGGGCAAACCGCCCACTCGGCCGACCGGGACGGGAAGCCGAGGTTCAAGGAAAGTCTGGACTGCAGCGGCACCGCCCAAAGCGCGCTGGCGATCAGGCCAGGCGGGCACCCAATGCTCCTGTCCTGCAACTTGCTGATGCAGCGCGAAACCGAAATACAGCGGGCATCAACGCTCTGGCAATCCTATGTGGGGTTCGGACCTGTGTCGGACACCACGTCGCTGACGCATTGACTGACCAATCCGGTCAAGCGCAGTCGATTCCAACAGCCGTGCCGCCATCGGCAGGAGTTCCTGCTCTTCGCGTGCGATATGTCGTTCGTAGCGGTCAATAAACAGATCGACCTCCCCCTGCTGGTGCGCGAGCGCGTTCCCGGCCTCGACACTGACCAGCCACGTCCTGAGCGTCCGCCAACGCAGATCAAGTTCACGATGTTCATGCGTCAGCGCATCGACCAGTTGCCGTATGCATATGGGGTCGGAACCGGCCATCGATTCGATCAGGGCCGGAAACAGATCCTGTTCCTCGTCTTCGTGGTGATGACGCCCGGCACCGTCGAAATAGCGAATGACGTTATGGGCGGCAGTGCGCGCGGCTTCATCGGCCCCGGTCATTGCGCCATGGGCTGCGAGCCGTCGCAGCGTTGCACATTGCGCCAGGATGCGCTTGTGACAGTCGGCGAGCATTTCAAGTGGTGCGTCGAACCCGGCCCCTGGCGCAGAGAACCACGAGGAAGCGGGCGTGAGGGGCTGAGTCATGAATTGTGGATGAGCATGGTGCCGCGCCGGGGTGACCACGTCGCGGGTTGGATGCATGCGTCAGCGCAGTATCGTCAGCCAATTAGCCGACCCTCTCAGGCGTGGGCGAGCTATTATATCACAATACGATATAACAAACCGCCAGCTAGGTTTCCCATGCCGATGGCTTGCGGTTGTGCCAGCTACTCATGCGCATCACGCGCATTGCACGCGCCGCGCTATGCGGCACGAAGCGCGACGGGGCGGTATCGGACGCGCCGCTGCATGGGCGCGCAGCACGGGACGTGGTCCGAGCGGCAGATGGTCAGCGCACGCGCTACAGCCACGCACGGCGGCGAGTAGAGCTTCGAGAGCGGGGTACCTGGCGCCGGGCAAAGCACCTCGGTAGATCGTGACCACGTTTAGCGGCCGCTCGGTTCGGGGGACACTGGACATTCCGACTTTCTTGAGCGTCGCCGACAGGGCGCATCAATCAAAGTCTCCCTACAGCATTCATCCAGCAAGCCCGATAGTGATTCGTGGCGGACTTAGCTATAGTCTCGCCAGTTGAGTCGTACCAGCTGCAAGGGGTCTAGCCGAGCACCGCGACTTTCAACGACGGTCCGAAAAGCGACGTCAGAGCGTGGCTGGGAAGCTCGAGAGTTGCGTCGCTGGTTTGTCTTCCACCGGCGCGAAGGAACTGCGTATTGTGCGCGCCGTTCAAATACATTCAGCGATAGGAGTCAGCATGGCGACAATGGCAGTCAAAACCGGCAAGACGAAAACCCATCTGATCGATGTCATGCAACGCGCCAGGCCAAACCTGCACCAAAGCGCACACGAAATTCAGCCTTACGGACATATTGTGAAGCTGCCGATCGCGTTGTCCGAGGGAGTGTGCGCGACGAGTGTCGAGCTGCTGAATCAGATCCTTGCCGACACCATGACGCTGAGAGACCTGTACAAGAAACACCATTGGCAGGTAGCCGGCGCCACCTTTTTCCAATTGCATCTGCTCTACGACAAGCATTACAAAGAGCAGCTCGCACTGATCGACATAATAGCTGAACGCATCCAATTGCTAGGCGGGGTCAGCATCGCGATGGCGGCGGATGTCGCGGAGGTGACGATGATCCCGCGGTCGCCGCGCGGGCGTGAAGAGGTACCAGTACAGCTCTCGCGGCTGCTGGAGGCCCATGAAATGATCATCTTGGCCACCCGCAGCGACGCGCAAAAAGTAGACGCTTTGGGCGACTTCGGGACCAACGACGTGTTGGTGAGCAATGTACTGCGGACCAACGAACTGCAGGCCTGGTTCTTGTCCGAGCACCTCGTCGACGCCCCACTGACTAGCGCTGAATGACCAGGATGTAGCTGAAGTCAAGGCAAACATGAGCTCTGAGGGACGTTTCTCGTGAGCAACTTCTTGTGGCGAACCTCGACTGCTCAGCTCAGACAAGGGCGCGGAACGGAGTTCCAGGTCATGCGGAACGCGGTTTGATTGGCGAGGCAACGAGCGCGGACCGTGAGAAGCCTGCGCGTCCTGGTCTGGATTCGGACTGGAAGGCGCGCGACACCCCATCGTCAAACCGGGACTCCTCGACCGAGAGAGCCGGAACGGTAGGAGGGAAGACAAGAACGAGTTCGCCTTTGGTCGAACTCACGGTGAGCGAGTTGCCCGCGTTCTGCCCCAACCCGGCGATGACACTGTGGGAATCACATCCGCGCGTCTACTTGGACGTCGTCAATGCAAGCGAGGCGATGTGTCCGTATTGCGGTACCCGTTATCGCTTGAAGTGCCGCACCCGGGCCCCTGGACACGGCTACGCGGCAGGGGATTTTCGTGGGCGTCGAGAGCCGCAATCTGTGCGATCGCAAACGGCCTGGGCGCCAGTCCCACGGCTCCGGGACTCCGGGGAAACGGCTAATCTGACCGCGGATGCGCTAGGCAATACGACGCTCGAGTTGATGACACAGTGGCTTCGGCGCCGCCGATGAGCCCCCTCGCATGTAGACCTATCGAACCGCAGTCCTCACGAGCCGTAAGCACGACCATGTTCGGCCCCATTTCGTATCGCTCCCGGAGTATCGGGCGAAGTACATTGAGAGCTATTTCGATTTCAAGCACTTTGCTCTGAATCACCGCACCACGTCACCGGGGCAATGCGCCGCAACGCCGGAATGCGAACACCCGATCAATGGAATCGGGTTTGGCCCGGGTACGAACGCCGCAGCAGGCTGATTATCCGGACTACGGGAAGCGCACCATTCGCTGAAACGATAGACAACGGAGGAATCGTGACCGCAGCGCAACCGCTGACTGACGACGACCCTGCACTTTCGCCATGGTGGGTTCGCAGCGTGCTGATCGTGATGGTGATCGGCTTCGCCGGGCTTATCACGATCACGATGCTGGCCTACCGCAATGCCCCGCCGATCCCGGCGCAGGTGCTCGATGCGCAAGGTGCCGCCCTGTTCAGCGGCGAGGATATCAGCGGCGGACAGACTGTGTTTCTCAAGTACGGTCTGATGGACAACGGCAGCATCTGGGGCCACGGGGCCTATCTCGGGCCGGACTACGCGGCGGAGGCGCTGCATCGCATGGGCGAGGACACCGCCGAGGCCATCGCGCAACAACAATATCGACAGCCCCTGGCCGCTTTGACTCGTTCACAGCAGGCGGCAGTTCATGCCGAAACGACTGTTGAGCTCAAGACCAATCGATACGATCCGGCCACCGCAACGTTGCATTTCACTGCGCCGGAAACGGCGGCCTATCGGCAACAGATCAACTACTGGACGGACTACTTCCGGAATCCGTCGCGCAACGGTGGCCTGAAGGCTGACCTCATCACTGATCCAACTGAGTTGCATCAGTTCACCGCCTTCGTCACCTGGGCGGCCTGGGTCTCGGTGGCCGCCCGCCCCGGTGAGGACTATTCCTATACCAATAACTTTCCGTTCGACCCAAGCGTCGGCAATCAGCCGACACCCGGGACGCTGTTGTGGAGCGCACTGAGTCTGATCGTGCTGCTGGCCGGCACGGCGGCGGTGTTGTTGGCGTTCGGCAGATTTGACTATCTCGGTTGGATCTCTCGCGGCCATCACGTGCATCCGCGCATGCTGCCGGGACAGGCCAGCCGGGGTCAGTACGCGCTGATGAAATTCTTCGTGGTCGTGGCGTTGCTGCTGCTCGGGCAGACGCTGGTGGGCGGCGCAGTGGCCCACTACCGCGCTGACCCGGGCAGCTTCTACGGCTTCGCGCTGGAGCGCATTTTCCCAAGTAACCTGATGCGCACCTGGCATCTGCAAATGGCGATCTTCTGGATTGCGACGGCCTACGTCGCCGCGGCGCTGTTCCTCGGACGCTCGTTGCGCGTCGACGAGCCACGCTGGCTCGCCGGTTGGACGCACGTGCTGTTCACCGCGTTCGCGCTGGTGATCGGCGGCAGTCTGCTGGGCGAGTGGCTGGGTATCTCGCAACTGCTCGGTGACTGGTGGTTCTTGCTTGGCAATCAGGGCTGGGAGTATCTGGAACTCGGCCGACTGTGGCAGTACCTGCTGGTGGCGGGATTATTGGTTTGGTTTGCCCTGCTGTGGATGTTGGTGCGTCCGCGCGCCCTGGCGGAGCCGGCATCTGGGCCAATCGTCAAGATGTTCCTGGTGGCCGCATTGGCGATTCCAATTTTCTATATCCCGGCCCTGCTGTATGGCGCGAAGACCAACTACACGGTGGTCGATACGTGGCGTTTCTGGATCATCCATCTGTGGGTCGAGGGCTTCTTTGAGTTTTTCGCCACGACGGTCGTGGCGCTGACGTTCTATCAGCTCGGCCTGACCCGCCGCAATGTCGCGCTGCGAGTGATCTATCTGGACGCCATCCTGTACTTTCTGGGTGGGCTGATGGGCACCGGCCACCATTGGTATTTCACCGGGCAGACCAACGTCAACATGGCGCTATCGGCGCTGTTCTCTGTGCTCGAGGTAGTTCCGCTGACCTTGATCACGTTGGACGCCTGGGACTTCGTTCGCACGACGCGCGCCAACGTCGACGTCAGCGGCAAGGCAGTGGCGATACCGCACAAGTGGACATTCTATTTCCTGATGGCGGTGGGTTTCTGGAACTTTGTCGGGGCCGGCATTTTCGGCTTTCTGATCAACCTGCCGATTGTCAGCTACTATGAAGTCGGCACTCTACTGACGCCCAACCATGGCCACGCCGCCCTGATGGGCGTTTTCGGCATGCTGGCGATCGCGCTGATGGTGTTCGCGCTTCGCCAGACCAGCGATGATACGCGATGGCCGGGCATCGAAAGATACGTCAGGGTCGCGTTCTGGGGAACCAACGTCGGCCTGGCGATGATGGTGGCGATGAGCCTCTTCCCGGGTGGCGTACTGCAAGTCTGGGATGTAGTCCAGCACGGATACTGGCACGCGCGCAGCCTTGACTACATCGGGAGCGAGAGGTCGCGTCTGCTCGAATGGCTGCGGTTGCCCGGCGACCTGGTGTTCATCGTATTCGGCGCAGTGCCGCTGGTGATCGCATCGATCAAGGGCTATCTCGGGGCGCACAGGGCGGCGGCCGCGGATTCGCGTGCCGACTGAGGGATCGGAGCAACTATTCTCATGGCAATGGCAATGAAGCGTAGGCCGATGTTTCTCAATCTGGCGCAGATTCAGATGCCAGTGGGGGCGCTGACCTCCATTGCCCACCGGGTCACTGGCATCCTGTTGGCAATTGGCATTCCATTCACCATCTATATCCTCGACCTATCACTGCAAAGCCAGCAATCGTATGCGTCGTTGATTCACCTGCTTGATGGATGGGCGTACAAGGCTATGGCGGTCGTGTTCGTCTGGGTGCTGGCACACCATCTATTGGCGGGCACTCGCCACCTGCTGATGGACGTGGACGTAGGTTCGCTTCTGCCGACCGCGCGACGTAGCGCCTGGGTAGTGAACGTTGGGGGGGTTGTCGTGGCGCTGCTCGCCGCCGGAGTATTTCTGTGAGAAAGGCAGTTACCGGCCTGCGCGCTTGGCTGGTGCAGCGCGTGAGCGCGATCTACATGCTCTTGTTCATTGTATTTTTGCTCACTCATTTCCTGCTCGATCCACCCACGTCGTACCTGGATTGGCGTAACTGGATGCTGAGCCCCGGGGTCAGCATCGCCGCCTCCGTTTTTTTTGCTGCGCTGTTCGCACATGCTTGGGTGGGAATGCGGGACGTGATCATGGACTACGTTCACCCGATTGCCATTCGCGTAATGGTGCTTGCCTTGCTCGGCCTCGGCCTGACGGGGATTGCCGCTTGGGTCATCCAGATCTTGTGGATGGGACACGGCTAGAGTGTGCCTCCGCTTAAGGCAAGCGTTTAGGAGACTCGATGAAATTCTCAATTTTTCGCTTCAACCCGGAGCGGGATGTGAAGCCGTACATGCAGGATTTCCGGGTTGAGCTGGAGCCAACGGACCGGATGCTCTTGGATGTCATTCTGCGCATCAAGATCCAGGATGATTCGCTTACCATCAGAAAGTCCTGTCGGGAGGGGGTGTGCGGTTCCGACGCAATCAACATTAACGGTCGCAATGGACTCGCTTGTATTACCCCGGTCAGGGAATTAAAGGAGCCGGTGCAGCTGCGACCCTTGCCGAGCTTTCCCGTCATTCGCGATCTCGTGGTCGACATGACCCAATTCTTCAAACAGTATCATTCGATCAAGCCCTATTTGATCAATGATGAACCCGCCCCGGAAAAGGAGCGCCTGCAATCACCAGCGGATCGCGACAAGCTCGATGGGTTGTATGAGTGCATCCTTTGTGGGTGTTGCACCAGCCAATGTCCATCTTCATGGTGGAACCCTGACAAGTTCGTCGGGCCCGCCGGCCTGTTGCAGGCGGAGAGATTTATTGTCGATAGCCGGGATCGAGCCACGCAGCAGCGTCTCGACGACTTGAACGATGTCTATCGGTTGTTCCGCTGCCGCTCGATCATGAACTGTACCGAGGTGTGTCCCAAAGGTCTGGCCCCGTCCCGCGCCATCGAGAAAATCAGACTAATGATGGTGAAGGACTCAATTTGATGCACAAAGCCTGGCGCCGCTGCGTCAGCGAAGACCGAACTTCTGCTCGACGTAGCGATTCAGCTCATACGCGGTGACGACGCCGTCGCGGTTGATGTCCATGTCATTGAAGACCGGGGTAAAATTGAGGTCGCCCGACGTTTCCGACCACGTCACTGCACGATCGCCGTCGCGATCCAGCGACTGGAAGAGGCTCAGGTAGCGCTCGACCGAGCGTCGGTTATATTCGCCCATGTCATCTGCGCTGGCACTCGGAATGCCTGACGCCAGCACCAGCAGCGCCAGGAGAACTGGTCTGAATAGGGAGCACATGGTTTTCCTTATGACGGCTGTAGCGCCGCTGTTGCGATGTCGACGCTGATTGTCGTGGTTTGCGCGACCGTTTTCGATCATCGCACCTTGTCTGTTGCCTGCGGGACTGGAACAGAACCCACATGAAAGTCCGATTCGGCGACGCCGGTGATGGCCACCAAACACAAGGTCAAGACTGCAGCTCCGATGGATGGTGATGCGATTCATGAATATATTCCATAGTTCCATTGATTTTAGTCAATCATCCTTTCAGTACTGTAGTAGGAATCGGCGCAGGCCGACTATGGGGAATACTTGATGAGTCTAGCGGGGCAATCTTGATTCGTTGGCGAGGCTTCTCAACGCTGTGTCATCGATGCAGTTTGATTGCATGTATCAAACCGACCAGAATGAGCAAACGGTCTGCGACTGAGCCAACGAACCACGCAAACCTCCCGCCCAATTTCACCGTGCGCAAGTTGGCGTTGGTTAACCTCACGCCGCACAAACAAGATGCCCCATTCGAGCACGAACTTCCTTTCCCGACCCACCGCGCTGATGCTGCTGGCAAGCTTCTGTTGCCTGCTGTGGGGCAGCGCCTACCCGGCGATCAAGCAGGGCTACGAGATGTTCGAGATCGGCCGTCACGACGTGGCCAGCCAGATGGTGTTCGCCGGCGTGCGCTTCGTGGCGGCGGCCTTATTGCTACTGCTGTTCGCCCATATCAAGGGATGGGGCCTGCGCCTCAAGCGCGCGGACTGGGCGGGGGTGACCGGTCTGGGTTTGAGCCAGACGACGCTGCAGTACGTGTTCTTCTATATCGGCCTTGCGAACGCGACCGGCACCAAGAGTTCGATCATGAACGCCACCGGCACCTTTTTTTCAGTGCTGCTCGCGCATTTCATTTATCACAACGATCGGCTATCCAACCGTCGGGTGCTCGGCTGCCTGGTGGGCTTCGCCGGCGTGGCGGCTGCCAACTATGGGCCGACGTTGCTGCAGCCCGACTTCACCTGGGCGGGCGAGGGCTCGATCGTGCTGGCGGCCTTCATCCTCTCGGCAGCGTCGATCTACGGCAAGAGTCTGTCGCAGCGTCTCAACGCCGCGGTCATGACAGGCTGGCAAATGCTGATCGGCGGCGCGGTGCTGCTGGTTGGCGGCTGGTTGGCGGGTGGGCGGATGGCGGACTTCACGCCAGCCTCGACCGCGCTGATGGCCTATATGGCGTTGCTGTCCGCCCTGGCCTTCGGCGTCTGGAGCGCACTGCTCAAACACAACCCGGTTGGGCGTGTGACGATCTTCAACTTCCTGATACCCGTGTTCGGCGTGGCACTGTCCGCGATCTTTCTTGGCGAGCATGTGTTCGCCTGGAAGAACGGCGTGGCGCTGCTGTTGGTGTGCTGGGGCATTTGGCTCGTCACGGCCGAGAAGCGGCCGTTGCTGGATCCCGTCATTCCCTCGCAGCCGCCGTCGCGGGCAGTCTGACGTTTGCCGCCCGGATTCCGCTAACCCGGCGCCCAATCGAGCGGACCTCCAGCAGCGAGACCCGCCTGTCGTCCATGTTCATTCAACGCCATGCTGGGCCCGCAAGCCGCCATTGGGTCCAGCTCGATAGCGTTCCTTCATGGAGCAGAAGAACGCGCGCAATTTCCCGCCAGCACTGCCTGGTAGCCCGCAACATCCTATCCGCTGGCAAGTCTTGCCCGGATGTTCTCGGCTTCAGCTCGCAGGTCGGCGGTCCGCTTGTCGCGCGTTAGTTGAGTCAACATTTCGGGTGGTGCGCCAGCACGGTCGTCACGGGTAGATGTTCGGGGCCGAGGACCCGCATTCGGATTTGCGGGTTCAACGTTACGCCGCCCGTGTTGCACTGGGTCGCGTCCATAACGCTATCGTGGAAGGCAGGCGTCGACGTCCTGACGCTCGGTACCACCAAGAGCGGTTCCTTCGGCGTCGAGACCATCGTCACTTTCGCCTCTCGATACAGGACGCCTCTCGCGTTGCTTCGCAAGCGCTCCGGTCACTTCGCACCCAAATCCCGCTTTCTTGCGGCCCAGCTTCGGGCATTCATGGAGGACGATCTCTGGCTGAAGAATGCGAAGAGTGCAAATGCGAAAGCGCGCCGCCTGAGTGAGGGGCTACAACGTGTTCCTGGGGCGTCGCTCGTGCACCCCACGGAAGGCAACGAGGTGTTCGTCCAGCTTCCAGGTGCGGCGACGGACGCGCTGGTGCAGCGCGGATGCCGATTCCAGCGGGACTGGCGGCGCGATCCGCTCCACCATCGCTTCGTGTGCTCGTGGGCGACGACCGACCGGCAAGTGGACGAGGTGGTGGCGATCGCGCTTGCCGCGGAACGGCCGGAAGGGTGAAGTCTCGGGTGAACAGGACGGTAAGCGTTCTATGCCTGATCGTCTTCGTCAATACGCTTTCGATCGGAGCATTTCCGGTTCTCCTTCCGGACATCGGCCGCAGCACCGGAATCGACTATCTGGCCCTGGGGACCGTCGCGGGGGCCTTCGGACTCGCGCGTGTCTTCTCGGACATACCGGCGGGCCTATTCATCACGCATCATCTGCGCCTGGCGCTGGTTCTCGGATCGCTTGCCGTGACGCTCGGCGTGCTCTGTCTGGGCATCAATGGTTCGTATGGGTTGCTCGTCGCAGGTCGCGCGCTGGGCGGAATCGGTCACGCGCTGTCCATGCTTGGCGCCTTGACCGCCATCATTCGCCACGCCCCGCCCGGATCGAGAGCTTTCTCCCTCAACGCGTTCGAGATGAGTGCAATGCTCGGGGTGCTTTGCGGCATGATCGCCGCGGGGTTCCTTCCCGCCGAATGGCCCTGGAACGCGACGCTACTGGTGGCATGCGCGCCGCAAGCGCTGGCCTTGATCCTGCTTCCGTTGGTTCTTTCGGCCATCCCGGCCGACGCCGTCGCCGGCACGCCTCGACCGCTGTTCTCGCGTGGGATGACAGCGGATCGAGTCGAAGGTGCGCGATCGCGGGTGTCGCGAGTCACGATTCTGGCGTTCGCTGCCGGCTGTGTCATTGCCGTCGCCTGGTCCTCGATGGGTCAATTTATCCTGCCGATCAGGGCGAGTCGGGACTTCGAGTTCGGTCGCGAGAGTGTCGCCTTGCTGCTCTCGATACCGCAGATCTTCGATGTACTCCTCCTCCTTCCGATCGGCTTGCTCGCCGATCGAACGTCTCCCGCTCGGGTCCTTGGCGTGGTGCTCGGCATCATGGCGGCGGGCGTGGCGGCCATAGCGTTTGGATCCGTGCACGTCGTGATCGTAGGCTGCGCTTTGCTTGGGATCGGGTTGGCGGGATGGATGCTCCCGGTCGCCCTCATCAACCGGGAAGCGCCCGCCCGCACGGTCTCGTGGCAAACGGCGTTGTATCGCACCGCGGTCGATACCGGCGTGTTCCTGGGGCCGGTGCTGAGCGGACTTTTCGCTCAACAACGTGTCCTGTGGATGCTCGGCGCCGGGACATCCATCTCCCTCCTGATCCTCGCTCTGCTTTTGCTCCGACTTCCCAGAGGCCGGGTCAATCGCTGAAGCCTGCGTCGCATCCAGCCCGGGAAACGGCCGTGCCCTGAACGATGGGAAAAAGTCGTAGGCCAGGAGGTGGTTCGCCATCCCGGGGTCAGCGATTCCTCTCGGCACGATACGCGTCCGCGAAGGCGGCCATGCTGTCGAAACGGAAGTCGATTTTCGGTGTGCCTGGAGGGGGCATCGTCGCGCCCCAGCCCTCGCTGGCGTGCCGTCGGTCGATCCACGCGGATGCGAGCCCGAGGCGATTCGCGGGTGCATGGTCGTGGAACATACTCTGCGCGGTGTGCAGAACATCTTTGGTTTCCAAACCGAAATCATCCTTCAGCCGCTTGAGCATGTATTCGAAGTTTCGCAGGTTGGGCTTGTAGGACTCGATGTCCTGCGCGGTGTAGATCGCATCGAATTTCACTTGCAAGCGTACATTGCTCGATCGGAACGAAATGCGGTCGACGTTCGACAGAATCACCAGCTTGAAGTGCCGCTTCAAGTAGCGCAGTGATTCCACCGAATCCGCAAACTCAGGCCAGTCGGGGACAGACGCGCCGAAGACATTGGCTTCTTGGTTGCTGACGGTGACGCTCCATTCCGTCGCCAGGCGCTTGTACACCGCCACCAGGAGTTGCGAGTACGGCATGGCCGGCGTTTCTTCCTCCTGCGCGGATTCGTGCCGTGCAAAGCTTTCAAGCGCCAGATCGCGCGACTTCCCGCGGTTCGCCCGCGCGACGAGCGGTTGCAGCGCGCTGAAGATGCCGGTTTCCCAGTCGATGAGGGTGCCGTAGCAGTCGAACGTGATGACTTTGAAGTCGGACAGCTGCATATCGGCCCCCCCTGGTCATGCAACTCGAAGTCGGGCTCGCTTGAGCGAACGGCGCACCGCGATCTTCATCGCGGCGATGTTCTCGCGTCTGTCGATCTGCTCCCGGGCGTTGGTGGCCAGACCTGCTCGAAAACTCGAAAAAAATTTCCGCCAAGAATCTTGCGAATTTCTAGATCGTTGAAGCCGCGTCGGCGCAGTATGGCGGGCAGGGTGGCAAAGTCTTCAAGCGCCTCGAAGCCTTCGGCGTATACCGTGTCCAGCGTGTAGCGACCGACGACTGCGGGGTAGCGCCGCCGGAAAAAACGTTCGAAGCGGATCGGTGATTCCCCCTCGAAGAAATCCGAGCCGATGCCGACATGATCGATGCCGACCAGATCGGCGACGTAAGCGATATGGCTCACGAAATCGTCGACGGTCGGTCGCGTTCCCGGACGGGTCTCGCAGAACGGCGCATACGCCGTGATTCCGATAACTCCGCCTTGAGCCGCGAGCGACCGCAACACGTCGTCGCGGACATTGCGCGGGTGATCGCACAGCGCGCGGACATTGGCATGGCTGACAATCGGCGGTTTGGCGGAGAAGTCGATCGCCTGCAATGCGGTATCGTGCCCCGCATGGGCGACATCGAGAACCATTCCGGACTCGTTGATTTCGCGGATACAGATACGCCCGAATTCGGTGAGGCCGGTATCGCTGGCCTCGATGCAGCCGCATCCGATGTCGCTGCGCTCGTTGTAGGTGAGTTGCACGATGCGCTGGCCGAGCTGCGCCATGATCAGGATCAGGCTCGCGTCGCCCTCGATCTTCGAGGCGAGGCCCTGGCATCCGAATATGATTCCCAGTCGGCGTTCACGCTGGGCGCGGCGCAGATCCTCAGTCGTTCGGACGTGCAGCAGGCGATCGGGTTCAAGCTCGAAATAGCAGAAATAGCCGTGCATCGTGTGAAGCAGCGCGCGGAAATCGTCCGTGCCCATGGCAATCCCCGTGATCCCCATCGTCACGTTCATCGCAGTAATGCCGCTGTCAATGGCGCGCTGGAGCCAATCCTTACCGTTACGCGGCGGCGGCGGAAGCAGGGTGGTCGGCAACAGGGCGGCAGAGCCCATCGCGTCGATCACGAGAACATCACCGATAGTCGAACCATTTGCAGGCATAGTCACTTTTCACTCAGCTCCATGACTTGATTGGCTGTGCTACAGCACGCTGCGCGGCTCGCCAATCGCGCCTTCCGCAAATCGGGAGAACCGAAAACTGTGGATGTCCAATGACGTCTTTCCGTCCGCGATCAACTCCGCGACCAAGCGGCCGGCGATCGGCCCCAAACCGAAACCGTGGCCGCTGAAGCCCGTCGCAAAGACGAAGCCGCGCGGGGATTCCGCTGTCCCGAGTACCGGCAGCGCATCGGGCGTTGCATCCATGTATCCGGCCCACGTCTCCGTTATCTTGAGATCCGCGATAGCCGGGAACATCTTGCGAAACTCAACAACCATACGCTCAAGCTTTGCCGGGTTGGGCGGAGGTTCCTTCGCCCATGATGCCGAGAATGGATGGCGACGTTCGCGCGATCCTGGAAGCCGAGCCAGCAGGTCGGCGAACAGTGGCTTGCCGACATGGAACTGGAAGAGCTTGCGGTTCTTCCAGTAGTTGGGCAGGAACAGTCGAGCGTCTCGCAGGGAATCGAGCGTAATGTCATGATCGGCCCATCCGCCCCCGCCAAGGTTCAACGTTCCATCCCTTCGCTGCCGAAAGGCGACGCCTGGAGCCCAGACTGCGGCATCGCTGATTCGCGGCATCGCATTCGTGCGGGCGACCGTTGAACGGACCCATCGCTGTGGCAGGTGGAGTCCGAGCGGACTGACGAGCTTCGCCGACCACGCGCCCGCCGCGCCGACGACGCAGCGCGTGCGTACCCGTCCCATTTCCGTCCAGACCTCGCTTACGCCGCCGTTCACGGTACCCACACGCAGCGCTGCGCAGTGCTCGAAGACGCGCGCGCCAGCGGCCTTGGCAGCAGCACAGAACGCCAGCGTCGCCTTCCTTGGCTCCGCATGTCCATCGCTTGCCGTGTACATCGCGCCCAGCCATTCGCCTTCCATGCCGGGGATGAGCGCCCGCAGCTTGGCGGGGCCCAATATCTCCGTATCGAGACCGTGCTCGCGCGCGGTGCTGCGCCACCCCTCGAATAGCGCCATTCGCTCGGGTGTTGTCGCGAGTGCCATGTTGCCGCCCTGCATCCATTCCACGTCGGCGCCAAGTTCCTTCGCAGCGTTGCACCAGATTCGGTTCGCTTCGATCATCAGCGGCAGCTCCGAAGGATCCCGGCCCTGCTGACGCACGAATCCCCAGTTCCGGCCCGACTGTCCGCGTCCGATTTCGTCCTTCTCGAAGAGGGCCGTGGATATGCCCCGGCGGCTCAGGTAGTAGGACGCCGCGCAGCCGACGATTCCACCTCCGATGACAACTACGTCAGCGTCGAGGGTGATTTCTTCGTCGGGCATGCTCATTCGGAATGGTCGTTGCGAGGCGAGGCTGACAGGGAGCAAGCCAGGGCGAGGCAGCCCCTTGCCCGATGAAGTATCTACGCCAGTTTCAGTGACATCGAGTAGCGCATCCGATCGTACGGGAAGATGGTCGAGGTAACCAGGACCGCGGTGCCGCGCGCTGACAAATAGCGGCGCGCGATAACAAAACCGGCAAGGCCCGGTACGACGCCCAGCGCCTTCGCTTCCCTGCCCGTGATCGGCTTTGCGGACAGCTCCTGCTCGACGGTGACAATCCTCTCGCCGATCCGCTCCTCGATGAAATCATGCAGCGCCACGCCACGCCGATCGAGTACGCCGCGGAGCGCGGGATGATCGCGATGCACGAATGCGAGCACATAGGCCACCGGCTTCCTCGCACTGCGCAAATGCTTGAGCGCATCGAGCCGATGCCAGGCCTGGCCGTGGCGGCACCGAAGCAAGCCCGCCTCCTGCGCGCTCGCCTTGATGTCCCGCGCCGCCAGTACCTCCAGTTGCGCGCTCTTCACGTACGCCAGCAAGTCAGGGATCGCGGAGATCTGCTGCGTGAAGCCACGACTGCGCGTGCGGCGCAGCACCAAGGTCCCCGCCCCGGCGCGGCGCGCGATCAGCCCCTGTTCGGTCAGCCTTCGTACCGCGTCGCGAACCGTGTGCCGGCTGGCGCCGAAGGTCGCGCATAGTTCCAGTTCCGGCGGCAACTTGCTGCCGACCGGATAGCGCCCGTCGCGAATGTCGCTGACGAGCTGACGATATATCTCCACGTAGCGCGGTGTGCGGGCAGGGATCGCCGCGGCGTCTCGCGACTGCCCGGACTCCAATTCCGCGCGTTCGCTTTTCATCGTCGTTCCTCGTTCAATGCGTTGCGCATCTGCAGGTCACGCCGGCTGGTGGCGGGCTGGTTGACGCTTCGCAGGCATAGGCGCACACTTTGTCCGGACAATTGGATTCTGACATGCAATCCCTTGATCCACAAGTCTTTGGCCATGGTTGATTGCAGTAGCGGACTTGCTTGGGTGGCGGCAAGGGTTTCCGCATCCGTTGACGGCCGCAATCAGGAGGCTCGCGCATGAATGAATCGCTGGCCGGTTTGTCGGGTGCGGCGTTCGACGTCGCGGTCATCGGCGGTGGGATCAACGGCGGAAGCGCAGCCCAGCACCTTGCCGCGGCAGGCTATTCGGTTCTGCTGGTCGAAAAGGGCGATTTCGGATCGGGATCGAGCGGCCGGTCGAGTCGCCTTCTGCACTGCGGCCTTCGTTATCTTGCGCCCGGGCGATCACTTCTGGACTTCGTACGGCACCCGAGCCGCTTCGTCGCTGCCTTGCAGATGGCCAGGAAGGGAATGGAGGCGCGGTCCGATTTCGTGCGGACATCCGCGGTGCAGGCGAAGGCGATGCGCTTCGGTTTCCCGATCTACAAGGGCGGGGCGTATCGTAACTGGCAGGTCGACCTCGCGTTTCAATTGCTCGGACGCCTGGGACCGGGTGACTTGCCGCTCGACTACGAGCGCGTGCCGGCGTCGGCTGCGACGCGCATGCCGTTGCTGCGCTGGCTGCGCGACCCCCAGGCGCTCGATTCCGTGGCCATGTTCCGCGAATATCAACTCGATTGGCCCGAGCGAATCTGCATCGATTCCATCCTCGACGCCGAGCGGCTTGGCGCGGTCGTGCGCAATTACACCCATGCTCGCATCGTCTCCCGAAGCAAGGACGGGTGGTCGATCGAACTGACGGGTGTCGACGCGATGTCCCCGAGTCCGGATCCGAATCCGGTGCGCATAAACGCGCGAGTCGTTCTCAACATGGCTGGAATCTGGATCGATAGGGTGAACCGCGCGGCGCAGCCAAAGGCGCGCCAGCGCGTCCTCGGCACGAAAGGCTGTCATGTCTTCGTCAAGCTGCCTCCCGATTGCGCGAATATCGGCATCGCGACGCTCAACAGCAAGCTGGAACCCTTTTACTGTATTCCCTACCGGGGCTATCACTACTTCGGACCCACCGAGACACTGTACGAGGGCGACAGCGATCGCATTTGCGTGACCCGCGAAGAGCGCGCATGGCTCGTCGGCGAGGCAAACCGGCTGCTGCCGCAACTGAAACTGACCGACGCCGACGTACTCATGACCTGGGCGGGCGTGCGCCCGTTGACTTTCGACGAACATGTTCCGTTCGGCAATCGGTCGCGCATCATCCACGACCTTGCATCGGATGGCATGCCCGATGTGTACGCGATGACGGCGGGACCGATAATGACGCATCGCTCCGCCGGCAGGCAGTTGACCGACATCATTCGGCAGCGCACCCCGCCGTCGGGACCCCCCAGGACCCTCGACTACGCGCCCGTACGGTTTCCCGAGGATTTGACGTCGCCGCCGCTGCTCGCCGACGGGCAGGTAAAACTTTCTGACCTGCGGCACTCGGTTCGCGACGAGCATGCTCGTACCCTTATGGACGCGTTGTTCCGCCGCGTCGGACTTGGATGGCACTGCGCCTTCACGCCCGCGGAACTCGCACGCGCGGCCGATGTGATTGGCGGTGAGCTCGGCTGGAGCGAGGCGCGCAAGGAAAAGGAAATCCAGGCGTTTCAGGCCGAAGCGGCTTTCCTGTTCGACCAGCGACGGCAGCTGCGCCCGATCGATCGTACGGCCTGACCTCGATCGTGTGGCGGCACAATCCGCGATACCGCCGCGGGCCGCGACCGGGTCAGGAACCGCCCCTGGGCGGGTCGCCGAACCGCGCCGGGATCGTCTCAGAACACCATGCACAGGCGCAGCGAGTCGAGGATGGCGGCGTGCACGTTGCGGCTCGCCACCGCATCGCCAACCCGGTGCAGTTCAAATCGCGCCTCCGGCCTGATATCGCGAGGTTGCGCCCTCCGCTCGAGCAGCGCCGGGAGATCGGTGACACCGTCATTCGCGGATGCGCTACGCAGATCCCGGTAGAGTTCGTCGACCGGGCGCGTTCCGTGCTCGACCACGATCTGGTCCGCTGAGCGTTCGATGAGCGCCTCGGTGGCGAGGTTCCTGAATGTGGCGGCTATCCGGTTATCCTTGCGTTCGACCCTGACGATCTCGTGATCGAAGGTCATCGGCACGGCGAGTTCGTACATGCGTTTCTTCCAGATCACGCGCTCGGCATAGGTGAGCTCCTGGGCAACCTGGGCGTCGATGGAGACGAGCGACGCCCGCCGGCCCTCGCGCACCGCGAGCTCTACGGCCTGTGGGGCAGGATGTCGGCCGGTACCGTCGTAGACGATCACCTCGGAGCCGAGCACAACCGAGCCGCCGATCGCATCCCACACACTCGTGCAATGAGCGGCTCCGTCGATCCCGTCGATGTCGGGCACGCCGCCGGCGGCGACGATCACGATGTCCGGCGCTTCCGCCAGCACGTCGGCGGCCTCGGCGTAGGCGTTCAGGCGAACCTCGACGCCAAGCCGCTCGATCTCGTCCCGCCGCCAGTCGATGATGCCCAGCAGATCCTTGCGCCAGCTGGCGCGGGCTCCGAGCAACAACTGCCCGCCGACCCGGTCCGCCGCTTCGAACAACACCACATTGTGGCCGCGTTCCGCGCACACGCGCGCAGCTTCGAGGCCCGCCGGCCCGCCGCCAACCACGACGACCTTGCGGCCCGGCCGGAGGGAACGCTCGATCACGTGCGGTAGAGTCGCCTCTCTCCCGCTCGAGGGATTGTGAAGGCAATGCGGACGATACTGCGACTGACAGTGCGTCGCGCCGACGCAGGGTCGGATCTGATCTTCATGCCCAGCTTCGATCTTGCGCACGATGTGCGGATCGGCGATGTGGGCGCGGGTCATTGCGACCATGTCGAGCAACCCTTCGCGGATGGCGTAGCGGGCGGTGGCGATGTCGGAAATGCGCGCGGCGTGGAACACCGGCAGTTTGACGGCGCGCCGGAATTCGCCGACACGCGCGAGCCAAGGTGCAATCGGCGAGGCCATGCCCGGCATGTTGTTTACGGCAAGCGCGCGCTCGGTGTCCATGCCGCCATAGATGGCGTTAAAGAAGTCGAGCATTCCGCTGCGCTCGAACAGCTGTGCGATCGCCACGCCTTCCTCGAGCGTGAACCCCGAATCGTCACCCTCGTCGATCACATGGCGCATTCCGGCGATGAAGTCATCGCCGGCCTGGCGGCGTATCTGCTCCAGCACCATCAGCGCGAAGCGGCAGCGGTTCTCGCGCGATCCGCCAAAACGGTCCGTGCGCCGGTTGGTCCTGGGCGAGAGGAACTGACCGATCAGGTGCCCGCCGGCGAGCACTTCGATGCCGTCGAGCCCGCCGTCGCGGCAGCGGCGGGCAGCCGCGCCGTAGGCCTTTGCGACGCGGTCGATATCGTGCTCGTCCATCTCCTTTGGAAAGCTGCGGTGCAGTGTCTCGCGCATCGCCGACGGTCCGATCGTCGGCAGCCAATTCGTGGCATAGGGCTCGCCCCGCCGGCCAAGATGCGTGATCTGCACCATCAGGGCGGCGCCATGGGCGTGGATGCGCTCGGAGAATTGTCGAAAGTAGGGGATGATCGCGTCGGTGCCGACGTTCAGCTGACGGAAGATATTCGGCGAATCCACGTCCACATTGGACGATCCGCCGAACATCGTCAGCGCGATCCCGCCCTTGGCTTTCTCCTCGTGATAGATCTGGTAGGGCTCCGTCGGCAGGCCGCCGACCTCGAGCCCGCTGGCGTGGCTCGTGCTCATCACCCGGTTCTTGAGAACGAGCGATTTGAGCCGGAACGGCTGCAGCAGCGGATCACGTGCTGCCCGAGCGGATGACGCTTCCGGTGTGTCAGGTATGGACATGCAGAGCCTCCTGTGGAGCGACGTAGGGGATCAAGCGCTTCGCAAACCAGGCGGCACAGGGTCCGCAGTGGCCAGTTCGCAGACGAGACAGGCAATGGCGTCTTCACGCCCGTACGCCGAACCTCGTTTCACGACGCGCTTCCGATAAGCTTGCGGATCGCTGCCTGCCTTTCGAACGTCGCCTCGACCATCTCGTCGGCGACCTGCGGAAAGCGGCTCGACAGTACATCGAGCGCGGCGTGCGTCATCCCTCCCGGGGTCGCCGTCGCGCGCACGATGTCGTCCCATCCATGGCCTGCCTGCGCGAGCGCGGCGATCGCTCCCGCGGTTTCGGCCATCATTGCGTCGAGCGTTGCCCGCTCGAGCGTTTGCGCTCGCGCCGCGTTGGCGGACACGAACGCATCGCAGAGCGCGGCAAACAGGGCGATCGCCGAACCGGCGACGTTGGACGCTACGCGGTCGTCGCGCTCGTCGATCAACACCGGCATGCTGAAGCGGGCGAAGACCCGGCGCACGGCATCGACATGACCGGGCTGCGCGTTGGGGCCGGCAACGAGCAGCGAGACCCCGCGTCCGACGAGGTGCGCCAGCGTCGGGATCGCCCTCACGACCGGCACGCGCACGCGGTCTGCGATGACGCTCATCGGGACCGTATTGGCCACGCTGATCACGATCGCGTCCGGCCCAAGGTGCGGAGCGATGCGCTCGCACAGCGCCGGATAGATCTCCGGCGGAATGCAGAGGACGACGATATCGGCGGCGCGCGCAAGGTCTTCCGGCGACGCGTAGGTGAGCCCGGGGATCTCGCGCTGCAACGCTGCCACGCGAGCCGAATCACGGCTCGCCGCGGTCAACGCGATCTCCGGCGCATGGATCGCCGCCGCGCGGAGCAGCGTGGCGCCGAGCCTGCCGACTCCGATGATGCCGAGGCGGGTCATCGGCCGAGCCCGTCCAGGAGCTGATACCAGGCGGTGACTAGCTTGACTGCCGGCACGGTGAACGCGTGCAACGGAATCGGTGCGAGCGGCCGGCCGATCACGCCGAGCTCCGGCATTTCGCCGCGGGTCAGCATGGCGAGGTACCGGCCCATCAGACTTGTCATGGCCACTCCGGTTCCGTTGTAGCCAGCGGCGAAGAACACATCGTCCTCCAGTTTGCCGACATGGGGCAGCTGGTCCATGGTCATTGCCACGAGGCCCGACCACTGGTAGTCGATCCTCGTCCCGGCGAGTTGGGGGAAGGCCGTCGCCATGTCCGCTGCCAGCCGGTCGAACGCGACTTGCGAATCCTCCCGCCCCAAAGCGCCGCGACCACCGAACACGAGGCGGCCCTCCACCCGGCGGTACCAGCGCAGCAGGCGGCGCGTATCGGCGACCACGCGACCCTTCGGCAGGACGGTTTCCAGAACGTTGGAGGGCAGCGGAGCGGTGGCGATGATTGCGCTGCGGAACGGAATGTACCGGCGGCGCAGGATTCCCGTCGCGGGTTCGCGCGCCGAATAGGCATTGGTCGCCACGACGAGCTGCCGGGCACGCACCGAGCCTTGGGGAGTGTCGACCCGGAACTGCGCACCGTCCCGCGTCATGCGCGTGGCCGGACTGCGCTCGTAGATTCGAACGCCGCGCCCGGCCGCGGCGGACGCGAGCCCGCGTACATAATTGAGCGGATGCAGGCTGCCCGCGGCTGAGTGCAATATGCCGCCGAGATAGATCGACGAACCGGTTTCGGCCGCGACCTCTTCGGCAGAGCACAGGCGCGACGAGGTATCTCCAAGCGCGCTGCCTAGCCATTCCGTTGCGATGCGCTGCGCGGCGAGCGCCGGCCCGTTATGTGCGGCGGTGACGTAGCCGCACATCGTGAAGCCGGCGGAGGCGATGCCGTGCTCGCGGATGATGTCCCCCACCGACTCGACGGCCTTCTTGCCGGTGCGATGCAAGCGCCGCGCCTCGTCCTGCCCGTACGCTGCAGCGACGGCGTGAAAGGGAACACGGAACTTGCCGGACACGAGGCCGCCGTTTCGCCCGCTCGCGCCCCAGCCGACCGTGTCGGCCTCCAGCACGACGGCTCGCCGACCGTCCGCGGCGATGTGCAGCGCGGCAGAGAGCCCGGTGTAGCCGGCCCCGATAATGGCGACGTCGGCGTGCACTTCATCCGCCAGAGCGGAATCGCCAGGCCGGGGACCGGCGGTTGCCTCCCAGAGCGACGGCATGGACGCGTGTCCCCGCTTCAGCCTGCGAGATCGAGGTGGTACTGGCGCACGAGATCCTCGAGGCTTACGGCGAGAAAGTCGGGCGAAGTGAACCGCGGCGGTGGCTGCGTGCCGCCGTAGCCGGGCTGGCCGTGGCGGCGATAGATCCAGGCGGTGGCAAGTCCCGCATCGCGCGCCGCGCCGATGTCGTGATATTGGCTCTGCGCGACGTGCAGGATACGCTCGCGCTTGACGTCGAGGCGTTCCAGATGCGCGATGAAATATTCGAACGCGCGCGGGCTCGGTTTGGCCACGCCCATGTCCTCCTCCGTGATGATCTCCGAGAACGGCGACCCCAGCGTTTTGGCCATCACGCGGGCCGAGACACGGTCGCCGTTGGTCACCACCACCAGGAAGCGGAAGTGCCGCTTGAGTTCGGCGAGCGCCGCGGCGGAATCCGCAAAGGCCGGCCAATGCCGCGCGGAGCGGACGACTGCCGCAGCGTCGCCCGGTTCGACCGCGACGCCGAAGCGCGCCGCCACGCCCTCCCAGATCTTCGGCAGTCGGGCGCTGAACAGAAGTTCGGGCGCGCGCGCCCGAACTTCGCCCTGCACAATCGCATAGGTCTCCAGGATTTCCGTATCGGTGATCTGGTGCTTGGCGCGCAATAGCCGCGGGCGCACGAAATCGAGCACGCCCTGCTCGAAGTCGATCAGGGTGCCTATCATGTCGAAGGTGAGTACGTCGAAATCCGTCAAGTGCATGGTTGCTCCTTGGTGCCGGCTCCCCTCGCGCGCGCCGCGCGCGGCTGGATGCCGCGTGTGGGTCGATCAGGATGCGATTCCTTCGGTTCGTTCCGCCGTGCCCGCCTCGATCGGCACGAAACAGGCGCTCGCGTGGCCATCGTCCTGAATCGTGAGCGCCGGTCGGGCCCGGGTGCAGGAGGCAATGCGCCGCGCGCAGCGGGGCGCGTAATTGCACGCCTGCGCGGAGTCGGCGATCGCGATCGGGATTTCGTCGGCATCGGTAGTCACGTCGTCCGGCGCCGCGCTGCGGGCCCGCAGCAGGCTCAACGTGTACGGATGTCGCGGATCGGCGAACACCTGGGCGGTCGCCCCGATCTCGACGATGCGACCGAAATACATGACTGCGATCCGGTCGCACAGGAACCGCGCCACGCCTAGATCGTGGGTGATGAAAACGAGGCTGACACCGGTCTCGCGGTTCATCCGCTTGAGCAGGTTCAGAACCTGTGCGCGTACCGAAACGTCGAGCTTGGAGACCGGTTCGTCGGCGACGATGATGCGCGGCTTCACGCTGATGGCGCGCGCGACGGCCACGCGCTGCAGCTGGCCGCCGGACAGCTCGTGCGGGTAGCGGCTCGCGTGCTCCGGGCCAAGGCCGACCCGCTTGAGCAACGCTGCAACCTCGCCGGAAACGCTGCCTTTCGGGCAGATGCCGTGAAGCCGCAGCGGCAGCGCAAGCGAGCTCTCGATCGTGAACCGCGGATTGAACGAGGACAGCGGATCCTGGAATATCATCTGCAGGTCACGGCGCAGCAGGCCCCAGCGACCCGCCGGCAGCGTGGCAAGGTCGCGCCCGGCATAGAGAATCCGGCCCCGGGTGGGCTTGTAGGCACCGAGGATCGTCTTCCCGAGCGTGGTCTTGCCGCTGCCGGACTCGCCCACGATGCCGAGTATCTCGCCCTGGGCGATGTCGAGGCTTACGGAATCGAGCGCGCGCAACGGGTGCACCTTCCGGAACCGCTGCGGCGCGCTGAAATCGAGGACGAGCTCGCGCACCTGCATCGTCGCGTCGGATGCGGCGGCCGCGCGCGGTTCACTGATCATGGAGAAGGCATCTCGAGACATGACCGGGGCCGACGTTGACCAGGCGGGGCTGCGTCGAGCGACATTTCGGCATCACCTGCGGGCAGCGCGCGGCGAAACAGCATCCTTCGGGGGCACCGCGCACGCCCGGTTCGCCCTGAAGTTCGTAGAGGTACTCGTCGCGCCGCTCGAGCGAGGCGGACGTTTGCAGCAATCCCTGCGCGTAGGGGTGCCGGGGCCGCTCCAGGACGTCGCGGGCCGGCCCCATCTCGACGATCTCGCCGGCGTACATCACGGCGATGCGGTCGCAGATCTCGCCGGCGACGGCGAGGTCGTGGGTCACGTACAGCACGGAGGCGCCGAGCTTTCGCTGCTGCGCGCGGATCAGGTCGAGGATCTGCCGCTCGACAAGGTTGTCGAGATTGGTGGTGGGCTCGTCCGCGATGATCAGGACCGGGCGCAGCGAGATCACCATGGCGATCAGGGCACGCTGGAGCATGCCGCCGCTCAACTGGTGGGGATAGGACGCGAGGACGCGCTCGGGCACGCGGATGCCGACGTCCCGCAGGTTCTGCGCGGCTTCTTCCCGCCAGTCGCCCTCGCCGGTCCCGGCGCACGCGCGGCGGCGCGCGATCGCATGCTTCAGGTGCCACGCCACCGTCTTCGCGGGATTGAACGAACCGACCGGGTCCTGGAAAATCATCGCGAGCTTCACGCCCTGCAGAGCGCGGAACTCGTCGTCGGAGAGTAGCGCCAGGTCCTGTCCGCGAAACCGTATCGCCTCGGCATCGACCGAGGCATGCGGCGGCAGAAGCCGCAGCAGCGACAGTCCGGTGACGGTCTTGCCCGAGCCGGATTCGCCGATGAGCCCGAACACTTCGCCCACTGCGATGGAGAAGCTCACGCCGCGCACGGCTGCGACCCGCGCCCTGCCGACCGCGAAACTGGTACGCAGATTCGCGACCTCGATGAGCGCAGCCTCGGTCATTGGTGTACCCCCACGCTTGCGGCTAACGCCGCCGCGCTGCCCCCCGAGGGGGCCGAATGAGTGGCTTGGGACGGCCCGGCGCCGCTCACAGCCGCGCCCTCAGCTTGGGATCCATGATGTCACGGATGCCGTCGCTCAGCAGATTCAGACCGAGCAAGGCGATGGAGATCGCGACGCCCGAGAGCGTAAGCACCCACGGCGCGCGCTGGAAATACTCCCGCCCATCGGCCATGATGGTGCCGAGCGATGGATTCGGCGGCTGCACGCCCAGGCCTAGGAAGCTCAATCCGGCCTCGATGACGATGCCGAACGCGATGCCGATCGCGATCTGGACAAACAGCGGGGCCGCGATGTTCGGCAGGATCTCGCGACTGAGAATGCTGAAGGTCGACTGGCCCATCAGCTGTGCTGCCTGCACCCAGGGCTCCTCCTTGACGACCAGCGCCATGTTGCGTGCCAGCCGGGCAAACAGCGGCAGGTAGATCAACGCGATCGATACCGCGATGTTCGCGACCCCGAATCCGAGCACCACCATCAGGAACAGGGCGAGGACGAAGCTCGGGAAGCTGAAAAGCAGGTCGGAGATGCGCATCGCAACGGCCGCGGTCCAGCCGCCCACGTAGGCCGAGACCAGGCCAGCCGCGCTGCCGACCAGCGCCGCCGCGAATACGCCGGTGACGCTCACCGCGAGCGATACGCGCGCGCCGTAAAGAATCCGCGTGAGCACGTCGCGCCCGAACGAATCGGTGCCGAAGGGATGCGCGAGGCTTGGTGGCGTGAGAAGCGCGAGGAAGTCCGCCTCGGTCGGCGAGTGAGGCAGGACCCATGGGCCGGCGATGACGGCGAGCAGTACAAATCCGGTGATGGCGGCACCGATGACGGCGAGCTTGTTGGCGAAGAAGGCGCGCATCCCGTCTTCCTCACGTTGCGCGCGGGTTGAGCGCTGCGCAGAGCAGGTCCACGAGAAAGTTCACGATCAGCACGCAGATCAGGAAGGTAAGCGCGCACGCCTGCACCAGTCCGTAATCGCGGCCGAAGGCGGCGTCCACCAGGAGGGCGCCGATGCCCGGAATGCCGAAGATTCGCTCCACGACCACCGTCCCGCCAAGCAGATAGCGCACCTGAAGCCCGAGGACGGTGACGTAGGGGATCAGCGCGTTGCGGAACACGTAGTGCACGAAGACGAACGCCCCGCTATAGCCGAGCGAGCGGGCGACGCGGACGTGGTCCCGATAGAGCGTGTCGATGAGCGCCGTGCGGAGGATGCGCGTGAAGGAAGCCGCCATCGGCGCGGCGATGGCGAATGCCGGCAGGAAGCCGCTGTAGAGTGCGCCCGCCAGCGAATCGCCGGGCGAAACGAAGCCGTAGGAAGGGAAGATCCCCGCTCCCAGAGCGAGCAAGTAAACCAGCACGTAGGACAGCCAGAAATCCGGCATCGAGATGCCGAGGACGGCAATCCCAGTGGCGGCGCTGTCGATGAAGCGACCGTGGTATAGCGCCGACACCGTGCCCGCCACCAGCGAAATCGCCACCGCGATTGCCATCGCATAGAAGCCGATGAAAAGCGTGTTGGGCAGGCGCGATCCGATCAGGCCGGCAATCGGCACGCCACCGGCAACGGTCATCGACATGCCGAAATTGCCCACCAGCGCGCCGGACAGCCAGCGCCAGAACTGGACGACCAGCGGTGCGTCGAGTCCCCACCGCTTGTGGAACGCCGCGATCGCCTCTGGCGTTGCCTGATCGCCCAGCGCGGCGAGCGCCGGGTCGCCATGGCCGGCGCGCATGACGAAGAACACGAGCGCCGCGCCGAGGAAGGCGATAAGAAGCACGCCCCCGAGCCGGCGCGACGCAGGTCCCAGATTGATCGTCGGCACGGCTCAGCGGTTCAACCCACCTCCATCCCCCCGAACTGGTCCGCGAAGTTTGAATAGGGCAGTTGCACGAAGCCCTTCACGTTCGGACGCAGTAGATTGTGGATGTTCGAGCAGAAGCACGGCAGCACGGGGAGCTCGTCGGAGACGAGCATATCCGCCTCGCGATAGATCGCTTTGCGCTTCGCCGGATCCAGCTCCGTGCGGCCACGCTCGAGGAGGGCGTCCATCTTTGGGCTCGAATAGGCATGAATGTTGCGAAAGCCCTTGGAACCGACGATTTCGCCGAGATACTCGTCGGGATCCACGAAGCCAAGCCAGCCCATGACCATCGCGTCGTAATCGCCCGCCTTGGCGCGCGAATAGGCGGTGTTGAAGTCGGTCGCCTGGAGCGTGATCTTGGTGCCCAGGACCTGGTTGGCCTGCCCTGCCACGATCTCACCCATTCGGTGCCACCAGTTGGAGCCCCAGACCAGCATCGTCGCCTCGGTTCCCGCCTTGTAGGCGGACTTGGCGAGCTCGGCGCGGGCGCGTTCCGGATTGTAGGTGACGTATTCGCCGAACACGGGTTTGGGATCGGCCCAAAGCGCGGGCGGCAGCACGCCAGGGATGGCGACGCCTTCGCCGAAGAGCACCGCCTTGACCAGTACGTTGCGGTCGAACGCCATCGAGACCGCGCGGCGAAAGTGAATGTCCGAGAACGGTCCCTTCTTGTTGTTGAGCGCAATGTAGCGAGTATTGAGGCCCGCCTGCTTGAGCACCTTCACCTCGGGCCGCTTCTCGAGCGAGGCGATGTCGGCGAACGGCGCTGTGCTGGTCAGGTCGAGCTGGTTGCCGAGGATCGCGGTCATGCCGCTCGATTCTTCGGCGATCAGCGGACACATCACGCGGGCGATTTTGGGCGCACCGGAGAAAGTGCCCGGGAACGCCACGAGTTCCAGGCTCTCGCCCGATTTCCAGTCCTTGACGATGTAAGGCCCGGTGCCTACCGGACGGCGCCCGAAAGCTTCATCGCCCATGGACTTCAATGCGGTGCGGGAGACGATCTGCGTCGCCGTACGGGTGTTGGTGAGGTAGTTGAGCAGCGGGGCGAAGGGCGCCTTGGTGACGAGTCGAATCGTGTAGGGATCGGCGATCTGGATAGTCTCGATCGCAGCCACCTTGCCGCGATTGGGCGCGGCGTTCTTCTCGTCGGTGACGCGCTCGAGCGTGAACTTCACGTCGTCGGCGGTGAAGTCGCTGCCGTCCTGAAATTTGACGCCTTTGCGCAGCTTGAATTCGAGCGTGGTGGGATTCACCACCTTGAAGCTCTCCGCAAGATCGGGCACCAATTCCATCTTGGCATTGAACTTCAGCAGTGCGTTGAACGCCCCATAGATCACATAGAATTCGGGGATCAGGGTTGCCTTCATCGGATCGAGGGTGTTGATCACGTTGAAGCCGGAGATACCCGCCCTGAGGGTTGCGGACTGTTGCGCAATCGCGCTCCCGAGAGTCCATGGCATACCCAGTCCCGCGGCTGCGGCACCAGCCGCGAGTTTGAGCGCGTCGCGCCTGGTGAAATCCGCTCGATTTATCGACATGATCTTCTCCTCCGGTCTCTCGATCCTACGCGTTACGCCAAGTGGCAATCCCCATCGCATCTGGTGCATGACAGACTCGCTTCGCCAGCCACGCATTGTCCGGACAAAGCTTACACCTGCGCCGGCGCGGTATCAAGCCGGCGTATTCAGTATGGCATGAGCCTGAACGACGGGCTTTTTTTCCGAACCGAGGTGTACGGGAACCCTGGGAAATCGGCTAATCTGTCGCCTCCAGTCTGCCGACGATCCCGTGACGATGCTGATACGGCGCTCATGACCAATGACAATCCGACCGTAGTGACGGCCGACGCCCCGGGCAGGGGAGAATTGAATGACTGCGTCGCGCTGGTGACCGGTGGTACACGCGGAATCGGATTGGCGGTTTGCGAGGCCTTGGCTCGCCAGGGTGCGACGGTTGTAACCTGCGGCTCTACGGCGAGCAGCGTCGCCCATTGCGAACAGCGTGTACGCGAGCTTGGTTTGGCGATAACGCCGCTGTTGGCTGATGTCGAGAAGGAAGATGCCGTCGATGCGATGGTCCGGGAGACCATTGCGCGCCATGGCAGGCTGAACGTCCTGGTGCCGGCCGTCGGCCGCGCCTTTCGAGGCACGGCCACCGAAACGACCGCCGCCGATTGGGACCGCTGTCTGTCCGTCAATCTGAGAGCGCCGTTCCTGATTGCCAGGGCTGCATTGCCACACTTGATTCGATCTGGCGAAAGCAGCATCGTCTTCGTGTCATCCATATGGGCGGTTACCGCGACCTATCGGCGCGTCGCCTATACCGTGGCCAAGTCCGGATTGACCGACCTCGCCCGAGTACTCGCAATCGATCACGCAGTTGACGGAGTGCGCGTCAACGCGGTTGCTCCTGGCTACGTCGACACGGACTTGCTGCGCCAGTCGCTCTCGGAAATCGATCCCGGCCGACCCGTTGATCAGTTACTCGCGGCCGCGGCAGACGATCAACCACTCAAGCGGCTATCCCGTCCGGAGGAGATTGGTGAAGTCGTTGCGTTCCTCGTCGGCCCTCACGCGCGATGCATTACCGGACAAACTCTCGTGATTGACAGTGGCATTACGACCAAATATGCGCTGGCCGAACGGTGGAAATGACCCTGTTCGGTAGCGCGCAACCCGACAACTCGCTCAACCCGCCCAGGAAATTTGCCATGTCAGAAACGTTCGGCTCCGGGGAGTACACGTATCGTGCGGTCGACGGCTGGGCCAAGTGGCCCGCGGACTGGAACCTGCACGACGTCGCGGGCGTCGGCATCGACGGCAACGACAACGTCTACGCGTTTCATCGCGGCGACCATCCCATGGTCGTTTTCGATCGCGATGGCAACGTGCTGCGTACATGGGGCGAGGGCGTGTTCAAGCACGCCCATGGCGTTCACGTGGGACCCGACGAGACGATCTATCTCACCGACGACTACGACCATACGGTCCGCAAATGCAGGCTGGACGGAAAGGTGTTGCTTACCATCGGCGTGCCGGATGAGCCCAAGCCGTTCATGAGCGGTGAACCGTTCCGCAAATGCACGCACACGGCCCTGTCACCCAAAGGCGAGATTTACGTTTCCGACGGATACGGGAACGCGCGCGTCCACAAATATTCTCCGGACGGCAAATTACTTCAGTCCTGGGGTCGTCCAGGGGCTGGGCCGGGAGAGTTCAACCTGCCGCACAACATCGCGTGCGATGCCGATGGGTGGGTCTACGTTGCCGACCGCGAGAATCATCGCGTGCAGGTCTTTGACGGCCACGGGAGGTTCGAAACGCAGTGGCACAATTTGCATCGCCCGAGCGGCATGTACATGCCGCCCGGGAAATGCCCGATCTGCTACATCGCCGAGATCGGTCCGTACTACGAGTTCAACCGCGGCGCGCCGAATCTGGGACCGCGAGTCTCGATCCTGTCCAACGAAGGCAAGGTGCTCGCGCGGATTGCCAAAGAGCCGTCCGCGGGTCTCGGGCCGGGCCAGTACGTTTCGCCGCACGGCCTGGCGGTCGATTCGCGCGGCGACCTCTACGTGGGCGAGGTGTGCTACACGGCGTGGTCGTCGCTGTTCCCCGATACGCCGCGGCCGAAGCGAATCCGCAACCTGCAGAAGTACGAAAAGGTCGCCGGCCGATGAGCCGATCCCTGGCGGCCAAAAGTTCATTCAACAATTCGAAAGGAAACGCCACATGAAAATGATGAATCGGGGGATGCTGATTGGCGCCGCGTTGCTTGCGCTCGTGCCTGCTGCTCTGCTTGCGCAGGATTATCCTGCCAAGGGCCGCCCCATTACTACGATTGTGCCTTCCACTGCGGGCGGCGGAACCGACACGGCGGCACGCCTGGTCGCTCCCCTCATGGAGAAAGATCTCGGTGTTCCCGTCCAAGTCGTGAACAAGCCTGGCGCCTCGATGCAGATCGGCGTCACCGAGGTCGCCTTGGCCAAGCCCGACGGCTACACGCTGCTGTGGTCGGTGCTTCCTACCGCCGCCAGCATCTACCTCGATCCGGAGCGAAAGGCCGCCTTCGCGCGCAAGGACCTGCAACCTATCGGCATGGTCTACGGCGCACCTTTCGCGATCTTCGTCCTCGCGTCGAGCCCCTACAAGACCATCCAGGACGTGATTGCGGCAGCCAAGGCCAATCCCGGGAAGGTGAAAAGCGGCACCACCGGCCACATGTCGACCGGCCACTTCGCCAATATCGAATTCCAGCGCGGTGCGAATATCCGCATGGCGACCGTCCACTTCCAGGGCGGCGGGCCCGAGCTGACCGCCGTGCTCGGCGGTCACATCGATGTCGGCTTCAATTCCATCGGCGAATTGCTGGGTCAAGTCAAGACTGGCAACATCCGCGTCCTCGCCGTCATGGACGACCAGGAGAGCGAATACCTGCCCGGCGTCAAAACCCTGGCCGCGCAAGGCGTCAAGGCCAACGCCATCGGGTCCGATATCGGGCTCTCCGCACCCGCGGGCGTTCCGAAAGAGATCATCACCAAGCTCACAGTCTCGCTGAAGAAGGCGATGAACGACGAAGGATTCAGGAAGAGCATGGCCGAGCAGGGCAACACGGTCAAATATCTGGACCCCGAACAGTACCGGGTGTTCTGGAACGATGTCGACGCCAAGTACGCGCCGCTGATCGAACTCGCCAAGCAAAAATGAGACTGCTCATCCATTTCCGTTTGCTTTGAAGTATCGGCGCAGCCGTCGCGCGTTCGCGCGGCGCTGGCCGAATGAATCACATGGACGCTTGCGGCTCTGACCCTCGAACATGCGACGAACTTATCAATTCACCGGATCGATCCTGCTGTGCCTTGCCGTCTACGTCGGGTACGAGTCACTCAAACTTCGCTATTACACGACGCTCGGGCCGGGTCCCGGCTTCTTCGCCTTCTGGCTCTCGCTCATTCTCGGCGTGCTCGCTGCCGCCATGATGCTGCAGGCGACGTTTGGCCGGCCGGAGCCGATGCCGCCCGATACCTTCGCGGATCGCGGAGGCTATCTGCGCGTGGGCGCGGTCGCGTTGGCGATTCTGGCGGCCGCGCTGCTGCTGGAACGTATCGGCTTCCGCCTCACCATGTTCGCGGTCTACTTCTTCGTGCTCCGGATGCTCGGAAAGCAGAGCCTGCTCACCGTCCTTGTGATCGCCCTGATGGGAAGCTTCGGCGTCTACTTCGTTTTCGTCAGGTGGTTGAGCGTGCCGCTTCCGGTTGGGGTTTTCGGATGGTGACGATAGGGTCGAGCGTTCGGCGGTAGCGGCCTTGGAAACCTTCCACCTGTTGATGGGCGGCTTCGCGGCAGTGATGCAGCCGACGAACCTCATGTTCGCTTTCGCAGGCTGCGTGCTCGGCACGCTGGTCGGCGTGCTTCCGGGCATCGGACCGGCCGCCGGTACCGCGATCCTGATCCCGCTGACGGCGACGCTGGACCCGACCGGAGCGATCATCATGCTGGCCGCGATCTATTACGGCGCCATGTATGGCGGCACCATCACGTCGGTGCTCATCAACACGCCGGGCGAGGCCGCCTCCGCAGTCACCTGCATCGACGGCTACGCGATGGCCAAGCGCGGTCGCGCCGGTCCTGCCCTGGCGATCGCTGCGATCGGCTCGTTCGTCGGCGGAACCGTCGCGACCATGGGCCTCGTGATGCTTGCACTACCGCTGACCAAGCTGGCGCTTTCGTTCGGTCCGCCAGAATACTTCGCACTTCTGCTGGTCGGGTTGTCGCTGGTCACCGGGCTGGCGAGCCATTCGCTGGTGCGCGGGCTGATCGCCGCAATTCTTGGCCTGCTGCTTGCCCAGATCGGGACCGATCCGGTCGTGGGCGCACCGCGTTTCACTTATGGCCAGACGGAATTGCTGGACGGCTTCGGCATCGTGCCGGTCGTGATGGGGTTGTTCGGGGTCGCTGAAATCCTGCTCAACGCGGAGGCTCACGCGCGACAAGTCTTCGACACCCGGATGGGCTCGGTCATGCTCTCCAAGGAAGACATCCGGTCCTCGACCGGGCCGATCGCGCGCGGCACGGTCATCGGGTTCTTCCTCGGGTTGATTCCAGGCCTCGGATCGATGATCCCGACTTTCCTGTCCTATTCGATCGAGAAGAAACTGTCCAAGACGCCCGAGCGATTCGGGCAAGGCGCCATCGAGGGGGTCGCGGGACCGGAAACCGCGAACAATGCCTACGCCAACGCAGCGCTCATTCCGCTCTTTACGCTTGGTATTCCGAGCTCCCCGACGATCGCGGTTCTGATGGGGGCCTTCATGATCAACGGGCTCGTTCCGGGTCCCGCCCTTTTCGTCGAGCATGCGCAATTCGTCTGGGCAGTGATCGCAAGCCTGTACGTCGGCAACGTGATCCTCCTGATCCTGAACATACCCTTCATTCCCCTTTGGGTCGCGATCCTGAAAATCCCGTATTCGATCCTGACGACGATCATCCTGGGGTTCTGCCTCATCGGGGCGTACAGCCTTAGCAATTCGATATTCGACATCGTTGCGATGCTAGGCTTTGGCGTCCTCGGCTATCTGTTCAAGAAGCTCGATATCCCTGCGGCGCCACTGGTGCTGACCTTGGTCCTCGGCCCCCTGATGGAGCGCGGCCTACGACAATCGCTCGAGATGTCGGAAGGGGATTTCTCGATATTCTTCACCCGTCCCATCTCGGGAACGCTGCTGGCAGTCGCCGGCATCGTTATCGCGATCTCGACATTGCAGGCATTCAGGGCAGTGCGGGGCGCCGATAGCGAGTCGTGATTTGATCTCATAAAGGGGTGGTGCCGCGCCAGGAAAACAATTGCCGGCGCTGAGATCTCCAGCTCGCCGTCATTGTGGCTTTGTCGGCGTCACGCCTTTGTCGATCCCACGGCGCCCCGCACTACTCGCCCCATGGTTAGGCCTTGAACCAGGATCGAGAACACCACGACGCAATAGGTCAGCGTGAGAACGGTATTTCGCGGTGGACCTGCAGGCAGCGACAATGCCAGTGCTACGGAAATGCCTCCGCGAAGCCCGCCCCAGGTGAGCACGCGCCACGCGCCCTCGGGGAGCCCCAACCGCCGTCCCAGCAGTCGGACGGGCAACCCGACGGAGAGCAACCGTGCCACCAGGGTGACTCCAATCACCGCCGCACCGGCGACCAGCAACGGGGCCGAGAGCGCCACGAGCAGCACCTCCATTCCGAGCAGCACGAAGAGCACTGCATTCAAGATCTCGTCCACCAGCTCCCAGAACATGTCGATGTAGCGGCGGGTGGTGTCGGACATCGCGTCGGCACGGCCCTGGTTGCCGACGACCAGGCCGGTGACCACCATCGCGAGCGGTCCTGAAACATGCAAATGGTTGGCGAGTGCGTATCCGCCGGTCACCGCCGCCAGTGTCAGAAGCACCTCGACCTGGTACTGGTCCACGCTCTTGAGCAGCCGATAGGTGACGAAACCAAGGACCAGACCGAAGGCGAGGCCGCCGCCGCCTTCACGCAACAGAAGCGTCAACGCCGACTCGACCGTCGGGGCGTCGCCGCTGGTCAACATGCCGAGGAGCAGCGCGAAGATCACGACGCCGACGCCATCGTTGAATAGCGACTCGCCGGTAATCAGTAGTTCCAGATTCTTGGGCGCACCTGCCGATTTCAGGATGCCCATGACTGCGATCGGGTCGGTAGGCGAGATCAGTGCGCCAAACAACAGGCAATGCAGAAGGCTCAGTGGGATACCCAGCCAAGGGAGCGCCAGCCAGAGTCCGAGGCCGACCACCAGCGTGGACAACAACGTGCCGACCAGCGCCAGCGCCCCCACCAACCAGCGCTGGGCCTTCAGGTCGACGAGGTCCACATGGAGGGCCCCCGCAAACAGCAGCAGCGATAGCATGCCTTGCATCAGCACTTCGGAAAAGTGGATGGAGCGCAGCAGGGACTCCTCGTAGCGCCTCAGTGCATGGATCCATCCTGCCGCGTCGAGGGCGACGATTGCCAGCGAAAGGCCCAGCGCGATGACCATGACTCCGATCGTCGTCGGCAAACGCACGAAGCGGTGGTTCAAGTAGGCCAGCAGGGCAGTGATGACGAGGCTGGCGGCGGCGATGTCGAGCATGGTTTGGGCAAAGCGGAAAAGCGCGGCGGCCGAGACGATCCTGCGCGGCCCGCAGCAGTTCAAAGGTATCGCTGTTCACCTCAACGAGCGACGCGCGAGAAAGGATTCGAGGGAACGAGCCAACTTACGGAATTTTGGCCTTCCGTTCCTGTATGTCGCCTTTGTCCCCCCCGAGCGACGCGCGCGCGTCCACCGCAAGGACGGCGCGCTCCCACACGTCGCGTCGCCTGTCGAGCACCGGAATGGTCGTGCCGTTCAAACGGCTCTCCTTGAGGTCCGCGAGATCGACATCGGCGATGACGATGTGCTCGCTGTTCGGGACGTTGCGCACCAATTGAAGGAACCGCGTGGGCGGCAATCAACGCGCTGGCGCGACATCGATAGACCCCACTTTGCGCTCCAGGCGGTCCTCGACTTCGCCAATGTATGCGGTCAGTACGGTACCGGTTTGCTCAATCGCTGCTCGCATATCTGTCGACAGCCGATCCATTCCCCCTTGCGCCGCCTTCTGAGACCCCGCTACGTCTCCTTCGAGCTTCGAAATACGCGATTCGAGAAATGCGCGCAATTCGGTGAAGCGGGACGCCTCGGCC
>JBDTRG010000152.1:0-4291 GCA_039931775.1 Betaproteobacteria bacterium | reverse complement strand
TCGTTCTGGCCCGACTACCATGTCACCGACGACCGCGCGAAAGTCGAATGGATCGTAAAGGGGAAAAACGGCGATCGCATCGATATCGTCGCGCGCCATGATCGTGCGGGTACGGTTCGGGCAAGCGTGACGCTCGGCTGATTCGACGAGAGCGATTGGTGACGAAGGCGCGGAAGTTGGGCACGATGCGGCTGGCGGCGAAGGCGTTCATCGCGATCGCCATCCCATGGCCGGTATCCGCGGCAGGCCTCGACGCGATCCAGCATATTGTCGTGATCTACGCCGAGAACCGCAGTTTCGACCATCTCTACGGCCTCTTCCCTGGCGCGAACGGCATTGCGCAGGCGACCCCGGCCGAATACACGCAGGTCGATCGCGACGGCACGCCGCTCGCCGAGCTGCCGCCCGCGTGGCGCGGCAAGGATCCGGACCCGGCGTTTGCCCATCGGTTGCCGAACCGGCCGTTCCGGCTCGACGCGCCGCCGTTCAATTTGTCGCTGTCGCAACGCGTGCGCGGCGCGGTGCACCGGTACTGGCAGACGTTCGAGCAGATCAATGGTGGACGCAACGACCGCTATGCCGCGGTTTCCGATGCGGGTGGCTTCGTCATGGGGTACTACGATGGGTCGAAACTGCCGATGTGGCAATGGGCGCGGGACTTCGTCCTCGCCGACAACTTCTTCATGGCCGCTCACGGCGACTCTTTCATCAATCACCAGTGGCTGATTTGCGCTTGCACGCCGCGCGACGAAGCCGCGCCCGCCAGTCTGCGCGCCCAGGTCGACGAACGCGGTTGGCTCAAGCGGCGCCCTGATTCGCCGGCGTCCGCACGCGACGGCGACCTGCGCCTTTTCGATGGCAGCGTGACCCCGGACGGGTACAGGGTCAATTCGGGAATCGCGCCCTATCAGCCGTCGGCGACCCCCCCGGCCCAAGGAGGCGACCCGCGATTTGCCGATCCGTCGAAATACACGCTACCGCCGCAGACGACGACGACCATTGGCGACACGCTTTCGGCGAAGGGCATCTCGTGGGCGTGGTATGCCGGCGGATGGAATGCGGCGCTGGCGGATGCGATGCAGCCCCCCGGCGCCAAGCGCACCGTCGTCCTCAATCGCGAACCCGGCTCGATCAACTTTCAACCCCATCATCATCCGTTCAATTACTACGCGCGCTTCGCGCCGGGGACCGCCGATCGCGAACGGCATCTCAGGGATTACTCGGATCTCGTCGCCGGAATCGAACAGGGCAATATGCCGCAGGTGGCGTTCTACAAACCGGATGGCTCGCTGAATCAGCACCCGAGCTATACCGACGTGTTGTCCGGCGATACGCACATCGCGGGGCTGATCGCGAAAATCAAGGCCAGCCCGCTCTGGGCGTCGACGGCGATTATCGTCACCTATGACGAGAACGGCGGCTTCTGGGATCATGTCGCACCGCCGAAGGGCGATCGCTGGGGACCCAGCACCCGCATCCCGGCCATCATCGTGTCGCCGCTCGCGAAACGCGGCCACGTCGACCACACGTCCTACGACACGACGTCGATCATCAAATTCATCACGATACGCTTCGGGCTCGAGCCGCTGCCGGGCGTGCGCGCGAATGCCGGCGATCTCACCGCGGCCTTCGACTTCAAGTGACCGCGGACTCCCCCGTCCGTACTTCGCCTGCTGCGCCTGCCAGGACCGTGAATCGCCGTGCCTGAGCCTCGAACGTCGGGACTCGCCCGCATTCCGCGTGCGGTCTGGGTGCTCGGGTTCGTCAGCATGTGCATGGACCTCTCGTCAGAGCTGGTTCACGCATTGCTGCCGCTGTACATGGCCGTCGGTCTCGGCGCCTCGACGTTGACGATCGGCATCGTCGAAGGGATCGCGGAAGCTACCGCGATGATCGTCAAGGTGTTCTCCGGGGCGTTGTCGGACCTTTTCCGGCGCCGCAAGCCGCTCGTCGTCGTCGGCTACGGCCTCGCGGGGTTCACGAAGCTCATCTTTCCGCTCGCCCCGACGCTGGGCTGGGTCGTGGGGGCGCGCTTCGCGGACCGTGTCGGCAAGGGCATCCGTGGCGCACCGCGCGACGCACTGATCGCCGATCTGTCCCCACCGGAGGTGCGCGGCGCGAGCTTCGGGCTGCGCCAGGCGCTCGATACCGTCGGCGGCGTCGGCGGCCCGCTGCTCGCCATCGGCGCAATGGCATATTTCGCCGGCGATTTCCAGGCGGCATTCTGGGTCGCGGTGGTCCCGGCGATCCTGTGCGTGCTGCTCCTTCTGTTCGGCGTCGAGGAATCGGTGAAGTCGACGCCCGAGGCTGGGACCGACCCATCCAGGCGACTGCGGTTCGACGACGCGCGGCGCCTCGGTGGCCGCTATTCGATCGTCGTCGGTATCGCCGCGATCCTCACGCTGGCGCGATTCTCGGAGGCGTTTCTCATCCTGCGCGCGCAAAACGTGGGCCTGACTGTCGCGATGGCGCCGATGGTGATGGTCGTGATGTCGATCGTCTATGCCGCCGTCGCCTACCCGGCCGGCGCGGCGGCCGACCGCGGGCACGGCCCACGCCTGCTGTCGAGCGGCCTCGCCGCCCTCGTGGTCGCCGATCTCGTGCTCGCCAATGCCGTGGGCTCGGCGACGGTATTCGCTGGCGCGGCGCTATGGGGCCTGCACATGGGATTGACGCAAGGCCTGCTGGCAGCATTGGTTGCCGCTTCGGCGCCGGCTGATCTTCGCGGCACCGCATTCGGGGTTTTCAACCTGGTATGCGGCGTCGCGCTCCTGGTCGCGAGCGTGCTCGCCGGTTGGTTGTGGGACAATTTCGGGCCGGGATTCACGTTCTACGCCGGGGCGGCGCTCACATCAATCGCCTGGATCGCACTCTTGCGACACGGCCGTGTCGCGACGGAGCTGCGAAACGGGTAGGGCGCGCATGTAAGGGCGACGCCGCGACGCGCGACCAAGCGTGATCAAGCAGCGGGAGAGAGACCATGGCAAGCATCACCGCCGGCCAGCCGGCCGGCAACGAGTATCTCTACTACCGCCATTCGCTTCCCGTGCGCCTCATGCACTGGACCAACGTGGTGGCGTTGACGATCCTTCTGATGAGCGGCTTGCAGATCTTCAATGCGCATCCGGCGCTGTACTGGGGGAAGTCGTCGTACACCGGGGCCGCGCCATTGCTCGAAATTCGCACCAAAGACGGCGGCGATCTCGGTGTGAAGGGCGTCACCCGTGTTCTGGGCCGCGAATTCGACACGACAGGCGTGCTCGGACTGTCCCAGAACGCCGACGGGCGCCTCGCGGCGCGCGGGTTTCCGTGGTGGGCGACGATCCCCGACAATCAGTGGCTGTCGATGGCGCGATCGTGGCATTTCTTCTTCGCCTGGGCGCTGCTGATCAACGGCCTCGCATACGTCGCCTACTCCGCTTCGAGCCGGCACCTGACGCGTGACCTCGCACCCGATCGCCGCGATTGGCGCTCGGTCGGCCGTTCGATCCTCGATCACCTTCGCTTCCGCCATCCGACGGGTGAAGCAGCGAAGCGGTACAACGTGCTCCAGAAGCTCGCCTATCTCGCGGTGATCTTCATCCTGCTTCCGCTCGTCATCCTGATGGGCGTCGCGATGTCGCCGTGGATGGACACCGTGCTCCCGGGCTGGGTGGATTTTTTCGGCGGAAGGCAGTCGGCGCGAACGATTCACTTCGTCGTGGCATGGCTCCTCGTCGCTTTCGTCGTCATCCACGTGTTCGAAGTCGTGATCTCGGGGCTCTGGAACCACCTGCGCTCGATGATCACCGGCCGCTATCGGATCCGCACGGGGGAATCCCATGAATGAGGCGCGCATTGCACGGCGGCGCTTTCTTGCCCGCACGCTGGGCGCGGCGGGGACGCTCGCACTCGCCGGTTGCGAGCGGCTGTCGCACAGCGAGTGGTTCCCGAAGTTGCTTGGCGCCGGCGAAACGGCAAGCGCGGCGGTCGCGCACGCGGTCACATCGCGCAAGTCGATGGCCCAGGAGTTCGCGGAGGCCGATCGCTCGCCGATCTTTCGAAGCAATGGCACCTCGGAGCCGGACGACGACCATTATCGGGAACTCGCCGCCACGGCATTCGCCGACTATCGCCTCGTGGTGGACGGGCTCGTCGCGCAGCCCGCGAGCCTGTCGCTTTCGGACCTGCGGGCGTTTCCCAGCCGCACGCAGATCACGCGCCACGATTGCGTCGAAGGATGGAGCGCGATCGCCAAATGGAAGGGCGCTCGGCTGGCCGCGCTGCTCGAAACGGTCAAGCCCAAGCCCGA
>JBDTRG010000151.1:0-5927 GCA_039931775.1 Betaproteobacteria bacterium | reverse complement strand
CGCCGTGCACCTGCGCGACGCAGCGGAACGACAGCGGATCCTGCACGCGGCGCGCCGCGTTCGCAGCAAAGAGGCCGCTGCCGGCAAGCGCATTGCGGATGCGCGCTGCCGCTTCCGCCTGCCCGGGAGCGCCTCGCGCCCGCTGGGCGCGGACGTCGAGCGGCGAAACGTTGCCGCGAAAGCCCTCGAACGAAAGCGCCGCGATTTCGTCCTGCCGGTCGAGCATGGCGGCAAGATCGTTCAGGACAAGACTCGCCACTCCCACCGTCACCGCATTGGCGCTGATGAGCGCGAGGCCGTCCTTGGCGGCGAGCGCCACCGGCGCCAGGCCCGCGTGCGCCAGCGCCTCGGCGCCGGCAACACGCCGGCCATGGACGAACGCCTCGCCCTCGCCGATCAATACCAGCGCGAGATGCGCAAGCGGCGGCATGTCGGCGACGCTGATCGATCCCCATGAGGGTACGTAGGGATAGACGCGGCGGTTGAGCGCATCAGTCAGTGCCCGGAAGACTTCGATCGACACCCCGGAACCGCCCTGCGCCATGCCGGCGATCCGCGCGAACATCGCGGCGCGAACGTGATCCTCGGACATCGGCGGTCCGACGCCGACCGCCCGTGCGCGCACCGCCTGCACCTGGTAGAGCGCACGATCGTCTGGTGCCACCGACTTGCCGGTGTTCGCACCAAGCGCCGATGTGAGGCCGTAGATCGCCTGATCGCCTTGCGCCGCCCGCAGGACAACGTCGCCGGCGCGCGCGAGCATGTCGATCACGGTCGATTCGACGGCGACGAGGGAGCCGTTGCGCGCGACATCGACGACGTCGGCGATGGCGACGGGTTTCGTTCCGAGGGCGAAGGTGCGCATCAACGTATCCTGGCAGAAATCGATGGTCGAACGTTCGTCAATGGCGCCGCGGATCCAGCGAGTACGGGAAGTGGCAGCGGACGCGATGCCCCGCCCCGATTTCGGCGAGCGCCGGCGGCTCGACCGAGCAGCGCGGCTGCGCAACGGGGCAACGGGTATGAAAGCGGCAACCCGACGGCGGATTCACGGCGCTCGGCATCTCGCCCTGCAACACGATCTGCCGGAGGCGTTTGTCGGGGTCGACGGCTGGATTGGTCGAAATGAGCGCGGCGGCATACGGATGGGCCGGCGCGTCGAAGAGCTCGCGGGTCGGCGCCTCCTCGACGATCTGGCCGAGATACATCACGACGATCCGCCCGGTCACCCGGCGAATCAGGTTGAGATTGTGGCTGACCATCAGATACGTCAGGCCGAAATCGCGTTGCAGGTCCAGCAGCAGGTTGAGCAACTCCCCTTGCACCGAGACATCGAGTCCCGCCGTCGGTTCGTCCGCCACGATGATCTCGGGGCCCAGCACGAGGGCCCGCGCCACACCGATGCGACGCGCTTGTCCGCCCGAGATCTGGTGCGGAAATTTCGTCAGCACGTCCCGGGCAAGACCGAGGCGGCGCAAAATTTCCGCGAGGCGTGCCCGGGCCTCGGCGCGCGGCAGCGAGTGAATCGCCATCGGTTCTTCCAGCGCGCGGCCGATCGTCATGCGCGGCGACAACGAAGCGACCGCATCCTGCAGCAGCATCTGGATGCGCCGCCGGAACGCGAGGCGATGCTGTGTGAGCTGGGTGCGCACCGCAACGCCGCCGACACTCACCGTTCCCGAGGTGGGCGCCATCAGGCCGACCAGGACCCGGCAGAGCGTGCTCTTGCCCGAACCGGATTCACCGACCACGCCGACGATCTCGCCTTTGCGCACCTCGAGGGTGATGTCGTCCAGCGCCTGGACTTGCCCGCCGAAGACGACGCTGACGCGGTCGAACGCCAGCAGGGCGGCCACCGTCACGCGAGCTCCTCGAACCTGATGCACGCGGCCCGATGGCCAGGACCCGCTTCGCGCAGCGCCGGTATCGACGCACGACACGCGTCGATCGCATGCGAGCAGCGCGGCGCGAACACGCACGCGGCGTGCAGCGCGACCGGATCCGGCACCTCGCCGGGGATCGAGACGAGCCGGCCCCCGTGCGCGTGGTCGTCGAGCTCGCAGGCGAGCAGCGCCCGCGTGTACGGGTGCCGGGGATTCGCCAGCACCTCGGCAACCGGACCGCTTTCGACGATGGTGCCGGCGTACATCACGCACAGGTCGTCGCAGAGCTGGGCGACGAGGCCCAGATGGTGGGAGATGAACACGATCGAGCCGTCGAAGCCGCGGGACAGGCCTTCCAGCAGCGCGACGATCTGCGCTTCGACCGTCGCATCGAGGGCGGTCGTGCATTCGTCGGCCAGCAGCAGGTCCGGCTCGACGGCGAGCGCCATCGCGATCATCACGCGCTGGCGCATTCCGCCGGAGAGCTGGTGCGGATAGGATCGCAGCCGCAGCGGCGCGTCGCCTATCCCGACGCTCACGAGCGCCGCGCTCGCGCGCGCCATCGCCTCGTCACGCGCGAGGCCGGGGTGGCGGCGGCGCAGCACGTCGACGAGATGCGTACCGATCGTGAAGAGCGGATTCAGCGCCGTCATCGGATCCTGGAAAATCATCGCGATCCGCTTGCCGCGGAAATCGTTCATCGCCGCGTCATCGAGCGCGTTGAGGTCGGTTCCGTCGAAGACTATCTGTCCGTCGATGCGGGAAACGTTCGTCGGCAGCAGGCGCAGGAGGCAACTCGCCAGGCTCGACTTGCCGGAGCCGGACTCGCCGACCACGCCGACGATGCGCCCACGCCCGATGTCGAGATCGACGCCGCGCAGAATGTGGGCGGTACCGCGCGCGGTCGCCGCCTCGAGCGTCAGGTTGCGGATCGAAACGAGCGGTGGCGTCATCGCTCGCGCCCGATGCGCGGATCCACCGCGTCGCGCAGCGCCTCGCCGAACAGCGTGAAGCCAAGCGTTGCGACCGCCAAGGCGAGACTTGCGACCACGACCGGAACCCAGCTGTCCGACAGATACTGGTACCCGTCCTGGATCAACGTGCCCCAGCTCGCGAGCGGCGGACGCACGCCGAGGCCGAGGAAGGATAGCCCGGCCTCGATCGTGATGACGACTGGGATGTCCATCGACGCGAGGATCACCAGAGGCCCGAGAATGTTCGGAAGCAGGTGGTGCAGCACGATGCGCGGAAACGACGCCCCGAGGATGCGCTCCGCTTCCAGAAACGGCGCGCTCTTCAGCGAAAGGACCTGCCCGCGCGCCACGCGGCCGAAATGGGGAATCAGCGTGACCGCCACGATGATCACGACGATCAGCGTCGATGGACCGAACACGGCGACGATGGCGAGCGCCAGCACCATGCTCGGGAACGACGCGATCACGTCGAAGACGATCAGCACGAGCCGCTCCAGGCGCGGCGGCAGGTAGGCGGCGACGACGCCGAGCAGCGTGCCCACGCAGAACGCAATCGCGATCGACGACAGCGCGACGCTCATCGCCACGGTGGTCCCGTGCACCAGACGGGAATAGAGATCGCGCCCGAGGTGGTCGGTACCGAGCCAATGCGCGAGCGACGGCGCGGCAAAGCGGTTCATCACGTCGAGCCGGTCGGGGTCCGTCGTCGCGACCCACGGCGCGAACAGGGCCGCGACCAGAACGATCGCGACGATCACGAACCCCGTCGTTCCGGTAAAGGACGCGCAAATCCGGCGCAGCAGGCGAAGCGCGCTTCGGGGTGCCGTCACCCGGGGGCTCCAGGGTCGGGCGCGTCGTGGCGGATGCGCGGGTCGATCGCCGAATAGCTCAAGTCCACGACCAGGTTCACCAGGACGAAAAGCACGACGACGACCAGCACGGCTCCCTGGACAACCGGATAGTTGCGCTCGGAGATGGCGTTGTAGATGAGGCGGCCCAATCCCGGCCGGGCGAACACGATCTCGACCAGCACCGCGCCGCCGAGGAGCCGTCCGATGCCCAGGCCGAGGATCGTGATCGTCGGGATGCAGGCGTTCTTCAGCGCGTACTTGTAGGTGACGAGTCGGTCCGACAGGCCGTACGCACGCGACGTTCGGATGTAGGGCTCGCCCATCACTTCGAGCATCGACGCGCGGACAAGGCGGGCGATGAATCCGATCCATCCCAGGGCGAGCGCCAGCGTCGGCAGGACCATCCGCTTCAGCTCGTCGCCGATCCCGCCGGTGCGGCTTGCGCCGAGCACCGGCAGCCAGTCGAGCCAGATGGCGAAGATCAGCAGCAGGAAAATCGCGATGACGAAGCTCGGCACGGCGATGAACGCGACCGAGACGAACGCGAGGATGTTGTCCAGCACCGATCCGCGATGCGTCGCGGCGAAGATGCCGAGCGGAACGCCGATCGCAACGGCAAGGCCGATCGCCGAGAACGTCAGGATCAGCGTATACGGAATCACTTCGGCGACGAGGCCCGTGACCGAGCGTCCGGAGATCACGTCGATGCCGAGGTTTCCCGTCACCGCATTGGCGAAGAATCGCCAGAGCCGCGTCGCCAGCGGCTGGTCCAACCCCATGTCGGCGATGATCCGCTTGGCGAGTTCCGGGGAGGCCTGCGGCCCGAGCATCGTCGTCGCCGGATCACCGGGGACAATCGCGGTCAACGCGAAGAGCAGCAGCATCGCCCCGACGATGATCAGGACGGTCGTGATCAGCCGGCTGCCGACATAGCGCATCATCTCGTCGGTGCGCGTCGCACCCGCCGCGGACATCGTGGCGTTCCGTCGGCCGCGATCGCGGGCTCAGCCGGTCGCTTCGAATTCGTCGAACTGCCAGTCGATCCAGCCCGGAACGGCCGCGGGTTTCAACCAGCTGCGGTAGACGACGGCGTTCGCCTCGTTGGTCAGCCAGACGAACGCGCTCGACTTGTCCATCACGCGCTGCGCGTCAACCACGAGCTGGCGGCGTTTGGCCGGATCGAGCTCGCCCGCGGCCCGCGCGTACAGCGCGTCGAATTCGGGGCTGTTCCAGCGCTGCCAGTTCCAGTTGCCGATCTGGCCCGCGACGAACCATTGCATGATGAAGTTCGGATCGTGCTTGCCGTTGAAGCGGATCATGAAGAGATCGATGTTCTTGCCGACGTCGCCCTTGCCCGAGTTCCAGAACGTGCCGCCCTCCTGCGCGTCGACCTCGATCGTGACCCCGGCGTCGGCAAGAAGCGCGCGCGCGACCAGCGCCATGCTCTGGTAGCTCGCCTGATTGAGGACCAGGAGCTTCAACTTCAGGTTGGAAGCGCCGGCGGCCGCGAGGAGGCTCTTCGCTTCGGCCACGTTGCGCTTGTAGACCGGCGCGTCCTTCCAGTGGCCCAGGATCTGCGGCGGCAACAGCGTGTTGAGGCGCGGCGCCTTGCCGTTGTACCCGGCCGCCAGCATCTGGTCGACGTCGAGCGCCAGGCGGATCGCCTGACGCACGCGAATGTCGGCAAGCGGCCCTTTTTCGACGTTCATGCCGAGCCAGACGTACGCGATGCTCGGCTGGTCGCTGACCGTGAGCCCGGCGACCTGACGCAACGGGTCGCCCGCAGCCGGGGCCAGAACGGCGAAGTCGAGCTCGCCCGAGCGCAGCGCGAGATCAGTCGTGCGCGCGTCCGAAATATAGCGGATGCTGATTTCCTCGTAGCGAGGCTTGCGGCCGGCATACCCTGCGTGGCGACGCAGCGTGGCGCCCTTCTGCCGTTCGAGGGCCGTCAATTGATACGGCCCGGATCCGACGGGCTTGATCCCGAATTCCGCGCCGCGTTGTTCGACGGCCTTCTTCGACACGACGCATCCCGAAATGTCGCCGATGACGACATCGAACAGATTGGCGCGCGGCTGCGAAAGCACGATGCGCCCTTCGTACTTGCTCTTCACCTCGACGCCCGTCAGGTGCAGCCAGTCGTTCTTGTAGATCGATTCCTTGGCGCCGTCCTTGGGCGGAAGGCCGATCCGCTCGAACGAGAACTTCACGTCGTCGGC
>JBDTRG010000150.1:0-22563 GCA_039931775.1 Betaproteobacteria bacterium | reverse complement strand
CACCGACACAAGGATTTTCAGTCCTCTGCTCTACCAACTGAGCTACTTGGCCAAGCTTGAAATTATAGCAAATTCACCGGTTTCCCCGCACCCCGCCCATCCGCGGAACCGTGAACGTGTCCTTACTTGAAAAACGCAAGCATCGCTGCCAGCGATTCCTCTGGCGCTTCCTCGGCGAGAAAGTGCCCGGACTCCACCGCCTTTCCGGTGACGTCGGGCGCCACGCTCTTCCAATCGGCGATCGGATCGAACATCTTGTTGACCACGCCTTTGCTCCCCCATAGTGCCAGCAGCGGACAGCCGATGCGGGCATCGGAATCCGCCGCATCGTGCTCGAGATCGAGCGTCGCCCCGGCGCGATAGTCCTCGCAGGTCGAATGGATGGTCGCCGGGTCGCTGAAGCAGCGTTCGTATTCGGCGAGCGCCCTCGGATCGAAGTGCTGCAATCCCGACGACCAGCCCGCGAGCTTTTTATGCAGGTAGTAGACTGGGTCGGCGCCGATCAGGCGTTCGGGCAGGTCGAACGGCTGGATCAGGAAAAACCAGTGGTAGTACGCGGTCGCAAACGCCTTGTTGGTGCCGGCGTACATGATTCGCGTCGGCGAGATGTCGAGCACGGCCACCCGCTCGACGGCCTGCGGATGATCGAGGCACAACCGATGGGTGACGCGAGCACCGCGATCGTGGCCCGCGAGCCGGAAACGCGCGAACCCGAGCGAGCGCATCACCTCGACCTGGTCCGCCGCCATCGCGCGCTTCGAGTAGTTGACGTGACCCACTCCTCCGTCGGGCTTCGACGAATCGCCGTAGCCGCGAAGGTCGCTGCAAACGACGGTGTAGCGTTCGGCGAGGCGCGGCGCGATCCGGTGCCACATCGCGTGCGTCTGCGGATAGCCGTGAAGCAGAAGGAGCGGCGGGCCGCTGCCCCCGACGACGCAATGGATCTGCGCACCCGCCGTTGCGATGCGGTGCAAATCGAATCCCGGAAACAACTTTTCCATGGGGTCACCCCGTGGCGATGCGCAAGACTGCGATCCTAACCCAGCCGCTCGTCGAGGTTCGCGTCCTTCGGCAACTTAACATAAGGATGCCGGAGCGCGACCGCGCGATCGAGCGCCGCACCCAGTCCCGGCGCCTGCGGCACGACGAATGCGCCGTCGACGAGCGGCGCGACATCGCCGCCGATGAGTTCATGGAAACGCGAACTTTCGCCCCACTGGTGCTCGAGCCACAGCACTGACGCAGCGGCGGCGCACGCGTGGATGCTCGCGAGATGCGCGATCGGACCGGTCGGATTGTGCGGCGCGAACGCGACGTCATACTGCGTGCAAACGTCCGCGATTGCCCGCATGCCGCGAAATCCTCCCGCATACTTGATGTCCGGCATCAGCACGTCGTAGAGCGCGGCGCGGCAGATCGCCTCGGCCTCATCCGGCCCGGCAATCCCTTCGGCGCCAGCGAGCCGCATGCCGTGATCGCGGGCCAGGACGCGGAGCCGCGCGATGGCCCCGAAAGAGGTGGGGTGCTCGGAGATCGGGCACTCGAGCCAATAGAGCGCCGCCGGTGCGATGTCACGAATCAGGCGCGTCGCGCGCGCCTCGTCGAAACGCCAGTGACAATCGACCATCAGCGCGCAATCGCTGCCGATCGCGCCGCGAACAGCGAACACGCGATCGAGCCCGGCGCGGATCCGCGCGTCGATCGGCGTAACGGCCGCATCTTCGACCACGACGCCGTCGAATGGCGCGACTTTCACCGCGCGATAGCCTGCGTTTAGCGCGCCTCTCGCGGCGGCGGCAAAGCCTTCCGGAGAGCGTTCCGTCACGCCGCGGTTGATGTTTGCGTACGCGGGAATCGCGGCACGACCAGGGCCACCCAGCAGTGCGTGGATCGACAACGCAGCCCGCCGTGCGCGAATGTCGGTGCATGCCTGCTCGACGGCGCTGCGCACGGCATGCGCGACCACGCCGCCCGGCGAGTGCTGCAGGTAACGCGTCACTCGATGAGACTCTGCGATGTCGCAGCCGATCGCGCGCAGCGCCAGCATCGCGGCGTAATCGACGAGCATCGGCTCCCAGCCGTTGAGCGAGCATTCGCCCCAACCGAGGTCGCCGGCAGCCGTCGTGACCGCGACAAACGTCCAGTTCGTCTTCGGCGAGACGTTGACGATGATCGGCTCGATCGAAGCGATCGCCATCATCGCCGGGCGAGACCGCCGTGCGCGACCGTGGTCAGTCGATCTTGATGCCGACGGACTTCGCGAGCGTGGTCCATTTGGCGATGTCGCGCGCGATCACCGCTGCGAACTCCTCCGGCGTACTACCGACGGGCTCGGCGCCGAGCGAAGCGAGCCGCTCGCGCATTTCGGGCGAGCGGGCGATGATCGCAATTTCGGCCGACAGGCGATTGACGATGTCCTTAGGTGTGCCAGCCGGCGCCAGCACGCCGAACCAAGCGACGGTCTCGTAACCGGCGAGGCCCGACTCGGCGACCGTCGGGACGTCTGGCATCAGCGGCGAGCGCGTGCGCGTCGTCACCGCGAGCGCGCGCAGCTTGCCCGCTTTCACGAGCGGCACCGCCGGCGGCATGTTGACGCTCATCACGACGTTCTGACCCGATACCACGTCGGTTAGCGCGGGACTCGAACCCTTGTACGGCACGTGGATCAGGTCCGTGCCCGTCATCGACTTGAAGAGCTCCATCGACATGTGCGAACTGCTGCCGTTGCCGCCGGAGGCGTAGCCAAGCTGTCCCGGCTTGGATTTCACATAGACGATGAACTCCTGGATCGTCTTCGCGGGAACACCGGGATTGATGACGAAGATGTTGGGCGCAATCGCGATCTGCGACACCGGGGCGAAATCGCGCTGGATGTCGTAGGGCAATTTCGTGTACACCGCCGCGTTGATGCCGTGCGAACCCGCGTTGCCCATGATCAGCGTGTAGCCGTCGGGCGGCGCCTTCGCGACGAATTCGGAGCCGACAACGCCGCCGGCACCGGGACGATTGTCGACGATCACCTGCTGGCCAAGGACGACGGAGAGCTTGTCGGCGATCATCCGCGCGATGACGTCGGGCGCGTCGCCCGGCGTGCTCGGCGCGACGAGCCTGATCGGCTTCGCCGGATAGCCCTGCGCAGCGGCGGGAAGGACATTCACCAGCAACAACGCCGCCAACGCCCAGAAATACATCGAACCCGCGCGCATCATGAAACGCTCCTCGTTGCCTGATTCGGTGCGCGCGACCGCTGCGCCAGAAAAGTCAATCGACCTTGGCTCCGGATTTCTTCACGACGTCGGCCCACTTGACGACCTCGGCCTTCACCATCACCGTGAACTCCTCGGTCGTGTTGCCGACCGGTTCGGCGCCCAGCCCGACCAGCTTTTCCGCGACGTCCGGCATCTTCAGGATTTTGACGATCTCGGCATTCAGGCGCTTGACGATCTCCGGCGGCGTGCCCGCCGGCGCGAATACGCCCTGCCACGATCCGACCTCGAAGCCCGGCAATCCCGATTCCGCGAGCGTCGGCACGTCGGGCGCGATGGCCGAACGCGTGGCCGTGGTGACAGCGAGCGCGCGCAACTTGCCGGCCTTCGCCAGCGGCCACGCCGTCGTGATGTTGTCGAACGTCATCGCCACCTGCCCGCCCATCACGTCCTGCAGCGCCGGCGGACTGCCCTTGTACGGGATGTGCTGCATGTCCACGCCCGCCATCGACTTGAACAGCTCGCCCGAAAGGTGCTGCGACGTGCCGTTGCCGGACGAGGCGAACGAATACTTGTTCGGATTCGCCTTCAGCAGCACGATCAGCTCCTTGACGCTGTTGGCGTTGATGGACGGATTGATGACCAGCATGTTCGGCACCCGCGCGAGCAGCGTGATCGCGACGAAATCCTTGACCGGGTCATAAGGCAGCTTCGTGTAGAGCGACGCGTTGATCGCGTGCGTGCTGATCGTGCCGCCCATGATCGTGTAGCCGTCGGGCGCCGCCTTCGCCGTGAATTCGGCGCCGACACCGCCGCCGGCGCCCGGCTTGTTCTCGATGATGACGGGCTGGCCCAGCGCGATCGCGAGCTTCTCGCCGACGGTCCGCGCCAGGATGTCGGTGGTCCCGCCGGGAGCGAACGGCACCACCCATTTGATCGGCTTCGACGGCCACGCCTGCGCCTGGGCCAGCGTCGCAAACATCGCCAATGCCATCCCGACACACCATGCGGTCATGCGCGTCATCGTCAATCCTCCGTTCCGTTTTCGAGTGGACTCTGCTTTGTCAGGCGATCATCGACTCGGCCGCTTTCGCGTCGATATCGACCGTCGCAGCCGCCTTGAAGAGGTCCGCCAATGTCTTGTCGTCGAGCGGCACGCCCTTCTCGAGCCTCGCTGCGCGATTGCGGCGCTCGACGTCGCCGGGCGCCAATACCGGCTCACCGGCCTTCGCCGGGGGCGACGCAGTCACGAAGTCGACGAATCGACGCGCCTCCGCCGCCACGCCATTACCGGGATCGTAGACGTTCGGTGCGATATAGATCGACAGCATGTTGTTGCGCAGGATCGCGTCGTCGGGATCGGAACTGCGCCCGGTCGTCACCGCGCCGGCCAGGAGGTCCGTGATCATCGAAAGACCCGATCCCTTGTGCGCGCCGACGGTGAGCAGCGCGCCGCCGGCGTAGAAATCCTTCGGCTCCGTAGTCGGCGCACCGTGCTTGTCGATGATCCACCCGTCCGGCACCTGTTCGCCCTTGTTCACCGCCACCATCAGCTTGCCTTCGGCGACCATCGACGTGGTCACGTCGAGGACGACGGGATCGCGTCCGGCGACGGGGACGCCGATCGAAATCGGATTCGTCGACAGGCGCCGGTCGCTGCCGCCGAACGGCGCGACGCGCAGCGCACCCGACGTGTTGAGGAAGTGCAGTGAAACCTGACCGGCCTCCGCTGCGATGTCCGCCCAATCGCCGACCCGGCCCAGGTGCCCGCAGTTGGTGAGTCCGACCATCGCGATCCCTTTGACGGCGGCCTTCGCGATGCCGAGCTTCGCGGCGAACTCGCCGATCACCTGGCCGAAGCCGAGCTGGCCGTCGATGATTGCGATGGTGTCGGTTTCGAAGACAACGCTGGGCTCCTGGTTGGCCTTCAGCGTACCGGCGCGCATCCACTCGAGGTATTTCGACACGCGAATCACGCCGTGCGAATCGTGGCCCACGAGATTGGAATCGACGAGCCGCCGGGCGATCGTCCTGGCCTCGCCGGGCTGGCAATCTCCCCCTTGCATGATCGCCGCGACGAGGTCGATGAGCTTCCCTGCGTTGATGATTTTCATCGCTCCCCTCTTTTGCCTCCGACGCTCTGGCGTGCGTGCCGCGCCTTCGAGTGCATTTGTGGCACTATTATACGCAGCAGGCTCCCTTGGCTGCGTTGCGGCGGTCGCGCAACGCTCACTCGTGAGGAGGACGCCATGGCTTACCGCCTTTCGCTCGCACCGCGATCCGGTGCACTCGCCTCGGGCGCGAGCTTCGACATCCGCCGCCTCGCGCTGATGCTGCTCGCCGGCGTAGCGCTCGCACTCGGTGGATCGACACTCGGCAGTGCCGCGACGGGGCCGCGCCAACAGGACGCGAAGGCGGCTCCCGAAGCGCAGACCGGCCTCGACACCGAGCGCTTCTTCCAGGCGATCGTCAAAGTGCAGGCGCGCGCCGTGCCCAATGCCCGGAGCAGCGCAAGTCTCGGCGCCGAACGCGAAGGCACCGGCATCGTGATCAGCGACGACGGGCTGGTGCTGACCATCGGCTATCTGATCATCGAAGCCGACCAGGTCAACCTCGTCGACCAGCAGGGCCGATCGCTCCCGGCGCGCGTCGTCGGCTACGATCACGTCACGGGCCTCGGCCTGGTGCGCGCCGTAGTGCCGCTCGACGTCACGCCGCTGTCGATGGGCGACTCGACACGGCTGGCCGAGCGCGACCCGGTGATGATCATCAATCATGCGGGCGCGTCGGACGTGACGCTGGCCTACGTCGTGTCGAAGCGCTCGTTCACCGGCAACTGGGAGTACATGGTCGACCAGGCGATCTTCACGTCGCCTCCTGCGCTCAACTGGAGCGGCGCAGCGTTGGTCAATCGGGATCTGAAGCTCGTCGGCGTCGGTTCGCTGATCGTGCGCGAGGCGTCCGTCGGCGAGTCGTCGCTGCCCGGCAACATGTTCGTGCCGATCGACGCGCTGAAGCCGATTCTCGCCGACCTCGTGCGTTCGGGTCAGCCCGCGGGCGCCGCACGGCCGTGGCTGGGCGTCGCGGCGGACGAGGTGCAGGGACGGCTCGTCGTCTCGCGAGTCTCACCCGACGGCCCGGGCGATCTCGCCGGCATCAAGGCGGGCGACATCATTCTCGGTGTCGGCGGCGACGGGGTCCGCACGCAGGCCGAGTTCTACCGCAAGGTGTGGGGACGCGGCGTCGCGGGGGCCGACATTCCGCTGCGCGTGCTCCAGGGTGTGGACGTCAAGGAACTCGCGGTCCACTCGATCGACCGCATCGAATACTTCCGCCCGAGAACGACCTATTGACCCGACGGGGCTGGCGGCCCCGTTCCTGCAGTCGCCCTCGTCAGTTGAATTCCGGCGACGTTCCGGGCGCCGGCGTGTAGCCGAGATCGCCCCGCGCCAGCGCAGCCTCCCGCCCGCCGTACGACGCGAGAAGCTCGCCCTGCCGCCGCTTGGCCGCCGCGTCGACGGCCTCCGGATCGAGTATTGCGCGAAGGCGTGCCTCGCACAGCGCAAGCGTGTCGGCGTACCGCGGGTCGCCCGCGAGGTCGGCGAGTTCTTCAGGATCGCCAGCGAGGTCGAAGAGCTGCGGACGATAGGCGACGTAGTGGCAGTACTTGAATTTGCCGACGCGCAGCATGAATGCACCGGAGACGGAGCCGATCGCATGATATTCGGAGAGCACGGGACGCAGAGGACGCGCGCCCGCCGACACGGCGAATAGCGACGCGCCGACTTGTGGATTGCCGGAAGGAGCGACGCTTGCGCCGACAGCCTCGACGATCGTCGGCGCGAAATCGATGTGTGAAACGGGTTCGTCGACGACGCGGCCCGCCTCGATCCCGGGTCCGGCCATGATCACCGGCACCCCGGCCGATTCCTCGTAGAGCGTGGACTTGCCCCACAATCCGCGCGCGCCAACGTTGTCGCCGTGGTCGCTCGTGTAGATGACGCGCGTCGACTCGGCGAGCCCACAGGCGTCGAGCGCGCCAATGACCTTGCCGATGTTCTCATCGAGCGCCGAAACGAGGCCGCTGTAGCCGGCGATCGCGCGTCGCACGTCGTCGTCGGAGCGGAAATGCGTGTCGTAGTCCACGCAGTGCGCGTAGTCCGCAAGGTACGGATGGTGCGGCCGCTCCGCTTCGCGATACTGCTTGGGTATCGGCAATTCCATCGCCCGGTATCGGTAGTACCACTCGGGCGGCGCGGTCAACGGAAAGTGCGGTGCGACGAACGACACGAACAGTACCCAAGGCCGGTCGCGCCATTTCGGCGCCTCTTCGTGCAGCCACACCTGCGCATGCGCAGCGATGTGACGATCGTAGATCGTGTACGGCGATTCGCCGGGGCCTGCGAGCCGCACCATCTTGTCGCCGCCCTTGCGTTTCGGAATGTCGTCGCGAACGAGGCCCTTGACGTCGCCGACGCCATCGATGATGTGCATCGGGATAATCTCGTCCGAAAAGCCGTTGTCGTCGCCGGGACGCCCGCGAAAGTGCAGCTTCCCGATTGACACCACGCGATGTCCCTGACTGCGCAATGCGTGATGCCAGCTCGGCGCCGCGCCCTCGTAGGCATCGGCGTTGTCCCAGTAGCCGATCTCGTGAACGTAACGTCCGACGGCGAACGCAGCGCGGGCCGGCACGCAGATCGGGCATGCCGTGTACCCCTGCGTGAATCGCGCGCCGCGCACCGCGAGCGCGTCAAGATTCGGCGTCCGGATGAACGGATGACCGGCGCATCCCAGGAATTTCGGATTGTGCTCGTCCGACATGATCAGGACGAGATTTTTCGGCGCGACGCGTGTCAAGAAGGCTTCCCCGGGCGAAAGCGTGGATTCTATCGCGCGCGTTCAACCGAACGGGAAACCGGCCCGGCAGCAACCGACTTCGCTCTAGTAGAATGCGCGGGTTTGCACCGACCCTGCGCCCGCCTCGCACGGGCACGCCTCCCCCGGCCTCCGATGCTCCTCTACGCCACAACCATCTTCGTCAGCGCGTTCCTGTTGTTTCTGGTCCAGCCGATCATGGCGAAGCAGATCCTGCCGTGGTTCGGCGGTGCGGCGTCGGTCTGGACTACCTGCCTCGTATTCTTTCAGGCAACGCTCCTGGCCGGATACGCGTACTCGGACTTTGCCGTCCATCGCCTTCGACCCCGCCTTCAGGTCAAGGTCCATATCGGCCTGCTGCTCGTTTCGCTCGCGCTGCTGCCGATCGTGCCCGGCATCCACTGGAAACCCGTGGGTACCGAAAATCCGTCGTGGCTGATCCTCTGCCTGCTCGCCGCGACGATCGGCCTGCCGTACTTCCTGCTGGCGACCACGAGCCCGCTGGTGCAGGCCTGGTTCGCCCGGGCCCGTCCAGGCAAGAGCCCCTACCGTTTGTTCGCGCTGTCCAACCTCGCCTCGATGCTGGCACTCGTCGGTTACCCGTTCCTGCTCGAGCCCTGGGCGCCGACGCGCATGCAGGCGTACGGCTGGTCGGCCGGCTATCTCGTCTTCGTCGCCCTTTGCGTCGCGCTCGGCTGGTCGAGCCTCGGAGAATCACGCGCAGGCGCCGCGTCGACCGGGCTTGGCGCCGCGCCGGACCACGACGCCACGGCGAACGAACCGCCACCCACCGTGGCGCGCCAGGCGCTTTGGGCCACACTCGCCGCAACCGCATCGCTGCTGCTTCTCGCCGTGTCGAATCACATCACGCAGAACATCGCCGCCGTGCCGCTCCTGTGGATCGTGCCGCTCGCGCTTTATCTGCTGACGTTCATCCTGTGTTTCGACGGCCGGGGATGGTACCGGCGGGAAATGTTCATGGCGATGCTCGCCGCCGGCCTGTCGGTGATGGGGTGGACGCTCGCCGACCCGAAGCTGACGCACGACCTCGAAATTCAGATCGGCGTGTTCTGCGGGGGGCTTTTCCTCGCCTGCATGTTCTGTCATGGCGAACTCGTCCGCCTGAAGCCTGCGCCCAAATACCTGACGCGCTTCTACCTGATGGTTTCGCTTGGCGGCGCCATCGGCTCGACGCTCGTGGGGATCGTCGCGCCGCTGGTGCTCCCGGCGGATTTCGAGCTCGCCGGCGGCCTCGTGATCGCTGCGTTGCTGCTGCTCTGGCAGGCGCGTCGCGGACATATCGTGTTCGGCGCGCTCGCGGTAGCAGCCGTGTTCATGACGATCGGATGCACCGTGTGGGCGATCACCGAGTTCTACGATCGAACGATCGTCGCGAGCCGGAATTTCTACGGTGTCCTTCGGGTCCAGCTCTACGGCCAGAACGAGTCCACGTACCGCCGGTCGCTGATCCACGGCACCATCGTGCACGGCACGCAGTATCTGTCCCCGGAGCTGCGCAAACAGCCTACGACGTACTACACGCAGACCTCGGGCATCGGCCGCCTGCTCGAATCGCTTCATCCCAGCACCACGCCGATCAAGGTCGGCGTAATCGGCCTCGGGGCGGGCACGCTCGCGACCTACGGCGCCAAGGGTGACGTCTTCCGCTTCTACGACATCAATCCCGAAGTGCTGAAGATCGCGCAACGCGATTTCTCTTTCCTTGGGGACAGCGACGCGACGATCGAAGTGGCGCTGGGCGACGCGCGCCTGTCGCTGGAGCGCGAACCGGATCAGCAATTCGACGTACTCGCAATCGATGCGTTCTCGAGCGACGCGATCCCGGTGCACCTCATCACTTCGCAGGCGCTCGGCATCTACCGGAAACACATGAAGCGGGGCGGCGTCATCGCGTTCCACGTCACCAATCGTTTCCTGAATCTCGTCCCCGTCGTCGAAGGTCTGGCGCACGCCCATCAGATGCAGATGATCCATATCGCCGACAACGCGGAGGACGTGCCGGCGAGCCGAAGCGATTGGCTGCTGCTGTCCGATCGCCGCGAATCGCTCGACAAGCCCGAGTTGACGGAAGCGGCGAAGGAGGTCGAGGTCCGCAAGGATTGGCGGCTCTGGACCGACGACTTCAACAACCTGGTGCAGGTACTGAAATAGCGGACGGCAGCGCTACAATGGTTCCGTGCCCCCGCTAACACCTCCTTCGGCATTCGTCGGCGATCGCGCGTCCTACCGCGCGCTCGTGCATCCTCCGGGTGCGCGTTACATCGAGGCGATCGACCAGCGGGCGCTGCCGCACGCGATCGTCACCGCCCGGATCAACGATGCCGATACCGCGGCGCTGGCGATCCGGAAAATGTGGGTCCGCGGCGCGCCGCTGATCGGCGCGGTCGGCGCCTACGGATTGGCGCTGGCGCTCGATCGCGATGCGGCGGATGCCGCGCTCGACAAGGCGCACACCGCGCTCGACGCAACCCGGCCGACGGCGGTCAATCTTCGCTGGGCGCTCGATCGCGTCCGCGCGGCGGTCGTCGAACGTCCCGAGGACGAGCGCGCGGACGCGGCCTGGGCCGAGGCCGACGCGCTCTGCCGCGAGGACGAAGCGATCAACCACGCGATCGGCACGGTCGGGCTTTCGCTGCTGCGCGACATCGCGCGGCGCAAGGGCGGCCCGGTCAACGTGATGACCCATTGCAACGCAGGGGCGCTTGCGACCTGCGGTTGGGGCACGGCGACGGCGCCGCTGTTCCTCGCGCACGCCGAGGGCCTTGCACTGCACGTCTGGGTGAGCGAGACCCGGCCGCGGCTGCAGGGCGCCAATCTCACCGCATGGGAAATGCAACGCCGCCGCGTCCCGCACACGCTCTTCGCCGATGTCGCGAGCGCGCTCTTGATGCGCCGCGGCGATGTGGACATCGTCATCGTCGGCGCCGACCGGGTCGCTGCCAACGGCGATGTCTGCAACAAGATCGGAACCTACGGCAAGGCGCTCGCCGCGCATGACAACGGCGTGGCGTTCTACGTCGCGTTGCCCTCGCCGACGCTCGATCCGGCGCTCGCCTCCGGTTCCGCCATTCCCATCGAGGCGCGGGGCCCCGACGAAGTCCTCACGATTACCGGACGCGACGGATATGGGCAGACGACGACCATCGCCATCGCGCCCGAAGGCACGCATGCCGTCAACTACGCGTTCGACGTGACGCCCGCGCGGCTCGTCTGCGGCCTGATCACCGAGCGCGGCATCGTCGCCGCGGATCGGGGCGCGATCGGGGCGTTGTTCCCCGAACGGTTCGCATGAGTGCGGCGGACGAAAGCGAACAGGGGCTGCGCGCAGCCGTCGTCTCGACGGCGCGCGACATGAACGCGCTCGGCATCAATCGCGGAAAATCCGGCAATGTCAGTGTCCGACGTCGCGCCGCGGATTTCGATGGTTACCTGATCACGCCGACCGGACTGCCTTACGCGTCGATGGAGCCGTCCGACATCGTCGCGATGCCGATCGCGGGTGAGGCGAGCGCGGCGGTCGGCAGCCGGCTGCCGTCGTCGGAATGGCGTTTCCACCGCGACATCTACCGCGCGCGTTCGGACGCCGGCGCCATCGTGCACACGCACGCGCCGTTTGCGACGTCCCTCGCCTGTCTCGGCCGCGCCATCCCCGCGTTCCATTACATGGTCGCGGCTGCCGGGGGCAACGACATCCGCTGCGCGCCGTACGCGACGTTCGGCACGCAAGGCCTGTCGGACAACGCGCTCGCCGCACTCGACGGCCGGCGCGCTTGCCTGCTCGCGAACCACGGGATGATCGCGTTCGGCACGACGCTCGGGGCGGCACTCGCGCTGGCGGTTGAGGTCGAGACACTCGCCGAGATGTACTGCAGGGTGCTGCAGTTGGGCGAGCCGATCCTGTTGTCCGACGACGAGATGAACGTAGTCGTTGGCAAGTTCCGCACCTACGGCCAGCCGGGAACCTAGCGCCGGCTCTGCCCGCCGCCACCGTTCGGACGTGCGCCGTCGCCCCGGCTGATGGAAACCCGTGCGCTCCGTTACACTGACCCCCACTGACGACCGACCGCGAGATTCCAAATGCCCGATCCATTGCTGATAGCGAAGAACGCGGAGGCCGAGCTCGTCCTGTTGCCGGCGCTCGCCAACCGCCACGGACTCATCACCGGCGCCACCGGAACCGGAAAGACGGTCACGCTTCAAGTAATGGCCGAGCGATTCTCGGGGATCGGGGTTCCGGTCTTCATGGCCGACGTCAAGGGCGACCTCTCCGGCATCACGCAACCGGGCAGCTCGTCACCCAAGCTCGTCGAGCGCCTCAAGCTGATCGGCGTCGACGAACCCGCCTACGCGGGATCGCCGGCCGTTTTCTGGGACGTCTTCGGCGAGCAGGGCCACCCGATTCGCGCCACGGTTTCCGATCTCGGTCCGCTGCTGCTCGCACGCGTCCTCGATCTCAACGAGACGCAGGCCGGAGTGCTGTCGCTCGTATTCAAGGTCGCCGACGACAACGGCCTCTTGTTGCTCGACTTGAAGGATCTCCGCGCGATGCTGCAGCACGTCGGCGATCACGCCCAGGAGTTCCAGACCAACTATGGCAACGTCTCGGCCGCGAGCATCGGGGCGATCCAGCGCGGGCTGCTCTCGCTGGAGCAGCAAGGCGCCGAGAAATTCATCGGGGAACCGATGCTCAATGTCGACGACCTTATCCAGACGGGTGCCGGCGGCCGCGGCATCGTCAACATCCTCGTCGCCGACCGGCTGCTCAACGCACCGAAGCTCTATTCGACGCTGCTCTTGTGGCTGCTGTCCGAACTCTACGAACGACTGCCGGAAGTCGGCGACCGCGACAAGCCGAAGCTCGTCTTCTTCTTCGACGAGGCGCACCTTCTCTTCACCGATGCGCCGAAGTCCCTGCTCGACAAGATCGAGCAGGTCGTCCGCCTGATCCGCTCGAAGGGCATCGGTGTGTATTTCGTCACGCAGAACCCCCTCGACGTGCCGGAAACGGTGCTGGGCCAGCTCGGCAATCGTGTCCAGCATGCGCTGCGGGCCTTCACGCCGCGCGACCAGAAGGCGGTGAAGGCTGCCGCGGAAACGATGCGCCCGAACCCGAAGATCGACACCGAGAAGGCGATCACCGAACTTGCCGTCGGCGAGGCCCTCGTGTCATTTCTGGACGCAAAGGGTCGCCCCGAGGCCGTCGAGCGCGCGTTCGTGCTGCCGCCCGCGGGGCGCATCGGGCCGGCGACGCCCGACGAACGGCAGCGCGTGATCGCGGGATCCGGTTTGGGCGGTGTATACGACAAGGCGGTCGATCGCGAGTCCGCCTACGAACGGCTGAAAGGCCGTGCCGCGGCATCGACACCCGCCGGCGCAACGGCGCCGGCATCTCACGGGAGCTGGACGGATTCGATCAAGGATTCGCTCGGCGGCCTCCTCTCGGGCAGCGGGCGCAAGGACAGCCTCGTCGAGGCCGTCGCGAAAAGCGCAGCGCGCACCGTGGGCTCGACGCTGGGGCGCGAAATCATTCGCGGCGTGCTGGGCTCGCTGATGGGCGGACGCCGGCGCTGAGTCAGGTCCCGCCTCACCTCGCACCGCCGAACGGTGCGCTACAAGCACCGGCATGAAAGCGTTGCGCGCGCACTCGCTGGCGCACGCGCTGCGTTCTTCGGAACACGCAAAATCTTGGCATGACAATTGCTGAAAAGGAGTGTCTATTCCCCTTTCATTCAATTGGCCGTGCAATGACACAGCACTCGCCGGCGAAGCAACGCAACAGGTGATTCACGCATGTTCAGACTGCTTCGCTACTTTTCCATTACCAGCTTCCTTTCGATCGTCGTCGCGGCGGTGGTCCTGGGCCTGTTCTATCGCTCGATGGCGGTGCGCTCCGTGGTCGAGATGGGCGAGGCGAACAACGCGGCGCTGACGCGTGCTCTCGCAAACTCGCTGGAACCGGAACTCTGGCCCTACCTGTCGACCGCCGAGTCGCTGTCGACGGTTCAGCTGCAGTCGCATCCAGGGAAAAAGGAGTTCTCGACAGAAGTGGTGGCCCACTTGAAGGGGCTTTCGGTCGTCAAGGTCAAGTTGTACGACCTCAAGGGCCGCACCGTGTACTCGACCGCGTCCAACCAGGTGGGCGACGACGAGAGCAGCAGCCCCGGCTACCAGGCGGCGCGCGCCGGCAACGTCTCGAGCGAACTCACCCATCGCGACCAGTTCTGGGCGTTCGACCGCGTGATCGACAATCGCGACCTGCTCTCGACCTACCTGCCGTTGCGGCGCACGCGCGACGGCCCGGTCGCCGCAGTGTTCGAAGTCTACGACGATGTCACGCCCTTCGTAGAGGACATCGAGCGGGCCCAATGGCAAGTCGTAGGCGTCGTCGTATCGGTCGTCGGGCTGCTTTACCTGGTCCTGTTCTTCCTCGTGCGTCACGGCGACAACGTGATCCGGCGCCAGTACCGGGAACGGGAACAGGGCGAGGAGGCGCTGCGCCAGGTGCAGGGCACGCTGGAGCGACGGGTCAAATCGCGGACGAAGGAACTCGCGCGCGCCAACGCCGGATTGGAGGCCGAGATCGCCGAGCGACGCCTCGCCGATCAGCGCGTCGTTCACATGGCGCATCACGACGCGCTGACGGGTTTGCCCAACCGTACGCTGCTCGCCGATCGCGTCGGGCAGGCAATCGCACGCGCGCATCGCAGCGGCGGCAAGCTCGCCGTGCTCTTCCTCGATCTCGACCGCTTCAAGAACGTCAACGATTCCTTCGGACACGCGGTCGGCGACATGCTGCTGACCGCCGTTTCGGCGCGGCTCACGGCGTCGCGCCGCGAGGAGGATACGGTCGCCCGACTCGGCGGCGACGAATTCATCATCAGCATTCCCGACGTAAAGGACGCCGCCGAGGCCGAGAGCGTGGCGGCGCGCATCCTGGCCGACCTCGCGAAGCCGTTCACGATTTCCGGGCACCAGCTGCACGCCGACGGCAGCATCGGGATCGCGCTCTACCCTCGCGACGGCGACACCGCCGAGACACTGATGCGCAACGCCGACACGGCGATGTACCACGCCAAGGAATCGGGACGCGCGAATTACCAGTTCTTCAGCGTGCAGTTGACCGAGCGTGTGAGCCGCCGGCTATCGACGGAGACCAATCTGCGGCGCGCGCTCGAGCGCGGCGAATTCACGGTCCACTATCAGCCGTTGATGAACCTCACGACCGGACGCACGGATGGAGCGGAAGCGCTGCTGCGCTGGCCGCAGGAGGATCAGCGCCTCATCTCCCCGGTGGAGTTCATACCGATTGCCGAGGAGACCGGATTGATCGTTCCGCTCGGCGAATGGGTGCTGCTCGAGGCCTGCGCGCAGGCGCAGGCGTGGCAGGCCCAGCACCCCGGCCTGCGAATCGCGGTCAATCTCTCGGCGCGCCAGTTCCGGCAGAAGAATTTGATCGGCATGATCGAACAGGTGCTGGGCGAGTCACGGCTCCATCCGACGCTCCTCGAGCTCGAACTGACCGAGGGCATGCTGATGCACAACGTCGAGGAAGCCACGCACATCCTCGCGCGCCTGGACGAGATCGGCATCCGCCTCGCGATCGATGACTTCGGCACCGGCTATTCGAGCCTTTCGTACCTGAAGCGCTTCCCGATCCACACGCTGAAGATCGACCGCTCGTTCGTCCGCGACATCAGCACCGACCCCGACGACGCGGCGATCGTCACCGCAATCGTCGCGATGGCGCGAAGCCTGAATCTCAAGGTGACGGCCGAGGGTGTCGAGACCGAGGAGCAGGCTGCATTCCTGCGTTCGCTCGACTGCGACCAGGCCCAGGGCTTTCACTTCGGTCGGCCGATGCCGTCGGCGGAATTCGCGCTGTTGCTCGGGAGTGCCGGCGCGCCATCGTTGCGCGTCGCCGCCTAAGGTTCCGCGGCACGCCCCCGACGCGCGCCGCAACGCTCGCGTCGATCACGCCGGCAGTTTCACCCGCTCCCAGGTCATCTCCATGTGCCTGGTGAGGACCTTCGCCAGCGCCTCGCCGTCGCGCGCTTCGAGGTGGCGAATCATCGCTTCATGCTCGCTCATCGCGTCGTGCCATTTGGAAGGCTCGCTGTTGCCGACGTAGCGGATGCGTTTCAGGCGCGACTGGATGGACGCGTGCGCGGCCGCGAGCGCGGCGTTGCCGGAAATGCGCTGGATCGCGGAGTGGATCTGCTGATTGAGCTTGAAGTATTCGAGGCGGTCGCGCGCCTTGTAACGATCCATCATCCGGTCGTGCAGCGTTCGTACACCTGCGATGTCGGCGTCGCTCGCGTCGCAACAGGCTAATCGCCCGGCGAATGCCTCCAGTACGCCGAGCAGATCCAGCATGTCGCGGACGTCCTTGGGGCTGAAGCTCTTCACGAGCGCCCCGCGGCTCGCCTTGAGCTCGATCAGGCCTTCGCTGGCGAGGAACTTCAGCGCCTCGCGCAAGGGCGTGCGGGAGACCCCCAGCACCAGGCAAAGCTGGCCCTCGTGAACGCGCGCGCCCGGTGCCAGCGTTCCTTCGATGATCATGTCGCGTACGCGCGTCACGACCTCGTCGTGCAAGCTTCGACGCGGGATCGGCGCTTGCCGCTCCGGCAGGGGAGCGGTCGCGATGCCGGTGTCGACGCTCAAGCAGGCTCGCCGGGGTGGGATAATTGCATGCTGTATGCAGTATACTTCAGAAAATCGGGGGACCAACCCCTGATCAACGTGGCCGGGGATACGGCCCATCCAGGAGAGGGAGCAGGTGACGCAGGTGCCCACCGTCGGCGCGACGACCGCTTCCGAATCCGGCCAACCACCGGCCGCAGGCTTCCCCATCGCGGACGCCCACCAGCACTTCTGGGATCCGGCCGCCCATTACTATCCTTGGCTTTCGGACGAGCCGCTGATTGCGTTCCGGTATGGCGATTACCGCGCGATCCGCCGGCGTTACCTGCCCGCCGATTACCTGCGCGACGCCTCGCCATACCGCGTCGTGAAATCCGTCTACGTGGAAGCGGAGTGGGACCCGGACGACCCGATCGGCGAGATGCGCTACATCGATGAAATCCGCGCCGAGCACGGATTGCCCACGGTTGCGGTGGCGCAGGCATGGCTCGACCGCGACGACGCGGCGGCAGTGATCGCCCGGCAAGCGGAGTTTCCTTTCGTCCGCAGCGTGCGCCACAAGCCGCGCGCCAATCCGGCGCCGGGCGCCGGAACACCGGGCGGCACGACCGATGCCAAATGGCGATCCGGGTTTCGCGAGCTGGCGCGCCACGGCCTGCGATTCGACCTTCAGACACCGTGGTGGCACCTCGGCGAAGCCGCGCGCCTGGCCACCGACTTTCCCGACACGTCGATCGTCCTCAATCACACCGGGTTACCCGCCGATCGCAGTGAAGACGGCATCGCCGGCTGGAAGCGCGCGATGGCGACCCTCGCCGGCTGCGCAAACGCGACGGTCAAGATTTCCGGCCTGGGGCAAAAGGGGCAAGCATGGACCGCCGCGTCCAATCGCGACATCGTTCGCACGGTCATCGACCTCTTCGGCGTCACTCGCTGCATGTTCGCCAGCAACTTTCCCGTGGACAGCCTGTGCGCGAACTTCGCCGCAATCTTCGGCGGATTCGACGAGATCGTGCATGACTTCGCATCGCACGAACGGCGCGCGCTGTTTCACGACAACGCCGTTCGCATCTACGCGATGGAGTGAGCGAATGAACCGGACGCGTCTCGGCTACGTCGGCGTCGGCTTGATGGGCCTGCCGATGGTGAGAAGGCTCGTCGCACTGGGTTATCCGGTGGATGCGTGCGACATCGCTACCGAGCGGGCGGCAGCGATCGAGGCCGCCGGCGCGCGCGTAGCCTCCTCGCCGGCCGATGCCGCGGACAATGCGGAATTCGTGCTGCTCAACCTTCCGACGACGAAGGCCGTCAAGCAGGCGGTGTTCGGCGACAAGGGGGTGGCGACGGTCGTCCGGCCGCCTCAGTTGATCGTCGACTTTTCGACGATCGAGGTCGACAACGGCCAGATGTTCGCGGCGAAGCTCCTGGACACCACCGGCTGCGGCTGGGTGGATGCACCCGTCTCGGGCGGTCCGCCGGCGGCCGGCTCGGGGTCGCTTACCGTGATGGCGGGCGGCACGCCGGAGGACATCGCCCGCGTGAGCCCGATGATGCGCGATATCGCTGCACGATTCACCCCGATGGGTCCGGTGGGCAGCGGGCTTGCCGCGAAGATGATCAACCAGTTGATCGTCGGCTGCGGCCATGCGGTCATGGCCGAGGCATTGGTCCTCGCCGAAGCCGCCGGCATCGACGCCGCGCGCATCCCGGAATGCCTCGCGGGCGGGCACGCCGACGGCACGCTGCTTCAGAAACTCTATCCGCGGATGGCCGAGCGCGACTTTGCGCCTCAGGGCTACGCGCGGCAGCTGTTGAAGGACCTGGAAATGGTCAACGCATTTGCCGGACGGCTCCACGCACCGGCGCCGATGATGGGCGAAGCGCTGTCGCTCTACCGGATGCTGATTCATCTGGGACATGCCGAACTCGACACCGCGGCGGTGCTGAAACTGTACGAACGAGACTGACCGCCGCGGGGTACGCGAGAGCGGCGCGCGGCGGTCATTACAATCGAGGCAGAAGGCCCTTTCACCTGAAGGAGGAAGCGATGAAATCCACGTTGATGAAGGTCGTGCCGATCGCGTTGGCGATGGCCGCCGCCGTGATGTTCGCGGGACCCGCCGCTCATGCGCAGGTCAAGCTGCGGTACGCGCACGTCGGGGTGGCAAACGCGCCGCAGACGCTCTACGCCGACGAGGTCGCGAAGCTCGTCAAGGAGCGGACAAACGGGCGCATCGAAATCCAGGTATTCCCGAATTCGCAGCTGGGCGGGGTCGGCGAACTCGTCGATGGCGTGAAATCCGGCGCCATCGCGATGGGTCATCACGACTTCGCGTCGCTGGGCAAGATCCTCTCGACCACCGCGGTATTCAACACGCCGTTCGTCTATCGCGATGCGGCGCACGCCCTGCGCGCCACCGACTCGCGCACGTCGCCGGCTTTGCGGGAGATCAACCAGCAACTGGTCGAGAAGGGCAACATGCGGATCGTCGGCAGCTTCTTCCAGGGAACCCGCGAGTTGACGTCCAAGGAGAAGGTGCTGTCGCCCAAGGACATGCAGGGCAAGAAATACCGGGGCGTGCCGATCAAGCTGTGGTCGTCGATGCTGACCGGCATGGGCGCCGTCGCAACACCAGTGGAAGTGTCGGAGCTCGCCACGGCGCTCGCCACCGGCCTCGTCATCGGCCAGGAGAATCCACTGCCCAATATCTACACGCTCAAGCTCTACGAGGTCCAGAAGTACGTGATGATGACCAACCACATGCAGTCGGTGCTGGCGGTGTTCGTCAACGAAAAAATCTGGCAGGGCATCCCGGCAGCCGATCGCAAGATCATGGAAGACACGATGGCCGAAGTGGGCAAGAAGACGCTGGACTGGGACCGCGACACCAGCGCCAAGTACCGCGCCGACCTCGAGGCCAAGGGCATGATCTTTGTCGAGGAGAAGGATGGGCTCGACATCGAGGGTTTTCGCAAGGCGGTGCTGACGCAGGTCAACAAGGACTTTCCGGATTGGACGGGCTACATCGAGCAGATTCGCGCGGTACAGTGATCCCGGCGCATCGCGCGAAGGCACGTCTATCGCGCGACGGGCAACGACGAGGCGGTTTCCATGCAAAGGTTCCTTGTGGGCATTCGCCGGCTGGTACGCTGGATCTGCCTCGTGCTGCTCGCCGCGCTGATCGTCACGCCGTTCGCGCAGATCCTGATGCGCGGCGTGTTCAACGTGCCGATGTCGGGCGCCGAAGAACTCGCGCGGTACTTTCTGATCTGCCTCACGTTCTTCGGCGCTTCCTACGTGACCGAGCAGGGTGGACAAATCCGCATGGAGGAATTCCAGGGTCTCGTGCCACCGCGGCCGCGCTGGTACCTGCAGCTCGCGATCGAGCTGTCCGGCGTCGCGATGTTCGCGGTCGTGTTCGCTGCGGCAATCATCACGATCGGCAACAACCTGCAGAACCAGACGGCGACGCTCGAAATGCCGTTCTGGCTGTTCATGGGGCCGCTCGCCGTCGGCTCGCTGCTACTCGCGCTGGAGACGGCGATGATGTTCGTCCACACGCTGCGCCGGCGCCGGCCCGAAGACAAGCACACGGTGCTGACCTAGGCGCGCGCGGTGGAAGGCTTCGTCGTCATTCTCGCGTTCCTTGTGCTGTTCGTGCTCGGGTTCCCGGTCGTGCTGGCGATCGGGATCCCGTGCATCGTGTACGTGTTCGCCAACGGGCTGCCGATCGACCTCGTCGCGCAGCGGACGCTCTACGCGCTGGATTCGTTCCCGCTGGTCGCGGTGCCGGTGTTCCTGTTCGTCGGCAGCCTGATGAACAGCGCCGGCATCTCGCGCTACATCTACAAGTTCGCCGACACCGCGTGCGGCCGGATGCCGGGCGGGCTCGCGCAGGTCAACATCTTCGGCAGCCTGATCTTCGCCGGCATGTCGGGCTCGGCGCTGGCCGACATCGGCGGCCTCGGCCGAATCGAGATCGACGCGATGAAGAGCAAAGGCTTCTCGTCGCCTTTCGCCGCCGCGGTGACGAGCTCCTCGGCGATCGTCGGGCCGATCTTTCCGCCGTCGATTCCGCTGATCATCTACGGCACGGTCACCGGGGTGTCGGTGATCCAGCTGCTGCTCGGCGGCATCGTGCCCGGCCTTTTGTGCGTGCTCATGCTGATGCTGATGACCGGGTGGCTCGCCATCCGGCGCGACTATCCGCGCACCGAGCGCTGGCCGACGCGCGCGGAGCTCTGGCGCGACTTCAAGCCGGCGTTTCCGGCGATCGTCGCGCCGGTGATTCTGATCATCGGCATGCTGGCCGGATTCTTCACGCCGACGGAGATCGCCTCGGTCACGGTGCTCTACGCGATGCTGATCAGCAGCCTCTTCTATCGCGAGCTCACATGGAAAGGCGTGCTGGACGCGGCCTTCGAAACAATCCGCGCGTCCGCCGGTATCCTGCTCATCGTGGCGGTCGCCGCGCTGTTCGGGTGGATTCTGTCCGTCGAGCAGGTGCCGCAGAAGCTGACCGGCGCGATGCTCGCGATCTCCACCAACCCCTATGTGCTGCTGATGATCGTGAACCTGCTGCTGATCGTCGTCGGCATGTTCCTCGACAGCACGACGGCGATCCTCGTCATCGCGCCGATCATCGCGAAGCCGCTTGTGGCGGCCGGCGTCGATCCGGTGCATCTCGGCATGGTCGTGGTATTCAACCTGATGGTCGGCCTCCTGACCCCGCCGATGGGACTGGCACTGTTCCTTGTCGCCGACATCGCCAAGGTGACGATGAAGGAGGTGCTGAAGGAAATGATGCCCTACTATGTTCCGCTCGGCGTGACGCTGCTGCTGATCACGTACATTCCCGGCCTGACGACCTGGATCCCTCGGATCGCGATGGGGCCGTGAGGCAGGAAGGAATGCGATGCGGCTTTTTCCGTGAGCGACGAACTTGTAACGAGGACGACATGACGCAAATGACGGGTTTACGGCCGACCATAGCCCTGGCGATGGGGGATCCCGCGGGGATCAGCCCCGAATTGACGGCCAAGCTGGTCGCGCAGGACGAGGCGCGCGCCGCCGCGCGCATCATCGTGATCGGCGACAAGCGCGTGTTCGATGCGGGGGCGGCCGTCGCCGGCGTCACCGTCGACCTCGACGTCGTCGGTCCTCGCGACCCGATTCCTGCCGAGGGAGACAAGCTGATTTTCATCGATCTCGGTCACCTCGACCCCGCGAGCATCGCTCGCGCCGTCGCCGTGCGCGAAGGCGGTGAATTCGCGCTGGCCAACTACCGCCACGCGCTTCGCCTCGTCGCCGATGGCCACGCCGACGCCGTGTGCTTCACCCCGTTCAACAAGCAGGCGATGCGCCTCGCCGATCCGTCGTACGACGACGAGATCGGCTTCACGGCGGGCGTGCTCGGCACCACCGGTGCCGCCACGGAGTTCAACATCCTCGAAGGATTGTGGAACGCGCGGGTGACCTCGCATGTGCCGATGGCCGACATGCCCGCGTTGCTCGATATCGACGGGATCGTGAACGCGCTCGAGCTCACGGCGGCGGCCCTGCACTCCGCGGGATTCGAGTCGCCACGGATCGCGGTCGCCGGACTCAACCCGCACGCCGGCGATGGAGGCAACTTCGGCCGCGAGGAAATCGATATCATCGCGCCCGCGGTGGCGCAGGCGAAAGCACGCGGCATCAATGCCGAGGGACCGTATCCGGCCGATACGGTGTTCGTGCGCGCGCGACGCGGCGATTTCGACGCCGTGCTGACGATGTATCACGACCAGGGCCAGATCGCGATGAAGCTGATGGGCTTCG
>JBDTRG010000149.1:0-3015 GCA_039931775.1 Betaproteobacteria bacterium | reverse complement strand
GCGTCGGCGTTCAACATCGCGCGCACGGTGAAATCGCTGATCAAGTTCGGCGCCGGCGCGATGCACATCGAGGACCAGGTCGGCGCGAAGCGCTGCGGCCATCGTCCGAACAAGGAACTCGTCACGCAGCCCGAGATGGTCGACCGGATCAAGGCGGCCGTTGACGCGCGCACCGACGGAGGCTTCGTGATCATGGCTCGCACCGACGCACTCGCGGTCGAGGGATTGCAGGCGGCGATCGACCGCGCGTGCGCGTGCGTCGAGGCGGGGGCCGACATGATCTTTCCCGAGGCGATCACCGACCTCGCGATGTACAAGCGGTTTGCGGCCGCGGTCAAAGTGCCGATCCTCGCCAACATCACCGAGTTCGGCGCAACCCCCCTCTACACGGTCGACCAACTCCGCGGTGCCGACGTCGCAATCGCGCTTTATCCACTGTCGGCGTTTCGCGCGATGAACAAGGCGGCGCTCGACGTCTATCAGGGACTGCGCCGCGACGGCACCCAGAAGGCATCCGTCGACGCAATGCAGAGCCGCACCGAACTCTACGATTACCTCGGCTACCACGCGTACGAGAAGAAGCTCGACGCGCTCTTCGCCAAGGGCAAGACATGAACGAATTCCGGAGATCCCGATGAGCGAAGCACCGGTCGCGCCGAAACCCAAGAAATCGGTCGCCCTGTCCGGCGTCGCGGCCGGCAACACGGCGCTGTGCACGGTCGGGCGCACCGGAAACGACCTCGCGTACCGCGGCTACGACATCCTCGACTTGGCGGACGGCAGCGAGTTCGAGGAGATTGCGCACCTGCTCGTGCATGGGAAGCTGCCGACCGCGGCCGAACTCAAGGCTTACAAGGCGCGCCTCATCTCGTTGCGCGGATTGCCGGAGCCTGTCAAGGAAATCCTTGAGCGCATTCCGGCGGCCTCGCACCCGATGGACGTGATGCGCACCGGCGTCTCGGCGCTGGGCACGGTGCTGCCCGAGCGGGACGATCACGCCGGCCCCGGCGCGCGCGACATCGCCGACCGGCTGATGGCATCGATGGGGTCGATGCTCCTGTACTGGTACCACTGGAGCCACAACGGCAAGCGCATCGACGTGGAGACCGACGACGATTCGATCGGGGGCCACTTCCTCCACCTGTTGCACGGCCGCGTGCCCAAGCCGCTCTGGGTCAAGGCGATGCACACCTCGCTCATCCTCTACGCGGAACACGAATTCAACGCATCGACGTTCGCCGCCCGTGTGATCGCCGGGACGGGGTCGGATTTCCACTCCTGCATCGCGGGCGCGATCGGCGCGTTGCGGGGGCCGAAGCACGGCGGCGCCAACGAGGTCTCCTTCGAGATCCAGAAACGCTACGACACCGAGGACGCGGCCGAGGCCGACGTGCGGCGCCGCGTCGAAGCGAAAGAGGTCATCATCGGCTTCGGACACCCGGTCTACACGATCGCCGACCCGCGCAACAAGGTCATCAAGGAGGTCGCGCGGAGCCTGTCGAAGGACGCCGGCAACCTCAAGATGTTCGGCATCGCCGACCGGATCGAGACCGTCATGCAGGACGCGAAGCGGATGTTCGCGAACCTCGACTGGTTCTCCGCGGTCTCCTATCACATGATGGGCGTTCCCACGGCGATGTTTACGCCGCTGTTCGTGGTCTCGCGCACGTCCGGCTGGTCCGCGCACATCATCGAGCAGCGGATCGACAACAAGATCATCCGGCCCTCCGCCAACTACGTCGGCCCGGAGAACCAGAAATTCATTCCCATCGACCAGAGAAAATAGATCGGCCTGCCGCCATGTCCTCCGCCATCAGCAACGTCCGCCCGAAACCCGATCGCGTCCTCGCGGACATCGCCGACTACGTCACGAAGTACAAGATCACCGGCAAGGAGGCGTACGACACCGCGCGCCATTGCCTGATCGACACGCTGGGCTGCGGTTTCGAAGCGCTCTCCTATCCCGCATGCACGAAGCTGATGGGCCCGATCGTGCCGGGGACCGTCGTCCCGAACGGCGCCAAGGTGCCGGGCACGTCGTTCCAGCTCGATCCCGTGCAGGCGGCCTGGAACATCGGCGCGATGATCCGCTGGCTCGACTTCAACGACACTTGGCTCGCCGCCGAATGGGGCCATCCGTCCGACAACCTGGGCGGAATCCTCGCCACCGCCGACTGGCTGTCGCGGACGTCGATCGCCGCCGGGCGCGCGCCGCTGACGATGAAGGACGTGCTCACCGGCATGATCAAGGCGCACGAGATCCAGGGGGTGATCGCGCTCGAGAACAGCTTCAACCGCGTCGGCCTCGACCACGTCGTGCTGGTCAAGGTGGCCTCGACGGCGGTGGTCGCCAACATGCTGGGGCTTTCGCGCGACGAGGTCATCAACGCGGTGTCGCTCGCGTGGGTGGACGGCCAGAGCCTGCGCACCTACCGCCATTCGCCGAACACCGGCTCGCGCAAGAGCTGGGCCGCCGGCGACGCCACGTCGCGCGCGGTGCGCCTCGCGATGATCGCGAAGACCGGCGAGATGGGTTATCCGTCGGTGCTCACCGCCAAGACCTGGGGCTTCTACGACGTGCTGTTCAAGGGCAACGAGTTCAAGTTCCAGCGGCCCTACGGCAGCTACGTGATGGAGAATATTCTGTTCAAGATCAGCTTTCCGGCGGAATTCCACGCGCAGACGGCCGCCGAGTGCGCGATGGAGTTGCACCCGCGGGTCAAGGACCGGATCGACGACATTCGCAAGATCACGATTCGCACGCACGAGTCGGCGATACGCATCATCGACAAGAAGGGGCCTCTTTCCAACCCGGCCGATCGCGACCACTGCATCCAGTACATGGTCGCCGTGCCGCTGATCCACGGGCGTCTCACCGCCGCCGATTACGAGGATGACGTCGCATCCGATCCGCGCATCGACCGGCTGCGCGACAAGATGGAATGCGTCGAGGACAAGCGGTTCTCGGCCGACTATCTCGATCCGGCGAAGCGCTCGATCGCCAACGCGATCACC
>JBDTRG010000148.1:0-35394 GCA_039931775.1 Betaproteobacteria bacterium | reverse complement strand
CGGCCTGTCACGCCGGGGGTCGCGGGTTCGAGTCCCGTCCACTCCGCCAATTCGAAGGGCGAACGCGAGTTCGCCCTTTTCGCATCCCGCCACGACGGCGGGGCGACCGTGCCGCCGGAAGCAAAGGCCGGTCGCTATTCGACAGTGGGGCGGCGCGTCGGCAAGCGCCGGCCCAGAGGATGGAAAAAAGTTGATGTACGATCTCGTCCACAAGCACCAGCGCATCGCGCAATTCATCCTTGCGCTGATCATGGTTCCCTTCGCATTTTTCGGGGTCGATTACTACTTTCGGCAGTCCGACGGCGTCGGCGAGATCGCGAGATTCGACGGCGGCAAGATCAGCGAGGCCGACTTTGCGCGGGCGATCCGCGAGCAGCAGGACAACCTGCGCCGCACCCAGCAGGGCGTCGACCCGGCGATCTTCGACAATCCGGAAGTGCGCTTCAATCTGCTGCAGCAACTGCTCCGCGAACGGCTGGTCGAGAAGAAGAGCACCGACCTTCACTTCCGCATTACGAACGAGCAGGTCTTCGAGCGGATCGCGACGGATCCGCGTTTCCGCGACGGCGACCGGTTTTCGCTCGACGTCTACAAGCGCATGCTGAATCAGGCGGGCGTCACCGAGCCGGCGTACGAGGAGAGCGTTCGGCGGCAGCTGCTGGCCGAGCGGATCGTCGATCCCATCTCCCGCGGCGGAATCGTGCCGAAGGCCTCGGCCTTGGCATTCGTGAACCTCGTCGAACAGCAACGCGACGTCGAGGTCGCCATCGTCGATGCCGACGCCTTCGTGAAGGACGTCAAGATCGACGATGCGCAGGTCAAGGCGTTTTACGATGCCAACGCCGCGGCGTTCAAGACGCCCGAGGAAGCGAAGTTCGAATACGTGATCCTGACCCAGGACGCACTGCTGTCCCAGGTCACCGTCACGCCCGACGAAGTCAAGGCCCAGTACGCGGCGGCGAGCAAGACCTACACGCAGGACGAGCAGCGACAGGCCGCGCACATCCTGATTGCGGTCAAGCCCGATGCAAGCGATGCCGAGCGCGCAGCCGCGAAGAAGTCGGCCGAAGCGATCGCCGCGGAGGTCAAGGCGAATCCGGCGAAATTCGCGGACGTCGCGAAACAGCAATCGCAGGACCCGGGCTCGGCGGCTGGGGGTGGTGACCTTGGCAGCAATCCGCGCGGTACGATGGTCAAGGCCTTCGACGACGCGGTCTTTTCGATGAAGCCCGGCGAAATCGTCGGTCCGGTGCAGAGCGAATTCGGCTTCCACGTGATCCGCCTGATCGCCGTGACGCCGGCGCGGACGCGGCCTTTCGACGAGGTCAAGGCGCAGATCGAAACCGATCTCAAGCGGCAGAAGGTCGCGCAAAAGTTCGCCACCGCCGCCGATCAATTCCAGAATCTCGTCTACGAGCAGGCGGACTCGCTGGCGCCCGTCGGCAAGGCGCTGGGATTGACGGTCGAAACCTCGCCGATGGTCACGCGTGCGCAGGCGCAACAGATCGCGATGGGCAGCGCCAAGGTCGTCCAGGCCCTGCTGTCACCGGAGTCGATCGCGGCCAAGCGCAACACCGAGGCCATCGAGATCGGTCCGAACGCGTTGATGGCGGCGCGCATCGTCGAGTACAAGCCGGCCGCGCCCCGGCCTTTCGACGCGGTGAAGGACGAGATCCGCAACCAGCTGGTTCGCCGGGCGGCGGTCGAGCTCGCGCAGAAGGCCGGGCGCGACAAGCTCGCGTTGCTGGAGCAGGGGCGGACCGATCGCGAGGTCGGCGTGACGTTCGCCAAGGCGGTATCGGTCGCACGCAATCGGCCGCAGCCGGGATTCACACCCGAAGCGGTCAACCGGATATTCCAGGTGGAAGCGGCCAAGCTGCCGCGCTACCTCGGCGCACCGAGCGAGCGGGGCGGATTCGCGATCTACAAGCTCGTCGGCGTGATCAATCCGCCCGAGGCCGAGCCTGCGAAGCTCGCGGCAGCACGAACGCGGATCGGCGAAGTGCAGAATCGTGAAGTGTTCGACGCCTATGTCGCTGCACTGAAGGCGAAGGCGAACGTCGAGATCAACCAGGCGAATCTCGACAAGAAGTGACCCGCGGGTCAGGCGGTGCAGTTCTCCTTGACCCAGGCTTCCAGCTGCTCGCGCTCCCTGCGGCGCGAACCGTCATCCATGTACACCGGTTGCCCCTTGTCGTTGCTGCGGAAGATCAGGATCTGCTGATTCTGATCGGACGCCAGCATGGCGATCTGACCGCGCATCTTGGCGCACTGCTCCTTTTTCTGGGCGGACTCGGTGCGCGCCTTCGTCGCCTTGGCCTCCTCATCCGCGCGCAGCACCCTCTTTTGTGTGAGCTCGGCCTCCTTGGCGGCAAGCTCCTTCACCGCGTTGGGATTGGCGGGTGGCGGCGGGGAGTTGATCGCCTCGACCTTGAAGTTGCCCGTGGGGGGCTGGTCGGAATAGATCACGCGGCCGTTCGCGTCGGTCCATTTGTACAACGCGGCGGCCGCGGGCATCGGGATCGCGGCCAGCGCGGCGGCGAGGGCGCACGCGCCAAGCGCAACGAGTGCCGTCGACGCGGGCGTTGCGAGCAGTATTCGAACGAAACCGGACGCTGGGAGTGACATAGGGCCACCTCGTCACATCTTATGACAATGGCAAGGTAATCCAACCCGGATCGCACGTCAAACCGGCCGGACGGATGACCCTCGTCCGTGCCGGCGACTGTTGCCGATTCGGTACGAAGCGCGGCGACTCGTTTTCGGGACGGGGCAACGCGGGTATAATCGATCTTTGCGCATAGGAGAAAGTCACATGCGTGTCGTTCGGAAGGCGCTGACGTTCGATGACGTCCTGCTCGTTCCCGCGCATTCCCTCGTAGTTCCCAACGAGGTCAGCCTCAAAACCCGGCTCACGGGTTCGGTGTCGATCAACATCCCGCTGCTCTCGGCGGCGATGGATACGGTGACCGAGACCCGCCTGGCGATCGCGATCGCCCAGGAAGGCGGCTTGGGTGTAGTGCACAAGAACATGACGCCCTCCAAGCAGGCGGCCGAAGTCGCGAAGGTCAAGCGCTTCGAGAGCGGCGTCGTCAAGGATCCGATCACGATTCCGCCGACAATGTCGGTGCGCGAGGTGCTGGCCCTGACGCGCCAGCATCGGATTTCCGGCCTTCCGGTCGTCGATGGCAAGCGCGTCGTCGGAATCGTCACAAATCGCGACCTTCGCTTCGAGACGAATCTCGATCAGCCGGCGTCGAACATCATGACCAAGGGGGACAAGCTCGTCACGGTCCCCGAGGGCACGGACCTCGAGCACGCCAAGGCGCTGATGCACCAGCATCGGCTCGAGCGCGTGCTGGTCGTCAACGGCAAGATGGAACTGCGCGGGCTCATCACGGTCAAGGACATCCTGAAGTCGACCGAACATCCGTTGGCGTCGAAGGATGAACTCGGGCGCCTTCGCGTCGGCGCGGCGGTCGGAACGGGTGGCGATACCGAGGAGCGCGTCGAGGCACTCGTCGCCGCCGGCGCGGACGTCCTCGTCGTCGACACGTCGCACGGGCATTCGCAAGGCGTGCTCGACCGTGTGCAGTGGATCAGGAAGCGGTTTCCCGGCGTGCAGATTATCGGCGGCAACATCGCAACGGCCGACGGTGCGAAAGCGCTGGCGGATCACGGCGCCGACGCCGTGAAAGTCGGCGTCGGGCCCGGCTCGATCTGCACGACCCGCATCGTCGCGGGCGTAGGCGTGCCCCAAATATCCGCGATCCAGTTCGCGCTCGAAGGTGCGGCCAAGGCGGGTATTCCGGTGATCGCCGACGGCGGCATCCGCTATTCGGGAGACATCGCGAAGGCGCTTGCGGCGGGAGCCTCGTCGGTGATGCTCGGCAGCCTCTTCGCCGGTACCGAGGAGGCTCCGGGCGAAACGGAGCTATACCAGGGCAGGTCGTACAAGAGCTATCGCGGCATGGGCTCGCTCGGGGCGATGCAGCAGGGCAGCTCCGATCGCTATTTCCAGGATGCCGAAGGCGAGGGCGCGGCCGAGCGGCTCGTTCCGCAGGGCATCGAGGGGCGCGTTCCGTACAAGGGGGCGCTGTCCGAACTGATCCATCAGCTCATGGGTGGATTGCGCGCGGCAATGGGGTACTGCGGCTGCCGGACGATCGACGAACTGCGAACCCGCGCCGACTTCGTCGAGATCACGTCGGCCGGCATGCGCGAATCGCATGTTCACGACGTGCAAATCGTCAAGGAAGCCCCCAATTACCGCGTCGAGTGATCCTGCCGCCGCAAGGCGGCCACAATCCATGGCTGCTCCGTCGCATTCCAAGATACTGATCCTCGATTTCGGCGCGCAGTACACGCAGCTCATCGCGCGCCGGCTGCGCGAAACGCACGTCTACTGCGAAATTCACCCCTACGACGTCGGCGACGAATTCGTGCGTGCTTTCGCGCCGAGCGGAGTCATTCTCTCCGGCGGCCCCAATAGCGTGACCGTGGGCGACACGCCGCGCGCGCCCGACGCCGTGTGGTCGCTCGGCGTGCCGGTGCTCGGCATCTGCTACGGCATGCAGACGATGGCGGCGCAGCTCGGCGGATCGGTCGAGGAAGGCAAGGTTCGCGAGTTCGGATACGCCGAAGTGCGCGCGCGCGGTCACTCGGCGCTCCTCCGGGACATCGAAGACCGCCGCAGTGCGGAGGGTTTTGGCCTGCTCGACGTGTGGATGAGCCACGGCGACAAGGTGACCGCGCTGCCGCCCGGGTTCAGCCTGATCGGCAGCAGCGTCACCTGCGACATCGCGGCGATGGCCGATCCCGCGCGCCGCTTTTACGCCGTCCAGTTCCATCCGGAGGTTACGCACACGAAGCAGGGCGCCGCGATCCTGTCGCGCTTCGTGCACGACATCTGCGGCTGCGCGCAGGACTGGAACATGAAGGACTACGTCGGCGAGGCCGTCGCCGCGATCCGCGAAAAGGTCGGCAACGACGGAGTCATCCTCGGGTTGTCCGGCGGGGTGGATTCGTCGGTGGCGGCAGCGCTCATCCACAAGGCGATCGGCGAAAAGCTCACCTGCGTGTTCGTCGACCACGGCCTCTTGCGGCTGAACGAGGCCGAGCAGGTGATGGATACGTTTGCGCGCAATCTCGGCGTGCGCGTGATCCACGTCAACGCGGCCGACGAGATGTTCGCGGCGCTCCACGGCGTGGACGACCCCGAGCAGAAGCGGCGGATCATCGGCCGGCTCTTCGTCGACGTGTTCCAGCGCGAGTCGGCGAAGGTCACAACCGGGGACGCAGCGCCTCGCTGGCTGGCGCAGGGCACGATCTACCCGGATGTCATCGAATCGGCGGGTGCGAAGACGAAGAAGGCGCACACGATCAAGTCGCACCACAACGTCGGCGGACTGCCGGACACGCTGCATCTGAAGCTCCTCGAGCCGCTGCGCGAACTCTTCAAGGACGAGGTGCGCGAGCTGGGACTCTCGCTCGGCTTGCCGCGCGAAATGGTGATGAGGCACCCGTTCCCCGGCCCGGGCCTCGGCGTGCGCATCCTTGGAGCCGTCACGCGCGAGCACGCGGATCTCCTGCGTCGCGCCGACGCGATCTTCATCGACGAACTCCGCCTCGCGCGCGACGCGGAGGGTCGGAGTCTGTACGACGTCACCGCACAGGCGTTCGCGGTGTTCCTTCCGGTTCGCTCGGTCGGCGTGATGGGCGACGGGCGTACCTACGAAAATGCCGTCGCGCTACGCGCGGTGCAGACGACCGATTTTATGACCGCGCATTGGGCGAGGCTGCCGCACGAACTCCTGGCCAATGTGTCGAACCGGATCACCAACGAGGTTCACGGGATCAACCGCGTCGTCTATGACATTTCCGGCAAGCCGCCGGCGACGATCGAGTGGGAGTAGCGTGCCCATGACCGGTACCGAATCCAACCCATTTCTCGCAGCGTTCCGGCGACTGGCGATTACCCAGGGGCTTTTGCCGGGGGCGTTGCAAAGCGGACGACAGTTCGACTTCGTCGTCGTCACGGCGGCTGCGATCGTCGCGTTCACCCCCGGACGCGATTACAGCGAGCGGGAAGTCAACGCGATCCTCGAGGATTGGCTCGCGGGTCCCGGCGCGATGCTCGCGACCGACCACGTCGAACTGCGGCGGCTCTTGATCGATTGCCGGCTTCTCGCTCGCGACGGGTACGGTCGCCGGTATGGGCGAACGGGCGCGCCCGAAGATTGGCGCGAAGCGATGGATGCGCTCGGAAGCGTCGATCTCGTCGCCGAGGCGGCACTTGCCCGGAAACGGGACGGTGAAGCGCGCGCGCATCGCAAGGCGCAATGGGAAAAGCGTCCGCGTCCGGAACCCGCGGGACCGTGACCGTCACTCGGTCGGCGCGCCCAACCTCTGCGGCGCCGGTTCCCGCGCCGGCGGCGGATCGCGATGCCCACTGGATGGCCGCGGCGCTCGAACTCGCCCGGGACGCGCAGGCGCGCGGGGAGATTCCGGTGGGCGCGATCGTCGTGAAGGACGGCGCGGTCGTCGGGCGCGGCGGCAACGCCACGATCGCCGATCACGACCCGACGGCGCACGCCGAGATCAAAGCGATGCGCGATGCGGGTCACGCGCTCGGCAACTATCGGCTTCCCGGATGCGACCTGTACGTGACGATCGAACCATGCGCGATGTGCGCCGGCGCGATCATGCACGCGCGGATCGGACGCGTCGTCTTCGGCGCCAGCGACCCGAAGACCGGCGCGTGCGGCTCGGTGGTCGACCTGTTTGCGCTCCCCCGGCTCAATCATCATGCGTCGGTGACGGGCGGCGTGCTCGCGCGTGAGTGCGGCAAACTGCTGTCCGATTTCTTCGGCGCGCGGCGCTGACCGCGGCGATGGCGCAAAGCACCTACGACATCGGGCTGTACGCACCCGCGGGTTTCGTGACCGAACCGGCGGCGATCGACCGCGCCGAACGCCGATTGACGGCGCTCGGCCATCGGGTCATCGTCGATCCGACCTGCGCGACGCGCTGGCAACGATTTTCCGCGGAAGACGACGAGCGCCTCGCGGCGATCGGCCGGATGGCGGCGAACCCGGACGTGGAACTCGCCATCGCCGCGCGCGGTGGGTACGGCTGGTCGCGGCTCCTCGACCGGATCGACTTCACGGCACTCGCTGCGCAAGGCAAGCGCTGGCTGGGCTACAGCGACTTCACGGCGTTCCAGCTGGCAGCCCTTCGTCACGCGGGCATGACGACGTTCGCGGGGCCGATGGCCGCGTACGATTTCGGTGCCGAATCGCCGTCGGCCTTCACGCTTGAGCATTGCTGGGCGTTGCTCGGCAGCGCGTCGCATCAGGTCGAGTGCGCGCTCGACGGCCCCGACTTTGCCGGCGAGGGCACGCTCTGGGGTGGAAACCTCGCGATGGTCGCCCACCTCGCCGGAACAAAGCACATGCCGCGTGTCGATGGAGGCATCCTCTTCCTCGAGGACGTCGGCGAGCATCCGTATCGTATCGAGCGGATGGTCTACCAGCTTCATCATGCCGGCGTGCTTGCCGGCCAGCGCGGCGTGCTGCTCGGCACGTTCAACGGCTATCAGCTTGGCCCCAACGACAATGGCTACGACATGGGCGTGATGGTCGCCCATGTCCGCGCGCTTCTCGAAGTTCCCGTGTTCACCGGCCTGCCGTTCGGGCATTGCCCGGACAAGCTCACGCTGCCCGTCGGCGGCCGTTGCGCGCTGACCGTGCGGGATGGGCGCGCGCGCCTAGTCTTCAGCGACTACGGTCGGCGACGCTAGCGCGCGGGCAGAACGGTGAAGCGCTCGTCGACCTCGCCGGTGAGCCTTCCGCTTGGATCGAAAGTACGTTCGGTGAAACGCGCGTCGCGGTCGCGGCTGAGGGTCAGGACCGTCGAGCAGCGCGTGCCGTAGGTTTCGCTGACGATGAAGGGCGGCGCCAGCAGGCGCTCGCGATCGAGCGGGATTCCGGTCGCCGGCAATTGATCGTCGGGCGCGCCCGACCTATCGGCGAGGATAGCGAAGAGCGAGGCGGTGTCCGCATCGCCCCGCGCGCACCATGCGCCCAGGGCGGCTTTGGTCCGCTCGACCTTCGGCCACGGCGTATCGAGCGCGGCGTTGGAAAGGCCGTAGATTCCGGGCGCCAGCGTTCGCGTAGCGCCGGCCCGATTCGATCCCCAGCACGCGTCGATCCCGGCCCCTGCCACCAGATTGAATCCGTTGCACGCCCGCGCGGCCGCGACGATTCGCCCGATGCCCTCCGTGGGCGCCGCCGTATCGTCGAGCACCGCAGGCACCAGCGCGCCGCGCGACGGGGCGTGCGGGTCGAAGCGCGAGGGATCGCGCACATTGGTGACGAACGCCCAGCGCGCGCTCCGTGTCACGGCGAACCACGTGCCGCCGGCCTCGAGGTCGCGGCCGGCGAGCCAGCCCTCATCCCGCCAGGCGGCGGGGACCGCTGGGCGCGTGTGGTACTCGTCGCGATTGGCCGCGACGACCAGCGCGAACCGCGGGTGTGCGTCGAGCGCGAACAAGGCGAGGCACATCGCGTCACCCGCGCCGAGCGCCGCTTTCTCGACGATCGGGGCCGATGGCGCAGAAGCGTTCGATCGTGCGCCGGCCATCGATCGAGACGCGCGACGCGCCGTTCGCCGTGACGGATTCGTCGAGCACGCGCAGGAATGGAGCCGGCTCGACGATGGATTCGTAGACCTCCATCCAGGTCGACGGGTCCTCGCAACGCGCCAGCAGGCGCCCTCGAATGCCGGTGCGTGCCGCGACATCCGTCATCAGTGCTGCGATGAGCGCGCGCGCTTCCGCGGTGTCGGCGGCAACGCGGTAATAGACGTAGAGGTGCGATGGCGTCGTTGCCAAGCGCACATTCTACGTGACGCGTCCGCGCGGCACGCCAGCCGGTGGGAACGCGTAGGGCAGAGGCAGCGGCGAGAGCGCGGGCCCCCCCGGCGAGCCGAGGCGGGTGTCGCCGCGATCGGCGGCCGCGAGCTGCAGCACGGCGAGGAGGTCGCCACCGCCGCCGGGTGCGGCAGCTGCGTTGACGACGGTACCGCAGGGCTGGTCGCCGAACGCGTCGTTGAAAAGGCGCTCACCCGCTGCGATGTTCGGCGAGTCGGCATGGAACAGGAACGCGCGCTCCTTGAGCCGTCCGAGGTATTGCGTGCGGGCGATGATCTCCTGTCCGGTGTAGCAGCCCTTCTGGAAATCGATGCCGGCGAGCAAGTCCAGGTTGGCGGTTTGCGCGACGAAGCGATCCTGCGTTGCCGCGGTGATCACGGGCACGCCGGCCCGGATCGTCAGCCATTCCCAGACTTCGAATGAAGCGGCATCCGCGCGGCGCAGGAGAAGGGCACGCGTGGCGTCGGCTGTATCACGCGGCGCGATGATCGCGAAGCGAGGACCCGGCAGTCCGAGCACCGTCGTCGAATCGGAGCGTTGCAATTCGTAGGACGCGGGCGAGCTGCCGTACGCGGCGCGAAGCGCTTCGCCGCCGGCGGGTCCGCCTACGCCGAGGCGAGCGAAGTCCTCCGAGACATCGGCGATCGCAACCTTCGAGCGGAGCACGTACATCGCGAGCCGCTTCACAACCGGCGTGGCGATGTCGCCCGGAACCAGGGCCAGGAACCGATCCGGGGCCGCGGGATCACGCCAGACGACGAAATTGGCGAGCATCCGGCCTTTCGGCGAGTTGAAGCTCGCATGGCGGCACGCACCGGGCGGCAGGCCGACGATGTCCGCCGACAGCTGTCCTTGCAGGAACGGCGCCGCGTCGGCGCCGGCGATCGCCAGGATCGAAAGCGGAGCCAGGTCGCACACGACGGCGCGGTCGCGGGCAGCCAGGAGCGCGGTGTCGTGCGGCGTGGGTAGGGGAACGGTATCGGATGGCATCTTGCGTTTCAACGGTTTGGCGCGAGTCGGGCGTGACGCCCGAGGCGTGCGTGCATATCGCCGCGGGGACAAATTCCGTGCTAAAATCGAATGTTAGCTCGCCCTGGCGCCACTTACTTCTGTTTTCCCCGGATTTCCCGGGGTTGGCGTCGAGAGCGGGGAATTCGCAGACCCGCACCTCAGGGTGCCCGATCCGCGGCCGGCAGACAACCCTCCGGCGTCGCGATCGAGCCATTGGCGGGTCGTGGTCCAACCCTGAAAGGAGCAAGGCAATGTCCGTAACGATGCGTCAGATGCTGGAAGCCGGGGTCCACTTCGGCCACCAGACGCGGTACTGGAATCCGAAGATGGCCGAGTACATCTTCGGCCAGCGCAACAAGATTCACATCGTCAACCTCGAAAAGACGATGCAGCTCTACCAGGATGCGATGAAGTTCATTCGCCAACTGGCCTCCAACAAGGGCACCGTCCTGTTCGTCGGCACCAAGCGCCAGGCGCGCGAGATCGTCGCCGAAGAAGCGCGGCGCTGTTCGATGCCCTACGTCGATGCCCGATGGCTTGGCGGCATGCTGACCAATTTCAAGACGGTCAAGGCGTCGACCAAGCGCCTGAAGGACCTCGAGCAGATGCATCAGGATGGCACGTTCGAGAAGATGAACAAACGCGAGGCGCTGACGCTGCAGCGCGAGATGGCGAAGCTCGACAAGAGCCTCGGCGGCATCAAGGATATGGCGGGGCTTCCCGATGCGCTGTTCGTCATCGACGTCGGTTATCACAAGATCGCGATCACCGAAGCGACGAAGCTCGGCATCCCGATCGTGGCGGTTGTCGACACCAATCATTCGCCGATCGGCATCGCGCACGTGATTCCCGGCAACGACGACTCGAGCCGGGCGATCCGGCTCTACGCGCGCGGCGCGGCCGATGCGATCCTCGAGGGCCGCAGCGCGGTGATCCAGGAGATCGTCGAGGCGGGCGACGAATTCGTCGAGGTCGCCGCCGACGCGCCGACCTGACCGGCAGCGGCAACCCCCGAGCGGGCGCTCGGCCCGCCCGGGACGCGACGGGGGGACCGAAGGCCCCGGACAACCGCGACAACGAACGGATCACGGAGCATCGAAATGGCGGAAATCTCCGCAAGCATGGTGATGGACCTGCGTCAGCGCACCGGGCTGGGCATGATGGAATGCAAGAAGGCGCTGACCGAAGCCGCCGGCGACGCGACGAAGGCCGAGGAGCTTTTGCGCATCCGCAGCGGCGCCAAAGCCTCGAAGGCCGCCGGGCGCATCGCCGCGGAAGGCGTGATCGGTCTCAACGTCGCGCCGGATGCGAAGACGGCGGCGATGATCGAAGTGAATTGCGAAACGGATTTCGTTGCCAAGAACGATGACTTCAAAGCGTTTGCCGCGGCAGTTGCCGGTATCGTCGCACGCGAGAATCCCTCCGACCTCGCCGCGCTCGGCGCGAAGCTCCTGGCGTCGGGCGAAAGCATCGAGGCGCGCCGCGTCGCGATGGTTCAGAAGTTCGGCGAGAACATCTCGATCCGCCGTTATGCGCGAATCGTCGCCACGGGGCGCATCGCGTCGTACGTCCACGGGGCGCGGATCGGTGTGCTGGTCGACCTGACCGGAGGGCAGGAGTCGCTGGGCAAGGACCTCGCGATGCACATCGCGGCGAGCAAGCCGATGGCCGTGAGCGCCGCGGAAGTGCCGGCGGACGTCGTCGCCAAGGAGCGCTCGATCGCCGCGGCGCGGGCCGCCGAATCCGGGAAGCCCGCCAACATCGTCGAGAAGATGGTCGACGGCGCCGTCGCGAAATTCCTGGCCGAGGTCACGCTGCTCGCGCAGCCCTTCGTCAAGGGCGACGGCAAGGAAACCGTCGGTGCGCTCGTGAAGGCGCAGGGCGCGGCCGTCAACGCCTTCGTGATCTACGTCGTCGGCGAGGGCATCGAAAAGAAAAAGGACGATTTCGCCGCGGAAGTCGCGGCCATGGCCAAGGCGTAATCCCTTCCCGCGATCGCGATCATTCAACCCCCACCGGAGTCCGCTGCCATGGTTGCCAAACCCGCCGCCGTCGGTGTTGCCGTCACCGCCGCAATTGTTGCGGCTCCGCCCGTGCAGGAACCCGCGTACAAACGCATCCTGCTCAAGCTCTCGGGCGAGGCGCTGATGGGGGATGACGCGTATGGGATCAATCGCGCGGTGATCGACCGGATCGTCGCGGAAATCGCCGAGGTCGTTCGCCTCGGGGTCGAGGTCGCCGTCGTGATCGGCGGCGGAAACATCTTTCGCGGGGTCGCACCCGGTGCCGCGGGCATGGATCGCGCAACCGCCGACTACATGGGCATGCTGGCGACGCTGATGAACGCGCTGGCGCTGCAGGACGCGTTGCGTCGTGCCGGCGTCGAATCGCGGGTCCAGTCCGCGTTGCGCACCGATCAGGTCGCCGAGCCCTACATTCGCGGCCGGGCGCTGCGCCACCTCGAGGAACGCCGCGTCGTCATCTTCGCCGCCGGCACGGGCAACCCGTTCTTCACGACGGACACCGCCGCGGCGCTGCGCGGACGCGAAATGGGGGTCGATATCGTGCTGAAGGCGACCAAGGTCGACGGCGTCTATACCGCCGACCCCAAGAAGGATGCCACGGCGACGCGATTCGCGACGCTGACCTTCGACGAGGCCATCGTGCGCAACCTGAAGGTGATGGACGCCACGGCGCTCGCGTTGTGCCGGGACCAGAACATGCTGCTCAAGGTCTTCTCGATCTCCGTTCCGGGCGCCCTGAAACGGGTGGTGCTGGGCGGCGACGAGGGAACGTTGGTTCATTGCTAGGAACCTTCGAGGATGGGTTCCGGGATATTGCCGGTCGTGGAGAAACGATGATCGCTGACATCAAGAAATCCGCCGAGCAGAAGATGCAGAAATCCGTCGAGGCGCTGAAGCACGACCTCGGCAAGGTCCGCACGGGCCGCGCGCACACGGGAATCCTCGATCACCTCCAGGTCGACTACTACGGCAGCCCGATGCCGATCGCCCAGTGCGCAAACATCACGCTGGCGGATTCCCGCACGATCACGGTGCAGCCCTGGGAAAAGAAGATGATCCCGGTGATCGAAAAGGCGATCCGCGACTCCGACCTCGGGCTCAATCCGGCGACTTCCGGCGACGTCATCCGCGTTCCGATGCCCGCACTCACCGAGGAGCGCCGCAAAGAGCTCATCAAGGTCGTCCGCCACGAGGCCGAGGCGGCGCGCGTGGCCGTGCGCAACATCCGCCGCGACGCGAACGATCACCTGAAACGCCTGCTCAAGGATCACGCCGTGGCCGAGGACGACGAGCGGCATGCGCAGACAGACGTCCAGAAGCTCACCGACCGTTACATCGCCGAAATCGACAAAGTGCTCGCGGCGAAGGAAACGGACCTGATGGCGATCTGATCAGAGCGTCGCAAGGCGCCCTCGAACCTCGCTCGGGCGCGCGCGCTGCGCGAGGTCCGCGTGCAGCCCCGACCCCGATCGCCCCCGACCATGTTCACGAGTTCCACCCGCGACGTCCCCGAGCCCCGTGCCGTGCCGCGCCATGTCGCGATCATCATGGACGGCAACGGTCGCTGGGCAAAGCAGCGGATGCTGCCGCGGGTCGCCGGGCATCGCCGCGGTGTCGAGGCGGTGCGTGCGATCATCCTCGCCTGCATCGAGCTCGACATCGAATACCTGACGATGTTCGCATTCTCGAGCGAGAACTGGCGGCGCCCGCCCGACGAGGTGTCGATCCTGATGGACCTTTTCCTGCACGCGCTCGAGCAGGAAGTCGCGAAGCTCAATGCGAACGGAATCCGGTTCAAGGTGATCGGCGACACGTCGGTGTTCGATCCGCGCATCCGCGACCTGATCGCGGCGGGGGAGGCGCAGACCGCCGCGCACCGGCGCCTGACGCTGACGGTTGCCGCGAATTACGGGGGGCGCTGGGACGTCGCCCAGGCCATGCGCAAATGCGTCGCGGCCCATCCGGAGGCGATACAAGGCAACGGGGCGCTCGCCCCTGAATCGCTGGAGCCGTACCTGGCGATGGCGTATGCGCCGGAACCGGATCTTTTCATACGCACCGGCGGCGAGCAGCGGATATCGAATTTCCTCCTCTGGCAGCTCGCCTACACCGAGCTGTATTTCACGGACACGCTGTGGCCGGACTTCGATGCCGTAGCGCTCAATGCGGCGATCGACTGGTTCCGCCAGCGCGAGCGCCGCTTCGGCCGGACGACGGAGCAGCTCCAGGCCGCCGGGGTCCGTTACGAAACACGGCCGGCGTGACCCGATGCTCGGAACGCGCATCCTGACGGCCGTCATCCTCGTTCCCCTCGTTCTCGCAGCGCTGTTCCTGTTGACCCCGCTCGGCTGGGGCGCCGTGTCGCTGGCCGTGATCGGCGTGGCGGCCACCGAATGGGCCGATCTTGCCGGCTACCCGAGGGGGCCGAGGATCCTGTTCGTCGCGTCGACGTTGCTGATCGGCGGCCTGATGCTCGTGCCACTGGCGACCGGAGGCGACGGCACATGGGCCGACGTCACGGTGCTCGCGATGTGCGGCGCGTCGACGTTCTTCTGGCTCGCCGTCGCGCCGGTGTGGCTTCGATACCGCTGGAAGTCCGCGTCGCCGCTCGGGATGGCGCTCGTCGGGTGGATCGCGCTGATCGGTGCGTGGGTGGCACTCGGCGCGCTCCAGGCGCATTCGCCGTGGCTCGTGCTCGCGGCGATGGCGATCGTGTGGATCGCGGACACCGCGGCCTATTTCGCGGGCCGTGCGTTCGGCAGGCACAAGCTCGCGCCGCAGGTGAGCCCGGGCAAGACCTGGGAAGGCGTTTACGGAGCGATGGCGGCCGTCGCGATCTACGCGGTAGCCCTCGTTCCGCTGGCGGTCGCCGCCGGCTATTCGGGAGCGATCTCGCCGATCGCCGTCGCCGTCTGGGTGGCGCTCGCCCTTGTGCTCGTCGCGCTGTCGGTCGAGGGCGATCTCTTCGAGTCGCTGTTGAAGCGCAATGCCGGCGTCAAGGACAGCGGCCGGCTGCTGCCCGGTCACGGCGGCATTCTCGACCGGATCGACGCGTTGCTCGCCGCGATGCCCGCGGCGGCGCTACTCGCGTACGCGTACCTGCGATGACGATGCGCAGGATCAGCATCCTCGGCGCCACCGGTTCGATCGGCGATTCCGCGCTGGACGTCGTCGCGCGCCACCCGGACCGTTTCGCGGTGGCGGCGCTCTCGGCGCACGGGCAATGGGAGAAGCTCGCACTCCTCTGCCGCCGATTCCGGCCGGAGGTCGCGGCGCTCTCTGACCCGGCCGCCGCCGCGAAGCTCGAACGCGCGCTCGCCGGTCACGGCCTTCCCACGCGCGTGCTGTCGGGCGCGGAAGGGCTCGCCCTGGCGGCGGCGATGCCGGACGCGGACACCGTCGTGGCTGCCATCGTCGGCGCCGCGGGCCTCTCGTCCACCCTTGCCGCAGCGCGCGCGGGCAAGCGGATCCTGCTTGCGAACAAGGAGGCGCTGGTCATCGGGGGAGCCGTATTCATGGCCGCAGTTGCGGCCGGTGGCGCGACGTTGCTGCCGATCGACAGCGAGCACAACGCGATCTTCCAGTGCCTGCCGGCGGGCTATTCCCGCGATCCGGCTGCGTGCGGCGTACGCCGCCTGCTGCTCACGGCGTCGGGCGGACCGCTACGCCGCCGGCCGCTTGCGGAACTCCCCTCGGTTACCGTTGACGAAGCCTGTGCGCATCCGAACTGGGTGATGGGAAAAAAGATCAGCGTGGACTCGGCGACGATGATGAACAAGGGCCTGGAGATGATCGAGGCTTTCTGGCTTTTCGGCGTGCCGCGCGAGCGGATCGAAATCGTCATCCACCCGGAGAGCGTCGTTCATTCGCTGGTCGAATACGTCGACGGGTCGGTCCTCGCGCAGCTCGGTCATCCCGACATGCGCACGCCGATCGCGCAGGCACTCGCCTTTCCCGATCGCATCGACGCCGGTGTTTCCGCCCTGGAGCTCGCGCGCCGCGGATCGCTGACGTTCGAGGTACCGGACCGTGAGCGATTCCCCAGCCTCGATCTCGCCCATGGCGCACTCGGCGCCGGGGGGACGGCACCGGCGGTGCTGAACGCGGCAAACGAGATCGCGGTCGCGGCCTTCCTGGCCGGGCACATCCGCTTCACCGACATCGCGCCCGCGTGCGCCGAAGCGCTCGCCCGACTGCCGGCGCGTTCCGCCGCCACCCTCGAGGACGCGCTTTGCGCCGATGCCGAAGCGCGTTCAGTCACGCGGTCCTGGCTCAGGCTTCCGGTCGCGGCCTGATGGATCCCATCACCAAGATCCTCGCGTTTCTCGTCGTGCTGGGCGTGCTCGTCGTATTCCACGAGCTCGGTCACTTCGTCGTCGCGCGCTGGTGCGGGGTCAAGGTCCTGCGGTTCTCGGTGGGATTCGGGCGCGTCGTCTGGTCGCGACGGTTGGGACGCGAGGGCACCGAATGGGCGCTGTCGGCGGTGCCGCTCGGCGGCTACGTGAAAATGCTCGACGAGCGCGAAGGTCCGGTCGCGACGGAAGACCTTCCGCGCGCGTTCAACCGGCAGGGTGTGGCCAAGCGCATTGCGATCGTCGCCGCGGGCCCGATCGCGAACCTGCTGCTCGCGGTATTGCTGTTCGCCGGCACATTCGTCTCCGGAATCCCCGGCCAGCGGGCGCTGCTCACCGACCCCCCGGCCGGCACGGCGGCCGCTGCCGCGGGCATCCGCGACGGCGATCTCGTGGTCGCCGTCGACGGCACGGCGGTCAGGAGCTGGCAGGATCTGCGCTGGCGGCTGCTTCGCGCGTCGGGTGCAAGCGACGCGTCCATCGAGGTCGAAAGGCCCGACGGCGCACGGAACCGGCGCGACCTGTCGCTTGCCGCGGTCTCGGGCTCCGACTGGGAAGGCAATTTCATGTCGACGCTCGGGCTCCGCGCGGACCTGGGCTCGCCGCTGATCGACGAGGCCGTTCCCGACAAGCCCGCCGCACGCGCGGGCCTCAAGGCCGGAGATCGCATCGTCGCGATCGACGGGGCGCCCGTCCGCTCACCCGCCGAGGTCGCCGCAAAGACGAATGCCAAACCCGGCGGCAGCGTGACCTTTCGCGTCCTGCGCGACGGCGTCGAACGGGACGCGGTGATCACCACCGAGATCGTCGAGCAGGGCGGCCGCAAGGTCGGCATCGCCGGGGTGCGGCTCAAGGTCGATCCGGCGACCGCCGAGCGCCTCGCGGTGACGGTGCGCTACGGGGTGGTCGACGCGCTTGCCCAAGGCGTGCGCAAGACCTGGGAGCTCTCGGTGTTCACGGTCAAGATGCTCGGGCGCATCCTGATCGGCGAAGCGTCGCTCAAGAACATCAGCGGGCCGATCACGATGGCCGATTTCGCGGGCCAGTCGGCGCAGGCCGGGGCACTCGTTTTCGTCGGGTATCTCGCGCTCATCAGCATCAGCCTCGGCGTGCTCAATCTGCTGCCGGTTCCGCTGTTGGATGGGGGTCATTTGCTGTATTATTTCGCCGAAATCATCAAGGGCAGTCCCGTCTCCGACCGCGCTTTCGAGGTCGGCCAGCGCATTGGCATGGCCATGCTGGCCGTGTTGATGGCGCTAGCGCTTTTCAATGATCTTTCCCGTCTGTTCTAGTCTCCGTCGGCTCGGCATGCCTTCGGCGGCCCGCCGTTTCGGCGCGGCCGCGTGGGCGCTGCTCGTCGTCGTCGCGACGCTTGCCGGCTCGCCTGCGGCGGCGATCGAGCCTTTCGTGGTCAAGGACATCCGCGTCGAGGGCGTGCAGCGGACGGAAGCGGGCACGGTGTTTTCGTATCTGCCGATCAAGGTCGGCGACACGATCGACGACCCGAAGGCGGCGCAGGCGGTGAAGGCGCTGTTCGCGACCGGGTTCTTTCGCGACGTCCGGCTCGAGTCGGAGCCGGGCGGCGTGTTGCTCGTCGTCGTCCAGGAGCGGCCGACGATAAGCAAGGTCGACCTGACGGGCAACAAGGAATTCGACACCGAAACGCTGAAGAAGGCGCTGAAGGAGATCGGCCTCACCGAAGCGCGCATCTTCGACCGGTCCGCGCTGGACCGTGCCGAACAGGAAATGAAGCGGCAGTACGTGTCGCGCGGGCGGTACGCGGCGAAGATCACCGTCACCGTGACCCCGCAGGACCGCAACCGGGTCGCCGTCAACATCACGATCGAAGAAGGCGAGATCTCGAAGATCGCGCGCATCAACATCGTCGGCGCCAGTGCATTCTCCGAGAAGGAGCTCCTGGCGCAGATGACGCTGACGACGCCGGGCTGGACGACCTGGTACACCAAGAACGACCAGTATTCGAAGCAGAAGCTCTCGGCCGACCTCGAGACCCTGCGCAGCTTCTACCAGAATCGGGGCTATCTCGAATTCAACTCGGATTCCACGCAGGTTTCGATCACGCCGGACAAGGAAGACGTCTTCATAACGATCAACCTGGTCGAAGGACCGCGCTATACGATATCCGACATCCGGCTGGCGGGCGATCTGCCGGTGCCGGGATTCGAGCTCCAGCGGCTCATCACCATCCGGCCCGGCGACGTGTTTTCGCGCGAGAAGCTGCAGGCGAGCACCAAGGCGATCAGCGACCGGCTGGGTACCGAGGGATTCGCGTTCGCCAATGTCAACGCGGTGCCCGACCTCAATCGCGAGAAATTGACGGTCGCATTCACGGTCTTCGTCGACCCCGGCCGGCGCGTCTACATCCGCAAGATCAACATCAGCGGCAACGTCAAGACGCGCGACGAAGTGATCCGACGCGAGATGCGCCAGCTCGAGAGCGCCTGGTACGACGGGGCCCGGATCGAGCGATCGAAGGTCCGCATCAAGCGCCTCGGCTATTTCGACGACGTCAACATCGAGACACCTCCGGTGGCCGGGACGACCGACGAGGTCGACATCGACACCACTGTCGTCGAGAAGAACACCGGCCAGTTGCTCGCCGGTGTCGGGTACTCGAGCGCGGAAGGATTCGTGTTCAATGCGTCGATTTCGCAGGCGAACATCTTCGGCAGCGGCAATTCGCTGACCGCGGCTGTGAATACGAGCTCGATCAACCGCGTGATTTCCCTCGCATTCACCGAACCGTACTACACGGTCGACGGCGTTTCCCGCACGCTCGAGCTCTACCAGCGAACTACCGATCCCGGATCGCTTAACGTGGCGCAGTACACGTCGTCGACGATCGGAGCGGCGATCGGATTCGGCATTCCGATCACCGAAACCGATACGGTCAACGTCGGGTTTCGGTGGGAGCACACCGAAATCGGCCTGACGGACAATAGCCCGCCCTCCTACATCGCCTACGTCGCACTCTTCGGGACGACGACCGACAGCTATGTGGTGAGCGGGGGCTGGTCGCGTGACACCCGCGATGACATCCTCTATCCTACGCGGGGGCGCCTGCAGAGCCTGCTGGTGGAGGTGGCGATGCCGATCGGCGACATCCAGTATTACAAGGTGAACTATCTGCAGCAGAACTTCATACCGATTTACGGGGACCTCGTGCTGATGTTGCGTGGCGACATCGGCTATGCGGATGGATATGGCGGATTGCCGCTGCCGTTCTTCAAGTCGTTCTACGCCGGCGGCGTCGGGTCGGTGCGCGGCTTCCAGCAGAGTTCGCTGGGCCCGCAGGACATCTACGGCAACGCCACCGGGGGCAAACGCAAGATCGTCGCCAATGCCGAATTGTTCTTTCCCATTCTCAACAAGGACAAGTCGGTACGCGGCAGCGTCTTCGCCGATGCCGGACAGATCTATATCGATGGAAAATCGCTTCCGGGGACGGAGCAGTTTGATCTGCAGGGGTTCCGCTACTCGGCCGGCATCGGGCTCGCCTGGAATTCGCCGGTCGGACCGCTGAAGTTCAGTTATGCCCTTCCGCTGAACGACAAGCCGCTCGACAGGATCCAGCGCTTCCAGTTCCAGGTAGGCACGATTTTCTGACATGCGCAGGAGATGCACTTGAACCGCAGCACCCACTTCATTTCGGGCGCCGTCCTCGGCCTTGCCGCGCTGTTCACGGTGGCGACCGGGTACGCGCAGGCGGCCGACTACAAGATCGGCTTTGTCAATACCGAGCGCCTGTTCCGCGAGGCAGCGCCGGCGAAGCGCGCGCAGTTGAAGCTCGAGAAGGAATTCGCCGTGCGCGATGCCGACATCCAGAAGATGAGCAAACAGGTCCGCGATCTGCAGGCGGCGCTCGAAAAGGACGGCGTCACGATGTCCGAGGCCGACCGCCGCAACAAGGAGCGCGACCTCGCCAACCTGTCGCGCGACCTGACGCGTGGGCAGCGCGAATTCCGCGAGGATTTGAACCTGCGCCGCAATGAAGAACTCGCGAGCGTGCAGGAGCGCGCGAACAAGGTGATCCAGCAGATCGCCGAAGCCGAGAAGTTCGATCTGATCCTGCAGGACCCGGTCGTCTTCGCCAGCCAGAAGATCGACATCACCGAAAAGGTGATCAAGGCGCTCGCCGACAAATAAGAAACGGCAGCACCCCGGGCGCCTCGCGCCGCCGGCGCCCATCGACCCAAGAGCGGCTCCTTGCCCATCTCACTTTCCGAGCTCGCTTTGCGCACTGGCGTAACCGTTGCCGGTGACGGTGCGGTCGTCGTCTCGCACGTCGGTACGCTCGACTCTGCGGGTCCGGGCGCCATCGCTTTCCTCGCCAACGCCAAGTACCGCAACCAGCTCGCCGTGACGCGCGCATCGGCGGTCATCATCGCTCCCGAACTCGCCGGCGAGACCCCGCTGCCGAAGCTTCTGAGCGCAGCCCCCTACGCGACGTACGCGAAAGTCGCGGCGCTCCTCCATCCGCCGCCGGTCGTCGCGGCCGGGACGCATCCTGCGGCGATCGTCGATCCGCGTGCGAAGGTCGCGGCGAGCGCGTCGATCGGGCCCTACGCCGTCATCGGCGATGGCGCGGTCATCGGCGAGCGCGTTCGCATCGGTGTCGGCAGCGTCGTCGGTGCCGGCGCGTCCGTCGGCGACGACGCCGTACTCCACGCCAACGTGACGATCTACGACCGCTGCGTCATAGGCCCGCGCAACATCCTGCATTCGGGCGTGGTCATCGGCGCCGACGGCTTCGGCATGGCCGAGGAGGGGGGACGCTGGCTCAAGATCCCCCAGGTCGGCCGAGTCGTGACCGGCGCGGACGTCGAGATCGGCGCCAACACGACCGTGGACCGTGGCGCGATCGACGACACGGTGATCGAGGACGACGTCAAGCTCGACAACCAGATCCAGATTGGACACAACTGCAGGATCGGCGCGCACACGGCGATTGCCGGCTGCACGGGAATCGCCGGCAGCACGCGCATCGGCAGAAACTGCAAGATCGGCGGCGCCGCGATGATCGACGGGCACATCGATATCTGCGACGGCGTGGTGATCTCGGGCGCCGCCGCGGTGGGGAGCTCGATCAAAGTGCCCGGGGTTTATATCGCCGCGATTCCCGCGATGCCGTTCAAGCAGTGGCGCCAGATGTTTTCGGCGCTGCGGCGCCTGCCCGGTCTCGAGGCGCGCATGCGTAATTTAGACGCGGGTGCGGCCGGGGCGCCGGAGGCCGTTCTTCCGCAGGTGGGGGAGGAAAAGGGATGAAACCGAGCACGGCCTGCGTGATGGACATCGACGAGATCATGCGGTACCTGCCGCATCGTTACCCGTTTCTGCTCGTCGATCGGATCACCTATATCGACGAGAAGAAGGCGATCAAGGGTATCAAGAACGTGACGATGAACGAGCCGTTTTTCCAAGGGCATTTTCCGGGATACGCGGTGATGCCAGGGGTACTCGTCATCGAGGCGCTCGCCCAGATCGCGTCGATTCTCGCGTGGCAGATCTCCGGCCGCTCGCCCGGCGACGGAACGATCATTTTCTTCGCCGCGATCGACAACGCCCGTTTCCGGCGGCAGGTGCGGCCCGGCGATCAGCTTGTTCTCGAATCCGAGGTCGAGCGGATGGTGCGCGGCGTCGGGAAGTTTGCGGTGCGCGCAAAGGTCGATGGCGAGATCTGCGCCGAGGCGAACCTGATGGCGGCGATGCGCATGCCTCCCAAGAACGAACCGTGACGCGATGACGAGGATCCACCCGACGGCGGTGATCGATCCGACCGCCGAGCTCGCCGGCGACGTCGAAGTCGGCCCGTTTTCGATCATCGGCCCCTCGGTGACCATCGGCGCCGGCACCGTCATCGGGCCCCATGCGGTTGTCGCGCGCCGGGTGCGGCTGGGTGAGCGCAATCGCATCTTCCAGTTTGCGTCGATCGGCGAAGTACCGCAGGACATGAAGTACGGCGGCGAGCCGACGACGACGACGATCGGTGATGACAACGTCTTCCGCGAATTCGTGACGATCAACGCCGGCACCGCGCAGGACCGCGGCGATACGGCGATCGGCGACGCCAATCTGTTTCTTTCCTATACCCACGTCGCGCACGATTGCGTCGTGGGTAACAACACCGTGTTTTCCAACAACGCACAGATCGCCGGGCACGTGCACATCGCCGATTGGGTGGTGCTCGGCGCGTATTCGGGCGTGCATCAGTTCGGCCGTGTCGGTGTTCACGCGATGCTCGGTGCGGCAGCGGTCGTGCTGCAGGACGTCCCCCCCTATGTGACCGCGTTCGGGTACCCGGCCAAGCCCGCCGGCACCAACAACGAGGGCCTGCGGCGGCGGGGGTTCACCGCGCAGGATATCCAGGCGGTGAGGCGCGCGTACAAGACGCTCTACCGTGAAGGCCTGACACTCGACGACGCGAAGTCCGCCCTCGCCGAGGCGGCGAAGGCCTCGCCCATTCTCGTCCCGCTCGTCGAATTCCTCGCCGAGCCAGGGCGCGGCATCATCCGCTGAGCGCCCCCGCGATTCGCGCGATGGGCAAGCCCCCCGAGCGCTCCAGTACCGTGACCATCGGCATCGTCGCGGGCGAGGCCTCAGGCGATGCCCTCGGTGCGGAGCTCATTCACGCGGTGCGCGCTCGTCTGCCGCGGGTGCGTTTCGTTGGCGTCGCCGGGCCGCGGATGGAGGCCGCGGGATGCGAGCCCTGGTATCCGATCGAGACGCTGTCGATTCGCGGACTGGTCGAGGTCCTGGCGCACCTTCCGAGACTCTTTGCGATGCGCCGCGCGCTGGCGAGAAGGCTCATCGAGGCGCGCGTCCAATTGTTCATCGGCGTCGACGCCCCGGATTTCAATCTCGGCCTCGAAGCGCGACTGAAGCGCGCCGGAGCGCGGACCATGCATTTCGTCAGCCCGTCGATCTGGGCCTGGCGGCGCAAGCGCTTGCGCAAGATCCGCGGCTCCGTCCATAGGATGCTCGCGCTGTTTCCGTTCGAGGTGCCGCTCTACGAGGCCGGCAACGTGCCGGTGACCTTCGTCGGTCATCCGATGGCGCGCGACGCGGCGATTCTCGGTTCGCGGCGCGAGGCGCGCGATCAGCTCAAACTCCCGATGGGGCAGCCCGTGTTTGCACTGCTTCCGGGAAGCCGCGCGTCGGAGATCGACATGCACGGTGACCTGCTGCTGCAGACGGCTGCCGCGCTGCACGAGAGCCATCCGAACGCGCGGTTTCTGGTTCCGCTCGCGACGCGCGCGACGCGCGATCGCTTCGAAGCGGCCGTTTACCGTCTCGGTCTCGCGCCCTTGCCGCTGACGCTTCTGTACGGGCATGCGACGGATGCCCTGCGCGCCGCAGACGTCGCGCTCGTCGCGTCGGGAACGGCAACGCTCGAGGCCGCGCTTGCGCGGTGCCCGCACGTGATCTTCTACCGCGTGAATGCGCTGACGGCGTTCATCGTCGGCCGCAAGCTGCTGCTGCCGTGGGTCGGGCTGCCGAACATACTTGCCGGGCGTTTCGTGGTGCCGGAACTCCTGCAGGACGACGTGACGGTCGACAATCTCACGCAGGCAGTGGGAAACCTCTACGACGACACGGTGACGCGGCGGCGCCAGGAAGCCCTGTTCGCGGGCCTCGCCTCGTCCCTCGCGGTGGATACCGGCGGGCTGGCTGCAGAAGCGGTCGCGATCGAACTGCGCGCGGCGGGCGTTGCATGCTGAACGCCGAACCGGTGCGGCTGATCGCCGGCATCGACGAGGCTGGCCGAGGGCCGCTTGCCGGTCCCGTCGTCGCAGCGGCCGTGATCCTCGATCCGGCGCGACCGATCGCCGGGCTTCGCGATTCGAAGCTTCTGTCGGCGGCGGCGCGCGAACGTCTGGCGCAGGAGATCCATATCAAGGCACTGGTGTGGGCCGTCGGCACCGCCGATGTCGCCGAGATCGATACGCTCAACATCCTGCAGGCGACGATGCTCGCGATGCGCCGCGCCGTCCTGTCGCTGTCGATCGCGCCCATGGAAGCCTGGATCGACGGGAACCGCTGTCCGGACCTCGCGTGCGCGATGCGCGCCATCGTCAAGGGTGACCGTGACGTCGCCGTCATATCCGCGGCGTCGATCCTCGCCAAGACGACGCGCGATGCAATGCTGGTCGAGCTCGACCGCGCCTATCCGAACTACGGTTTCGGGCGAAACAAGGGCTATGGCACGCCCAGCCACCTGGCGGCCCTCGCGCATTACGGCCCCTGCGCGGCGCATCGCAAGACCTTTGCGCCGGTCGCGCAGGCGGCGTTGGCGTTTTGAGCGCTCGCTAATGCCCCGCTTTCGGACGGTTGGCTCCGCCCCAACGCCGGGGTACGATGGCGAGGCCAGCGATGCCGGGGATTGGGCCGGCGCCGGTCCTGCGGCTTTCAGCAATTTGCGGAGTCTCCGATGATTCATTGCGTGTTGCACGATCCAAACGATGCGGTCGCCGTCGTGGTAGTCGAAGGGGTCAAGGCGGGCACGACGCTGACGGGCTTGATCCTCGATGAAGACCGGACGATCACATTGCCCTGCGTGCAGGACATTCCGCTCGGCCACAAGGTGGCGCTGAAGGACCTGGCCATCGGCGACACCGTGATCAAGTACGGTGTGGACATCGGCAAGGTCGTACAGCCGATTGCGACCGGGCAGCACGCGCACGTCCACAACATCAAGACCAAGCGTTGGTGAGATCGCCATGCAAACGAGCTTCCTCGGTTATCGTCGTGAAAACGGTCGCGTCGGCGTACGCAACCACGTCATCATCCTGCCGGTCGACGATCTGTCGAATGCGGCATGCGAGGCCGTCGCGCACAACATCCAGGGTGCGATGGCGATCCCGCATCCGTATGGCCGGCTGCAGTTCGGCGCGGACCTCGACCTGCACTTCAGGACGCTGATCGGCGCAGGCGCCAACCCCAACGTCGCGGCGGTCGTCGTCATCGGAATCGAGGATCAGTGGACGAAGAAGGTGGTCGACGGCATCGCCGCGACCGGCAAGCCGGTGTCCGGCTTCGGCATCGAGCTCCACGGCGATCACGACACGATCATGCGGGCTTCCAAGGCGGCCAAGGACTACGTGCAGTGGGCGAGCGAGCGGAGCCGCGTCGAGTGCCCACTTTCCGACCTCTGGATTTCGACGAAGTGCGGCGAATCCGATACGACCTCCGGCTGCGGGGCGAACCCCACGGTCGGCGACGCCTTCGACAAGCTCTATGCCGCGGGCTGCACGCTGGTCTTCGGTGAAACCACCGAGTTGACGGGCGGTGAGCAGATCGTCGCGGCGCGCTGTCGCAACGACCGTGTCCGCGCCGAATTTATGGCGGTGTTCGACCGATACCAGGCCGTGATCAATCGCCACAAGACGTCCGACCTCTCGGATTCGCAGCCGACCAAAGGCAATATCGCCGGAGGGCTGACCACGATCGAGGAAAAGGCGCTCGGCAACATCCAGAAGATCGGCAGGACATGCATGGTTGACGGCGTGCTGGACAAGGCGGAGGTTCCGTCGGGACCGGGGCTCTGGTTCATGGACAGTTCATCGGCGGCCGCGGAGATGGTCACGCTCTGCGCGGCATCGGGCTTCGCCGTCCACTTCTTTCCGACCGGCCAGGGCAACGTGATCGGCAATCCGATCCTGCCGGTAATCAAGATCTGCGCGAACCCGCGCACCGTGCGCACGATGGCCGAGCACGTGGATGTCGATACCTCGGGCCTGTTGCAACGTGAGCTGACGATGAGCGCAGCAGGCGACAAGCTTATCGACATGATGTTTCGAACGGTCAACGGCCGGCTGACGGCGGCCGAGGCACTCGGCCATCGCGAATTCGTGATGACGAGGCTCTACGAAAGCGCGTGAGGCAAAAGCTCACGTCGTTCCCGCGCGAAGAGCCGGCCCCCGATCGGGTCCCGGGCAGGCTCTTCGCGGGGACGACGGCTTCCAGATTCTCCGCGCGATGCAGCTTCGCCGTCCTCTGCACTTAGGAGACGGTTTATAATCGCCCCATGAAAGCGTCGGACCTTTCCTGATGCCGGACGCGGCTGACGCACGCGCTGCGGCGCTCCCCGATCTGGCGGCGATACGCTCGGCGCAGGCGCGGATCGCGCCGCACGTGCATCGCACCCCCGTGCTCTCCTGCCGATCCATCGATGCGGAGGTCGGCGCGTCGCTTCATTTCAAGTGCGAGAACTTTCAGAAGGTCGGCGCGTTCAAGGCGCGCGGTGCGACCAACGCCGTGTTTTCGCTCGCCGATGATGAGGCGCGGCACGGGGTGGTCACACATTCGTCGGGCAATCATGGCGCCGCGCTCGCGTATGCGGCGCGAGCGCGCGGCATTCCGGCGTGGGTCGTCATGCCCGAAAACGCGCCGAAAGTGAAACAGGCAAACGTCCGCCGGTTCGGCGCGACGATCCGTTTCTGCGCGCCGACGGTCGCGGCGCGCGAGGAAACCTGTGCCGACGTGCTGCGCGAAACGGCGGCGGTGCTCATCCACCCGTTCGACGATGTGCGCGTGATCGCAGGGCAGGGAACCGCGGCGCTCGAGCTCCTCGACGATGTTCCGGGGCTCGACATCGTCATCGCGCCGGTCGGTGGTGGGGGTCTCCTCGCCGGAACGAGCATTGCCGTGCGCTCATCGCGGCCGGCGATGCGCGTTTACGGCGCGGAACCCGTGAACGCCGACGACGCGACGCGCAGCTTTCGCTCCGGCCGCGTCGAGCCGCTGCCGGCGTCCAGCACCATCGCGGACGGCCTGCGCACGGTGCTCTCCGAGCGCACGCTGGCGGCGATTCGCGCCAACGTCGCCGCAATCGGGAACGCAAGCGAGGACGCCATCGTGCGCGCGATGCGAATGACCTGGGAGCGGATGAAGATCGTGATCGAGCCGTCCGCTGCCGTTCCGCTGGCCTGTCTTCTCGAACGCACGCTCGACGTCGCCGGCGCGCGCGTGGGCGTAATTCTATCCGGCGGCAACGTCGATCTGGATCATTTGCCATGGCAAACCTAGAGACCGAAGCGCTGGCTTCGATGGCCACGCACCTGCCGAGGCCCAACTATCCGCGATTCCACCTCGCATTTCCGGTCACCGACCTCGGCCGAGCGCGGCAATTCTACGGAGACCTCCTCGGGTGCGCGGAAGGGCGATCGTCCGACGAGTGGGTGGACTTCGATTTCTACGGACATCAGATCGTCGCCCACAAGGTCGGCGTCGGCGGGATGGCCGACGCGACGAGCGTCGTCGATGGGCAGAACGTGCCGGTGCGCCACTTCGGCGTGATTCTCGACCTCCCGGCGTGGCATGGCCTCGCGGCGAATCTCGAAGCCGCGGGCACGCGGTTCATCATCGAGCCCTATACTCGGTTCAAGGGACTTCCCGGCGAGCAGGCGACGATGTTCTTCCTCGATCCGTTCGGCAACGCGCTCGAGTTCAAGGCCTTTGCCGACATCGGCCTGTTGTTCGCGAAGAATATTTGACGAGATGCCGGTCGTGGCGCTCGACGTGCTGCACGGTCTCGCTTCGCGCGCACTCAGCCGTGCGGGCGCCAATCCCGCGATGGCTTCGGCGACCGCCAGCGCACTCGTATACGCGGATGCGCGCGGGCTCGCGTCGCACGGCGTCTCGCGCGTCGTGCAGTACGCGACGCATCTTGCCAATGGCCGCGCCGACGGTTCCGCGCAGCCTCTAATCGCGCACGCGAAGGGTGGCGCCGTCCTGGTGGATGCGCGTTGCGGACTCGCCTTTCCTGCATGCGCGCTCGCCGTCGGCGAGGCGATCCGCCGCGCTCGGGAGTTCGGCGTCGCGCTCTCCTGCGTGACCAACAGCCACCACTTCGGCGCTGCCGCCTATCACCTCGAGGCAGTCGGCGACGCGGGCATGGTGGGGCTCGCCTTCGGCAATTCGCCGGCCGCGATGGCCGTCGCCGGGGGACGACGACCGTTGCTCGGTACGAACCCCATCGCCGCGATATTTCCGCGCAGCGACTTGGCGCCCCTCCTCATCGATCTTTCACTGTCGGAAGTCGCCCGAGGCAAGGTGATGGTCGCGGCGAAGGAGGGGCGGGACATCCCGCTGGGCTGGGCGCTCGACCGCGATGGCAACCCGACGACCCGCGCCGCGGACGCGCTCGCAGGCACGATGCTACCGTTGGGCGGGACCAAGGGCGCAATGCTGGCGCTGATCGTGGAATTGCTGGTGACTTCGCTCACCGGCGCCGCGTTTGGCTTCGAGGCGAGTTCGTTCTTCGTGGACGAGGGCAACCGGCCGCGAATCGGGCAGGCATTCCTGGTGATCGACCCAAGTGCGCTCGGTGGCGTCGATGCCTATCGAGCACGAGTCGAAACGCTGATCGCGGCAATGATCGAAGATCCCGGCGTGCGTTTGCCGGGCGAACGGCGCCGCGCGCTGGCGGGCCAGGCGGAGGCGGGCGGCGTCGACCTGTCCGCGGTGCTTGTCGCGCAACTCGAAGCCCTGGCCGCGTAGTCCGACGATGACGACAACCGTTCGGCGCCCCGTCGCGCTCCTCTTGAACATCGCGCACGCGATCGATCACATGTTCCTGCTGATATTCGCGACGGCCGTCGCGGCGATCGCCGTCGATTTCGGTTTCCCGGACTGGGAGTCGCTGATGCCCTACGGGGTCGGTGCGTTCATGCTGTTCGGCCTGGGATCGCTCCCCGCGGGGCGTTTGGGGGACCTCTGGGGCCGACGGCAGATGATGCTCGTCTTCTACTTCGGGATGGGGGCGTCCATGCTGCTCATCGCGGCAACGCGCGATGCCTGGCAGCTCGCCGGCGCGCTGGCGCTGATGGGACTCTTCTCGTCGATCTATCACCCCGTCGGCATTCCGATGCTCGTGCGCGGCGCGCCGCGTCCCGGACTCGCGATCGGCGTCAACGGCCTCGCCGGAAACCTCGGTGTCGCCTTCGCTGCGGTGACGACCGGTCTTCTCGTCAAATACGTCGGATGGCGCGCGGCGTTCGTGGTGCCGGCTCTCGTATCGATTGCTTGCGGCATCGCGTTTGCCCGCGTCGCGCCGCGCGAGGGGGCGCCGCCCGCCCATGCTCCGAAGTCGCCGGCGGCGCACGACGCGCGGGCGCTCGTTCGCATCTTCGCCGTGATGACCGTCGCCGCCATTTCGTCGAGTCTGCTGTTCAATTTCACGACCAACGGCAACGGCCAGCTGCTGAGCGAACGATTCAAGGGGATCGTCGCCGATCCAGCGGTGCTCGGCGCCCTTCTCGCGGCGGTCTATGTCGTCGCGTCGTTCGCGCAGGTGGCGATTGGACTCATGATCGACCGCTATCCGATGAAGCGGCTCTACCTGTGCGTTGTCGCGCTACAGGCGCCGCTGTTTGTCCTTGCGTCGGGCGCCGGCGGCTGGGCGCTGTATGCACTGCTGATCGCGTTCATGATCGCGGTGTTCGGGGCGATCCCCTTCACCGATGCGATGATCGTCCGCTATGTCGACGACCGGATGCGTTCGCGCGTCAGCGGGATGCGCCTCGCCGTGTCGTTCGGCGTGAGCTCGGCCGCGGTTTGGCTGCTGGGACCCGTCGTCAAGGCTGCCGGGTTCGGTACCCTGTTGCTGGTGATGGCGGGGATATCGACCGTCACGCTGGTCGCGATCGCGCTGCTGCCACCTCCGCCGCGAAGCGCCGCGTTGAGTGCCGTCAGCCGGAAGGCGCCGCTGCAATCGCCTCGCGCAGCGGATTGAACACTCCCGGCGCCGCGGCGATCACGTCGGTGGCGCGCAGAACGTCCTTGCCACCGGCGAAGTCGCCGACGCGCCCCCCGGCTTCGGTGACGATCAGCGCGCCGGCGACGACGTCCCAAGGCCTCTGACCCATCACCCAGAATCCGTCGAGCCGTCCGGTGGCGACGTAAGCGAGGTCGAGCGTTGCGGCGCCGGCGCGGCGAATCCCGCCACACTGCCTTACGAGCGCATTGAACACCGGCAGGTAAAGGGGGAGCTTCGAGCCGATGCGGGGAGGGAACACCGTGCCGACGAGCGCCTCCTCGAGTCGGACGCAGGTCGATGTCCTGATCGGCGCGCCGTTCTGTTGCGCGCCCTTGCCCTTGATCGCCGTGTAGAGCTCGTCGCGGACGGGATCGACCACCACGGCGTGGGTGACGTCGTTGCCCTGGGTCAGCGCGATCGCTACGGCGTAATACGGGTAGCCGTGCGCGAAATTCGCCGCGCCGTCGATCGGGTCGATGATCCATTTGTGCGACGTCTCGCTGCCGCGGGGGGCGCCCGCGATCTGATTGACGATTTCGCCGGCCTCCTTGCCGACGATGGCGTGATCGGGGAACGCCGCGCGCAGCGTGGCGATGATCGCGTTCTCGGCCTCGGTTCCGGCTTCGGACGCGATGTCGCTGTGGTCTTTCGCATGAGAGGGCCGACGCTTGAGATCGCGCGCGGCGTCGACGAGCACCGAGGCAGCGCGGTGCGCGGCACGGATGGCGACAGCGAGGATGGGATCGTTGGTCATGGCAATACCTCAATTCTTGGCGCCGTCGAGCTCTTCCTGCTCCATGCGCAGATAGGTCCCGTAGGCGTTGATCCGATTGGCTTCGGCAAACGCCGGCAGCCCCGAGAATCGCGACCAGTCGGTCCTGGCGTAGGCCTCGTCGAACGGCTGGAAATCCTTGACGGCCTGGCCCATCGTCGAGCGCAGGTACGCGAGGTAATCGCGCGTGGTTACAAGATCGCGCTCGACGTCCTTCGACGCCGGTCCGTGGCCCGGGATCACCACTGCCGCATTGAACGCGATCATGCGGCTCATCGCCTTCAGCCAGCCGCGACTGTCGGCGGTGCCCACGTAGGGCGCGCGCCCAGCGAAAATCAAGTCGCCGGCGAATAGCACTCGATCCTCGACCACGTACATCAAAATATCCTCCGGCGAGTGCGCCCCCCCGGAGTAGACGAGCTGGAACGTGAGTCCGCCGAGGCGGAAGTCGGTGTCGCCGTCGATCCAGACGTCGGGCGGGACGAGGTGCGTGGCGTCGTCGATCCAGGGCGAAAGCTCGGTGCGCCGTTGCGCGAGACGGTTCACGGCGAGTTCGGAGGCGAGGTAGAGCTCGGCCTTGCGATGGGCCCAGATCTGCGCTCCTGCCTTGTGAAACTCCTGCAGCCCGTACACGTGATCGGCGTGATAGTGAGAGACGACGACCCGCCGGATCGGCGCCTTCGTCACTTTGCCGATTGCGACGATCATCGCCCGGCCGAGCGCCGGCGTGCCGAGCGCGTCGAAAACGACGACGCCGTCACCGGTGACGACGAAGCCGGCGTTCGACATGAAGCCTTTGTTGGCGGTGCTTGCCGGTCCGCTCGCACCCTGAAAGAACCAGACGTGCTCGGAAACGCGCGTCGGCGTCAGGACAATGTCGTCCGCAGCGCGTCCGGAAGCGTTTGCCATCGATACGGCGACGGCGAGGAGTACGGCGCCGAATCGCGCTGCGGTGGGGCGGTCAGGGATCTCGGATCGTTTCAAAGGAGTCTGCGGCAGCGGGTCAGTTGGCGCGCGACGCCCTATTGAAAATGGCGCGCATCGATCGATTATCCTACACAATCGGCTTCAGTTTGCCACGGCGATCCCGGGTGCCGAACCCATGATCGCACTGCGCTGGACTCGCGGCGGCAAGCAAGGTTTACGTCAACGATGCCAATTCGGACGCTGCGCCGGGCTACCTGATCGGCAATTTGCGCGCAGGCTTCGCGCAGCGGTCCGGTCGGTGGCGATGGCGCGAATTCATTCGGTTCTACAATCTCGCCAACATAAACTATGTCGGTTCGGTGATCGTCGGCGACACGAACGGCCGGTAATTCGAACCTGCTGCTACGCGCAACTTCATCGTCGGGATCAGCGTCGCGGTAGGGTTCTGACGCCGGAAAATCGGCAGGTCAAGCGATTGCAGGCTCGTCCTGCGCACGCGAGACTGATTTACAATCGCGAGACCGGAAAGATACCCATCAAGGAGCGTTGAAAATGAAGAAAGTGGTCACCATCGCCGCCGCGGCTTTCGGCGCAATGGCGTCGATACTGCCCAGCAGTGCGGCGGCACAGATTTCGGATAGCTGGCAGTTCGAGGGATCGATCTACGGCTATTTGCCCACAATTACCACGAAGTCGAATCTTCCGAACGGCGCGACCAGCGAACTCAAGTTCGACGCCCGCACGATCCTGGAGCACCTCAAGATGACGTTCATGGGATCGCTCGAGGCGCAGAAGGGCCGCTGGGGTGTATTTACCGACGTCATCTATATGGACGTCGGCGCCGGAGCGGCAAAGACGCGCGACTTCACTTTGGGCGATCGCGTCCAGTTGCCTGCGGGTGTCACCGCGAGCACGACGATGGACATGAAAACCGTCATCTGGACGCTCGGCGGAAGTTACCGGGTCGTCGCAAGTCCGGAGGGCACGTTGGATGTGCTCGCCGGCGCCCGCCTGCTGGACATCAAAATCAATCAGGGCTTTCAGCTTACGGGCAACGTCGGGCCGATTCCCATTCCCGGCCGCTCGGGCAGCGCGGAAATCAAAGGCAACAACTGGGATGCCATCATCGGAGTCAAGGGTCGGCTTGCCTTGGGCGCAGACGGGAAGTGGTTCGTGCCCTATTACGCCGACGTCGGCACCGGCGAGTCCCGTGTGACTTCGCAGCTCATGGGCGGCATCGGCTATTCGTTTTCGTGGGGCAGCGTCATCGGGACGTGGCGTTACCTCGACTGGGACAACAAGTCGGGCAAACCGCTGCAGAATCTGAATATAAACGGCCCCGTCATGGCCGTTGCGTTCCGCTGGTAAGGCTTCGCGGAAGAAGGCTCCCCGGACCTCGCGGACAGGGAACTCCATTGATCACGATCGCGTGACTGTTCTGCCTCAGGTCAATCGGCCTTGGCGGCGCGGAATGCGGCCAGGCGCGTTTTAAGCTGCACAGCTGCGGCTGTGATGGCAACCGGATCCGGCATGCCCGGTCGCTGCTTCCAGAAAACGACGATGTCGAATCGACCGTTGCAGGACTTGACGATCAGGGAATCGGGATCGTTCGTGCCGGCATGGTTGCGAACGTCGACGCCTTGAATCAATTCATAGGGAATCCGAATCGTGATCGCGCCGGCCTCTGGGACGAAGTAGACCGATTTTTCGCTGACCGAAAGCGTCGCCTCGATTGATGGCCCGGAGCGCTCGGTCGTCGGGTAACCGTCGCGCGCGAACTCCGTCCGCCAGCTGGCCGGCTCGAAGGCCTCCACGTTTCTCTCGCCCGTCGGAATCGTGGTTTCCAGCGACTCGCCGATCACGATGCCCTTGTTGGCCGATGCCAGACAGCGGTCCGTTTCCGATCGCTCTTTTGCGGCGTCCAACGGTCCGAGCGCGAGAGCGGCAAGGGCCTGCGCACCCTGGGAGGCGAGGTTCAATGCGATCGTCGGCAGGACCGCGCAACCGTTCAAGCCGGCGAGCAGGAACGCCATCGATGCCAAACGCAGCACCGTCTATCGTCCGCTGCCGTCGGCCCGACGCTAGTTGCCGGTCGGCATCGGCAGATTGATGCCTTCCTTCTGAAACTGCTCGCGCACCCATTGGAATTGTTGATACTTCGACAGTTCCATCGGCCCCGAGTAGCTCATGCTCTGCAGCTTGCGGGGTGGATACTGCACGTAGGTCTTCATCAGTTTCTCGATCGCCGCGCTGATGGGCACCATGGTCCACGTTCGCTCGGTGAAGTTGTTCATGAACAAATCGTAGCGTTCCTGCGGATCCTGCAGCAGGTCGAAGACTTGCGGAACGGTGGCGACGTACTTCTCCGGACCCTTCCACCCGAGATTGGTGTCGACGGCCAGTCCGCCGGTCTGCTGGCCATTGTCTCCGCGCAGGTTGAAGGCGGCCTTGAAGTTGCCGACGCGCACCGCGCCGGGGGAAAGCTCGTTCTCCGTGAAGTAGAACCATTCCTTGCGCGGCGAGGGCGCTTTGCCCATGAGAACGGGCACCAGGTCATAGCTGTCGAAAATGATCGGCTGGCCTTCGCGGTCCTTGTCCGGCAACTTCACGCCGGCCAGGGCGGCGAACGTGGCCATGAAGTCCAGCCCGCCGACGATGTCGTAGTTCTTCGAGCCGGGCTTGATGCCAGGACCAAAGGCAATGAACGGCACGCGATTGCCGCCTTCGCGGACCGTGCCCTTGGTACCGCGGAACGGGGTGTAGCCCGCATCCGGGTAGACGTCCTGCCACGCGCCGTTATCGGTGGTCCAGAAGATGTAGGTGTTCTTGTCGAGCCCGAGCGCGCGGACCTTTTCGATGATGGCGCCGATGCGGGCGTCATTCTCCACCAGTGAATCGGCGTACTTGCTCTTGGATATGGATTTGTGGATGAAGTCCGGGTGCGGCATGTTCGGCTGGTGCACCTTCATGAAGTTGACGCTCATGAAGAACGGCTTGCCGGATTTTCCATACTTGTCGAGTTGATCGATGGCCGCCTTTTCGATGTACGCATCGACGAACGGAATGCCGACCACACCTTTCTCAGGGGTGTTCACGTACTGGCCATTCAATCCGAAGTCCTGCGTCACCGGCCCGCCTGCGTTGCCCGAAAGCATGCCCTTGGTCACCTTGACAAACAGCGCGCGGGTTTCCGGGTCCATGTCCGGGAACCACGTCGGATCGGCATACGTGTAGGCATTGAGGTGGTACAGGCCGACGTAGCGCATCTCGTCGTAGCCCTGGGCGCTGGGCAGCGCGTAGTCGGCCTCGCCGAGGTGCCATTTTCCCGTGAAAAACGTCTGATAGCCGCCGAGCTTCAGCATCGACGCCAGCGTCCACTCTGCCTTGGGCAGTCCGCCGCCCTGGCCCTGAAAGGCCACGGTCGTCATGCCACTACGATTGGGAATGCGACCCGTCTGCACGGCGGCGCGGCCCGGCGTGCAGCTCGGCTGCGCATAGTTGGAGAAGAAGGTCATGCCCTCGTCCGCCATGCGGTCGAGATTGGGCGTCGGCATGCCGCGTCCCGGCCCACCGCCGTAGACGCCCGCGTCGCCGTATCC
>JBDTRG010000147.1:0-7772 GCA_039931775.1 Betaproteobacteria bacterium | reverse complement strand
CACGATCCAGCGGTGCATAGGTCGAGCGGCTCCCCATGCGGGTCTGCATGGCGCGCACGGTGGGTGTGAACGCAATGTCGTAGTAGGCGCGGCTCATAATTTGTTCCGGGTTAAAACGATTTTGGGGAGGGCAGGCGGTTATGCACGCTGCCGGAACGTCATCGAGCCGGCCTTCGGCAACAAACTAGATCACATCAAACGGATACGCCTCGCTCTCCAGGACATTCCCGGCGAGTCTTTCGACTTGCGGGTCCTCGTTGCGTGTCAATGCCCGTACATTGCGTGACATGCGGCGGTGCGCCTGTCCGGTGAAAATTTCGCAGATGGTGACCGCCGACTCGGCGGCAGGATGTTGTGCCCGGACCAGACTGTCGGCGCGGGACAGGGTGCATAGACCGACGAACATGTCGATGGCGAGGTCGGCGATACGCTTCTGCTGGAACTGGTAGTCGACGATCGACTTTCCGTGTTCCCGCAAGAGCGCGTCGGAGGATCTTGACAGCTCGACCGCGAATTGTTCGTAAGTTGCGGCTGCGGCGCGCAGGCTCGGATGGAGTACGCGCCGGATCTTGTCTGTGCCCAAACCGGTGACTTCGGCGACACGGCGGCGGGCGTACTGTCCCAATACGCCAAACCCCTTGATCGGGTTGTTGAAAATGTCGTCGATGGTCGAACTGATTTCCTTCAAGCCCGCACCGACATCCTTCAGGCCCGACAGCGCGATGTACAAGCGAAGAATCTCGTTGGTGCCCTCGAATATGGAAAGAATGCGCGCGTCCCGGGTGATTTGCTCGTAGGGAAATTCGCGCATGAAGCCATTGCCGGCGGCGATTTGCGTGGCTTCATGCGCCGCGCGTTGCATGGCATCGCTGGCAAATACTTTGCTGATCGCCGCCTCGACCGAAGCGTCGGCGCAGCCGGAGTCGATGTAGTGCGCGACCATCCACACCGCGCTTTCGGCGGCGAAGCATTCTACGGTCATCTGCGCTATCTTCTCGCGCACGAGTCCGAATTCGGCGATCGAGCGCCCGAATTGCTTGCGGTCCTTGGCTTGCCGGATTGACAGCTTGATCAGCGCCTTTATGCCACCGACCGCGCCGCCGCCGAGACCGGTGCGGCCGTTGTTCAGGATGGCCATCGCGACCTTGAAGCCTTTGCCGACCTCGCCCAGCACGTTCGCGGCCGGCACGCGCACGTCGGCGAACGAGACCGTGGTGGTCGACGACGCGCGGATACCCATCTTGTCTTCGTGCTGGCCGTGACTGACGCCGGGCCATGCCGCTTCCACGATGAACGCGGTCATCTTGCCTTCGGGCGTGTCGGTGCGTGCGAAGACCGTGTACAGCTGCGCGATGCCGCCGTTGGTGATCCATATCTTCTCGCCGCTCAACGTCCAACTGCCATCCTCGTTCCTGACCGCTTTGGTGCGCACGGAGGCCGCATCGGACCCGGCGCCCGATTCAGTCAGACAGAAGGCAGCGATCATCGCGCCGCTGGCAAGATGAGGCAGGTAACGCGTTTTCTGGTCGTCATTGCCGAAGAGCAGCAAGCCTTTCATTCCGATCGAACTGTGCGCACCGATGGTCAGCGAAGTCGAGCTGTCATAGCCGCTCGTCTGGCACAGCACGCGCGCGTAGGCCGCGTTGGAAAGTGCGAGGCCACCGTACTCCTCGGGGATAATCAGTCCGAATAACCCCATGTCCCTCAGGCCCTGGATGAATTCCTCGGGTTGGCGTGCTTCGCGGTCCCACCGCTTGAAATCGGCGCGCTTGTCGTCGAGGAAGTTGTCGATGGCATCGACCATCGATCCGAGCATCTCGCGATCGCGTTCGCGTATCTCCGGATAAGGAAACAAGTTTTCCTCGAGGATTTCGCCGAAGAAAAGGTTCTTTGCAAAACTTTGGTCGCGAAGCAGAGTTTGGTCGCTGGTCATGGTTGTCGTCCTCAAGTTGCTCCTCACCAGCCTGTTGAACCCGCATAAAGCAGAAATACCGTCACAACTTACCTCGATTCAAACCAGTTTGCAGCGGGGCTGCGATGCCGAAGCTTTAGGTCGGGCGGCCGAGACCACTCAGCTGCCGCCGAACCAGTTGTACCCCTGGTCTTCCCAATAACCTCCGGGGTAGGTATTGGTCACAAAGATCGCGCGGATGTGTTTCGGATTCTTGTAGCCCAGCTTGGTAGGCATGCGTAGTTTTGCCGGGTAGCCGTACTTCGGTGGCAGCACTTGGCCATCATAGGTCAGGGCCAGCACGGTCTGCGGGTGCAGCGCCGTAGCCATGTCGATGCTGGTGTAATAGTCATCGGCGCACTTGAAGCCGACGTATTTCGCACCCAGGTCTGCGCCGACGCGTTGAAGGAAGTGCGCGAAGGGGACACCACCCCATTTGCCGATGGCGCTCCAGCCCTCGACGCAGATGTGCCGCGTGACCTGGTCCTGCTGAGGCATCGCGCGCAATTCGGCGAGCGTCCAGCTTCGCTTGTCGGCCACGAGCCCGGTGACCTCGAGGCGCCAGGCGTCGCCGTCGACTTCCCGGACTTCGCTCTCTCCGTAGTAGGCATTGAACGGAAACGGGCGGGTAATCATCGACTCCGGATAGGTCGCGGCGAGCCGATTCGGGTCGAACAGCCAGCCCTGAACGCGATCGTTGAACCGCGAGACCTTCATCAAGGCTGCTTCGACGCTGAAATCGTTCGTGATGCTGCAGCCGCCGAGCATCGCGAGGCCACCGAGCGTCATTGAGCGCTGCAGGAACGCGCGGCGCGCGGGTTGCTCGATGCGACGCATCATCAGTTTCAATGCGTCCTTGACGACGGCATCGCCATCGCCGTGGCCTACGGGAGAGTGCTTGGCGATCTTCATCAGGGTTTCCTTTAACGGCCTCGGACCATTGCGATCAGGGTTCGGGGTACCAGCGCCACCATCACAAGGTGTCCGGCTACGAAGGCGATCAGAGTGGCCATTGCATAGAAGTGCACGCGACGCGCGCCCTCGTAGCCGCCCATCGCTTCCCGGAGCAGAGGGATTTGCACCGATTTCCAAAGCGCCAGGCCCGACAGCACCAGGAGCGCAAGGTCTGCTATCGCGAACAGATAAGCCAGACGTTGCAGGCCGTTGTAGTGCCGTGGATCGGCATGCGAGAGTCGTCCGCCCAGGGCATCGAGCAGGTCGTGCCACACGACATCGAAGTTGAGCGGGAAAAATTTGCGTACAAAACGACCGCTGGAAGCATTCAGCGTCAGATAGACGACGCCGTTGAGGACCAGCAACCACATTCCCGCAAAATGCCATTGCAGCGCGCCGCCGAGCCAGCCGCCGAGGGTGATGTCTCCGGGAAAGCGGAAGTCGAGGAAAGGCGCGGCGTTGTAGATGCGCCAGCCGCTCGTGGCCATCACGACGACCGCAACCACGTTGAGCCAGTGCGCGGTGCGCATCCATGCCGGGTGGATCGTGACATCGATGATCGCGCTCGCCGGACGAATCGACGCAGTCGCGGACGATTGGGCTCCGGTTCCGTCGGCGGACAGCCCGATGACGGGGATGCTGGTTCGGGACATGGAGGAATTCCTTGGTTGCAGGTCGGGAGTCATTTGCCGCATCGGCAGCGCGTAGTGGCACTCTCGCCGAATTGCGTCGCCATGGGAATCGCCTCGGAGACCAAGACACCATTTCGTATCGGGGAATAATCGGACGAACGGTGTCTGGCCGGCACCGTTTTGGTCAGGTGGCCTTGGGGGGCGTCTCCGCCACAGGGGGCATGTCCAACTATTCCTCCCGGTGGAACGGTGTCTTGGACATGGCGGTGATTCTCTACGCACATGGACTTGGACACAGTGCGAGCGTTCGCCTGCGACACCGCGAATCGAAGCTCCCGACCCTTACACCTACCAGGAGTCTCACATGTCCCGAATCAGTAGCCGTTCCGTCGAGCCGTCCCCTAACGCGTCCAAGCCCTTGCTCGGTAAGGTGCGTCAGACCGTGCTGGCGTCCGTGATCTTCGCGACCACGGCCACGCTGGCGTCCACGCCGGCGCTTGCGCAGGTCCGTATGGCAATGGCTGCTCCCGCTGCGGCGACAGTGGCGTACAGCACGATCAAGATCGACGGTCTCAACATTGCCTACCGCGAAGCCGGCGATCCGAAGAACCCGAAACTGGTGCTGCTGCATGGCTTCCCCGCCGGCTCGCACCAATACCGCGACCTTATTCGCTCCCTCTCCGGAAAGTTCCATGTGATTGCGCCGGACTATCCCGGTTTCGGCCTGAGCGACATTCCGGACCCGGCGACATACAGCTACACGTTCGACGGAATATCAGAGGTCGTCGAACATTTCCTCAAGGCCAAGGGCTTCGATCACTACGGGCTGTTCGTCCAGGACTACGGCGGTCCCGTGGGCTTCCGGATCGTCGGCCGCAACCCGAAGGCACTCGATTGGCTGATCATCCAGAACAGCAATGCCTACGAAGTCGGCTTCACCCCTGCCTGGGACGGATTCCGCGGTGCACTCTGGAAGAACCGTTCGCCTGAGACCGAAAAGCCGCTGGCCGGCTTTCTGACGCACGACGCCATCAAGGGCATCTACCTGCACGGCGCCGAGAAGCCCGACATGATCAGCCCCGACAACTGGGAGTCCGATTCCGCATTCATGCAGCGGCCCTATGCTGTTCGCGTCAATCTCGATCTGTTCTACGACTACCGCACCAACGTCGAGCTGTATCCGAAGTGGCAGGCGTTCCTTCGGGAAAAGCAGCCAAAGACGCTGATCTTCTGGGGCCAGACCGACATCTTCTTCACACCGGCGGGCGGTGAGGCATTCCTGACCGATCTGCCCAAGGCGGAAATGCACCGGCTCAAGGCGGGGCACTTCGCGGTGGAAGATCATCTCGACTACATCTCCAACCAGATGCAGCGCTTCTATGCCGAGAAAGTCGCGAACGGCAGGAAGATGGCCATGGCAAATGGCAACTGAATGCCGCAATGGTCAGGTTTCTCCTCCCGCCCGGCTCGGGCGGGAGGGTTGAGATAGGGGAGCATTCGATGCCATTCCTTAACGTCAAGCTCACGGGCCTTGAGTCGTTGGAAAGGTCTGCGAAGATCGCGGCCGTCCTTACCGACCTCACGGTCGATGTTCTCAAAAAGAAGCGCGAACTCATCGCCGTGGCCATCGAATTCGTGGTACCCGAGCGCTGGTTCATCGGCGCAACCTCGTTGCACGAGCAAGCGATCAGCAGCTTCTACCTCGACATCAAGGTGACCGAGGGCACGAATACCAAGGACGAGAAATCTCGTTATGTGGCAGAGGTCTTCGCAGCCCTCGAAGCCATCATCGGGGCACTCGCGCCGGCAAGCTATATCGTCGTGCAAGAGGTTCATGCCGACGCCTGGGGCTATCAAGGCCAGACGCAGGAATTCAGGTACGTAAGAGGCAAGGTGCTGTGAGGCAACTATCCTCGTGCACGACGAATTTCTGGTACCCAACGGTCTCCTCGACACGACCTTTCCGGACGACGGCAACGTTCAGGACCTTCCGGCACCTTTGATCGAAGGGAGCACAAAAGCAGGGGGCAAAGTGTTTCCCACCACGAGTCGCAACGTGTCCTGGGGCGTCGGAGAGGGCAACGTTGTGACCACGCCCATCGATCTGGCGCGCTGGATTCGGCACCTCCTCAAGGGGGAGGCCGGCGTCAATGCCGCGCAGGTAGCCAGGATGCGAACATGCATGCCGACCTCCGATCGCCACGTCACGTACGGTCTGGGCATCACCTGCAATCCTCCGGATCTGGGCGTTGGGCACGACGGTGCGATTACGGGATATCTCACGGTGGCGCGCCACGATTCAACCAATGACGTCACCGTTGTCGTATTTGCGTCCCTCCTCGATGTGGACGATATCGGGGGGAGAATGACCTGTTGTTGGAAGCCGCCCGCGAAGTGCGCGCCACGTTGGGCCATTGACCGGACGCGTATTTGTCCGACCCAGGGGGTAAGGGGACGGCGCGTTTGAGCCTTGTCAGAATTGGATCTCGCGTGCCGGCCTACAATGGTGCCCTTACCTGAACCGAAAGAATACATGACGTACCGATCCATTTCTGTCCACGTCGACGATGCCGAACCTTGCGACCGCCGCTTGGCCTTTGCGGCCCGCCTCGCGCGCGCGCATTCGGCGGAGCTCCTCGGCGGCTATCTCGTGCCTACGCTCGAACTCACACCCTTCACCGCCGCCTTGCTGCCGGGAGACGTGGTAGATCGGCGTATGGGTGAGACCGCCGACGCCCAACGCTCCGCCGAGGCACGCTTTCGCGCTGCCGCCGCCCAGGCGGGCGTAGCGTCCGTTGAGTGGCGCGCGCCGGCCGGCGACCCGCTCGCGGCCGCTGTCCTGCACGCGCGTTACGCTGATCTCGCGGTCATCGGTCAGCCGTCACGGGACGGCCCCACCGAGGCCTTCAGCGCCGAGCTCGCCAAGGCGGTCGTGGTGTCCTGCGGCCGCCCGGTACTGTTTGTCCCATACGCGGGCGATTACAAGAACGTGGGAGAGCGGGTGATGATCGCGTGGAAGGATTCGCGCGAGTCGGCACGGGCCGTCAACGATGCGCTACCGCTGCTCAAGGGTGCGAAGCAGGTGTTCGCGGTGGTTGTCACTGCCGATGACGAGAACCTGCACGATCGGCTCGCTGAAGCGCAGTTCGCCGCGTTCCTGCGCCGCCACCAGGTCGAGGCCACCGTGCGCCGCCTCGCCCTGCCAGATATCAACGCCGGCGAATTGCTGCTCTCGGAAGCGGCGGACTTCCGCGCCGACCTGATCGTTATGGGCGCTTACAGTCGGCCGCGGGTTTCCGCGTTCGTCTGGGGTAGCGTGACGCAGCTGATGCTGTCGTCGATGACCATTCCGGTACTGATGTCGCATTGACCGCCGGCAGCGATCAGGATCAGGTATTCGGCCGCTGGCGCTCGTCGGCCAACCTTGATGCTCGTGTTTCAGGGTGCGTCGATGTTATCGCCGTACGTCCGGTAACGCGCTACGCTCGCAGAACCGCTTTCTTCACTTCACGATCGTCGATGCGCTATAGGAAGTGATGGCCAGACTAATGGGCTGGGGTGGCCCGACTCACCTTTGTCGGCGCCGCCGACCCAATTGGCGAACTGATGATGACGGTGCTTGCCGGCATCGCCAAGTTTGAACGCGCACGGAGGTACGGCATTAGTCGCGAGACCGTCTTTCAGTACCTGCGAGGCGGATAATGGGGCAGTCACTTCGGTGCTTGTCCAAATCGGCATTGGTCAGCATGCGAGGCCATTAGATTTCATCCGACGTGCAATTCTGGAAATTGTCGGCTCCGCCGCAATCAAACCCTCGCCACCCGACAGCCATGGCACGCTTCCTGATTAGCCTCGGTGTCGTGTTGGCGATCGCGGGCCTCGCGTGGCCCCTGCTTGCCAAGCTTGGACTCGGCCGTTTGCCGGGCGACATCCACATTGAGCGCGACGGATTTTCGTTCTATTTTCCGATCACGTCGGGACTTCTGGTCTCCGCGGCAATCAGTCTCATCCTTTGGTTGTTCCGTAAGTGACGCTCGCCATCTGCGCGTAACCGACCGGGTGCGGAACATGAACACGCTCGCCCCCACACTCTCCTCCTAAGATGCTTGTCCGAGCTAAGGCGGGCGACACGATTACGTTGCACGCGAACGTCAAAGCCGCCGTCGACGGCGCTTGGCGTGACCCGCCGGAGGTCGAAGTCGTAATCGAGGTGCCGCGCGGCAGTTTTCTGAAGC
>JBDTRG010000146.1:0-19427 GCA_039931775.1 Betaproteobacteria bacterium | reverse complement strand
CCGGACTTCAACGGCCGCAGCGCGACGGCGACGTTGTCCGGCGGCGACAGGCGCATCACGGCGCGGTCCGTGCGCTCGTCAGAATTTTCCATACTTGTTATAGGCTTCGACGGGATCCATGCCGCCGATCAGCGCGCGGCGCATGTCGCTCTCCGTCGCGACGACGTCTTCGGTCTTGGCCACCACCTCTTCGGCGATGGCCCGCGGGATGATCACCACACCATCGCGGTCGCCGAGAAGATAATCGCCGGTCGCGATGGTAACGGTGCCGATCGTCACGGGCTCGCCGAAGCGGTCCGGGATCCAGCGTTCGACGATGTCCGATGGCGTCAGGAACGAGCAGAAGACGGGAAACCCCTGCGCCAGCACCAGGTCCGTGTCGCGCGAGCCTCCATCGACGACGTAACCCCGCACGCCGCGCGCCTGCAGCGTCTGCGCCGAAAGTTCGCCCATCAGCGCCACTTCGCGATTGTTCGGCTGGCAGACGACGACGTGGCCGGAGGGCGCCTTCGCGAGCAGCGTGCACCAGCCGAGCAGTGTCTCGTGCCGAGTCTTCGTACGATCGATGTGACCGGACACCGTCCACACCGGGCCGGCGAGCTTGGTCCCCGGCTCGATGGCCTTGATGCCGGGCGGCAGCACGATGTTGTCGAAGCCCATCATGCGCAGCACGTCGTGCACGGCGCCGGTGTAGCACTGCGCCAGGCGCTCGGTCAGCGAAGACATCGGCGTACTCCGGGTGTTCCGCGATGCATCACGCTTTTTTCCTCCATCCACCGATGATCGCGCCCATCACCGCTATCCCGACGACCATGTATCCGGCGTTGATGAGCCAGAGCGAGATCGACCGCGCCTCGAAACCGTAGTTCATCGCCAACGTCGAAGCGATCAGCGTGAGCGCCAGTACGGCTCCGGTATTCGCGCCGGCCGCGGCCGATTGGGCGCCGAGTTTCGGCAGAAGCCAGGCCAGCGCATAAGCGATGATCACCGCAACGACGACGGCGATGACCAGCGGGATCGCCATGTTGGGCTGCTCCGACTTGATCTGCGCCTCCGTCTTGCCGACGGCGGCGAGCCAGGCCGGCCCGAATGCCGTGTACCAGCCGGCCCCAATCATGAAATGAACGATCCCGGCGACCCAGACTGCGACGTGATTGACTCCGCCCATGGCTCCTCCTTCCGATGAACGTTGAAACGAAGGCGGCCTCGAACGGGCCGCGCGCAGCCATGTTGCGCTACCGCCGGTCTCCGGGCAAGCCGCGGCGCAGCAACGCCACCCTTCAGCCGAAGAGGTCGAGTTGGTCTGGTGCGCCCGGCGCGCCCGGCGGGCGAAACCGCGAAAGGTCGAGCGGCGCGTCGCGCTCGGTGTTGAGGCCGAGTCGTTTGCAGGTGATGGCGAAGCGCTTGCGGATCAAATCTGCGAATTGGCCGCGTCCGCCCATCCGCACGCCGAATCGCGACTCGTTGTCGCGTCCGCCGCGGATCTGCTGGACGATGCTCATCACGTGCGCGGCGCGCAACGGGTAGTGCACGGCGAGCCAGTCGCGAAACAGCGGTGCGACTTCGCGCGGCAACCGCAGCATCGTCCACGCGGCGTGCTTCGCGCCGGCAGCTGCCGCGGCTTCGAGAATCGCTTCGAGTTCGCGGTCGGTGAGCTGCGGGATGACCGGCGCGACGTTGACGCCAACCGGCACGCCGGCCTCGCTGAGCGCCTTGACGATTGCGAGGCGCCGGTGCGGCGCCGCCGCACGCGGATCGAGCTTGCGGGCAAGCTCGCGATCGAGCATCGCGATCGAAATGAACACGCGCACGAGTCCCTTCGCGGCCATCGGCGCCAACAGATCGAGGTCGCGCTCGATCAGCGCGCCCTTGGTCGTGATCGTCAGCGGGTGATCGCATTCGGCCAGCACCTCGATGACGGATCGCGTGATTTTCCACTCTCGCTCGATCGGTTGATAGGGATCGGTATTGGTGCCGAGCGCGATCGGATCGCAGACGTATCCCGGTTTCGCGATTTCGGCGCGCAGCAACGCCGCCGCGTTAGGTTTGGCGAAGAGCTTCGTCTCGAAATCGAGGCCTGGCGACAGGTCGAGATACGCGTGCGTCGGTCGCGCATAGCAGTAGACGCAGCCGTGCTCGCAGCCCTGATACGGGTTGATCGACAGCGTGAACGGTATGTCCGGCGAGTCGTTGCGGGTGATGATGGTGCGCGCCGGCTGGGTCAGCACGACAGTTTTCGGCGCGGGCGGTGGCTCTTCGCCGACGTCGGGACCGGCCGGCGCGTCCCAGCCGTCATCGACCGCTTCGCGCTGGTCGATGCGAAAGCGATTGGCCGGATTGAAGGTTGCGCCGCGGCCTTTTGTCGGGATGGACGGCGTACTCACAGCGAAGTTTACGTGCAGGGGAGCGGGTGCCGCGTCAGGAAGCGAGCACCGCGTCCATCGTGACTGTGATCGACGGGGACAGCGCGCGCGAGATCACGCAGTTGACCTTGGCGCCCGACGCGATCTCCGCGAACTGCGCAGGGGAGATACCGGGAACCTGCGCGCGCGTGATGAGATGGACCGACTTGATCGTGGGCTTTCCATCGACAGGATCCATCGTCAGCTGGGCCTCCGTCTCGATGGCCGTCGCAGTGAAGCCGGCGCCGTTGAGCGTGAACGACACCGCCATCGTGAAGCAGCCCGCGTGCGCGGCGGCGAGGAGTTCCTCGGGGTTCGTCCCCTTGGCGTCGCCGAAGCGGGCCTTGAACGAATACGGTGTGTCGCGCAGCGTGCCGCTTTGGACGGAAAGCGTGCCGCTGCCCTCCTGGGTGGTTCCCTGCCAACGTGCGGTGCCTTTGCGTTGCATGTTCGTTCCCTCGCGCGGTTGCGGAATGCGAAGTTTAGTCCAATGCGGGCGAACCGTGCGAGTGCCCGCGCCCGATCGCGGGAGCTTGCGCTACCATAGGCAATTGCATCTGCAGCGGAATGCGCGCCGGCGCATGCATCCATGACCAATCCCAAGACCACGCACTTCGACACGCTGTCGCTGCACGCCGGCGCGAAGCCCGACCCCGTCACCGGCGCGCGCGCCACGCCGATCTACCAGTCGGCGTCGTTCGTGTTCCCCGACAGCGACCACGCTGCCGCGCTCTTCAACATGGAGCGCGCCGGCCACGTCTATTCGCGCCTGTCCAATCCGACCTGCGCGGTCCTCGAGGAACGTATCGCCGCGCTCGAGGATGGCGTCGGCGCGATCGCGACGGCAAGCGGGCAGGCCGCACTCCATCTTGCGATCGTCACGCTAGTCTCTGCCGGCTCGCACATCGTCGCGTCGCGCGCGCTCTACGGCGGCTCGCATAATCTGCTGGACTACACGCTGCCGCGATTCGGCGTCGAGACGACCTTCGTCGATCCGCGCGACATCGACGACTGGCGGAGGGCGATACGCCCGACCACGCGCCTCTTGTTCGGCGAAACGCTCGGTAATCCGGGCCTCGATGTCCTCGACATTCCTTGCGTCTGCGAGCTTGCGCACGAGCACGGACTGCCGCTGCTGGTCGACTCGACGTTCACCACGCCCTATCTGATGCAGCCGTTCGCGTTGGGTGCGGATCTCGTGTTCCATTCGGCAACGAAATTCCTGTCTGGGCACGGCACCGTGATCGGCGGCCTTGTCGTCGATTCGGGCCGGTTCGACTGGGATGGCCAGGGCAAGTACCCGAAGGCGCACGGCAAGTTCCCGACGCTGACCGAGCCGTACGCGGGCTTCCACAACATGGTCTTCGCCGAGGAGTCGACCACGGCGGCGTTCCTGCTTCGCGCGCGGCGCGAGGGCATTCGCGACTTCGGTGCGTGCATGTCGCCGGTCACCGCGTTCGAGATCCTGCAGGGGATCGAGACGCTGCCGCTGCGGATGGCGCGCCACGTGGAGAACGCGCGCGAAATCGTCGCCTTCCTTGCCGGGCACCCGATGGTCGAATCGGTCGGCTATCCCGAGTTGCCGAATCACCCGGACTTTGCCCTTGCGCAGCGACTGCTGCCGAAGGGCTGCGGCGCGGTGTTCAGTTTCAACCTCAGGGGCACGCGCGACCAAGGCCGGAAATTCGTCGAGGCGCTGAAGATCTTTTCGCACCTCGCCAACGTCGGCGATGCGAAATCGCTGGTGATCCATCCGGCCAGCACGACGCACTTCCGGATGTCGGCCGCGGACCTCGTCCGCGCGGGAGTCACCGAAGGCACTCTTCGCCTTTCAGTTGGCCTCGAAAATCCCGGCGACCTCATCGAGGATCTGAGCCGCGCGCTGCACGCCGCGGGAAAGACCTGATGAAACTTTCTGTCGCGGGGAGCGAGGTCTACGCCTACACGGGGACGCGTCCGCTCGACGCCGTGCTGCCGACCATCGTGTTCGTCCACGGCGCCGCGCACGATCACAGCGTCTGGGCGCTGCAATCCCGTTACTTCGCGTACCACGGCCGGAACGTGCTCGCGGTGGATCTGCCGGCGCACGGTCGTTCCGGGGGTGACGCATTGGCGACGATCGAGGCGATCGCGGATTGGATTGCGGACCTGCTGCGAGCCGCCGGCGTGCGCGCCGCCACGCTCGTCGGCCATTCGATGGGATCGCTCAGCGTGCTGGAGTGTGCGGCGCGCCACCCGGAATGCGCGACGCGGATCGCGCTCATCGGCCCGGCGGCGCCGATGGCTGTCGCCGACGCGCTGCTGGATGCGGCGAAGCGCAACGATCACCTCGCCTATGAACTCATCACCGGCTGGTCCTACAGCGCCGGAAAGCAGCTCGGCGGCAACAGGATGCCCGGCGTATGGCTCACCGGCAACGCCATGCGCCTGATGGAGCGTACGAAACCGGGCGTGCTCCATGCCGACCTCAAAGCCTGCAACGACTACGCCGGGGGTCTGGCGGCGGCAGCCAGGGTCCTCTGTCCGGCGCTCGCCATTGTCGGCGCCCGAGACATCATGGCGCCGCCCAAGAATGCGAAGGAGTTGATCGGGGCGCTGCCGGACGTTCGCGCCGTCGACGTTCCGGATTGCGGTCACGCACTGATGGCCGAGCAGCCGGACGCCGTGCTCGACGCGTTGCGCGCGTTTCTATAGGATCGCGGTCATTCCCGCGCACGCGGGAACCCGGTGGCTTTCACATTACTGCTTCCACTTGATCGAGCATCCGACGGCAGGATGCTCTACCGCCGGTGCCGTGCCGGTGCGCGCAATCGCCACCATCGCGTCGAAGAGTTCGCGACTCGCCGCCGGATCGCTCGAGCGCCCCGATGCGTCGAGCCGGCCGCGATACGCAAGGTTGAGATCGCGGTCGAATCCGAAGAAGTCCGGCGTGCAGACGGCGCCATAGGCTCGCGCGACGTCCTGCGTCTCATCGATCACGTACGGAAACGGGAAGCCGTGCTGCGCGGCAAAGACCTTCATGTTGTCGAACGAATCGCCCGGGTAGGCAACGGCATCGTTGCTCATGATGGCGACGCCTTTGACGCCGTGCTGCGCGAGTTCGGTCATGTCGCGGACAATCTTGCCGACCACGGCTTTTACGTACGGGCAGTGGTTGCAGATGAACATGACGACGGTCCCGTGCTCGCCGCGAACGGAGTCGAGCGTATGCCGCAGGCCGTCGGTGCCACGCAGGTCGAACGGTGGCGCGAGAACGCGGTGTCGAGTGATCGAATCTGTCGGGTTGCCCATCGTGTCCTCTGGCGTCGGGTGGGAAGGAGCTGTGTCAGAATGTTGAAGGCGTGTCGGACTCGTCGTCGATTATGCGCGAAATTCGGCCCGGCATGCTCCCGCCTGCTTCCGGAGATACCACCCTGATGGACGTCATCCGCCATGCCGATCCCGATGCGTTCCTGATCGCGGTGGCGCCGATGGCGGCGCGCGGCGAGGCGTCCGCCAGCTTTTTCACCGGCTCGGCGTATTCGCTGAAGCGCGCGCCGCCGCGGGAGACCGATCGGATCTACCTGGCGACATTTCGGACCGGTGAAGGCTTCGGCGCCGCGATGCAGCGCGATGACGGTCCGGTTCTGATCGGCGAGAGCGACGTCGCTGCCGCGAGGGCATTCGCCGCCGACCTTGCGCGCGACTGGCCGCAACTCCAGGGCGTCACGGGCGCGCGGGCGGGCTGCGAAGCCTTCGCGCGGAGGTGGCGCGAGCTCACCGGGCGGGCGCACGTGCTTCGCGTTTGCATGCGCCAGCACATGCTGACGGCGGTCAACGAGGTTCCAACGGCGCCCGGCCGGGCGCGCGTCGCCGTCGCCGATGATGTCGAGTGGCTGATCGATCGGCAGATCGCGTTCATCGTGGAGGTCGGAATTCCCGATCCGCCCGAGCGCATACGCGGATTCATGCCGCAACGCGTCGCGCGAGGGGATTTCTGGATCTGGGAAGACAACGGGCGCGTCGCCTACGCCGGGTTCAACGACGCGGCGCCCTACTTCGCGCGGATCGCGCCGGTCTACACGTTGCCCGAGGGCAGGGGACGCGGCTACGCGACCACACTGGTCGCTCTGATCTCGCGCGAACTGCTCGCGCGCGGCAAGCACAAGCTCTTCCTGACGACGGATGTTGCAAATCCGACCGCCAACGCGATCTACGCGCGGATCGGCTTTCGTCCCGAAAACGACGATTTCGGATTCGATTTCGTCGCGCCGGACGCCGGTGCGGCGATCGGGACCGCGTGATGGCGCACCCGAGATTCTTCAGCCCGGCGCCGCTGGCGCCCGAGCTTGCCGGAACCGCGATCGAGCTCCACGAAACGGTTGCGCATCACGCGGCCCGCGTGCTGCGCCTCGCCGTCGGTGATGCGGTGACGCTCTTCGACGGTACCGGCGGCGAGTACGACGCGTCGCTCGAGCGCATCGACAAGCGTGGCGTCGGCGTGCGCCTCTTGCGCTATCTGCCGGTGGAGCGAGAGTCCCCGTTCGCCGTCACATTGGCGCAGGCCGTCGCGGCGAACGATGCGATGGATTACGCGATACGCAAGGCGACGGAGCTCGGCGTCACGGCGATCCAGCCGCTCGTCACCGCGCGGAGCGCGCCGCTGCCCTCCGGCGAGCGCGGCGAAAGGCGACTGGCGCACTGGCGGCAGATCGCGATCGCCGGCTGCGAACAGTGCGGCCGCAACCGCGTTCCCGACGTTTTGGCGCCGCGGCACTTCGCCGACTGGCTCGGCAGCTGGAACGGAAGCGGTATCCTGATGCTGCCCGACGCGGATCGAGTCCCGGCGGCAATCGCGCAACCGGCACCGCCGGTCGCGTTGCTGATCGGCCCGGAAGGCGGCTTCGATGCCCGTGAAAGCGCGGCGGCGCAGGCGAAGGGCTTTCATGCGCTGCGGCTCGGACCGCGCGTGCTGCGAACGGATACCGCGGCCACCGCGGGTCTCGCGGTCGTGCAATTGCTGTGGGGAGACTGGCGATGACGCGTTTCGTATGGGTGTTGACGATTCCCGCGATTCTCTGCGCCTGTGCAACGCCGACGCGGGTCGCCGACCGCGACCCGTCGGTCAAGTACGCGTATGTCGTGCTGGGCGAGGAAGGCCGTGCAATGGCGCGCGTGATCACGACGGCCGCGACCTGCCCGGCCATCGCCCTCGATGGCGTCGACGCGCCGATGGATATGCGGGCGTCGCCGGCTACCGTACCGTTGCGGCCGACGCGCAGCGACCCCTTGTCGTCGAAGGCGTCCGCCTTTCCGGTACTCGTCTGCGAGAAGGCCATTCCGTCAGGCGTGACGCGCGCCCGGGTTGCGGACCGTGCGCTCCCGCTACCGAAAGCCAATCCGCGCAAAATCGTCGTGCTGGGTGATACCGGGTGTCGCATCAAGACCGGCGACAACGTCTTCCAGGGGTGCAACAACTCCTCCCTTTGGCCATTCGCCGCGCTCGCCGCCGCCGCCGCGGACGCGGCGCCGGACCTGGTCATCCACGTCGGCGACTATCACTATCGCGAGAACGCCTGTCCCGGCGGTAACCTCGGCTGCCAGGGAAGTCCTTGGGGCTATGGCTGGGATACGTGGGAAGCCGACCTCTTCGCGCCGGCGCAGAAGCTCTTGGCCACGGCGCCATGGATCGTCGTTCGCGGCAACCACGAATCCTGCAATCGCGCGGGCCAGGGCTGGTGGCGGTTCCTCGATCCGCGACCCCTCGCGGCACGCCAGGACTGCAACCTGGCGGCCGACGACGGCATCGGCGACTACAGCGAGCCGTATGCGGTGCCGCTCGGCGCGGGTACGGACGCCGATACCCAGTTCATCGTCTTCGATTCCTCGCTCGTCGGCGTTACCCCGTTGCCGGCCGACAATCCGATGTACGTCCGGTATCGCGCGCAATTCGAACGCGCGTTTGCACTTTCGGGCAAGCGGCCGAACGCCTTCTTCATGAATCATCATCCGATCCTGGGGTTTGCGCCGAACCAGGCGAAATCCGACGAGCCCTATCCGGGAAACGGCGCGCTGCAATCGGTGCTGAACGCCGTGCAGCCGACGGTGCTGTTCCCGCCCAACGTGCAGGCCCTGCTGTCCGGGCACGTGCATCTGTTCGAGGTCGTCAGTTTTTCCACGCCGCAGCCCACGCAGTTCGTCACCGGAAACGGCGGCGATTGGATCGACCCGAATTTGCCGCTGCCGCTGCCGCCCGGGACGATCCCCGCACCGGGCACGGCCATCGCCGGGCTGGTGGCGACCAACCGCTTCGGATTCATGACGATGGAGCGCGACGGTACGCGCTGGCGGATGGTTGCGCACGACTCGCGTGGAACGCCGATGATCGGTTGCACGCTGTTCGAGCGAAAAACGGTCTGCGATCCTGCGCCGCCACGCTGAGCGCTCGACCGAACGCTCGTCGGGATCCCTTTTGATGTCGAAGCGCGGAATGGGCTCGCGCGAAGCGTCAGCGCAGGGCGGGCAGCGGCACTGAGGGCTTGCCGGCCATCGCCAGCGCGGTCGTCCGCAATTCGTCCCAGACATTGCCGCGCCCGATGCCTTTCGACAGTGCGTCGAGCCGCGCGAGTGCGCAAAGAAACGGCGCGATGGCGTCCGATCTGAACCGTCGCGCGGCGCGCTCCATCGCCGCCTGCCGCTTCCCCCAGACGCGGGCATTGCGGAGCGCAGCGGCGATCGGCGCGCCGGATGCCGTCGCGTCGAGCACCGCCGCCAGCGCATGCACGTCTTCGGCAAGCTGCCACAGCAGCAACTGGATACCTTCGCCCTCGGCTTCCAGCACCGAGATGATCCGCAGCGCGCGCGCGGCATCGTTCGCGAGCCATGCCTCCGAGAGCTGGAAGACATCGTAGCGCGCGACGTCGGTGACCGCGCGCTCGACGGCTTCGCCATCGAGTTCGCCAGCCGGCAACAGCAGGCCGAGCTTTTCGATTTCCTGGCGCGCCGCGAGCAGGTTGCCCTCGCAGCGTTCGGCGAGGAAGGCGAGGGTGTCGCGGCCGGCGCGCTGGCCTTGCCGCAAGAGGCGTGCGGCGATCCACGGCGGCAATTCGTCGCGATCCAGCGGATAGACCGCGACGGACACGCCGGCGCCGGCCAGCGCAGAAAACCACGCCGATGACTGCGCCGCGCGATCGAGCCTCGGCAACGTGACGAGCAGGATCTGGTCGGGATTGGGACGGCTGGCGGCGGCTTCCAGCGCCTTCCCACCCTCGACGCCCGGCTTGCCGGTGGGGATGCGCAAATCGATCATCCGGCGGGCGCCGAAGAGTCCCATGTTGGCGCTCGCCGCCAGAAAGGCGTCCCACTTGAAACCCGATTCGACGACGAGGACCTCGCGCTCGTCACATCCTGCCTTGCGCGCCGCCGCGCGAATGGCATCGCCTGCCTCGATTGCGAGCAGCGGCTCGTCGCCGTGCACGACGTACACCGGCGCCAGCGTGCGCTCGAGATGCCCGGCGAGCTGATTCAGGCGCAGTTCCACGGCCGCGAACTACTCAGGCTTCTTCGCCGACTGCAGGCGACGCACGATCTGTTGCACGGCGTCAGTCTGCATTTCCCTCAAGAGCCGCGCTTCCTGGGCCTCGCGGGCCAGCACTTCGGATTCGTTGAACGAGTAGGAGCGGCGGATCACGATTTCTGCCGCGGGCAGCCAGTCGCGGCCGGTCGAGTCACGGACGCCGAAGGTGACGCGCTTGGCGAGCGAATACTCGCGAACGCGCCCGCCTCCCGTCAGCGAAAGCACCTGCTTGTCGTCGGAGACGTTCAGGAGGTCGAGCTCGGCCTGCGCGGCGGCCGCGGTTTCCGCGATCGTCGTTCCGCCGCCTTCGAGCGCGCGCTTCAATTCCGCGGCGAGCGGCGAGGACGCCGGCGCGCTGACGTAGAGCGACGAGAACGCATAGTGAACGTCGCCGCGCAAATGGAAGCCGCACCCCGCAAGCGTGGCGACCCACGCGACTGCGACGAGAACGCGCGCCATCCCCCGCCGCGGGTGGCGTTCAGATGACGACATTGACGAGCCGCCCCGGCACCACGACGATCTTCTTCACCGCGGCGGCGCCTCCGTGCTTCGCGACCTCGGAGCTTGCCCGTGCGGCTTCCTCGATGGCCGAGCGATCGGCGCTCGCGGGCATCGTGATCCTGCCGCGCAGCTTGCCGTTGATCTGCAGCACGAGCTCGATTTCGTCCTGGGCGAGCGCGGTCGCGTCGACGACGGGCCAGGGCGCGTCGAGCAGCAGCCCGTACTGGGCGGCAAAGCCCAGTCCGTCCCACAGCGCGCAGCCGAGGTGCGGGACCACCGGGTAAAGCATGCGGATCAGGATCGACAGGCCGTCGCGCTGAAGCGCCGCCGCGCCCGCGCCGTCGACGGGCGCCGCGTCGATCGCATTCAGCATCTTCATTCCCGCGGACACGACGGTGTTGTACTGGATCCGCTCGTAGTCGTAGTTGGCTTGCTTCAGCGCGAGGTGGATTTCGCGACGCGCGGCTTTCACCGGCGCGGCGGCGCTGCTCCAATCGAACGCGGTCGGCGCCGATTTCACGGCGTCGATCCGCGCCTGCCCCAACGCCCACAGGCGCTTCAGGAACCGGTGTGCGCCCTCGACGCCGGCGTCCGACCACTCGAGCGTTGCCTCGGGATGCGCGGCGAACATCACGAACAGGCGCGCGGCGTCCGCGCCGTACCGCTCGATCATGTCCTGGGGATCGACGCCGTTCAGCTTCGACTTCGACATCGTCCCGAGCCCGCCGTACTCGACCGGCTTGCCGTCCGCCTTGAGATGCGCGCCGACGACGTGGCCTGCGTCGTCGTGATCGGCCGCCACCGCGTCCGGCGGGAAATAGTCGATGCCGCCCTTGTCGTTGCGGCGGAAGTAACTGTGGTTGAGCACCATGCCCTGCGTCAGCAGGCGCGTGAACGGCTCATCCATGTGCACGAGGCCCATGTCGCGCATGACCTTGGTCCAGAAGCGCGCGTACAGCAGATGCAGGATCGCGTGCGTGATGCCGCCGATGTACTGGTCCATCGGATTCCAGTAATCGTTGCGGCTGTCGACCATCGTCGGCGCATCGGGGCACGCGTAGCGCATGAAATACCACGACGAATCGAAGAACGTGTCCAACGTGTCGGTCTCGCGCTTCGCCGGCTTGCCGCAGCGCGGACACGTCGTGTCGACGAAGTCGGCGCGCTTCGCGAGCGGGTTGCCGCTGCCATCGGGAACGCAGTCCTCGGGCAGCACGACGGGGAGGTCCTTCTCGGGAACCGGCACGTCGCCGCAGTCCGGGCAGTGGACGATCGGAATCGGCGTTCCCCAGTACCGCTGCCGCGAGATGCCCCAGTCGCGCAGGCGGAACGTCGTTTTCTTCTCGCCGAGACCCTTGTCCGCGAGCGCGGCAGCCACGGCTTCGACGGCTTGCTCGTGCGTCTTGCCGTCAAATTCGCCGGAATTGATCGTCGTGACGCCAGACGTATCCGCGTACCACGCCTTCCAGGGCTTGCTCGCATCGAAGTAGAGGTCGGGGTACTCGGTGCGTGGACGCTTGGCACGCAGCGCTTCCGTAGAGACCAAATCGTTTTGCAGCACCTGCTTGACCGGCAAGCCGTGCTTCTGCGCGAACGCCAGGTCGCGCTCGTCGTGCGCCGGCACGCCCATCACCGCGCCGTCGCCGTAGCTCATCAGCACGTAGTTGGCGACCCAGACCTCGATCTTCTCGCCGGTGAAAGGATGGGTGACGAAGAGCCCCGTCGGCATGCCCTTCTTTTCCATCGTCGCGAGGTCGGCCTCCATGACGCTGCCGAGCCTGCATTCGTCGATGAACGTCTGGAGCCGCGGGTTCGACTTCGCCGCGCGGGCGGCGAGCGGGTGCTCGGCGGCCACGGCGCAAAACGTGACGCCCATGATCGTGTCGGCGCGCGTGGTGAACACGTACATCCGGCCATCGCCGATCAGCTTTCCGCCATCGTCGCGGATGTCGTGCGGAAACGCGAAGCGCACGCCGACGCTCTTGCCGATCCAGTTCGCCTGCATCGTCTTCACTCGATCCGGCCAGCCCGGCATCTTGTCGAGACAGGCGAGGAGCTCTTCGGCGTAGTCGGTGATCTTGAGGTAGTACGTGGGGATCTCGCGCTTCTCGACCGGCGCACCGGTGCGCCAGCCGCGGCCGTCGATCACCTGCTCGTTCGCGAGCACGGTCTGGTCGACCGGGTCCCAGTTGACCACACCGGTCTTCTTGTAAGCGATGCCCTTTTCCAGCATCTTCAGGAAGAACCACTGGTTCCATTTGTAGAACGCGGGATCGCAGGTCGAGATCTCGCGCGACCAGTCGATCGCCCAGCCCATCGCCTTGCACTGCTCCTTCATGTAGGCGATGTTTTCGCGGGTCCATTTGGCGGGCGCCATTCGATTCTTCATCGCGGCGTTTTCCGCCGGCAGCCCGAACGCATCCCAGCCCATCGGCATCAGGACGTTGTGCCCCTTCATCCGCATTTGGCGGTACATCATGTCGTTGATCGTGTAGTTGCGCACATGCCCCATGTGCAGCTTGCCGGACGGGTACGGGAGCATCGACACGCAGAAGAACTTCTTCCGGTTCGTGTCCTCGACGGCGCGATAGGCGTCGATGGCTTTCCATTGGCCCTGCACTTCGGCTTCGATCTCGGCGGCGAGGTAGGGTTTCATCGATTGCGGAGAGTGCGCGGCAGTGACGCGCCAAACGATCGGCGCAACCGATCGATTATACCGGCGCGGCCTGGGAGGCACCCGGCAGTTCCGTCGCGACGAGCGCGTAGATGCCCAGCGCGGCAAACAGGAGCGCCGCGGCGATGCGCACGGCCTTGAACGGAATCCTCGCGGAAGCGGCCTTGCCGGCCAGCACGACCGGGACGTTGGCGAGCAGCATGCCGAATGTGGTGCCGACGACGACGGCGGCGAGCGATGGAAATCGCGCCGCAAGGACGACCGTCGCGATCTGCGTCTTGTCCCCCATCTCGGCCAGGAAGAACGCGACGACCGTGACGCCGAACACTCCCCATCGCGTGACGGGCAGCGGCTCGTCGGCATCGAGCTTGTCCGGCTTCAGCGCCCAGACGGCGACGGCGAAGAAAGAAAGCGCGACGAGCCACCGCAGCGTTTCCGGGGGTACCTGGGCGCGCACGACGTTGCCCAACGCGCCCGCGAGCGCATGGTTCGCGAGCGTCGCGACCAGCATGCCAGCGATGATCGGCAGCGGCCTTCGAAACCTCGCGGCGAGGACCAGTGCCAGCAGCTGGGTCTTGTCGCCGATTTCGCCGAGCGCGACGACACCGGTCGAGACGAGGAAGGCTTCCAGGGGAATCGCGCCGGGGCGCCGCGTGTTTGCGTCGGAGGTGTCGCGCTTGCGGCAACGCAAATGCGTCGCAAGCACGCCTGGGTCGCACATCGAACCGCAGGACAGGGTTTGCGCGGGCTTCCGCGCTGCACGGGTAGAATTATAGGGCCGACGGGAACCTTTCCCCCTCGCGGGCGACCCAAACGGGTGCCGTTTACTCCCAGGCCATCGATGATCCCCCGAATTCCAACCTGCACCTGCGCGGCGATTGCCGTCGCGGCGCTCTGCGCATGGGCGCCTTTGAGCCTTGCGGCGTCGGTCAAGACCGCGCATGTCGAGGCCGAACTCGTCGCGGCGACGACGGCCATCGTTCCCGGCGAGCCGTTTACCGTCGCGCTGCGCCTTTCGATGGAAAAGGGATGGCACACGTACTGGCGCAATCCCGGCGATTCCGGATTGCCGACCACGCTCGAGTGGAAGCTTCCCGCCGGAATCGACGCCGGACCGATCGAGTGGCCGGCGCCGCACGTGCTCCCAGCGGGTCCGCTCGTCAACTACGGCTACGACGGCGTCGTGCTGCTGCCGGTCGCGCTCAGGACTTCGCGCACGTTCTCGCCTGCGGGGCCGCAAGTCCTTCATGCGCGGGCGGACTGGCTCGTCTGCAAGGAAGTCTGCATTCCCGAAGGCGCGGATCTCGCGGTCACACTGCCGGTCGGAACAACAGCTCCGCCGGACGCTCGCTGGGGTGCGGAAATCGCCACCGCGCGGGCAGCGATGCCGCGCCCGCTCAACGGTTGGCAGGTTTCGGCGGAGGGTCGAGGGCAATCGATCGAACTGAAGCTCGTTCCGTCCGAGGGGGCGACCGATCCAGGAGCGCTCCAGTTCTTCGCGTACGCGGAATCGACGATCGAGCCGTCGCAGCCGCAGACCGTCAAGCGCGACGGCGTCGCCTATCGATTGACGCTGCCGGTGTCGTTCAATCTCGCCGGCAATCTTCGCCAGGTTACGGGTGTCATCAGCGCGGCGAATGGATTCGGGGGCGGCGTCCGGGCAGCCACGCTGGACGTTGCGCTTTCCGGCACGGTGGTCGCCGGTCCCAATCCGGCGTTGAAGCCCGCACCCGCACTCGACCAAGCGCCGGCGGGCGTCGGTTTATCGCTCGCGCTCGCACTGATGTTCGCCTTCGCCGGCGGCATCCTCCTCAACCTGATGCCCTGCGTCTTCCCTGTGCTCTCGCTCAAGGTGCTGGGCTTCGCCACGCATCACGATTCCCGAGCCACGCTGCACAAGGAGGCGTTTGCGTTTGCGGGGGGAGTCGTGCTGACGTTCGCGGCGCTGGGTGTCCTGCTCGCCGGGTTGCGCGCGGCCGGCGAGCAGCTGGGCTGGGGATTTCAGTTGCAATCACCGATCGTGGTCACGCTTCTCGCCGGACTCTTCTTCGTATTGGCACTGAACCTGTCCGGCGTATTCGAATTCGGCCAGCTGGTGCCGTCGGGTGTCGCGAATTTCACCGCACGCAACCGCACGCTGGACGCGTTCGCTTCCGGCGTGCTGGTGGTGGTCATCGCGTCGCCATGCACGGCGCCGTTCATGGGGGCCGCGCTCGGCTACGCGCTCGCCGCGTCGACGGCCCTCACGCTGGCCGTGTTCATTGCGCTGGGGCTCGGGATGGCGCTGCCCTATGTCGTGCTGGCGAGCTTCCCCGGCTGGCGCCGCCGACTGCCCCGGTCGGGAGCGTGGCTCGTACGCTTGAAGCAGCTGCTTGCGTTCCCTTTGTACGCGACCGTCATCTGGCTCGCGTGGGTGCTGGGCGCCCAGCGCGACAACGACGCCGTGGTCCGGCTGCTGCTGGCCCTGTTGTGCACCGGTTTCGCGTTGTGGGCATGGCATATCGTGCGCACCGGCGGCACCCGCCGATGGGGGGTCGCCGGCGCGGCTGCGTTCATCGGGGCGGTGACGCTGGCGTGGCCGCTCTTCCACGTCGACGCCGATGCCGATGCTGCCGCACCCGGGAGCGGACGGGTGAGCGTGGCCGATCCCGAGTGGCAGCCTTACGCGCCGTCACGGGTCGCCGAGCTCACAGCCGCGGGCCGCCCCGTGTTTGTAGACTTCACGGCGGCGTGGTGCGTCACCTGCCAGGTCAACAAGCGGCTCGTCCTGAATACCGCCGACGTCCGGTCGGCCTTCGCGCGAAACAAGGTGGCGCTGGTGCGCGCCGACTGGACGCGCCGCGACCCCGATATCACCCGCGCGCTCACGGCCCTTGGCCGGACGGGCGTTCCGGTGTACGTTTTGTACCGACCCGGCAAGGGCCCCGTCCTTTTGCCGGAAGTCCTGTTGCGGCAAACGGTACTGGATGCGCTCGCGTCGTTGTGACGCCAGGGCGCCCCCACCGCCGAACCGAGGAGATTTTCATGCGCATGCGTTCGATTACCCTCATGACCACGCTGACCCTGATCGCCGCCGGCTCCGCTCTGGCGTCCGCGCCCGGCACGGTCGCGCCCGACTTCACGATCGTCGACACCGCCGGAAAACCGGTGAAGCTGGCCGACTACCGCGGCAAGTTCGTCGTGCTTGAGTGGACCAATCCCGAATGCCCGTTCGTGCGCAAGCACTATACGAGCAACAACATGCAGGCGCTGCAGAAGGAGTGGGGCGCGAAGGACGTCGTCTGGCTGGCGATCAACTCGACCAACACGTCGAGCGGCGAATACAAGACCGGCGTCGAGATGGCCGGCTGGATGAGCGGGCAGGGCGCGGCGCCGAAGGCCACGCTGATCGACGGCTCCAGTGCGACGGGGCGCGCCTACGGCGCCAAGACGACGCCGCACATGTTCGTGATCGACCCGACGGGCAAGCTCGTCTACAACGGCGCGATCGATGACCGCCGGTCGACGAACCCCGCCGATGCCAAGGGCGCCAACAACTACGTGCGCGCCGCATTGACCGAAGCGACGGCGGGCAAGCCGGTCGCGGTCGCGAGCACGACGCCGTATGGATGCACCGTGAAGTACTGAGCGCCGCTTGGAGACGATCGTTGCATCGTCTCGCCGCCGCGCGCTGCCTCTGCTGGCAGCCGCGGCGCTGATCATCGGGTGCGGTCCGGCCGGGGAGCGTCCGCTTCCCGGCTACGTCGAAGGCGAATATGTGCGCGTCGCGGCGCCCTTTGCCGGGACACTGACGCAACTCTCGGTGCGGCGGGGAGCGAATGTCGCCGCCGGCGCGCCGATGTTCGCCCTCGAGCGCGAGAACGAGACGGCCGCGCGCCGCGAGGCCGAGGCGCGCCTCACCGCCGCCGAATCGCGCCTCGCGAATCTCAAGAGCGGCAAGCGGGCGCCCGAGGTCGAAACCGTTGTCGAGCAACTGCAGCAGGCGAAGGCAGCGCGTGACCTCTCGTCCGCCAATCTCAAGCGCCAGCAGCAGCTCTTTGCCAGCGGATTCATCAGCGGTGCCGCGATCGACGATGCGCGCACGCAATTGAAACGCGACGAGGCACGCGTGGCGGAACTCAACGCCGCCGTTGCGACGACCAGGATGCCGGCCCGAACCGACGAGATTGGTGCGGCGGAAGCCGATGCCCGCGCTGCGCGCGAAGTGGTGGCGCAGAGCGACTGGCGGCTTGCGCAACGCGCGGTCGCCGCGCCCGTTGCCGGCCTCGTCCACGACACCTACTACACGGCTGGCGACTGGGTGCCCGCCGGAAGCCCGGTGGTCAGCCTGTTGCCGCCCGCCAACGTCAAGGTGCGCTTCTACGTGCCGGAACCGCAACTCGCGCGTGTGAAAGCCGGCAACGAAATTGCGTTCGGCTGCGATGGCTGTGGCGCCCCGGTCAACGCGACGATCGATTACGTGTCGAACCGCGCGGAGTTCACGCCGCCGGTGCTCTACTCGAAGGAAAATCGCGCCAAGCTCGTCTTCCTCGTCGAGGCCCGCCCCGCGCCGGCCGCCGCAGCCGGATTGAAGCCTGGGCAGCCCGTCGACGTCACCCTTCGCTAGCCGCGAGCATGGAAGCGCCGACCCACGCGACTTCGGAAAACGGCCTCGCGATCGATGTCCGCGGCCTCAACAAGAGCTTCGGCACGCATCACGTCGTCCGCGATCTCGCTCTCACCGTGCGCACCGGCGAGATCTTCGGATTCCTGGGGCCCAACGGCAGCGGCAAGACGACGTCGATCCGGATGCTCTGCGGCCTGCTGACGCCGGACAGCGGCGAAGGCACGTGCCTCGGTTATGACATCCGGCGCGAGGCGTACGAGATCAAGCGCCGCGTCGGCTACATGACGCAGCGCTTTTCGTTCTGGGAGGATCTCACGATTCGCGAGAATCTCACTTTCATCGCGCGGATGTACGCACTGCCCGATGGCCGACAGCGCACCGAGGCGACACTCGACTCGCTTGGCCTCAAGGAGCGCGGCGACCAGCTCGCGGGGACTCTTTCCGGAGGCTGGAAGCAGCGACTCGCGCTCGCCGCGTGCCTGCTGCACGAGCCGCTCCTTCTGCTGCTCGATGAACCGACCGCCGGTGTCGACCCCAAGGCACGGCGCGAATTCTGGGAAGAGCTGCACGCGCTCGCGGCCCGAGGCATCACCGTGCTCGTCAGCACGCACTACATGGATGAAGCCGAGCGCTGCCACAAACTCGCGTACATCCTAGAGGGCCGCCTACTCACCCAGGGGACCAATGCGGAGGTCGTCGCGAGCCAGGGGCTCGTCGGCTGGTCCGTCGATGGGCCGGAGTTGCCCGCGCTGGCGCAGCGCCTCCGCGGCCTGCCCGACGTCGATCAGGTTGCGGCCTTCGGCGAGACCCTGCACGTGATCGGGCGCGACGCCGGGCAACTCGACGCCGCGCTCGCGCCGTTTATCGCGGACGCGGACTATCGCTGGCAGCGCGTGGAACCCGGCCTCGAGGACGTGTTCATCCACCTGATGCGCAACGCGGGCAACGGCGCGACCGAGGCCCGCGCGTGAGCCGCATCTTCTCGTGGTCGCGGTGGCTCGGCATCGTCGGCAAGGAATTCATCCAGCTGAAACGCGATCGGTTGACCTTCGGAATGATCGTCGGCATTCCGGTGATTCAGCTGCTGCTCTTCGGATTCGCGATCAACTCCGACCCCAAGCACCTGCCCGCGGCGGTGCGCGATGCCGATCGCAGCGAGTTCTCGCGCAGCATCCTCGCGGGCCTCAGGAACACCGACTACCTAGATTTCGTCCGCGAGGCCGTCGACGAAGCCGACGTCGACCGGCTGCTCACGGTCGGCGCCGTGCAATTCGTCGTCACGATTCCCGAGGGCTTCTCGCGCGCGCTGGTGCGCGGCGAGCGGCCGGCGCTTCTCGTCGAAGCGGATGCGACCGACCCGGCAGCGACGGGCAACGCGATTGGCGCCATCAACCAGGTGGCGCAGAACGTGCTGGCGCGCGAGCTGACGGGGCCGCTGGCGCCGCTCAACGCGACGCCTGGCGCCTTCGAGGTGCGCATCCACCCGCGCTACAACCCGGAGGCGATCACCCAGTACCACATCGTCCCGGGGCTGATGGGCGTCATCCTGACGATGACGATGGTGCTGATGACCAGCCTCGCGATCACGCGCGAGACCGAGCGCGGGACGATGGAAAACCTGCTCGCGACGCCGGCGAACGCGCTCGAGGTGATGACCGGCAAGATCGTCCCGTACGTGCTGATCGGCCT
>JBDTRG010000145.1:0-17105 GCA_039931775.1 Betaproteobacteria bacterium | reverse complement strand
AGCCCGAGCTCGCGCTGGTACAGCGAAAAATCGTTGCCGACGGCGAGCGTGGCCGAGGTAAACACCCACGCGCGGCCGGAATCGGCGACTTGCCGCGAAAACACCTCGGCGACCGACAGCGGTGAAGCCTGCAGCTGCCATCCCGACTGCGTCACGTCGACCCATCGAATCCACGCGGTGCCGGACTCGGTTTCATCCGGCGCGGGCACCTCGAGGCCTGCCCGCCAGCGTGCGAGGCGGGCGACGGCGTCCGCCGCGCGCGCCGCGCTGTTGGCGATGTCTTCGCTGCGCTCGGCAAAAAGGGCGAGCTCGGTCGACAGGCGGTCGAGCGCCGCGGTGAGTTCGTCGAGCGCGTCCGCGAACCCCTCTTTGGCGACGGCATCGCGCTGACTGATCTTGCCGGGCGTCTCGCCAAGCGCCATGCGCAGCTTGCGGATCGCGGGCCCAACCCCCGATGCGGCATCGGGGAGGTCCGCGACCTCGCGCGCGCCGGTTCGGGCGGCGACCTCGGCGTCGCGCGCGAGTTCGGCGAGCTGCCCTGCCGTCAGCTGCTCGCCGAAGAAGAGCGTCGCCGTATCGGGAAGCTGGTGCGCTTCGTCGAGGACGATCGTATTGCACGCGGGCAGCAGCTCCGCGAGCCCCTCGTCGCGAAGCATCACGTCCGCGAAGAACAGGTGGTGGTTGACGACGACGACATCGGCTTCCAATGCCGCCTTGCGGGCCTTCAGCACGAAGCAATCGCCGTGATAGGCGCAGTTGCTGCCGAGGCAATTGTCGCGTGTCGACGTGACGAGCGGCCAGATCGCCGCGTTCTCGGGGACATCGGCGAGCGTGCCGCGGTCGCCCGATTCGGACGCCCGCGAAAACGCAATGATCTTGGGCAGGTGCCGCGCGTCCTCTCGCGACGGCAGTCGGCCTTCCGCCGCGGTGCGCTCGAGATGATGATGGCAGACGTAGTTTGCGCGGCCCTTGAGCAGCGCCAGCGTGACCGGCAGGCGGAGCGCGTCGCGAACCAGCGGCAGGTCGCGCTGGAAGAGTTGGTCCTGCAGCGTCTTGGTGCCGGTGGAGACGATCACCTTTCCGCCATAGAGCAGCGCTGGAACCAGATACGCGAAGGTCTTGCCGGTGCCGGTGCCCGCCTCGGCGATGAGCGCGGTTCGCTCGGCGATGGCGCGGGCGACCGCGTCGGCCATCGCGAGTTGCTGCGCGCGGAAGCGAAAACCCGGCAGTGCGCGGGCGAGGCTGCCGTTCTCGCCGAAGATCGCGGCCAGTTGGGAGTCCGGCGCCTTCGAGCCGGCGTTGGTACCGGCGACAGGCGCCGCGTCGCTCAGTTTGGACTCTTGGACTTGGTGGGCGCCGCCGGCGCGGTTTTTGTGGCTTTGCCGACGGGTTCCTGCAGCGTAAGGCGGACGAGCATCGCTCGCTCCTGGAACACGCCGTAAGGTTTGGCGACACGGCTCTTGTACGCCTCGTCGCTTTCCCCCGGGGCCCACTTGAGCTCGGCCAGCGAACCCAGCCAGTAAACGTGCAGCGACTGCAGCGCGTCGACGGTGCTACGACGCTTGCCGGCCTCGCGCACCGCGGTCTGAAGCGGGCGCTTCATCGACAGCTCGTGTTTTTCAATGCAATACGCCGTCTTGGCGCCGTTGACGCCTTCGTCGGATTTTTCGTAGCCGAATTCGATGATCTCGATGCTCTTGATGTGGCGGCACATCGTATACAGGTGCTCGACGGCGTCGAGATAGCAATCGATGGCGCTGCCGGTGACGTGCGGGCAGAGATAGGTGTCCGGCTTGGGGGCGGGGTCGGCCTTTTGTGCGACGGCCGCGGGGGCGGCGCCGAGGGTGGCGCACGCGATCAGCGAGGCGAGTACGAAATAGGGTGGACGCATGGCGTGGCGGCGAAAGGGGCGATCGCGAATGCTACCCCGCGCTGCCCCCCGGGGGAAGCCGGACGGATGGACGAGCCCGCGCAATGATGTCAGAGCGTCGCGCCGCCCGTCACTTCGATCACCGCGCCGTTGATGTACGACGCCTCGCTCGACGCGAGCCACGCGTAGGTGGCGGCGATTTCCTCGGGCCGGCCGAGCCGTCCCATGGGCACGCGCTCTTCCATCATCTTCTTGATCTTGGCCGGCATCGACGCCAGGATCGGCGTTTCGATGAATCCGGGGCAGATGGCGTTCGCACGAATGCCCTTGCGTCCCAGTTCGCGCGCCCAGGTCTTGACCATGCCGATGACGCCGAACTTGGTGGCCGCGTAATTCGTCTGGCCGAAGTTGCCGTAGATGCCGACGATCGACGACGCGTTGAGGATGCACCCCGAATTCTGGGCCAGCATGATGTCGACGACCGCCTTCGTGCAGTTGTAGACGCCCTTCAGGTTGACGTCGATGACGCGGTCGAACTGGTCTTCGGTCATCTTCTTGAATTGCGCGTCATCGACGATGCCGGCGTTGTTGACGAGCGTGTCGATCCGTCCCCACTTGGCCATGACGGCGTCGACCATTCGCGCGATGCTGTCCTTGTTCGTGACGTCGACGACGAATCCCAGCGCTTGTCCGCCGCTCTCGCCGATCAGCCGGACCACGGCGTCGACCGATGCCTTGTTGATGTCGCACGCGGCGACCTTCGCGCCCTCCGCGGCGAACTTGGATGCGGTCGCCTGGCCGATGCCCTGGCCGGCACCGGTAATGATCGCAACGTTGTCTTTGAGGCGCATCGGCGGATCTCTCGTTCGGAATACGAGGCCCCGGGTACGGCGGGCCAAACCCATCGATTATAACCGCGATGGTGCGCCGCACAACGCTGCCACCCGCCGCGTGTCAGGCCGGGCGCCAGTATTCGACGACGAGCTGCAGCGAAGCCGTTGCGTTCCATTCGTTGATCTCGGGGCGGTACGCGGCGAGGATCGACGCCGGCAACGGATCCTTGTGCCGGAACAGGATCGCGTCGAACCTTTCGTTTCCGCGAGCGAGTGTCAGCTTCGAATGCGCACCGCCCACGATGCGCTGATCGACAACCGCGAACACGTCGTCGAAGACGGGGGCGGGAAACCCCTGGCCCCAGACCTCGCCGCGCAGCGCGGTCGCGAGCTCGAACGTCAGATCGCCTGAAGCGAGCGCTCCATCGGAGTCGATTACCCGCGCGAGCTGCGCCGGCGACAGCTGTTCGCGAGCGACGGCCTCGAACATTGCGGTGAATTGCGGCAGGTCGGATTCGGCGAGCGTGAGGCCGGCCGCATACGCGTGGCCGCCGAACTTGGCGATGAGCTCCGGCGCACGCTTGGCGACGAGGTCGAGCGCATCGCGCAGATGAAATCCGGCGATCGATCGGCCCGAGCCTTTCAATTCGCCGCCGGCGCCCCGGGCAAACACGATGGCGGGACGATGAAAGCGGTCCTTGAGTCGGCCCGCGACGATGCCGACCACACCCTGGTGCCACTGCGGGTCGTATAGGCAGAGCGTGTATGCGTCCTCATCCGAGCCCGCCAACGCGCGCGCTTCCAGATCGGCCAGCGCCGCTTCCTGCATGGTCGTTTCGACATCGCGGCGCTCGCGGTTCAGCCGATCGAGTTCGGTCGCGAGCGGCAACGCCGCCGCTGCCGTATCGGCGAGGAGGCATCGGATGCCGATCGCCATGTCGGAGAGCCGGCCGGCGGCGTTGAGGCGTGGACCGGCGACAAATCCCAGGTCGTAGCACGTCGCGCGGCGCGGGTCGCGGCCCGCTGCGGCGAACAGGGCCAGGAGGCCGGGTTGCGCGCGCCCCGCGCGGATGCGATCGAGACCGTGGCGCACCAGCGTCCGGTTGAGCCGGTCGAGGCAGACGACATCCGCCACCGTTCCGAGCGCGACGAGATCGAGGAGGGCCCCCAGGTTCGGCTCGGCACGCGCCGCAAAATGACCCCGACCGCGCAGCAATGCGCGCGTGGCCATCAGCACGTAGAACATCACTCCGACGCCAGCGAGATGCTTGCCGGGAAACGCGCACCCGGGCTGGTTCGGATTGACGATGAGCGCCGGTGAAGGAAGCGTTGCGCCCGGAAGGTGGTGGTCGGTGACCAGCACCTCGATTCCGCGCATCGCCGCGGCAGCGACGCCGTCGTGGCTCGCGATGCCGTTGTCGACCGTGACGATCAGTCGCGGCGCCCAATTCGCCGCCTCGGCGACGATTTCAGGCGTCAGGCCGTAACCGTATTCGAAGCGGTTCGGCACGAGGAAGGTCACGTTGGCGCCCATCGACGAGAGCCCCCGCACACCGACCGAGCAAGCGGTCGCGCCGTCGGCGTCATAGTCGGCGACGATGACGATTTTCTCGTTCGACGCGATCGCATCGGCGAGACGCGCGGCGGCCGCGTCGATGCCCTTCAGGGTGCCGAACGCGGGCAATGTCGCGAGGTCGACGTTGAGTTCGCCGGGCGAGGTCACGCCACGCGAAGCAAAGACGCGGGCGAGGACCGGATGCACGCCGGCGGCGGCCAGCCTGCCCGCGGCGTCGGGGACGTCGCGGCGGACGATATCCATCACTCGCGCCTTCGCGCCGCCGCGACCCACGCGTCGAGATCGTGGCCCCGAATTTGAGAGGCGAGGCGCTTCCAAAGCGGCGGGCGATCGACACGCCACGTCACCGCGTCGCCGGCGTTGTCGGCGATCAGCGTCACCCTCCCGATGCGGCCCGATGCGAGGGCGCGCCACGAAGGCGCGGCCCACGAGGCCTCGATCGCGTCGGGCGCGAGACCGGGCGACAGCGCGACGACGACGAGTGCGGCATCGACGGCGCCGTCGATTGCATCCGTGAGACTTGCCGGCACGGGCTGCGCCGGCGAGCCCGCGTGGGAGGCGAGGGCGACCGCGAGGCCGGTGTGCGCATAGGTGCGGATCGAACGCTTGCCCGTCGGCCGCGGCGGCAGGGTTCCGCCGCCCGAGAACCATACGGTGTTGGCCGGCGGACGGCCGGCGCGCACGCGCTTTACGTTCACGGGATGGTCGTGCAACAGCATCTGGATTTCACTTTGCCATCGCCGCCAGATGTTTGCGTCGAGCCCTTCCGGCAGCCGCGAGCGCAGCGCGGAATCGGAGGAAATCGCCAGAGGATGCGTGCGAAGGCGCGGTGGCATCGCGACGCGGGCGAACATCGCGTCGGGCCGCGGCGCGATGAACGTGAGCCCGTCATCCCTGAAGTGCGCGTTGAGCGTGGCGGTGAGCGCGTCGGCGTCGGCGCGCGCGAGGCCGTCTGCCATCCCGGCGAAGAGGGCGTCATCGCGTCCGACGTCCAGCGTCACCGGATCGGCCGCGAGCCAATAGGCGCCGGCCGGATCGATCCCGAGCGATGCGACTTCGAGCGCCGCGGTCGGCCAATCGGTCTGGCGTTCGATGCCATAGAGGGAGGCGAGCGCCGCGTCGGGTCCGTCCGCGTCGCGCTCCGGTTCCGACGCGAGGGCCAGAAGGCGCGCGAGCGCCGTTGCGCGTACGGGCGGTGCGGCGGCGTCGCGCTCGGCGAAAAGGTCGGGAAGGACGAGGACGAGCTGCATGGGGTGACGCGGCGCAAGGGTCGCCGCGCTCGACGGGAAGCCGCGGGGGCCCAGGCGAGTCTAGCACCGCATGCGATAATCGTTACTGCTGCCGCTTCCTTGGCGCGCGCCCAGCGCGATACGCCCCCTTGTCACCGTTCGAGCTCACCGTCGGCCTTCGCTACACGCGCGCACGCCGTGGCTCCGGGCGCAACTCGTTCATCTCGTTCATCGCGTTGACCTCGATGGCGGGCATCGCACTCGGCGTTGCCGCGCTGATCGTCGTTTTGTCCGTGATGAACGGCTTCCAGGAAGAACTGCGTAACCGGATCCTGGCGGTCGCCTCGCACATCGAGATCCGCGGGATGCCGACGCTTGCCGACGATGCGGCGGTGGCCAAGGCAGCGCTGGCGAATCCACGCGTCAAGGCGGCCGCGCCGTACGTGCTCGGTCAGGCGATGATCTCGGCCGGCGAGTCGAATCGCGGCGCGCTGATCCGCGGCATCGATCCGGCGCGGGAGGGCACGGTCGCCGACATCGGCGCCCACATGCGCTCCGGTTCGCTCGACAACCTGACGCCCGGCGGATTCGGGATCGTCCTCGGCTCGGAGCTCGCGCGCGCGCTTGCCGTGAGAAGCGGCGATACGGTGGTGGTGATCACGCCGCAGGGCACGATGACGCCGGCCGGGACGCTGCCGCGCCTCAAGAGCTTCCGGGTCGTCGGCGTGTTCGAGGTCGGGATGTACGAATTCGACAGCGGACTCGCCCTCATCGACATCGACGATGCGAAGAAGCTCTATCGCCAGGATGGAGTATCGGGCGTGCGGCTGAAGCTCGACGACCTCTTCTACGCTCCCGCGGTGGCGCGCGAGCTGGCCGGGTCGTTACGCATCGACGCCGAGATCCGCGACTGGACGCGCAGCCACGCCAATTTCTTCCGGGCCGTGCAGATCGAGAAGCGCGTCATGTTCATCATCCTGACGCTGATCATTGCGGTCGCCGCCTTCAACATCGTGTCGGCCCAGGTGATGACGGTCACGGACAAGCAGGCCGATATCGCGATCCTGCGTACGCTCGGGGCGTCGCCATTGTCGATCACCACGATCTTCATGATCCAGGGCGCGCTGATCGGGATGATCGGCACGCTGATCGGTGTGGCTGGCGGAATTCTGCTCGCGCTGAACGTCGGCACGGTTCTGCCGGCGATCGAGCGGCTCTTCAACGTCCAGTTTCTCGACAAGACCGTCTACTACATCAACGAGCTGCCGTCCGACCTGCAACGCGGCGACGTCGTGACGATCGCCATCATCGCGCTGGTGCTGGCGCTCCTCGCCACGATCTACCCGGCGTGGCGGGCGGCGAAGGTCAACCCGGCCGACGCGCTTCGCTATGAGTGAGCCGGGCGCACCTGGCGCCACCGCGGCGCCACCGGTGCTCCAGTGCCGCGGCCTCGCGAAGACGTACGCGAGCGGTCCGCTCGAAGTGCCGGTACTGCTCGGCGTCGACTTTTCGATTGCGCACGGCGAGCGCGTGGCGATCGTCGGCGCGTCGGGCTCGGGGAAAAGCACCCTCCTGCACCTCCTCGGGGGACTCGATTCCCCGAGCGCCGGCGACGTGCGCGTCGACGGCATCGACTTCACCACGCTCTCGGAAAAGGCGCGCGGCGACGTTCGCAACCGCGCGCTCGGATTCATCTACCAGTTTCACCACCTGTTGCCCGAGTTCACCGCGCTCGAAAATGTCGCGATGCCGCTTGCGATCCGGCGGGAGGCACCCGCAGCCGCCCGCGCCGCGGCGCAGCGGATGCTGGAGCGCGTAGGCCTCGGACATCGCGTCAGGCACCTGCCCGGCGAGTTGTCCGGCGGCGAGCGCCAGCGCGTGGCACTCGCCCGCGCGCTCGTCACCGAACCGCGCTGCGTGCTCGCCGACGAACCGACCGGCAACCTCGACCGCCGCACCGCCGGAGAAGTGTTCGACCTGATGCTGGAGTTGAACCGCGCCGTCGGCACGAGCCTCATCATCGTCACGCACGATCCCGACCTCGCTGCGCGCACCGATCGGACGCTGCACCTCGTCGACGGCGTGCTTGAAAAGTAGGGTCAGACTCGACTTTCTTCGACGCCATTACTCGTTGGCGGATCGCAGGGCAAAGAAAGTCGAGTCTGACCCTATTTATCACCGTGGCGGCGGACATCGGTGCTGGATCGTCAGGGCAACTCCAGCGGCGGCTCGTCCATCAGCGCCACCTGTTCGCGCAACTCGAGGATTCGGTCCTGCCAGTAACGCTGGGTGTTGAACCACGGGAACGCGACGGGAAACGCCGGATCGTCCCAGCGCTGGGCAATCCATGCCGAGTAGTGGAGGAGGCGCAGCGTGCGCAGCGCCTCGATCAGGTGGAGCTCGCGCGGATCGAAGTCGTGGAATGCGCGGTAGCCGTCGAGCACGTCGTGGAGTTGTCGCGTCATGTCGGCGCGGTCGCCGGAGAGGAGCATCCACAGGTCCTGCACCGCGGGACCCATGCGCGCGTCGTCGAAGTCGACGAAGTGCGGACCGTGCAACTCGCCATGCTCGATCCACAACACGTTGCCGGAGTGGCAGTCGCCGTGCAGCCGCAGCTTCGAGACGTCGCCGGCGCGGTCGAACGCGCGGCGCGCACCGTCGAGCGCCTGCGCCGAAATGCTGCGCCACGCGTCGCCCAGATCCGGCGGGATGAAGTCGTGAGCGAGCAGCCAATCGCGCGGCTCGACGCCGAACGTGTCGATGTCGAGCGTAGGGCGATGCCTGAATGGCGCCAGCGCGCCGATCGCATGAATGCGTCCCAGGAAGCGGCCCATCCATTCGAGCGTCGCGCGGTCGGAAAGCTCCGGCGCCCGGCCTCCACACCTCGGATACACGGCGAACTGGAAATCGCCGAAACCATGTAGCGTGCGCCCGCCCAAGTCGAGGGCTGCGACGACGGGAATCTCGCGGGTGGCGAGTTCGGCGACGAACGCATGCTCTTCGAGGATCAAAGCATCCGACCAGCGAGCCGGCCGGTAGAACTTGACGACGACGGGCGGCGCGTCCTCGATGCCGATCTGGTACACGCGATTTTCGTAGCTGCCGAGCGCCTGCATCCGGCCGTCGCCGACGAGGCCCACGGACTCGAGCGCGTCAAGCACGCGGTCCGGAGTCAGTTCCGCATAGGGATGGGCCGCCGCGTTCATCCCCGCATTGTACGTTTCATGCGGATCGCGCCCGGTTCGCGCGATCGGGCATCGAACTCCCTAGTATTCGACGGGAATCGGGTCGAGCGAGCGCCACAGGTACCAGGTCGCCACACTCCGATAGGGCTGCCAGAGGAGGGCGCGCTCGCGCATCTCGGCGGGGGTCGGTCGCTCGCCGTCGTGGTAATGCATCGCCATCGCATTCTTCAATCCGATGTCGTCTACCGGCAGCACGTCGGCGCGAAGCTCGTGAAAGATCAGGAACATCTCCGCGGTCCACCGGCCGATGCCCTTCACCGCGCAGAGCGCCTCGATCAGCGCCTCGTCTTCAAGCGCAGTCCAGCGTTTCGGGTCGAGGCGGCCGGAGACGAAATGGGCGGAAAGGTCCTGCAGGTATTCGACCTTGCGCGTCGACAATCCGCAGACTCGCAATGCGGGATGCGGCTGCGCCGCGACGGCGCGGGGGTCGACTCGCCGCGCCGGCTTCGATCCGGATCGGGGCGCGACGCTCGCCGCGAAGCGGCGCCAGATGGCTTCCGCCGCCGCCACCGAGATCTGCTGGCCGACGATCGCGCGAGCGAGCGCGGTGAACGCGTCGCTGCGCCGGCGCAGGTGCACGCCGGGGTGCTCGCGGATCAGCCCCTTCAACACGCGGTCTCGACGGCCGAGTTCGCGCGTCGCCTCATCCCAGAAGGCAGGCTTCAAGAAGCGCTCCGAGGCCAAGGGGGGCTCTTCCCCCACGCCTGCGCTTCCGCGCCGCACCACCTTTTCGGCAGGCACGCGTTCGGCGGTGACGGGCGATCGGCTTCCAAGAGGGCGCATGGTCGAGGGTAGAGGGAAATGTTACATTACGCCGCGTTCATTTTCGGGGACGGGTATGCGCAGGAGGTTCATGGCCCAGGTGGCCGGGCAATGGGCCGCCGCCCTGCTGGGCGCGGCACTGCTGCTGCCCCTGCCCGCGGCCGGCGCCGACCCCGCCAAGGTGCTGCGCTTCGTTTTCCCGACCGCGGAAACCGGGTTCGACCCGGCGCGGATCAGCGATATCTACTCGGCCACGATCTGCGAAGCGATCTTCGATCGCCTGCTCACCTACGATTACCTCGCGCGGCCGGCGAAAGTCGTGCCGATGGTCGCCGAAGCGATGCCCGAGGTCGCCGACGGCGGGAAGACCTACACGATCAGGATACGCAAGGGCATCTTTTTCACGCCCGACCCCGCATTCAAGGGCGCGAAGCGGGAATTGGTCGCGCAGGACTTCATCTATTCGTTCATGCGGTTCGTGGACCCGAAAAACCGCTCGCCCTATGCCTTCCTGATCGAAGGCAAGATCGAGGGTCTCGACGACCTCGCCGAGCAGGCGAAGAAGACCGGTAAGTTCAACTACGACGCCAAGCTGCGCGGCATGGAGGCCGTCGATCGCCACACGTTGCGTTTCCGGTTGACCAAGAACGACTACAACTTCCCGTACATCCTGACGCACCTGCCGTCCTATGCCGTTGCCCGCGAAGTCATTGAGGCCTACGGCGAGGATGCGATCGCCCATCCGGTCGGCACAGGACCCTACACGCTGAAGAGCTGGAGCCGGCGGGCGAAGATCGTCCTCGAGGCCAATCCGGATTTTCGCGGTTTCGCGTGGGATTTCCAGCCGATGCCGGACGCCTGGGATAACGCGCTCGTTGCCGCGATGCGCGGCAAGACGATGCCGCAGATCGGTCGCGTCGAGATCAGCATCATCGAGGAGGATCAATCGCGCTGGCTCGCCTTCAACCAGAAGGAGATCGACTACCTCAATATTCCGGCGACATTCCGGTCCCAGGTGTTCGACACGGACAAGTCCCTCAAGCCCGAATGGGTCGACAAGGGGATCTCCGTGTACCGGGCGATCGATCCCGACATCTCGTACTCGTACATCAATTTCCGCGATCCGCTGGTCGGCGGATTCAGCAAGGAGAAGATCGCACTGCGCCGCGCGATCGTCATGGCCTACAACCTCGACGAAGAAATCCGGGTGATCCGCAAGAACCAGGCGGTGCCCGTCGAGATGCCGATTCCCGCCGGAGTCGTCGGCCACGAACCTTCATACCGGAGCATCAATCAATACGACCCGGCGCTCGCCAACAAGCTGCTCGACTACTTCGGCTACCGGCGCGGCAAGGACGGAAACCGGACGCTGCCGGACGGCAAGCCGCTGACGTTGAAGTATGCAGCCGGATCGTCGGCGCTCGACCGCGAGTTCAACGAGCTGTGGAAGAAATCGATGGACACGATCGGCGTGCGGATCGAGTTCCAGGTGATGACGTTCGCGGACCGCGTCAAGGCAGCCAAGGCCTGCCAGTTGATGCTTTCCGGATTCGCGTGGAGTGCCGACTATCCGGACGGCGACAACTTCATGCAGCTTCTGTACGGACCGAATTCGGGTCAGAGCAACAACGGTTGCTACGAGTCCAAAGCGTTCGACGCGTTCTACGTCAAATCCACGCAGATGCCCGATTCGCCGGCGCGCAACGTGCTCTTTCTCGAGATGACGCGGCAGATGGAAGTCGACGGCGCGTGGAGCCTGCACGTGTCGCGCGAGCGCAACCAGATCCTCTGGCCGTGGGTACAGGGCTACAAGAAGCACCCGGTCCTCAATGCCGAATTCGTCTACATGGACATTGCGCCGCGTAAATAGCGCGCGCTTCAACGAGAGGCGACATCCAATGAATCCTTCGCCGGTTACCCGCGCCGCGGCGTGCAGGCCGATCTTCGCTGCCCTTGTTGCGGTGGCGCTCGCCATCGGTCCGACGCCGATCGCGGTCGCGGCCGACATGAACAAGGTGATCCGACACGTGTTTCCGGCCGGTGAGGAAGGTTTCGATCCGGCGGCGGCGCACGATCTCTACTCGGGCACCGTCGAGCAGGTGATCTTCGAAACGCTGCTCACCTACGACTACATGGCGCGGCCCGCGAAACTGGTCCCGCTTACCGCCGAAGCCCTGCCGGTGGTCACCGACAACGGGCAGACGTACACGATCAAGCTCAGGAAGGGCATCTATTTCACGCCGGACCCGGCGTTCAAGGGCGAGAAGCGCGAGCTCGTCGCCGATGACTACGTGTATTCGCTGAAGCGGCTGATGGATCCGAAGATCCGTTCGCCGTGGACCTGGCTCCTCGACGGCAAGATCGTCGGCCTGGACGAGCAGGCGACGAAAGCCAAGGAGATGGGCAGCTTCGACTACTCGGCGAAGGTGCCGGGTCTCGAGGCGATCGACCGCTACACTTTGCGAATCAAACTGAAGCAGCCCGACTACAACCTGCCATACGTGCTCGCGCACGAACCGACGAGCGCCGTCGCGCGGGAGGTCATCGTGGCGTATGGCAACGAGGGCGGTCGAGCGATGTCGAACCCGGTGGGAACGGGCCCGTACATGCTCGCGAAATGGGTCCGATCGTCGAAGATCTACCTGGAAGCCAATCCCGACTACCGTGGATTCGTCTGGGACTTCAAGGCGGGCACCGACCCGGTGGATGCGCAGATCGTGAAGGAGATGAAGGGCAAGAAGATGCCGCAGGTCGGCCGCATCGAGATCAGCATCATGGAAGAAGACCAGTCGCGCCTGCTCGCCTTTCAGAACGGCGAGCTCGACCTGATGAACATGGAGGGTCCGCTCGCGCCGAAGGTGCTGATCAACGGCGCGCTCACGCCCGAATTGCAGAAGAAGGGCGTCAAGCTGTCGCGCTTCGTCGATCCGGAGATCACCTACCACTATTGGAACCTGAAGGATCCGGTCGTTGGCGGGCTCACGAAGGAAAAGATCGCGCTGCGCCGTGCGATGGCGATGGCCTACCCCGTCGAGGAGGAGATCAGAGTCGTGCGCAACGGACAGGCGGTCGAGGCGCAGTTTCCGATTCCGCCCGGCGTCGTCGGTCACGATCCGAATTACAAGTCGAGCGTCAAGTACGACCCCGCCGGCGCGAACGCGCTGCTCGACAAGTTCGGCTACAAGAAAGGCGCGGACGGCTATCGCACGCTGCCCGACGGAAAGCCGCTCGTCATTCGCTACGCGTCGCGGCCCGACTCGCTCGGTCGCCAGATGGACGAAATGTGGAAGAAGTCCTACGACGCGATCGGCATCAAGATGGAGGTCCAGAAGGACAAGTTCGCCGAACTGCTGAAACTCGAGAAGCAGTGCAAGCTCATGGCGCGCACGGCGGCGTGGATCGCCGACTACCCCGACGCCGACAATTTCATGCAGCTCCTCTACGGCAAGAACATCTACCAGAGCAATAATGCGTGCGCGGCGATTCCCGAATACGACAAGATGTACGAGCAGACGCTGAAGATGCCCGATTCCCCGGAGCGCAACCGCCTGTATCGGGAGATGGCGAAGATCATCGAGACCTATGCGCCGTGGCGGCTCGACATCAGCCGCTACCGCAACATGCTGGTCCAGGCGCGCGTGCAGGGCTACAAGAAGCACCCGATCCTGCATTCGGAATGGCAATACATCGACGTTGCGCCCGAGAAGAAGTAGCAGCGTACGATGCGGGCGGTACCGTGATATCCATAATATGACTGCCGTCGTCCCCGCGCAGGCGGGGACCCAGCGACGCGTGACGAACGACACTGGGCCCGCGCGTGCGCGGGGGCGACGATTGCCCGGGTGGTCCCGTTATGCAATTGGCTGAGGCTCGACAACCATGACCGCATACATCATCCGGCGCCTGTGGCAGATGATCCCGACGATGCTCGGGGTGATCCTGCTGGTGTTCATTCTGTTCAACTGGATCGGCGGGGACCCGGCGTACGTGCTTGCCGGGAAAATCTCCAACCAGGAGCAGATCGACAACATCCGCCGCCAGCTGGGTGTCGACCAGCCGTTCTACGTTCAGCTGTGGATCTTCATCAAGCAGGTGCTGACCGGCGATTTCGGCGCGTCGTGGAGCACCAACGAAAAGGTCTCGAACATCCTCGCGACTCGCCTCGGCCCGTCGCTGACCGTGCTGGTGCCGCTGCTGATCCTCGATACGCTGTGCTCGCTCGGGCTCGCTCTCGCCGTCGCCTACGTGCGCGGATCTTTGACCGATCGGCTCGTGATGATCGTCTGCACCGTGGGGCTGTCGATCTCGATCCTCGTCTACATCATCGTCTTCCAGTATTTCTTCGCGTACAAACTCGGCTGGTTTCCGGTGCAGGGCTGGGGCAACAGCTTCCGGGAGAACCTGCTCGTCTTCTCGGCGCTGCCCATCCTGATCGGGCTCACGGTGAGCATCGCGCCGAACCTGCGGCTCTACCGCACGTTCTTCCTGGACGAGATCAATCAGGACTACGTGCGGACCGGGCGCGCGAAGGGGCTCTCCGAGAACCGCATCATGTGGATCCACGTGCTGCGCAACGCGTCGATCCCGATCATCACGCACCTGATGGCCGGATTGCCCGGATTGTTGCTGGGTTCGTTCCTGATCGAGCGATTCTTCTCGATTCCTGGCATCGGCCGCGAGGTGATCCTCGCCGTCGAGCGGTCGGATTTCCCTGTCATCAAGGCGCTGACCGTGTACGTGGCGGTCGCGACGATGGTGTCGAATCTGCTGGCCGACCTGATGTACAAGGCCGCGGACCCGCGCGTCCAGCTCAAGTGAAAGGCGCTACGATGGCCAACGACATCGCGATGAACGCCCCAACCCGGATGGTTCGAGAGGTTCCGCACACCGTTTCACCCGGGCTCTGGGCGCTCGCCTGGAAGCGCCTCAAGTCCGATCACGTCGGCATGGTTTCGCTGGCGATCGTTGTCGTGTTCGTCCTGATGATGATTGCCTCCGCGACAGGGCTGATCGCAGGCGATTGGGCGAAGGAGACCGGCGTCAACTACGCGCCGCCCTCGTTTCTCGGCGCTGACATCGAGGCCGGCACGCCCGCCGCGTCGGCGACGCCCGCGGCGTCCGCCACCCCGGCGATCGAGTACAAGTCCGAAGTGGTCGACCCGATCGGCGACGTGCTGGCCGAGCTCAAAGGAGAGAAGAAGCCGGCGGGCGTCGATGCCGCCGCGCCGGCCGGCGACGCCGGAAAATCCGTCGACCCGCTCGCCGACGTGATGGCCGACATACGCAAGGATGCCAAGGGCAAGCGCGCCGAAGTGGCCGATGCCCGCGCGCCGACGCTGCCGCTCGGCGGCGACAAGTGGGGCCGCGACGTGCTGAAGAAGACGATCAAGGGATCGGAGACGTCGATCTTTGTCGGGCTCGCAGCGGCGGCGGTCGCGACGTTCCTCGGCGCGCTCTTCGGCGCCGTCGCCGGCTACTACGGCAAGTGGGTCGACGACGCGTTCAACTGGTTCTACAGCGTGTTCAACTCGATCCCGTACCTGCTCCTGATCCTCGCGGTCGCCGCGGTGCTTCAGCAGAAGGGAACGCTGACGATCATCCTGATCCTGGGGCTCACCGGCTGGACCGGCACGTTCCGGCTGATCCGCGGCGAATACCTGAAGCACAAGTCGCGCGAGTACGTACAGGCCGCCGACGCAATCGGCGCATCGAATGCGCGGCGGATGTTCGTGCACATCTTCCCGAACATCAGCCACGTGGTCCTGGTGCAGCTCTCCATCTACACCGTCGGATTCATCAAGGCCGAGGTGATCCTGTCGTTCCTCGGTTTCGGCGTCCCGGTGGATGTCGTGTCGTGGGGATCGATGCTGAACGAGGCGCAGAACGAGCTCATCCTCGGCAAGTGGTGGCAGCTCGTCGCCGCCGGCACCGCGATGGCGATCCTCGTGACCGCGTTCAGCCTCTTTACCGATGCGCTGCGCGATGCGCTCGATCCGAAGCTCAAAGGTCTCGCGGGCGCATGATGGCAAACGCCGTGGAAGAACCGCTCGTCAGCATCCGCGACCTCAAGGTCTCGTTCCGGCTCGATCGCGATCACGTGTTCGAGGCGGTCAGGGGCGTCTCGTTCGACATCCCGATGAACACGACGGTCGCGCTGGTCGGCGAATCGGGCAGCGGCAAATCGGTCACTTCGCTCGCGATCCTCGGCCTCCTGCCGCCGGAGAATTCGCTGATCGACCCCGGCAGCCGCATCCTGTTCGGCGGCCGCAACGTGGTCGAGTTGTCGCCGGGCGATCTGCGGCGCCTTCGCGGCGCGCAGATCTCGATGATCTTCCAGGAACCGATGACGTCTTTGAACCCGGTCTTCACCGTCGGATACCAGTTGACCGAGGTGCTGAGGCTGCACATGGGCATGCGGCCCGGAGCGGCGCGCAAGCGCGCCATCGAGCTCCTGGACGAGGTCGGCATCCCGGACCCCGAATACAAGGTCAACGCGTACCCGTCGCAGATGTCGGGCGGCCAGCAGCAGCGCGTGATGATCGCGATGGCGATCGCGTGCGAGCCGAAACTCCTGATCGCCGACGAGCCTACGACCGCCCTCGACGTCACCATCCAGAAGCAGATCCTCGACCTGATCGGCGAACTGCAGAAGAAGCACCAGATGTCGGTGCTGTTCATCACGCACGACCTCGCGGTGGTCGGCGAGATCGCCGACTACGTTGTCGTGATGCGCAACGGCGAGATCAAGGAGCAGGGCCCGGCCCGGCGCGTCTTCGAGAACCCGCAGGACCCGTACACGAAGGCGCTGCTGCAATGCCGGCCGCGCCTCGACCGCCGTCCGGTGCGTTTGCCGGTGATCGAGGATTTCATGGACGGCGGCGCGCACGCGATGAACCTTGCCGAGCGGCATCGCGGCATCGCGGCAAGCGATCCGATCATCCTCGACGTGAAGGGGCTGGGCAAGGATTTCTACTCGCGCGAGGGATTGTTCGGTCGGCGCAAGTTCGAGGCGGTGAAGGACGTGTCGTTCCGGCTGCCGAAGGGCAAGACACTCGGGCTGGTAGGCGAGTCCGGGTCGGGAAAGACCACCGTCGGGCTGACGCTGATGCGCCTGCATGAGGCATCGGCAGGCGAGGCGATCTTCGAGGGTCGCGACATCCTGGCGATGTCGCAGCGCGAATTCATGCCGTACAAACGGCGCATCCAGATCATCTTCCAGAATCCGTACGCTTCGCTCAATCCGCGTTTCACCGTCGGGCACATCCTCACCGAACCGATGGACATCCACGGCATCGGCGCGAACGCGCAGGAACGCACGGAGCTCGCCTTCGAGTTGCTGCAGAAAGTCGACCTGCCCGAGGTCTCGTTCTACAAGTACCCGCACGAGTTCTCGGGCGGTCAGCGCCAGCGGATCGCCATCGCGCGCTGCCTGACGATGAAACCCGACATCCTGATCTGTGACGAGTCGGTGTCGGCGCTCGACGTCTCGGTTCAGGCGCAGGTGCTGAACCTGCTGCAGGACCTGCAGGACGAGTTCCAGCTCTCCTACATCTTCATCTCGCACGACCTCGCCGTCGTCAAGTACATCGC